>JBBRSA010000001.1:0-254175 GCA_038245855.1 Burkholderiales bacterium
CCAGCGAGCTAGCCCGCGCCACCAGCTCTTCAGGCTGCGAGGCGCCGCGCTGGAAACTGAAGCTACTCAGGCAGTGCAGCTCGGCGTAGGCGGGGGATGGCGAGGGGGTGACGGCAGGCATGCAAATACTGTACAAAACAACAGTTTATACAACAACAGGGCCGCCCCTGCTGCGCTACAGCCACACCCGCATTGACCGCCTGTGGACGGAGCCTTGCACCTAGGCCCGGTCGTCCGGCGCCATTTTCTCCGCCCGCTGCGCGCGCAGGGATGAAGGGCTCTGGCCAAACCAGCGCATAAAGGAGCGGTGTAAAGACACGCCGTTGGTGTAGCCCAGCAGCGCTGCAAGTTGCTGCAAGGGGACCGCGCACAGGTCTAGGTATTCCTCGGCACGCCGGCGGCGCACCGAATCGACAATGCCCTCAAAACTCAGGCCTTGCTGTGCCAAGCGCCGGTGCAAGGTGCTGCGGGACAGGTTCAGCTGGTCTGCAATACGCACCACATTGCCGCCACCGTTGGCTAGCTGGCGATCGACCAGCGTTTCGACCTGTAGCCCTATATCCAGCGGGAAGCGGCGCATGGTGTGGCTCACGAACCGGGCCGCCGCCTCATACAGGTCCCCGTTCTTGGCGTCGATCACATGGCCCAGAATGGTCTGCGGAAAAACCAAGGCATCACGCGGTTGCCCAAATTGCAGCGGGCAATCAAAAAACGGCAGGTACCCCGCGTGGGTCGACACTGGCGCGTGGCGCAAATGCACGCTCACCACCCTAGCGCCTTCCCCCAAAATAGACTTCATGAATTGGTAGGCTATGCCGTAAGACAACTCCACAATCTGCGTGTGCGTGGGGTCGATGCTGTGCAGCGCATAGCAAGCGTGCGACAAGCCCGATGGTTCGTCGTTAACCAGCGTCAGGCTGAGGCCAGGACTGTGATACGGCAGGTGGCGGGCAATGCCCTCGATGGCGTCGGCTGCCGTGTGCGCGTACAGCGCAATGCAGGCCAGAGAGCCCAGCACCCCAATGTCTTGGTAGGTGGACAGGCGCAGCCCAAAGTCGGGGCAGTTAAGAACCACCGCTGCGTCTTCCATCAATGCAGAGAGCCGATCCAACGGCAAAATAGCATCAGGCTGCTCCAGCAGTGTCGCATCCAAATTAAATTGGGACATCAACGCCACGACGTCACCACCGAGCGAATGCACCAGCGGCTGCAGCCCGGTCATGGCCCGGGCGCGTATGAAGACTTGGGGTTGGGGTTGGGTTTGCATGTTGAAACGAAGAACTACTCCACGTTACCAGTGATTAAGCCCCACGAAAACACGGCTGGGTTAAGCGGCTAGGTTGCGGTTTGTAAGCGAACAAACGACACCCCGTTAGCGGGTTGGGGTCGCACAAAGGCGCCAAGCCCCTGTGCGCCCCCAAAACCATTTATAAGCCCATGTTTTTCAAGCGATTGGCTTGCTGGCGGAACACCGTGACAGGGCTTGTCTCAAAAATGTTGACCACGCCTAGGACCTGATTCACTTCGTCCAAGTGGTTCATGGCGTAGTCGTCACGAATCACTTTACCCAGGTGTGAGGAGCAGCTAGACACCAGACCATCGTTCTTGGCGCCACCAAAAGCCAGACTGGTCAGGGCCAAAGCGGGGTCCGATATATCCAATGCGCTGGTGTAGGGTTGTGCGCCGCTCCAGGAGAAGTACGCCACGCCTTTCACCGAATACGCGCCTTCACCACATGCACCGGTGGGGAGGCCCTCGGGGTGTGCCTTATTAAATTTGGCAGAGCCCGGAGTGTTCATCGAAAGCAGCGCTGCGTTGGAGTTTTGGGTCAAACCACTACCACCATTCGACATGAAATTAACGAAGCTTGCAAAACCATTGGTAACCGATGTGATGGCCGCGTTAGAAATCGATCCAGGTGGGGCCACCTTGGTCAAAATGTCTGCCACAGGCGAGCCTTTGTTCACGCCGGCAACAGAGCTAACCGACGCAATCAGATCAGGGCGCACCGAGCTCACGTAACGGGCTGTTGGCCCACCATGGCTGTGACCGATGAGGTTGACCTTGGTAGCACCCGTTGCAGCCAGAATTTGCTTCACCTGGGTTAGCAATTGTTCGCCACGAACTTCGGTGCTGTTGAGTGCAGAAACCTGTACGGTGTAGACCTTGGCACCGTCGGCACGCAGGGCTGACGGAATGCCGTAGAAATATTCCACAGGGCCAATATTGTCGAAGCCCATCGCACCGTGCACCAACACGATGGGGTATTTGGTTTGGGTGTAAGTACCGGCCATGGCGGGCGCAATGGAGAGTGCCAAAACGCAGGCCCCCAAACAGTTCAACACGTATTTTTTCAAGATAGTCTCCTCAGGGCTTCAGACCCAAAATAAGTTTTTAAATATTCGACCGGATCATTGAGCGACCATCTGGGATTGGGGGCGCTATCGCTGCGGACCAGACGTTGACTGCGGGTAGCAATCCACTAGAGTCCAGCGTCACAACCGTGTGCGGTTTAACACTTCAATTTGCCAGAACCTGTGCCAATCAAGGTTTGGTTTTTGTCACCACAACCACCCCAATGCATGCACCGCCGACGTCAGACAAATCATGCTTGAGATCGCGTAAAAAAGGGGCATGGGTTTGCATGTTGAGACGAAATGTTAAGGAGCGGCGATCCAATCTTTACCAGAATACGCAGCACAACAGCTGCACCGCAATTACCGTTGCCGTTGCCGCTGCCATGCGTGGCTCACCGGCATTTTTATGGCGGATTGCGACTCAATTTTTACGACCAATGCGCCACCATGAATCCACCTATACCGCTCAATCAAATCGCCTTTGCCGTGTTAGACCTGCGGCGCACCGAAGCCTGGTGGCGTGAAGGGCTGGGGTTTCTGCCAGCAAGGGGCAACCGCATGCTGTTTCGCGGCCCGGTAACCGGCATGATCCAGGGCATTCGCGGCCTGGTCATGACCTGCTGGTGCCTGGTCGGGCGCAGCGCGTGGGCGCAGATTGAGATGTTTCAGTACGAATCCCCCCACTCGACACTCATGCCCCACACCTACCGCGCATGTGACTTGGGCTACAGCCGCTGCGGTGTCTGGGTGGCGGATTTTGATGGTGCACTGGCAAGCCTAGCGGCCCACGGCAGCACCGCCTTAGCGCCACCCGTAGGCGTGCTGGGCCAGCGCCGCGCCTGCGTGCGCAATCCGGATGGCGTGTACGTTGAGATCATGGAAGCTGACCCATTGCCCGAAGGCAATGACAGGGGCCGCATGGACAGTCGCATGGCCTGCCCAGTGGCCATTCGCTCGATCACCTTATCCACCCCAGATTTAGAAAAAACAACGGCCTTCTTGACCCAAGGTTTAGGGATGCGCGTGAGCAACATCGCCCTGCACGACGACGCGCACGAGGCGATCTGGAATTTAGATGGCGCGCGCTGCACACGGCGCGTATTCATAGGCGGCAGCGGCAACGAGAGCATCCTGTTCGAAGCGGTGCAGTACCACGATCCCATCGGCCAGCCCTTCCCCGCTGACTATCGCCTGTGTGATCAGCGCATTCTCAACGTGGCCTTTGGTGATCCGAGCGGACCGGCAGGTCTGCGGGCCATGCGCCGCCGTGCACGGGCCGCCGGGGCAAAACCCAACTGCCCCCACATTCAGATGGGCGTAGCGGGTTGCGTGTATGTGCAAGACCCGTTGGGTTTCTCGTTTGAGTTCATGTGGGCGCGCTGGAAGCTGGGGCACCGCCTGTTCGGCTTCTTGCCGTCGCCCATCCACCAACGCCCGCAGGCCGACAACCAGCAATTTGTGGTGACCACCGAGATTGCCGCGCCCATCGCGTCGGCCTTTAGCCGAGTTAGCGACCATGCCAACCTAGGCAACTGGTCGGGCTTGGGCGCTTCACGCGTGCTGCGTGCAGGTGACACCGCCGCTAACGGGCGCGGTGCGGTACGGGGCATCCGTGGCCCGTTTGGCGAGATACATGAGGAGATCACCGAGTTTGTACCTGGCACGTCATACCGCTACCGCGTGATCAAGGGCCTGCCAGTGAGCTGTTACACCGCCGAAGTTGCGGTGGAACCTTGCATGGTGAATGGCCGAGCGGGGACGCGCGTGCACTGGGAGGTGCGCTTTCGCTCGCGCATACCGGGCCTGGGTGGTGTGCTGCGGCGCGCTCTGCACAAAAAGATTTCGGGTGCCCTATTGGGCTTGAAGGAGTCGCTGGAATATCCGGCATCGACGGTGTCGACGCATAAAAAATAACTTTCAAACTATCAGGAGGCAAATGCAATGGCAATCATTAAAGCAGTGGCACTCAACGTCGTCGTGTCGATCGTTCTGTCGGTCGTGATCATGGCGGCGGGACACGCCTACTTTTATTTCTTCGGCTAACGGACAGGGACACATGATGAAAAAAACAACCACCCAACTGGGGCTCGCGGCCCTGCTGCTGGGCGTGACAGTGCTCAGCCACGCCGGGGCGGCACTCAACGGCAGTGTTGGCACAGTGGAAGGCAAACCGATTGCCGGCGCCATGGTCACCGTTTGGAACACAGAGAAAAATCGCAAAGAAACGGTCTACACCGACATAGGCGGGCACTACGCCATCGACACCAGCTTCACCGGAAAGCTGCAAGTGCGTGTGCGTACACCGTATTTCAGGGACGTGACCAAAGACGTGAATCTGGCCGAGAAGCAAAACCTGAAACTCGATTTCGGTGTCGCCAAAATCGCCTCGGTGGAGGAATTGTCAGACACGTTGACGGCGTCGGCCCACAACGCCGTTCTGCCTTTTGGCAACGACAAGCTCAAAAAAACTTTTATCTCGCAATGTGGCTATTGCCACCAACAAGGTAACGCCCTAACCCGCCGCCCGCGTGACAAAAAGGAGTGGAGCAAGGTCGTGCGGCGCATGGAAGGTTACACCGCTTTGCTCACCTGGCGCGAAACGCAAGACATCACCAAGTTGCTGGTAGACGGCTATAACGGAAAACCGGTCAAGGCTGTTCAGGTGCACGATTTTTCGGCGGAACAATCTAAAGCGCGTATTGAAGAGTGGCATGCGGGTACGCCCATGTCTTTCTTGCACGACACCATCGTTTTGAATGACGACAAGCTAATGGGCATCGACGAAGGCCGTGATGAGGTCTATATTTTGGACCGCCCCAGCGGCACAATAGAAACCTATCAAATGTCGGTCACCGACGAAAAAGAAGGCGGTAACTTTCACGGTATCGAGCTGCCGATTGGCATCTTCACCGGCAAGCACGGCCCGCACAGCGGTGTGCAAATTTCAGACGGACGCGTCTTCTTCACCGGCGCGCTGTCGTCGAACTTGCTGATGTTCCAGCCCACCACCAAAGCGTGGAAGCTGTACCCCATTCCACGCGGTTTTCTGTGGCACAAGGGCCTGTATTCGCACACCATCCGTGCTGACAAAGACGACAACCTGTGGTTCACCGTACTGGCCTCCAACATGGTTCTCAAGTTTGACACCCACACGGCGCAATTCACCGAGGTGACGCTGCCGCACAACGGCATCATGCGCGGCATCACCGACTACTTTTTTGGTTTTATGCTCAAAATTGCCGCGCTGTGGCCAAAGGGTAATTTGCATCTGGCGCTGTCGCACCACAAATGGCTCAACGGGGGACGCGACATCATGAACTGGCCGTATGGCATTGACATCAACCCCAAGGATGGCGGCATTTGGTACTCTAAGCTGCTGGCCAACAAGATCGGCCATATCGACCCCAAAACCTTGCAAGTCACCGAATACGACGTGCCGCACACCGGCCCGCGCCGCATGCGTTTTGACAGCAACGGCATCTTGTGGATTCCGTCCTTTGACGAGGGCTACCTGATGCGTTTTGACCCCGCAACCAAGCAGTTTGAAAGCATCGCGCTGCCGCTGCTGGCGCCCAACGAGTTCGAGCTGCCCTACGCTCTCAACGTAGACAAGCATGGCGATGTCTGGATTGCCACCAACAACACCGACAGCATCACCCGCTACATCCAGAAAGACAAGAAGTTTGTCGTATACCCCATGCCCGACCGCGTGACTTGGTTCCGCGACTTTGAGTTCACACAGGACGGCAGGGTGTGCGCCTCCAACTCCAATTTACCAGCCTACGCCCATGAAAACCATCTGCCGGCCTTCTTCTGCCTGCAGCCTGACAAAACCAGCACTGAATCACTGCTGCCAGCCCACCAAGCCCACCACCTCACCAAGGCGCCTTAAACCATGTCTGCACTCCCATCCCTCCACAGTAAAGTGGTTCTCATCACGGGCGCAGCGTCTGGCATTGGCCTGTCGTGTGCGCAATCATTTGCCAAACAAGGCGCCCGCGTCATCATTACCGACCTGAACGAAGCCACACTAGAAGGCGCCCGCCAACTGGTGCTGGCTGCCGGGGCAACCAGTTGCCTGGCCTATGTGTGCGATGTCTCCAATGAGGCTTCTGTCAACGCCTGCGCCACGCGCGTGCAAAGCGATGTGGGCGCGCTGGATGTGCTGGTGAACAACGCCGGCATTTATTACCTCGGCGGATTTATGGAAACGTCGCTGGAGATGTGGCAACGCATGTTCCAGGTCAACCTCATGGGCATCGTCCTTATGTGCCGCGCCTTTTTGCCCGCTATGAAGGCGGCTGGCGGCCCGCGCCGCATCGTCAACATTGGCTCGCTCGCCAGCTTTCTGGGCGCGCCCAACATCACCGCCTACACCTCCAGCAAACACGCGGTACTGGGCTTGAGTGATGTACTGGCGATGGAGCTGGCAGCCGAACGCAGCCCAGTGGGTATCACGCGGGTTTGCCCGGGCATCATCAACACCCCGCTGCTGGCAGGCAAGACGGTAGGTGCCAATATCACCCAGCGGCAATTGCTGCAGCAGCAAACGTATTACCGCACCCACGGATGCACACCCGATGTCGTTGCCGATGGGGTGGTAAAGGCGGTGCAGCGGGGCGACAACTACTGCTTTGTCGGCCCCAAAGCCAAGTTGGGCTTTAACGGGGTGCGCCTTTCGCGCAACCTGGCGCACACCATTGCCGTGAAGGAATCGACCAAGAATGGGTACCTAGATAGCGACGCACTGACTCCGCGAGGCTAATCAAGTCAGTTGAAACTTGGCCCAACGTGTCTTGCTGGCACCCCGCCGGTCGCCCTAAACGTGCTCAACACCGGATCGGGTGGACACATGCAGTTGCCACACGGCGGTAAACATGGCCGCCAAGGTGGGGCCTAGTACAAAGCCGTTGATGCCCAGCGCTGCTATGCCGCCCAGAGTGGTGATCAGCACCACGTAGTCCGGCATGCGGGTGTCTTTGCCCACCAGCATGGGGCGCAAGAAGTTGTCCACCAGGCCCATCACCAGCACTCCCCAGGCGCACAGTGCCAAACTGGCACCGACAGAGCCGTTGACCATTAGGTAAATGGCCACCGGCACCCACACCAACCCCGAACCTACTGCGGGTAGCAAGGAGAGAAACGCCATCAACACCGCCCACAGCACTGGGGCGCCAATACCCAGCGTCCAAAACGCCAGGCCACCCAGGGAGCCCTGCAAAGCCGCCACCAAAAAATTGCCCTTCACGGTGGCGCGCACCGCCGTGGTGAACTGCACCCCCAACGCCTTTTTTTGCGCCGGTGTCAGCGGCACACCTTGCTGCAAGGCGCGCACGATGCTGTCACCGTCACGGATCAAGAAAAACGCCAAATACAAGGTGATAAACACATTGGCAACAAAGTGAAAAGTGATTTGCCCCACGCTGAGCGCCTGGGTTGCCAAGAACTTGCTACCCTGCGCCAGCAAGGTGCTCAAGCGGTCTTGCAAGGCGCCGAAGTTGACCAATCCAAAACGGTCTAGCAAACCAGTCACCCAACTGGGCAAGGCGTTAAACAACTCCTGCAAATACAGCATGGGGTTGAGCTCGCCCGACTGCACCCGCTGGTAAAGCAGGTTCGTTTCATGGGCGATAGACACCGCAATCAGGGCAAACGGCATCACCACCAGAACCAAAATAATCAACATGGTCAACAAGGCAGCCGGAGTGCGCCGAAAACGCAGGCGCGGCAGCAGCCATTCGTACCACGGGGTAAACAGCAGCGCGATGATGAAGCCCCACAAAATGGCACTATAAAACGGCAGCAAAATCCAGCCCATCGCAAGCGACACGCACACCAATAGCAGCATCAGCGCGCGGCGCTCTAGGTAAGAATCCGGGGGGTCGTTAGGCGCTGGGTTCATGTGTAGTAGCGGCTACGCATGCGTCGGCAATAGACTTCCAGGCGCGGGTATTGCAAGGCGTGTTGGTGCAGTGCCGACTCCAGCGGCACCCAGACGATGTTGGCCAAAAATGCATAGGCGCTGGCATCCAGGGCACAGGGTTCATCCCCCATGAAATAAGGCTTATCGGCCAAGAAATCGGCCAGCGCGGTGATGTCGCGCGCGGCAATGGCGTGGATCTCTTGGGGGCTATGGCGCCCCATGCCGTGCCCATGCAGTTGCTGGCGCATACTGCGGCGCGCCATGGGCGCAATGACCCAGCGCAGGGGTGCAGGTAACTTGCCAAAAAAGGCGTCTTTGGTAACCACCCAGCCCTGGGGTTCGATCCAGCGGCTGTAGAGCAGCGCCCAGTACAGGTTCTCCTCCAGCAGGCGCTGAAACGCCAGCGCTACCGCGCGCTGCTCGGCGTTGAGCCACACGTCCAGGCGGTCACCGTAGGTTGTTTTAAGGTAGTCAATGATCAAGTTGGAGTCGGCCAGCATGGTGGTGCCGTCCTGCACATAGGGCAGCTTGCCTTTGGGGGCGCGCCCAATGTCACGCAGCTTGATCATGGGAACCACAAACGGCAACTGCGCCATGCGCAAATAGGTCTCCAGCTTCATACAAAACGGGCTGGCGTTGGGCAAGCCCACGGCGGGCTCGTATTGGTACAACTTAATCAAGTCGCGTCTCCTTTACCGCTCAGTATCGGCGGGCCAGAAGCCCACCCCAGTTGCATTACGCCAGCACCGCGCAGACGCGCTGCAGCCGCTCACGCGCCTCTTTCGCCACCTGGGCAATATCGGGGTGGGTGGTCATTTGCATCATGGCAATGGGGTCGATAAAACCCACAATCACTTCACCATTGGCGTCTTGGCGAACCGCCACGTTACAGGGCAACAGCAGGCCAATGTCGGGCTCTGCCGTCAAGGCACGGTGCGCCAGCGCGGGGTTACATGCGCCCAATATGCGGTGGGCGGGCACGTCGACCCCCAGCTTGGCTTTCATGGTGCTTTGCACGTCAATCTCGGTCAACACACCAAAACCTTCGGCCTTCAGGGCGGCGGTGACACGCTCCACACCGGCGGCAAAGTCAACCTTACCCAGACGGGCGTGAAAGCCGTAGGTGGCGGGTGTTGTGCTTGGGGTCGCGTTGGAAGGCATGGCGTGGTCTCCTGTAGGTGGTGTAAACAGCGCGGCCTCTAGGCCGCGCACGGCAACTGTGCTGCGGGTTGATTATCCGCGCAGCGTCGCCACCGTGGAATTAACCCTGGCCGCTGCGGCGGACCTCGCGCAGCATAAACAGGTACAGCCCTTCGACCTTCTCACGCGCCCAGGGAGTTTTGCGTAAAAACTTGAGGCTGGACCGGACGCTGGGGTCTTGGGTAAAGCAGCGCACCGGAATGCGCACCCCCAACTCGTTCCAACCATAGTGCTCGGCCAGCGCCGTGACGATGGCCTCTAACGTCAACCCATGCAAAGGGTTGCGCGGCTGGTTGCTGGTGGCTTGGATGGAGTCGGATGGAGGGGGTAACGGCAATTCGGACATACGCCATTTTGGCATTGTCTTGCACAAAAAAACGGCGTCTGCCCAAGCCATGGGCGACGCCGTTTTTGATCGTGGACAGAGGCAGAAGCCGTAGCACCCACCCCCGCACGGGCCTCAGAGCATTGCGAAGTCTTCTTTGTCCATCTGCATCAGGCTCTTGGTAGAGGCCAATGCGCCGGTACGGTGGGCGTTGGCGCGCGGAAGCAGGCGGTCAAAGTAAAACTCGGCAGTCTGGATCTTGGCGCGGTAGAACTCTGCCGATTCCTTGCCGGTGCCGCTGTCCAGCAACTCTTGGGCCTTGGCAGCTTGCTGCGCCCACGTGTAGGCCATCATCACGTAACCCGAATACATCAGGTAGTCATAGCTGGCCGCACCCACTACTTCGCGGTCTTTTCGTGCACGCAGCATGATGGCCAGCGTCAGCGCATTCCACTCGGCCGCACGCAGTGACAGAGACCGTGCCATGGAACCCAAGCGGCTGCGCTTGAGCACGCTGGACTTGGCGAACTTCACCATCCCCAGGGTGTAATCCCGTACGCACTTGCCTTTGGTCGACAACAACACTTTACGACCCAGCAAGTCCAGCGCCTGGATGCCAGTGGTGCCTTCGTACAGTGTAGAGATGCGTGCATCACGCACGATTTGCTCCATGCCATGCTCGCCAATGTAGCCGTGGCCACCAAAAACTTGCATGCCCAGATTGGCCGCTTCCAGACCCAACTCGGTCAAAAAGCCTTTCAAAACGGGAGTGTAGAAACCCAGGTCATTCTCATGGCGGGTGTAGGCTTTTTTGTCGCCTGCTTCTACGGCATTGAACAAATGGTCGGCAATTTTGGCGGCATCGTAAATCATGCAGCGCGCGCCTTCGGCAATCGCCTTTTGCGTGAGCAACATGCGGCGCACATCAGGGTGCCAGATCAGAGCGTCTGCCACTTGTTCTGGCTCTTTCTTGCCCGACAAAGCGCGCATGGAGCGGCGCTCTTTGGCATACGGCAAAGAACCCTGGTACGACAGCTCGGCCGAGGCCAAACCTTGAAAGGCCGTGCCAATGCGGGCCGTGTTCATGAAGGTGAACATGGCTTCCAGACCCTTGTTGGGCTCAGAAATCATGTAACCCACTGCACCGTCAAAATTGAGCAAGCAGGTGGCGTTGGCGTTGATGCCCATCTTGTGCTCGATCGAGCCACAGTTCACCGGGTTGCGTGCGCCCATTGCGCCGTCTTTCGCGACCAAGAACTTGGGCACGATAAAGAGCGAAATGCCCTTGGTGCCGGCTGGAGCGTCCGGCAGGCGGGCCAGCACGATGTGGACAATATTTTCGGCCAGATCGTGTTCACCGGCCGAGATGAAAATCTTGGTTCCGGTCAATGCGAAGGTGCCGTCTTTCTGTGGCTCGGCCTTGGTTTTGACCTGGGCCAGGTCGGTGCCGCACTGGGGTTCCGTCAGGCACATGGTGCCGGTCCACTCGCCTGAGACCAGCTTGGGCAGGTACTGCTTTTTCTGTGCATCGGTGCCGTACTGCATGATGGTGTTGATACAACCAATCGTCAAACCGGGGTACATGGCGAACGACCAGTTGGCCGTGCCCATCATCTCGGTTTTTAACAGGTTCAACGAGGAGGGCAAGCCCTGACCGCCGTACTCGGTAGGGAAGGACAAGCCTTGCCAGCCACCGGCCACAAACTCCGCGTAGGCTTCTTTGAAACCCTTGGGCGTGGTGACCACGCCGTCTTGCAGCTTGCAACCTTCTTTGTCGCCCGATGCGTTCAGCGGTGCCAGCACCTCTTCGCACAAAGTCGCGGCACCTTCCAAAATGGCATCCACCATTTCGGGGGTAGCTTCGGCGCCATTGGGCAGCGACGCGTAGTGCGCGGGGTAATCCAGCACTTCGTTCATCAAGAAGCGCATATCGCGCAGGGGGGCTTTGTAAGCGTGCATGGCAATTACCTTTCAATGATGGCGACAACGCCTTGACCACCGGCAGCGCAGATCGAGATCAGGCCACGGCCCGAACCTTTTTGCGCCAGCATTTTTGACAAAGTGGCCACGATGCGGCCACCGGTTGCAGCAAACGGATGACCGGCTGCCAACGAGCTGCCGTTCACGTTGAGCTTCTTCATGTCGATCTTGCCCAGGGGTTTGGACAGGCCGAGTTTTTCTTTGCAGAAAGTCTTGTCTTGCCAGGCTTCCAGCGTGCACAGCACCTGTGCGGCAAAGGCTTCGTGGATTTCGTAGTAATCGAAGTCTTGCAGGCTCAGGCCAGCGCGTGCCAACATGCGGGGTACCGCGTAAGCAGGTGCCATCAGTAAGCCTTCTTTTTCGTCAAAGAAGTCCACCGCAGCCACTTCGCTGAACGTGATGTACGCCAGGACGGGAATATTGTGGGCGGCCGCCCACTCTTCGCTGGCCAAGAGCACCGCAGAGGCGCCGTCAGTCAGGGGGGTGGAGTTACCGGCAGTCAAGGTGCCTTGGTTGGGGGCCACTTTTTTGTCGAACACCGGCTTCAAGGAGCGCAGCTTTTCGATGGTCAGATCGGCGCGCATGTTGTTGTCTTTGGCAACGCCTTTGAACGGGGTCATCAGGTCATTGAAGAAACCGCTCTCGTAGGCTTTGGCCAGGTTTTGGTGGCTCTTCAATGCCAGTTCGTCTTGCGCTTCGCGGGGAATGCTCCACTGCTGGGCCATTTGCTCAGCATGCTCACCCATGGACAAACCGGTGCGTGGCTCGCCATTGCGCGGCAGCGAGGGTGCCAGCATGGAGGGGCGAAAACGCGCGGCAATGGCCAGGCGCTGTGCCGGCGTCTTGGCGCGCGACAGGTCCAACAAAATTTTACGCAGTTTCTCGTTCAAGGCGATGGGAGCGTCCGATGTGGTGTCCACACCGCCCGCAATACCGCACTCAATGTGGCCTAAAGCAATCTTGTTGGCCACGACCATGGCGGCTTCCAAGCCGGTGCCGCAGGCCTGCTGCAAATCAAACGCAGGTGTTTGGTGCGACAACGTGGTGGAGAGTACGCACTCGCGCACCAGGTTGAAGTCACGGGCGTGCTTCATGACCGCACCGGCGACCACATCACCCATGCGCTCGCCGTGCAGATTAAAGCGGTCCACTAAGCCTTGCAGGGTGGCTGTCAACATCTCCTGATTAGAGGCTTGCGAATAAACCGTGTTGGAGCGGGCAAACGGAATACGGTTGCCGCCCAGAATGGCGACGCGGCGAATGGTGGACATAGTGGCTTACCTTGTAAAGGGATGGGTGGGGTTAATAAAAAGGGCTGTGCGATCAGTACTGCAACTGTCCGCGCAAATGCGGGCGCTCGCCTTTGGCGTCGCGCACTTCAAACAGGGCGCCACCTTGCTTGCGCGCGCTCCACAAGGAAGCACGCGAAGGCAAGAACAGCGGTGTTTTGAAGTCCACTGCCACGCTGGCTTCTTCAAGCGGCTGGGCGGGCAACAGGCACGACAATGCGCGTGCTTTGGTCCACATGCCGTGTGCAATGGCCTGACGAAAACCAAACAACCTAGCCGACAAAGCGGTGAGGTGAATCGGATTGCGGTCGCCCGACACCGCACCATAGCGGCGCCCCAGGTCGCTAGCGGCGCTGAAGTCAGCTTGGCGCGACAAGGGCGCCTCGTCCGTGATGGGGCTGACGTAAGGCTTGCCGCTCTTTTGCGTGACGCCCACGCGCAGCAAACTTTGCGTGGCGCTCCACACCACTTCGTCGTCGCGCAGAATGCGCAAGTCGAGTGTGAAGCCCTGGCCTTTTTCGTGTGCGAACAACTCGCCGGTTTGCATCTCGACCCGCACGGAATCGCCGGCGCGCAGGCGCTTCTTCTGTTCAATGCTATTGGCGAGGTGCACCGTGCCCAGAGCGGGCCAAGGGCAGGCGTCAGAGCCAAAGAACGACATCACCAGTGGGAAGGTCAGCATCTGTGGGTAGATCAGCGGCACGCCCTGCTCGGGCTTGAAACCGCAGATCTTGTTGTAGCGCGCAATGTGCGCGCCATCGAGCACCACGTTGGGGCGTACCAAGGTCAGCGCGGGCAATTTCTTGACCACGCCGGGGCGCTTGGTGCTAGACGCTAAGGCGCTGACCAGTACGCTGGCCAGATGGGGTTCGCTCAGAACTTCAATGGTTTTCATGGTCATATGGGAATCAGGCACCAATCAGGCTTTGGCCGCACACCCGCACCACGTTGCCCGTAAGGCCTGCGGACTGGGGTGCAGCAAACCAAGCAATGGCTTCGGCCACGTCTTGTGGTTGGCCGCCTTGGCCCATAGAGTTCATGCGACGACCGGCTTCGCGAATGGCAAAAGGCACGGCGGCAGTCATCTGGGTCTCAATGAAACCCGGCGCAACGGCATTGATGGTGACGCCATAACGGGCCAACTCAGGCGCGGTGCTTTGCACCATACCAATGACACCTGCTTTGGAAAACGCGTAGTTGGTTTGGCCCAGGTTACCGGCAATGCCCGAGATGGACGACACACACACAATGCGGCCACCGGGCTTGAGCGCCCCGCCCGCTACCAGCGCTTCGTTGATGCGCTCTTGGGTCGACAGATTGATGTTGACCACCGATTGCCACAACGGCTCTTTCATGTTGGCAATGGTCTTGTCGCGGGTGATGCCAGCGTTGTGCACCACAACATCCCAACCACCATCGGCCAGTGCAGCGGCTACCAAAGCGGCAGGTGCTTCGGCCGAACCGATGTCTAGCGCCAGGGCTTTGCCGCCCAGCTTAGTGGCTATTTCATCTAGACCGGCTTGGGCTTGGGGAATGTCCAGGCAAATCACCTCGGCGCCGTCGCGCGCCATCACTTCAGCGATGGCTGCACCAATGCCGCGCGATGCGCCAGTCACCAGTACTTTTTTGCCAGCCAGGGGCTGCGCCCACTGTGCTTTGGCGTTAGCAGCGCTGCTGGGCACACCCACACGCACCACCTGTGCCGACACATAAGCGCAGCGCGGTGACAGGAAAAAGCGCAGGGTGGATTCCAACTGTGCTTCTGCGCCCTGGGCCACGTACACCAGGTTAACCGTGATGGCGCGTTTAAGTTCTTTGGCCAAGGCACGGGTCAGGCCCTCTAGGGCACGCTGAACGGTGGCTTGGCGGGGAGAGGTGCAGTCCTCGGGTGGGCGGCCAATCACGACCACACGGCCGCAGGTGGTCACCGAGCGGGCGGTGTCGTGGAAAAACTGGTACAGCGCGTCGGATTGGGCGCTGTCGTCCATGCCGGTGGCGTCAAACACCAGGGCTTTAACTTTTTCGCCGGGTTTGTCTTCAACACCCCAGCGGCCGGTCATCAGACCCGCTTGGTTAGCAACCGCCGTCCATTGGGGCAACGTGCGGTGCGCCAAGGTTTGCGCGCCCATCGCATGAAACGCCGACGCCAAGGTTTCCAGCAACTGGGGCTGAGGACCTGCGCCGAGCAATACGGTGCCTTTAATCACCGGCTGGTCAGCGCGGTAGCGCTCCAACGGCAGTGGTGCTGGCAAGCCGAGCATGGCAGTGATGCGGGAACCAACGGGTGAGTTGGCAAAGTCAATATACGAATCGTGCATGGGATACCTCCGATCGGCATTATTAATGACCTATTGGTCACTTGCTTGGAGAGATCACTCTAAAAAAGCACGATCGTTCGTATTTTTTTACAAACCACCAAAAAGTGTGATTTATGTCACAGAAAAATGCCTCAATAGTGCGGCGGCAAATCTTCGCCGGGTCGGCTGAAAGTGGCCTGTCCACCGCCCTCGGGCACTTGCTGGCGCAGGGCGCGCACCTCGCGCAGCAGCCATTCAAGTTCTTGCTGCTGGCGCACCACCACCTGGTTGAGTTGCTCCAACGCGTCTTCGGTAAAGCTGGCTTTGATTTCCAGGTCAATCAGGCGCTGGTCGGTGGTGTCGTGGGGGGCTGTGGGTTGGGGTTGGGCGTGGTCCATGGGTCTATTGGACACGAACTGGACACGAACTCGGTTCTGGTGCGGAGGCTGCCCGGTATTTGTTCACGGAAGCCTTGTATTTTGGTCCTTTACCCCAGCCGCAGCGCCACAAGGGGTCCATCCCGCTGTGTAATTGGCCTGCTTTTAAACAAAAAGCGTACTCCCCTTACTTTTTTTACTAAAGCCACGACCATGAGCACTATTGATATCGGCATTGCCGAAAGCCCCGTCATTCAACCGATCAGCGTTAGCAACCACACAGCGCTGAAGCACCGCGCACCGGTTGCGCCAGCACTGGTATCGGACGGCGATTTTTACGTGGGTTCAACCAAGATTTCGTCATTGCCCCTGACCGGCGAGACGTCCTCAATACACACGGCATAAAAAGCCTGTGGAATGCCGGGTAACGCCCGGCGGGCGCACCAAACGGTAGGCTCCGTGTTGTGTGGCATGCTGTGCCCCAATCAACGGGACCTACCCTGACGCGCAAGCGCCCATGAACACGCCATTCCCTTTCCTGAAGCATTCCCGTCGCGCGCCATTGGGTGCTTCCACGCCATGAGCCGCACCGTGGCCAATGGCCTGATGCTACTGACCGCCCTGATCTGGGGCAGCACCTTTGTGGCCCAGCAATTGGGCATGAAAAACGTGGGGCCGTTCACCTACACCGGTGCGCGCTTTTTGATCGGTTCCTTATTTGTGGCGCCTTTGGCCCTGCGCGAATACATGCGTCTGCGCGACCGGGGTGTGCAGTTCACCGTGCATGACTTACTGGCTTGGGGCGGCTTAGGGCTGCTGCTGTTTTTGGGCGCCATTTTTCAGCAAATTGGGGTCGGTGGCACCACGGTGTCCAACGCCGGATTTTTAACCGCGCTGTATGTGCCCATGGTGCCGCTCTTAGGCTGGCTGCTAGACCGGCACCGCCCACACCCCTCTGTATGGCCGGCTACGGTGGGCACGGTGGTGGGCGCCTATTTTTTGAGTGGCGGCACCTTCACCGCGCTAACCACTGGCGACTGGTGGATCATTGCCAGCACGGTGTTCTGGGCGCTGCATGTGCTCTTGATTGGCCGCGTGGCCGCCAAAAAGGGCGCGCCTATCTTGGTGGCCTTCACGCAGTTTGCGGTGTGTGGTGTGCTGGCAGCCCTGTTGGCAGTGGCGCAAGAACCCATCAGTGGGGCGCAGCTACACGCCGCGCTGCCCGCCATTTTGTACGGCGGTGTGTTGTCGGTGGGTATTGCCTTTACGCTGCAGGTGGTGGCCCAGCGCCACACACACCCTACGGACGCGGCCATTTTGCTGAGTTCAGAGCTGATCTTTGCCGCACTCGCGGGCGCGTGGTACTTGGGTGAGCAGCTCAGCGCCATGCAATTGGCCGGAGGTGCCCTGATTTTTGTGTGCATATTGGCCGTGCAGCTTTTGCCCATGCTGGGGCTGAGCACAGCGCCCCGACCTGCCAACAGCTAAAACCAAAATGGGCTAGGTGGCGCTCCTGCGCTCCTGCGCGTTGTTGCGGTTCACACGGTTAAACGTCGGGTTTTATGCGGCTGGTTTGGATGTTTTGCGCATCAGGGTGCTTTTGCCAAACAGGCTCTCAATCAGATCCACGGCCAGCTCAGCGGTCTGGTTACGCACATCGAGGGCGGGGTTGAGTTCCACCACGTCCATCGACGCTAAACGGCCAGTGTCGGCAATCATCTCCATACACAGCTGGGCTTCGCGGTAGGTCGGGCCGCCGCGCACGGTGGTGCCCACGCCGGGGGCGATGGTGGGGTCTAAAAAATCTACGTCCAGGCTCACATGCAAGTGCGTGTTGGCGTCCACCAGCGCCAAGGCCAGCTCCATGGTGTGGCGCATGCCCATCTCGTCGATGTAGCGCATGTCGAAAACCTCAATGCCCATGTCGTGCACCAGGCGCTTTTCGCCTGCATCGACACTGCGAATGCCAATCTGGCGAATCTGTTTGGGGTGTATGGCGGGCACATGGCCGCCAATTTCGATCAACGCTTGCGGGCCTTGTCCGCATAAACAGGCCACCGGCATGCCGTGGATGTTGCCGCTGGGTGTGAGCGTCGCGGTGTTGAAATCGGCATGGGCATCAAACCACAACACGCGCAACTTTTTACCCGTGTCGCGGCAGTGGCGGGCCACCGCGCTGATAGACCCAATGCCCAGGCAATGGTCGCCGCCCAGCATGATGGGCAGGCGCCCGGCCTGCAGCTCGGCATACATGGCGTTGTGCAGCAGTTGGTTCCACTGCACCACCTCGGGCAGGTGCCTAAAGCCGTTGACCGCAGTGGTCCACGGGTTGGGCGGGCCGTCTAGGTTGCCGCAGTCTTTGACATCAATGCCAAACTGCGCAATGGCCTGCGCCACACCGGCTACCCGCAGCGCAGCCGGGCCCATGCGGGCACCGAGGGTACCAGCGCCCACGTCGGTGGGCACACCAATCAGGCTGACGCCACCAGCGGCGGGGTCGCGGTTGGCCGCAGTGTCGGGCACAGTGTCGGCGGTGGTGTTGTCGGGCGCGCTCATGCTGCTAAGGTCAGCTTGGCGGCCGTAGGGCGCAGCAGGCTAAACAGGTCTTTGGGGTCGGCCAAGGCCGGGATCAACGACAGGCGCTGGCCCAAACCCAGCTCGGCAGCCACGTCGCGCAGGTAGCGCAGGGCCGAGAAATCTTCTAGCGCAAAACCGACCGAGTCAAACAGGGTGACTTGGGCGTCGGACGTGCGCCCCTCCGCTTGGCCCACCAGCACCTGCCACAGCTCGGTGACGGCAAAGTCAGCGGGCAGGTGCTGCAGGTCGCCCTCGATGCGGGTTTGCGGCTCGTATTGCACAAACACGCTGGATGCGCGCAGCACATCGGGGTGCAGCTCGGTCTTGCCGGGGCAGTCGCCGCCTACGCCGTTGATGTGCATGCCAGGCTCCAATAAATTCGCCGTCAGGATGGTGGCGTTGGTTTTGTCCGCCGTCACCGTGGTCACGATGTCTGCGCCGCGCACCGCCTGCGCAATGCTGCTGCAAACGGTCAGGCGCAAACCCGTGCCTTGCAGATTGTCTACCAGCTTGCGGGTAGCCAGGGGGTCGGTGTCATAGAGGCGAATCTCTTCAATACCCAGCAGGTGTTGAAACGCCAGCGCCTGAAACTCGCTTTGCGCGCCGTTGCCAATCAGGGCCATGCTTTTGCTGCCCTTGCGCGCCAGTGCCCGCGCCGCCACAGCCGACATGGCGGCGGTGCGCAAGGCGGTGGTTAGGGTGAGCTCGCTGAGCAACTGGGGGGTGCCGGTATCGACATCGGCCAGCACGCCAAAGGCCATGACGGTGGGCAGGCCCAGGTGGGTGTTTTTGGGATGGCCGTTGACGTATTTGAAGGTGTAAGTCTGCGCGTCGGCAATGGGCATGAGCTCGATCACGCCGCCCGGCGAATGGGCGGCCACGCGGGCGCATTTGTCAAAGTCTTGCCAACGGCGGTAGTCGGCCGCAATGTAGTCGGCCATGCGGCCCAGGGTGGCCGCCGTGCCCACCCGGCCCACGATGGCGGCCACATCTTGCACGCTGAGGAACTGGGTTTGCGTGGGGGCGGTGGTGTGCAAATGCGCATGGGTGGTGGTGTTGGGGCGGTTCATGGCGCTGTCTCCTCGGGCTGTGTCCTGGGTCTACAGGCAGTGTGGCGCAAGGCTGCGGCAATGGAAATCGGCAAATTTGCTAGCTAATCGTCATATTTATGACATTTAGATAGTTATTTTTGACTAAATGGCAAAACTGGCTCAGGCAAACACCCCCTGCAGGTACCAATGCAAATTGCCTAGCCGCTCGCGGTACACCCACACCAACCCGGCGCCGGGGCTGCGGGCGATGAAGTAATCACGCAGGGCGCAGTGGGTGTCGCCCTCTAACCAACCGGCCTCTATCCGCTGGGGCCCGGCCAGCAGGGTTAGCGCGCCTTGGTAGTGCGGCCCGCCCGAGCCGGGTGTGGCCAGGCGCAGCGGCGTGGCCAGCAGCCAGGTGGGCAGCAAAGCGTCTTGCGCCCGAAAAATAGTGTGTTTTAGGCCTCTAGCCCTCGTGGAATGTGCGCAAGCAGCTCCTGATTTAATAGCAGCGTTCTGCCCTGCTGCGGCATCTGTCTCGGCGGCGGGGTGCCAGCACTGCATCCGCTCGGGCCGCTGGTCGGCCTGCAGCGCCACCCGCAGCACCTGCGCAGGCCCCAAGCGCGCGCTTAGGCGCTCTAGCAACTGGTGCAGGCGGTCGCCTTGGCGCACATCGTCAGGCAAGAGGCTGATGCTCTCGCCGGCCAGGGCCTGGGTTTGCAGGGTGCGCAGGCGCATGTGCAGCACCGGCGCTGGCAGGGTGACGCGGGCCAACTGTTCGCCCAGCAGGCGGGCCAGGTGCTGCATGTCTTGGGTCGGCTGGGCGGTGCGCAGCACCAGGCGGCCGTGGGTGCCGCCGCTGTGGTGGGCGTCCACATGCCGGGCGTTGGAGCGGCGGGCGTCTAGCTCCCACTGCAGCTCTAGCGCCAACACGCCGTGCTGGCGGGCACGCAACCACACCAGCAACTGCGCCAGCAGGCGGCGTGCGCCAAACAGTAAGGCCGGGGCGCACTCAACACTGGCAGCCAGCTCTAGCGAGGCGTCAAACACATCGGGCAGGGTCAGCCAAGGGTAGACCTCGGGCGCCTGGCCATAGGCGCGGTCCAGCGCGTCCACCAAACCGGCGCCAAAGCGGCGCGCCAGCCCGCCACGGGGTAAGGCGCGCAATTGCCCCCAGGTGCCCAGGCCCAGGCGCGCCAAGGTGGGCAAGTGCGCCTGGGCGGCGGTCAGGGTGTGCAGGGTCAAAGCATCGGGCAGCACATCGGTAGGCGGCAATGCAACCGGCGACGGGGCCTTGGGACGCACTGCAGCGGCGCAGCGCAGGCGGCCAAGCGCTATCAAAGACGTAGCGCCTTGCGCACGCTCCATGAGGGCTAGAGGGCCATTTGGCATAAATAATTGGGCCAGCAAAGCGGTGCGCCCGCCAAACAGGCGCTCACTGGCCGAGACCTCAAGCACCAGCACACCATCCACCTGCGCGGCCAAAGGTGTGAACTGCAGAGCCCACCACGCAGCGGCGGCAAACGGGTCTACCAGCGGGGCATCGCCCGCTGGCCCGCTCAGCGCCGCTACCGCTGCAGCACTGGCGGGGTCAGGCGCGGGGCTAAGCGCGGGCTGTAGCGCAATCCAGTGCATAGCTCGGCCTTGCATCACCCAGGGTTGCATCTTCCGGAGTTGCATCACCCGGAACTGTTTGGCTGGCTGCCAGCAAGCCTGCCAGCCACGCGGGGCGTGCGTGCAGCTGCAAAACGTGGGCAAGGGGCGGCCCCCGGCGTTTGAGCACGCGCACGGTCAGGGCATCGGGGCTGCCTGCATCGGCATCGGCATCGGCATCGGCCAAGCCCACCAAAAGGCGCAGCACGGCGGGGGACGACTCGTGCTGCGCCTGCTCGGGGCGCAGCACCCACAGCAACTTGTCAAACTCGGCCGCCGCCATTTGCAGGCGGCGCAACTGGTCGGCCCGCGCTTGGGGTAGCCAGGCCAGCACGGCGTCCACCTCGGCGCAGCGCAGCGCTTGCTCTGCCGCCCACAGGCGCTGGGCGCTAACCTGCGCCTGCACCCACAACAAGCGCTGGGGCCGCAAACCCTGTGCATGCAGCGCTGGGCCAAACGGCATGTACGGCGCGCCCACCAGCACCACCGCCGCCGTGCCACTGCGGGCCAAGGCGGGCAGCAACAGGCGCCATTCGCTGTGCACGCCATCGGGTTGCAAAATTTCGCTCAAAGCGCCCAGGGGCCAGCCGCCGCCGGGCAACTGCGCGTCTAGCGCCGCGTCACCCGTGGCCAACACCCGGCCTGCAGGGGTGGCCAGCGCGTCGGCGTGCCAGACACCGGGATGGACGTGGGCCAAAGAGGTATCACGCACAGCGGTCATACACCCGCCAGCAATGCATCCAACGGGCTGCTGGTGCCGCCCGCAGCCACCTTGAGTACATGGGTGTAAATCATGGTGGTTGACACGTCGCTGTGGCCCAGCAGCTCTTGCACGGTGCGAATGTCGGTGCCCGATTGAAGCAGGTGGGTGGCAAAGCTGTGGCGCAGGGTGTGGACGGAGACGGGTTTGTGAATATGCGCCGCTGCGCAGGCCAGCTTAATGGCACGTTGCAGCCGCTCCTCGTATAAGTGGTGTCTGCGTTCAATGCGGGAACGCGGGTCAACCGACAGCTTGGGAGACGGGAACACCCAGAACCACTCCCAGCGCTGCCCCAAGCCAGGGTATTTGACTGCCAGCGCGTCGGGTACTTCAACACCGGGTTGCTGGTGTTGTCGGTCATGCTCCCACACCGTGCGCGCATGCGCCAATTGCGAGCGCAAGGCCACGTCAAGCGTTTGCGGCAACATCACCACCCGGTCTTTACCGCCTTTGCCATCACGCACTACCAGTACGCGCCGGTCAAAATCCGCATCCTTAACCCGCAGGCGCAGCCCTTCGTTGAGTCGCATGCCGGTGCCATACAACAGCTTGGCCAGCAACAGTTCAACCCCTGTCATGGCGCCCAGCAAAGCACCCACCTCGGCTGCAGTCAATACCGAAGGAATACGCCTTGGCCGAGTAGGTCGCTCAATACCATCAAGCCACGGCAACTGCATACCAAAGACTTCGCGATACAAAAAAAGAAGGGCACTGAGCGCTTGATTATGGGTGGATACGGACACGTTGCGTTCAGTGGTGAGCATAGACAAAAACTGTTCAACCTCTGCGGCCCCCAACGCGCGCGGATGGCGCAACTGGCCATTGCGGCCATGCCAGCGAACAAAAAATTTCACCCAATACAGGTATGCCTCTTCGGTGCGCAAGCTATAGTGCTTGTACCGCAGAACCTCCCGCAACTGATCCAGCAAGCGGGGCGACTGGGGGGTATAGGAGACGGGTTTGGTGGACATGACGAATACTGTAATTTCATCCAGTATAGGTATTAAAAACCTATATAGCAATAGGCCTGCAGAAGGTTTTTCAAGGTTCATTCAAACCTGCTCGTCCAGTTTATTTCGTCGTCTAGCTTGGCAATGCCAGGATAGGCGCTCGGCTACATCACGTTAGACTTCAACCCACCACAAAGGAGACCATCATGGATCTAGACAATGCAATCGCAACACACGCAGACTGGAAGCTAAAGTTTCGCTCTGCAATCTCGAAGCAAGAAACGATGGACGCAGAAACAATAGCGAAAGACAACTGCTGCGAGCTTGGAAAATGGCTGCACGGTGATGCCAAGACAAATTTTGGAAAACTCGCCTCACATTCCAATTGCTTATCCAAGCATGCGATCTTTCACGTTGAGGCCGGCAAGGTCGCAAAAGCGATCAATGCAAAGAAGTTTCAAGAGGCGGAAACCATGATTAACTCGGGTACTGCGTTCGCTTCTGCGTCGAGTGGAGTTGGAGTTGCCATCATTCAACTGAAGAAAGAAGCTGCTCTGTAAGAAGTCTAACGGGGCGCTCAACTCGGACGCCGCTTCGCAGCGCCGGTCAGCTCTACGTTATCCTGCATGACAGAGAGTCGCAGTGATCGCGAGTTTGTAAGCAGCATTGGCCTGCTCATCACCGGTGTCGACTTGGTGCCATCCAACGTAACCGCAGCTCTGGGGCTCGTACCCGATGACAGCTGGCGGCGTGGAGATGAAAAGCGGGTTGGAGACCAGTTGCATGAATGGGGCGGATGGAAAAAACGGCTACCTTCCAGAAGCGAGGGCGACCCATTCTCTGATGAGTTCGGGGCTTGGGTCGTACTTTTGGGAGAGCGTGCAGCAGCACTGCGCAACCTACAGGAAGCAGGCTGCAAGTGCGAGCTAGACTGCTTCATATGCGTCTCTGGAACGGCGCTTGTAGAAATGGCCCCAGCTTTACAGCGCGACTTAGCGGCGCTGGGAGTTGATATCAGCATCACAATAGATGCTCGATAACATGTCGGCCCACATGGATACGCAACCGAAGGCTGCCGCTGCGCGGCACGGGTTGCGCCCCAGTGGCCTCCAACGTTAACTTTCAATGAGTACCTCAATTCTTCGCCGTTTGTTTCTGTCTTTGCTCTGGATCATGCTTGCGGGTTGCAATCAAGCAGACATGATCCAAAAGTTTGCTTCGCCCGCCGATCAAGCATTGGCAAAGAGTTACATAGATCTCTTGCGACAGCAACGCTTTGAGGATATCGAGAAGGCTGCTGATCCAAGCATAGCTGGGCCAGCACTTCGTAACGCGCTTGTCCAGATGGCGGCGTTCATTCCTGCTGGGGAGCCATCGGCGATTACGCTGGTTGGCGCTCATCGGATGAAGACAGATGCATCGTCCACTGTCAATCTCACTTTTGAGTATGGCTTTTCTGGCAAATGGATTTTGACGAACGTCGCCGTAAAGGATCAGGGTGGCAAGATCACCATAATCGGCCTCAGTGTCGTGCCACAACCAGCCTCACTTGAAGAACAAAATCGGTTCACGTTGGCTGGGAAAACACTTTTTCAATACCTTATCTTTGCGTTGGCGATAGTATTTCCGCTGCTTACTCTCTGGGCGCTTGTTGTTTGCGCCAGATCTAAATTCAAAGGCCGAAAATGGCCGTGGGTTCTGTTCGTTTTGTTTGGATTTGGAAAATTGGCGGTGAACTGGACAACTGGCGAATGGGGTTTCGCGCCATTGTATTTCCAGCTATTTAGTGCGGGAGTTTTCGCGCCGCCTTATGGACAGTGGACCATTGCGATAGCGTTACCGATTGGCGCGATAACATTTCTCGTACTTAGGAAAAAACTGAGTGTTGTGGCAATTGAAAGTTAACTGGTCGTCCCACATGGACACGCAGCAGCAGGTTGCCGCTACGCGGCGCTTGCTGCGCGCCAGTGGCCTCCAACGTTAAGTCTCATGTTCAAGGTTCGCATCCTGAGACCCCTGCCGACGACTCACTGGTCGCTTCCCTTGGCGATTGTCGGAGCGGCCCTGCTGCTTGCATTCGCGCAATCTTGCAGAGAGGGGCCGTGGTACCCCGAGCTCACGTGGGCGCTACTTTCATGTGCATTCGTACTTTGGGCAAACCACTTGGTAGTGGCTCCTGTTCGGATGGCCAGGCAATGGGGCCAGATCGTCATTGGGTCTTGCAAGGACGCACTGCTGTTATTGCTTTGGTTCGTTTTGGCGGGAATTCCCCTGGCGATCATTACCCCCGCGTACCAGTGCTACACACCACGCGCCAAAGTGATTGAGGTTGTACTGGCCGCCTCAACTTTGCGAAGTCAAGTTGAGGAGAACGCACGCGCAAGCGGAAAGCTTGATGATTCTGGGCGAGGAATTGCGTTCCATCCATCGGGGAGAAGTGTGGCAGGATTTGTCACGCGAGATGGGGAGGTCATCGCTATCGGGGATGACCCACCCGTTGTCATCGTGCTGAGCCCTCAATTCGCAGAGAATTCAGTCAAGTGGGAGTGCCGCGGGTACCCCGAGAAGATTGTTCCGATGTCGTGCAGAGGCGAGAAATGAGACTTAACATGTTGATCGATCCAGACTCACGGCCTCAGAGGGCGGCTTCGCCGCAGTTGCCGTGCGCTGGTCATCGCCAACGTTAAACAATGAGCCAACGTAGGCCGCACTACCACCACGGCGATTCCTTTCGTCTGATGCAAGGTGCCCCTTACATAAGCATTAGCAATGGCGGGCTACTTGGACTCTTGCAAAAGACAGAGAACGCAGCAAGTCCGTATCGGAAGTTCTTGGCGAATTTTCCAGCCATACTCTGCGAACCGTTGGAGTTCCTGTATCAATGCCGCATTGGTGTTGATGCGATAAATGCAGAACTACTGAGTGATTTACTCTTCACATCCAGTTGGCGCGAGGCCAACTGGGGAGCTTGGTTGGCTATGTTGTCACCGCGGCAGGCGTACAGAGCGCTGCTTCTTTGCAAGCGCGAAAGCCTTCCCCACGGTACCGACATCATTGACCTTGCTGTCGCCTCAGTTGATGACGGCGCCCCAGAGAATCTGAAGCAGCACTTCGAATCAACCTTGCGCTTGCGTGACCTGCTGTCGCAGGTTCAACCAATGCAGGTTCCGCTGCGACTTTGTCCAACTGAGGCGCAGGAGACTCAGTTCAATTGCGAAGTCGAACTCATTCGCGAGGCATATCGGGTGCAGGGGCGTGACGCCGCTTTGCACCTGATGCGGCAAGGAATCGTGGGCTACTATGGAGAGAGCTATAGAGTCTGGGTTGGGCGGGGTGCACCAAGATATGTTTAACTTGCCAATCGACACGGACCCACAACAGCAGAAAGCGGCTTCGCCGCTTGTGTTGGTGGTCCGGTCATTTTTACGTTAGACCGCACATGAACCCAGTGCAGAGTTTCGACGCTGACCGCCAGGCACTTGCCGCCGCGTGTATGCGGGCGGCTGACGCTGCGCCACGTGGCCCGTTTCCAGACGCAACCCGATTCGCCCTTCACCTACGCGAGGTCGCAGAAGTGCTCGAAGCGGGTACATGGGAGCGACAGGCCTCAGCCGCCGCTGGTTTGCGCGGGTGGTTTCATCGCGATGGTGTAACGGATTGGCCAGATCCTCCGGGAGCGCTCAGATGGACGGAAGACTTAAGGACGCTGTGGGACCTCTCGACCATCTATGCCGAGAGCCGGTATTCCGAGGTCGCACGTGTGAGGAGCGCGGCGTGATGCGGTCTAACAGGTCGGCCCAGAGGCGACCGCCTACGGCGTCGCCTGGCCTCCAACGTTAAATTTCACCTTGCGTTCGGTTATTTTGTAGATACAATTAAACATGCTCACATGGGACGAACCAAAACGCAAGCTGAACATCAAGAATCACGGCCTTGACTTCGTTGAATGCGATGCAATCTGGGACCACTTCACTGTGACCCGCGAAGACAAGCGGCAAGACTACGGCGAGGAGCGCTTGGTTTGCTTTGGTCTGTTGGAATCGGATGTGGTTGTGATGGTTTACACGGAGCGGCCGAAAGGGCCTCACGTGATATCGCTACGAAAGGCAGAAAAACATGAAGCTCGCTACTACCGCCAAGTTGCCAAAGAAAACCTCGGCTAAGGTCAACGATCCGGACAATCCGGCGTGGACGGAAGAAATGCTTGGAGCGCCGGTTCTGAAGCGCGGGCGCGGGCCACAGGCTACGCCCACGAAGGTACTAACCTCGGTTCGTTTGGATGCTGACATTTTGGAGTACTTCAAGTCGAAGGGTGCGGGCTACCAGTCACGCATAAATTCGGTGCTTCGCATGGAAGTTGAACGAAATTTAACTGGTCGTCCAAGGCCGACAACGCACAAGCACGTTGCGACTTGACTCCAACGGTAGACCGCTCCCATTTGACGACTTGAACTTCAAAAAAGTATACATACAATGTACGCATGATTGAATTCGAATGGGATGAGGCTAAAGCCGCAGCAAACATCAAAAAGCATCATGTGTCGTTTGACGAGGCCAAGTCGATTTTTTTCGACGAGTTTGGCGTTCAGTTCTTCGATGATGAGCATTCTTTCGATGAAAAGCGCTTTCTGATGTTGGGCATGAGTTCAAGTGCAAAGCTGCTCATCGTCTGCCATTGCGAACGAGATCACGGTGCGACTATTCGGATCATCTCCGCACGTAAGGCAACCAAGCGTGAAAGCGCGTTTTATCGGGGTGTACACACATGAAGGCAGAATACGATCTCTCTAAACTGAAGTCGCGCAAGAATCCCTATGCGTCGAAGCTGAAAAAGCCTGTAACGATGCGTCTGTCTGAAGACGTGGTGCAGTATTTCAAAGGTATGGCCGATGAAGCTGGTGTGCCGTATCAGAGCCTCATTAATTTGTACCTGCGCGACTGCCTTGCCAATGGTCGAAAAGTGCAGATCAATTGGCCTCAAGCTGTTTAACATGGCAATCAACGCGCAACCTGCGGCGCGGTGATTTCCACGTTAAAGCGCAAACGCGTGCTCGCCACTCAACTGCTATTTTTCGGGCCACTTGCGCTCGGCACTATGGCCATCGAAGTCATTGGTAGGTTGTTAACCCCATCAACAAGTAGGTGCTATGAGACACAGAGAAAACCACAGAACATATCGAACCGGATGGCTGCGTGCTGCCGTTCTTGGCGCAAACGATGGCATCGTATCGACGGCGAGCCTTGTCTTAGGCGTAGCGGCATCGGGCGCAAGTACCCGTGCGATTTTGATTACGGGCGTAGCGGGCCTTGTCGCCGGGGCGATGTCGATGGCTGCGGGCGAGTATGTTTCGGTCAGCTCACAGGCCGATACTGAAACTGCCGATCTTGCGCGCGAGAGCAAAGAGTTGGTCGAAAACCCAATTCAAGAACACACAGAACTGAAATCCATCTATGTCAAACGTGGCCTCGATGACGCACTGGCCACCCGCGTAGCCACCCAACTGATGGCGCATGACTCGCTTGGTGCACATGCGCGTGATGAGTTGGGCATATCAGACACCTTGGCCGCAAAGCCCGTGCAAGCCGCATTCGCTTCGGCGGCTACGTTTGCGGTGGGCGCAGGGTTGCCGCTGTTGATGGTGCTGATGCTTCCGGCTTCCATGCTGACGTGGGGCCTGGCTGGCAGCTCGCTTGTCTTTCTGGCGCTGCTGGGTTTGCTGGCGGCACGTGCCGGGGGGTCTTCGTTAATTGCCTCCGTCGTGCGTGTGACCTTTTGGGGCGCCTTAGCGATGGCACTGACCGCCGGGGTCGGGGCGCTCTTTGGCGTGGCCGCTTGATCCGGATATCTACTAAAAACCGCAGCGTTTAACTCAAACGCAATACCGCTGGATCAAGTCTGCCGCACGACGCACACCAAGAGTCAATGCATCACACTCACCTGCCCAATATCGGGCCAGCGCCGGCGAATATAGACCCACGCGACCAAGCCCACGCACATCATCCCCAAGGACGATGCGGCTAGCCCCACGGTGGAGTGCATTACCAGCGGCGAGATAACGCCCGCCACAATGCCGTTGGCGGTAGACCCCACAAACATCTGCAAACTTGACGCCATGCCCCGGCGCTCGGGGTGTAAGTCAAGCACCAGCAGGGTTACCACCGGCACCATCAGGGCCCAACCAAACGCAAAGATGCAAATGGGGAACAAGGCCCATGTCACGTCGGCCTTAAACAGCACATTGGCCACCAGGTTGACCACGCCCACCACCAGCATGATGAGAAAGCCGTTGCGGATTTGGCGCTTGGGTGCCATCTTGCCTGCCACGCGCCCGCTGAGCGTGGCGCCACCCATGATGCCGCCAATGGTCAACACAAAAAACCAGAAGAATTGCTGCGGCGCCAAGCCCAGGTGTTCACCCAAGAAAACGGGCGCGCTGAGCACATACAAAAACATGCCGTTAAACGGAACACCACTGGCCAGAGCCAACAGAAAAAAGCGTGGGTCAGACCCTAGCTGCCAATAACCTGCGAGCAGGTTCTTGACCTTAAAGTGCTGGCGATGTGTAGTGTGCAGGGTCTCTGGCATGAGCCGAAATATGGCCACCCACAGCGTGACGCCAATACACGCCAAAAACCAAAAGATGCCGTGCCAGCTGACGTGCGCCAACATCCACCCACCAATGATGGGCGCGATGGCGGGCGCCGCACCGAAGAAGATGGTGACCTGGCTCATGACCTTTTGCGCCTGCGATGGCGGGTACATGTCGCGAATGATGGCGCGCGACACCACAATACCTGCGCCGGTCGATAAGCCCTGCATGGCCCGAAAGAAAATGAGCTGCCCAATACTTTGCGACAAGGCGCAGCCAACCGACGCAATGGTAAAGCTCGCCAGCCCCCACAAAATCACCGGCCGACGGCCAAAGCTGTCAGAGATAGCCCCATGAAACAGCGCCATGAACGCAAAACCAAACAGATAGGCCGACAGCGTCTGCTGCATCTGTACCGGGGACGCGCCCAGCGACTGCGCAATGCCTGCAAAGGCCGGCAAATAGGTGTCGATAGAGAACGGCCCCAGCATACCCAACAGGGCCAACAAAACAGCAAAGGCCCACTGCGGGGCCTTCCAAAGGGTATGTGCGTCGGGGTTCATGCGCTGATTTAAGCACGCCAGGCAATAACCCGTTATGCCCAGGGTAAGCGTTTCGGTACGAGTCGCAATGGTGTCAGCACGGCCCTTGACAGGGGCCAAAACCGACGCTGCACTACAAAGCGGCAGGCATGCTGGCGGGTACTTCTTCGCGCTGGGGCACGCCTGCTTGCTGCATGGCCACCACACGCTCCACACTGCGGCTGGCCAGAATCATGCTGGCGGCTTTTTCAGCAATCATCACCGTGGGGGCGTTGGTGTTGCCGCCCACCAGGGTTGGCATGATGGAGGCGTCCACCACGCGCAGGCCCTGCATGCCGTGTACGCGCAGGGTGGCGTCAACCACGGCCATAGGGTCGCTGCCCATTTTGCAGGTACCAACTGGGTGGTAAATGGTGCCGGCCTTTTGGCGGACAAAGGCTTCGATAGCGGCGTCGTTTTGCGCTGCGGGGCCGGGGAACATCTCTGCACCGCGGTAGGGGTCAAACGCTTTAGCGGCCAAAAGTTTGCGCGCGGCTTTGACGCCTTTGACCATGGTCTTCATGTCCTCAGGGTGGGACAGGTAGTTGGGCTCAACCAGAGCATCGGCCATCGGGTCAGCACTTTTTAGGCCAATATAACCACGGCTCTTGGGCCGCAGGTCGCACACATGCAGCGAGTAGCCATGCCCGATCATGGTGTTGGCCGCGCTCTTTAGGTTGCGGGCGTGGTCGTCCAAATGCACTGCCGCAAAGTGAAACTGCAGGTCAGGAATGGGCTGCGCTGGGTCACTTTTGACAAAACCACCGCCTTCGGCGCCGTTGGTAGTCAACGGGCCGGTGCGGTGAAACAGGTAATTAAACAGATGCTTGATTTGCGACAAGGCGTTGCTAAAGGACACCCCCAAAGACACGGGTTTGGTGCATTTGTGTACCACCATCACATCCAGATGGTCTTGCAGGTTTTGACCCACGCCGGGCAGGGCGTGCTTCACCGCAATACCGTGTTTTTGCAGCTCTTGCTCGGGGCCCACGCCCGAGAGCAGAAGCAGTTGGGGCGAGTTGATGGCGCCGCCCGACAAGATGACTTCTTGTGCAGCGCGCATCTCGGTTACCTTGCCCGATTTGGTGTACGCAACACCCACAGCACGTTTGCCTTCTAGCAAAATCTTGGTGGTGCGCGCTTCGGTGATCACGGTGAGGTTGGGCCGGTTCATCACTGGGTGCAAATAGCCGCGTGAAACACTCCAGCGTTCGCCACCTTTTTGCGTCACCTCGTAGGGGCCAATGCCTTCTTGGCTAGCGCCGTTGAAGTCGTTGTTTTCCACAAAACCGGCCTGGATGCCGGCCTGGACGTAGACGCCAGTCAACACATTGGGTGAACGCTGCTGGGCCACGTTGAGCGGGCCGCCCACGCCGTGGAAGGCGTTTGCACCGCGCTCGTGGTTTTCAGCACGTTTGAACAGGGGCAGCACTTGGGCGTAGCCCCAACCGGTATTACCCAACTCGGCCCAATGGTCGTAGTCCCACGCGTGGCCACGGGTGTAAACCATGGCATTGCTGGAGCTGCTGCCACCCAGGGTTTTGCCGCGCGGCCAAAACATGGTGCGGTTGTTAAGCAGCTTTTGCGGTTCGGTGAAATAACGCCAGTTCAAGACCCGGCTCATCATCATGGCGATGATGCCAATGGGCATGCGAATAAATGGGCTGGTGTCTGCCGGGCCGGCCTCTAACAGACACACGGTGACGGCCGGGTCTGCCGACAGCCGATTGGCCAATACGCAGCCGGCGGAGCCGGCGCCGACGATGATGTAGTCGTAGCTTGTCATGATGTAGTAAGCCTCAGGGGCGGTTTAGTCAGAGTCGTTCGCCCGCACACGGGCGTTAAGTGGGCTTGAGAATACGAAAAAATGATAGCAATCAGCAGGATTTAGTAGGACAAAAAATCAACAATAAAGGACAATCACCCCGCCTTTGTGGAGAACCAACGATGCTGGAGTGGGATTTTGTACGCAGCGTGACAAGCATGCGCCTGATGGCGGAGCTGGCGCACGGCCACGGCATGGCGCTGCCCCAGAGCCTGTTGGGCACCGGCGTGGTGGAGCCCGACCTGGACGACCCTGCCCTGCTGGTAACCGCCCACCAGGAACTGCGCCTGATTCGCAACCTGGTGGAGTCGCTCCCCCACGTGCCTGCGCTGGGCCTGGACGCAGGCAGCCGCTACCACTTCACTGCCTTTGGCGCGCTGGGGTTTGCCATTGTCAGCAGCCCCACGGTGCGCAGCGCGCTGGATGTGGCGCTGGGCTACTTTCACCTGACCTTTGCATTTACCCACCCCAAGGTCCTAGACACAGAAGATGAAACCATTCTCACCCTGGACGACACCGGTATTTCCAAAGACCTGCGCCGCTTTGTGGTGGAGCGCGATTTGCGCGCACTGGTCACCGTGCAGCGCGACTTGTTTTCTTTAAGCCCCCCGTTAAAACGTTTGTCCTTTAGTTTTGAGGCGCCACTGCAGCCAGTGGATTACCTGGGCGTGTTTGGGGTCGAGCCGGTGTTTAACGCGCCCCTGAACCAAGCCGTGATGGACAAGGCAGTGATGCAACTGCCACTGCCCCAAGCCAATGACTTGGCGCTACGCACCGCAGTAGAGCAGTGTCGCAAACTGCTGGACGACCGCAAATCACGCACCTTGCTGGCCGGCCAGGTGCGCGACCGACTGGCCGCCAACACGGCCCATAGTGCCAGCATGGAAACCGTGGCCAGTGCACTGTGCCTGACCGCACGCACCCTGCGCCGGCGCCTGCAGCAAGAAAACACCACCTTTGCCGAACTGCGCGACGAGGTGCGCCAGACGTTAGCCGAGGAATGGCTGTCGGGCTCGTCGCTGTCGGTCGAGCACATTGCCGAAATGCTGGACTACGCCGAGGCCACCAGTTTTATCAACGCCTTCAAACGCTGGACCGGACGCACACCGCACGCTTACCGGCTGGGCAAACGCGCGGGAGTCGCTCAAGCGCCAGGGCAGTAAAGGTCGGCGGTTATCCAGCCGCGCAGGCTATTGATGAAAGCGAAGGCGCTAACCTCGCCCAATTCGTCCACGCGTACCACCGCCTCTTGCAAGCGTCCATCGGCCAAAGCCTGCGCACGCCCCACCCCGGCCAGCAAGCCGCAGCGCAGTGGCGGGGTAACCCACTGGCCGCGCAGCAGCAGCGCAATATTGCCCCGGGTGCATTCGGTAATTTCGTGCTGCGGGTTCCACAGCAGGGTGTCGAAAACGTCCGTATCGGTGGGGGTGAACGCGTCGTAATGGGGGCGGTGGGTGGTTTTGAAACGCACAAACTCACTCTGCGCCTCCTCAATCGGACGGTCGGCCAATTGGATGCGCACCCGCTGGGGCGACGGTGCCAACGCAAAGGCTTGGGTACTGGCATGGCCGTGGGCATTGAGCAGCAAGCGTACCCGCCAAGCACCGCTGGCATGAAGCGCTTGCACAGCGTTCAACGCAGCGCGCACCAACGCCTCATTCCACGGATAACCAAAATGCTGCGCCGCCTGCGCCATCCGGGCTAAGTGACCGTCCAGCAAATGCAACTGACCATTCTGCAGGCGCAGAGTCTCCAAAAGCGACATCGGGCTGGTGGCACGGCGCACAAAGGCGGCCTTGTGCTGCCACTCGCTCCACTCGTCTTGCGCCACAGAGCCCGCGGTAATGCCGCTGCCAATGCCGCAGCGCACCTGCGTGCCTTGCAGTGTGAGCGTGCGAATCGGCACATTGAAGGTGGCATCGCCCCCCGGCTGCACCACGCCAATGGCGCCGCAGTACACCCCGCGCGGCCCCGCCTCCAGCGCGCGAATCGCCTGCATAGCCTGCACCTTGGGCGCACCGGTGACCGAGCCGCAGGGAAACAGCGCGGCAAACACATCGGCCAAGGTGCAGCCAGCGCGGGTGCGGGCGGCTACGTCCGACGTCATCTGCCACACCGAAGGCAGCGCCTCGGTATGGAACAGGCGCGGCACGGTCACGCTATGCGGCTGGGCGATGCGCGAGAGGTCGTTGCGCAGCAGGTCAACAACCATCACGTTTTCGGCCCGCTCTTTGTCGGATCTGCGCAGAGCCTCTGCCCGCGCTGCATCCTCTTGCGGTGTAGCGCCGCGCGGCGCGGTGCCTTTCATGGGCCGGGTCAGGATGTGGCCGTTGCGCCAGTCAAAAAACAACTCGGGTGAGACCGACAAGATTTGCTCTGCACCCGTATCCAAATACGCGGCATACCCGCCGGGCTGCGCCCACTGCAGGGCTTGAAAAAGCGCCACGCCAGGTGGCTGTGGCTGTAAATCAGTCTGCTCAACTATCTGGGCCGCGGCAAGCCCACCCTGCATAGTGGCTGTGAAGTTCACCTGGTAGTAAGTGCCCGCCGCAATGGCCTCTCGAATCTGCTCCACTGCCATGTCAAACGCACCGCGCGCCAGACCGGGCAGCCACTGCACTGCCAGTGCATCCGTATCCGGCTCTTGCGGCCACGGCAGCGCGGCGTCGAACACGGCAAACCACGCCAGTGGCCCATCTGCCGGGTACACGGCCAGCGCCGCATCAAACGCACTGGCGGCCTCATACCGCACATACCCCACGCACCATGCGCCCTGCTGTGCCGCGTTTTGCACCGCATCCAGCACCGCGCGCACCTCACCCGGATGGGTTGCCACCAAGACTTGGCGCGGCGCGGCAAACGCATGGCGCAGGCGCACACCCGCCGGGTCAGACGGGTTGGCAAAGTCAATACGGGCGCAGATGGTGGGTGGATTTTCCAAGGGGCAATGCAGGTCAACGACTGGGAACCCCGCAGTCTACGACGACCCCCTCCACCCAGCCGGGCTTAAACTAGACAGCCTTGCAAACGCGGCGCCCATTACGCCATTACGCCATTGCCGCCCGTTTGCTGCGTTCCATCCAGCCCCCCGCCGAGGCCCCATCCGTATGAGCCCAACATCCCTAGCCCAGCGCAGCCTGCGCAGTGTGTGGCACCCCTGCACGCAAATGCAATTGCACGAAGAGTCTCCCCCGGTGGCCATTGCCCGTGCGCAAGGCGTGTGGCTCTATGGTGAGGACGGCACGCGCTACCTGGACGGCATCAGCTCTTGGTGGGTCAACCTGTTTGGCCACGGCCACCCGCACATTAAGGCGGCGCTGGTGGACCAACTGAATCGGATAGACCACATCATGCTGGCCGGCTTTACCCACGCCCCGGTGGTGGAACTGTCGGAGCGCCTGGGTGCGCTCACTGGCCTGGGGCACGCCTTTTATGGCAGCGATGGCGCCAGCGCCACTGAGATTGCGCTGAAGATGAGCGCCCACTACTGGCGCAACACCGGGCAGCCCGAAAAATGCCAGTTCATCGGCCTGGCCGGTGGTTACCACGGCGAAACCGTGGGCGCCCTGGCGGTGACCGACATACCGCTGTTTCGCCAATCGTATGCGCCGCTGGTGCGCCTGGCCGCCACCGTACCCAGCCCCGATGCGCGCACTGCCCTGCCCGGCGAGACGCCCGCAGACGTAGCCCGGCGCGCCGCACGCGCCCTGCAAAGCTGGCTGGAGGAACACCATGCCCAAACCGCTGCGCTGATTCTGGAGCCCATGGTGCAATGCGCCACCGGCATGGCGATCTACGACGCCGAGTACTTGCGCCAGGCCCGGGCCTTGTGTGACCGCTTTGAGGTGCACCTGATTTGCGACGAAATTGCCACCGGTTTTGGCCGCACCGGCACCATGTTTGCCCACCAGCAAGCGGGCATTCGGCCAGACTTTATTTGCCTGTCCAAAGGGCTGACCGGTGGCACCCTGCCCTTGTCCGCCGTACTGACCACGGACACGGTGTTCGCGGCGTTTTACGACCAAGATGTGGCGCGCGGCTTTTTGCATTCGCACTCCTACACCGGCAACCCCTTGGCCTGCCGCGCCGCGCTGGCCACGCTGGAACTGTTTGACCAAACGGATGTGCTGGCCGACAACGCCAAAACCGCGACGATGCTGGACCAAGCCTTTGCGCCGCTCACCCAGCACCCCGCTATTCGCCACGCACGGCGCATTGGCATGGTGTGGGCGTGGGACGTGGACCCTGCCTACACCCAAACGCCATTTTTTGCACGCCGCTATGCACGCCACGCGATGGCTAAAGGCGTGCTGCTGCGCCCTATTGGCAACACCATTTACGCCATGCCGCCCTACGTCATCGATGCCGAGACCGGTCAACACTTAGCGCACGGCGCACTGGCCGCCCTGAACGCGGCGCTGGATGACGATGCACCTGCGCCCCATAGCGCAGCCAAGGTGCAATCCGCCCTACACGCAGGCACATCCAACAACCTGCCGTTGCCATGAGCCACCCATCTCCCTTTGGCCTGTTTGTGACCGGCACCGACACCGGCGTGGGCAAAACGTTGGTCAGCGCCGCGCTGTTGCACGCCCTAGCGGCCCACTACCCACGGGTGGTGGGTATGAAGCCGATTGCGGCGGGTGGCGATTGGATCGATGGTGTGTTTAGCAACGAAGACGTACGCGCTCTGCGCAGCGCGTCCACCGTGCAGGTAGACGCGGCGCTGGACAACCCGGTTTTTTTGCCCGACCCCGTATCGCCCCACATCGCCGCGGGACGCGCCGGGGTACGCATCACCGTGGCGCAATTGGTAGCAGCTTACCAAGCCTTGTGTACAAAGGCAGACGCCGTGGTGGTAGAAGGCGCAGGCGGTTTTCTGGTGCCCCTGTCAGACACAGAAAACGGCGCCGACCTGGCCCGCGCTTTGAGTCTGCCGGTGGTGCTGGTAGTGGGCCTGCGCCTGGGCTGCCTGAACCACGCGCTGCTCACTGCGCAGGCTATTTGCTCCAGCGGGCTCACGCTGGCGGGCTGGGTGGCCAACCATGTGGATGCAGCCATGCTGGCACAGGACGACAACATCGCCTACCTGCAAGACCAACTGCAAAAGCATTACCAAGCCCCGCTTCTGGCCACCGTACCCTACCAGACGGTACCCAACACAAAAAGTAGTCAAATAAGCTTCCCGCCCTTATGGTTGTTGCGCAAGCAGCTACTAAAACAATAGCAACTATGCCCCCCGCCCCCACCACCTGGCTCGACGAATTTCCCCAGCGTTTGTTGGAACTGGACCACGCCCACCTGCGCCGCACACGTCGGGTGGTGGCGCCCCAGCGCAACGCCGACGGCAGCCTGCGCGGCGGCGCCCATCTGCTGGTGGACGGCAAACCCCTACTGGCCTTTTGCACCAATGACTACCTGGGCCTGGCCCAGCACCCGGCGCTGGTACAAGCCGCTCGCGATGCCGCCGAGCACTACGGCGTGGGCGCCACCGGCTCGCCCCTGGTCAGCGGCCACAGTACGGCCAATGCCGCGTTAGAGCGTGAGCTAGCGGCCTTTGTGGGTCTGCCCCGTGCACTGTATTTTTACGCGGGTTTCAGCACCAACGCGGGCGTCATCCCCGCCCTGGTCGGCACGGACGACGCTATTTTTTCAGACCGGCTTAACCACGCCTGCTTGATTGACGGCGCACGCCTCTCAGGCGCAAAGGTCCACCGCTACCCCCACGCTGACCTAGCCGGGCTGGAGCGCCAACTTAGCGCAAGCCCCGCAGGGCGCAAACTGGTATTGAGTGACGCCGTGTTCAGCATGGATGGCGACTGCGCCAACATCCCCGGCCTGCTGACATTGTGCGAACAGTTCGACGCCTTACTGCTGCTAGACGACGCCCACGGCTTTGGTGTGCGCGGCCCGCAAGGGCGCGGGTCGTTGGCACAGGCTGGGTTGGTGGGCGCACAGGCCTCGCGGCGCATTCTGTACATGGCCACCCTAGGCAAGGCGGCGGGAGTGGCCGGTGCCTTTGTGGCCGGCGACGCAGCGCTGGTGGAGTGGCTGCTGCAAAAAACCCGCAGCTATATTTTTGCCACCGCAGCGCCCGCCATGCTGGCCAGTGCCCTGCGGGCCAGTTTGCAGGTGATCGAACACGAGGCATGGCGGCGCAGCCACCTGCAAGCGCTGATCGTGCGCCTACGCACTGGGCTGGCGGTTGTTTTACAAGGCAGTCACTGGCGGTTAACCGACTCGCACACCGCGATTCAAGCGCTGCTGATTGGCCGCAACGACGAAGCCTTGGCCGTAATGGACGCCCTGCAGGTGCAGGGCCTGTGGGTGCCCGCCATTCGCCCCCCCACCGTGCCAGATGGCACAGCGCGCCTGCGTATTGCGCTCTCAGCGGCCCACAGCACCGAGGATGTCGACCGGTTGGTGGCGGTATTGGGCTCCCTGCGCTAAGGCCTAGCGGCGGCCAAATTTAATACAAAATTGGCCTCTAGCCCTCGTCGGTATTGGGCTTACCGCTATAAAAGATAGAGCAATGACACGGATCGCTGCGGCACTGCGGCGGACTACAAACCGTGCACCATCGGCAATCCCATACCAGGCGGCGGCCAGCAACGCCGCGCCCAGAACCGAGCCAACGGCCAGTGCAATTTTGGTGTTCATGGTCTGTTCTCCTTGCGATTGATGCTCTATACCTTGGGATATCGGCAAGTTGCGCGGCAGACCGTAGGCCAAGAAGACCGTTGAAGGCTACTAAAGACGGCCCTATTTACAAGACCAATTGGTCGGCGTCACCCAGCGGCATTTAGGCGCAAAGCCGGTGTGACCGCCCGCATCTAGCGGCGCGGGGGCTGCCACCGGCTCGGGCTGTTGCACCGGCGCGATGGCCTCTTGGGTGCGTTTGGGTTCAGTGCCCCGTTTGGCGACCTTGCGCCGCTTGGTTTTGTGGACTGACTTACTCTGCGCAGGCTGAACACTAGGCTCTTCTACGGCCTCGACCGGTTCTACAACGGGGGCGGGGGCGGACACGGCTTGGACGGGTGGTTCCACATAGGTGGGCTGCAAGGCCGGTGTGGCAGGCACCTCGGATTGAAGCGCATCAAACGAGGCGTGCCACATCCACGGCGCAAACGCGATAACCAGCACACACAGCAGCGCTGCGGCAATCAAGGCAATGGGGCGCTCGCGCAGCCAATCTAAAGCTTCAAGGGCGGGCGAGCGGCGCACCACCAAGCGCTGGCTGTTCGCTGGACGGGTGGGCGCGGTAGCGGCGGATGCAGAAGCTGCGGCATTGCGGTGCGGCGCCTCCAAATCGGGCAGGTCATCGACGTCAGACGGGTGGTAGGGCTGCGTTTCGGCAAAACCGCTCGGAGCGTCTGGCGTTTGTGCAGCGGTAGCAGGTGCAGGTGCTGCGGGTGCACTGGCGCTAGCTTTGGCTTTGGCCGCCACTTCGGCGGCAAAACCGTCAAGATCCAAGGTGGGCAAGGGTGCAAGCGTCTCAGACGAGACCTTGGTGCTGCCACTGGATTGGTTAGGCGGCTCCACCCACTCCGGCAGGGTGGGCACATCCGCTTCACCGATACGCGGGCCCAGCCATGCGTCATAGGCTTCTCGGGCATGGGGGTGGGTCAACACCTCTAGCGCCTTGTTGACCAGCAATATCTGCTGCGCAGCCGCGCCCGGATTGTCCGGATTGCGGTCCGGCTGCAGGTGCTCACTCAATTTTTTGTGGGCCACACGCAGCGCCGCAATGTTGGCCTTGCGGGGAACCTGCAGGGTGTCATAAAACGTTTTCAGGGATTTCATGGAGGAAAATGACCATCACCAGTGCGATGCTGCATCTTAAAGGCGCCGTCCTGCGGTGCCAACCAGTATCGCAGGGAAGGTGCCAAAACGGCGCGATTCGGCCACACTGGGCATACAAGACAAGCGGCTGAAGCGCGGCCATACACGGGAAAATTTGTATGCCAAATAGGCCTAAAGTCCTCGTCAATACTGTGCAATCAGCTACGTTTTCGATAGCAACACAATAACTTCTTCAGCACCACCGCCTGTAATAGCAGCCACAACCAGGGGTCCAGCACTGCGTCCCACAGGTTGCCACTGGGCAGGCGCAGCAACACAAAAAACGCCACAGCCACCGGCACCAAGCCCGCAACCACACCACCACCGGGCGTCGCACGCAGCAACACCCAGGGCACCAAGGCCAGCAACACGGCCAAGGCCGCCGCAGCCGGGCTAAATCCCCACGCATACAACTGCACCGGCAGCAGCGCCAAGGAGTCGAGCAGCAGCGCCCAGCCCAGCAGCACGCCCAAAGTGGTAAGCGCCCATGCCAGGGGTGACCCCACCCAAGTGCCCCTAACCCCGCCGTGTAATCCGTGCAATGGCTGGACCCAGCGCGCATACAACACCAAGGCGCTGAGCAACACCGCAGTCAAGCTCGGCGCCTGAAACGCCAGTCCCAACCAGTAACTGACCGACAGGGTGCCCGGTAGCCAGGGCCATGCAGCCAGTAGCACGGGCACAGTCCACAGCACCGGTGTGCGGCCCAACCGAGGCCCCAGCACCGTAGCGCCTACTGCGGCCAGCACCAGGCCCCAACTCAGGCACAGACTGGCCTGCATCAGGCCCAGCGCGGGCAGCAGTGGCACCGCCGGGTCGAGCAAGTGCCGCCATGTGTGTATCAACCATTCATTCATGGCGTACCCCCTGCGGTGGTCGGCTTCGCACCAAAGCGCTGCCAGTCAATGCGGGCGCGGTCCACCGTGTAGCTAATCCATAAAGCCCCATCGGCCCACGCCATGGCAGGGTACGAAAACTCGTCCACCTCGTTACCATGGGCGAGGTTGTGCACCCGCGACCAGTCACGCCCATTGGCTGAGGTGCTCAGGTCCAGTATCGCCCGCGATGCTGGCGATGAGTTGTGCGCCAACAGCAAGTGTCCGGGCGCCAGGGTCAGGCCCGCCACCGCTGAATCCGGATTATCCAGCCGCAGGTCTGGCAGGTCGACCCAATGGAGCCCGCCGTCCACCGTGCGGGCCTCCGCCACCTTGCCGTGGGGCCGCTCATCGCGCATCAATGCCAGCCAGTTTTTCGGCGACAGCACCAGCACGGTGGGCTGCAGCAGATAGGGGCGCGCCGACACCCGCACCATCCCCATAAAACCACCATTTTTGTCAAAACGCAACGCGCTGGGGTATTTGATGCCCAGCTCAAAATGCACCGGCAGCACCATGCCACCGTCGGCCAACTGCAGGGGCGCATTACGCACCAGGTGGCTGGTATCCCACAGCCATGACAGGGGCAGCACCCGCACCGGCGCGAAGGCGAGGTCATGCAAGTCGTTACCCTGGCTGCTTTGGCGCAAATGCACAATACGCGACGCTGCCCACCCGCCCGCACCAGTGGCCACCACGAACAGGTGAATCCGGCCACTGCCATCCAGCCACGCCACCGGATTGCCCAAGCGGCGCACGCCAAAGCCCAACTGCTGGCCCAGCACATGCCGATTGACCACAAAACGTGCTGGCAGCCACTGCTGCGTGGCCCGGTCAAACTGCGATGCGGCAATTTGCACATTGGGTCCGCTTTCGCGGTCACCCGAAAACCAAAAAATGGACAGAGCTGCCGGGCTGCCCGGTGGCATGACCAGCAGGCTACTGGCATGGGCGGCGGCCATGCCAGCTGGCATGGGAATGGCACCACCGGCCAGCCGCTGCAGCGGCTGGGCCGCCTGCGCTGGCGCCACGACCGAGGCTGCCGCGTAGGGCACTGCTGGCACAGGCGGGCGCTGCGCAGCGTCCAGCCACCCAAGGGCCAATGACACCAGCACCGCAAGCAGCATGCGCGCAGACACAAAACGATCTATACGTGACAACAACAAACCGGGCGCGCCCCAAGGTTAAAACCTGCGTATCTTAGTGGCTCGGCGAGCCGAGGTCGCCTGCAATGCAGGTAGACTGGCAGCATCAATTTACACAGGACCCGGATCATGAGCCAACTGGTTACCTATTCCCTGAATGACGGCATTGCCACTTTGACCCTGAACAACGGCAAGGTCAACGCCTTCTCCCCCGACCTGATTGCAGACTTCAACGCCGCATTGGACCAGTCCGAGAAAGACAGCGCGGTGATCATCGTGACCGGTCAGTCCGGCATTCTGAGTGGCGGCTATGACCTCAAGGTCATGATGGCCGGCCCCCAACAAGCCATTGACCTGGTCACTGCCGGCTCCACCTTGGCGCGGCGCATGTTGGCGCACCCCTTCCCCATCATCGTGGCCTGCCCTGGACACGCGGTGGCCAAGGGTGCGTTTGTGCTCTTGTCGGCCGACTACCGCATTGGCGTAGAGGGGCCATTCAACATTGGCCTCAATGAGGTAAAGATCGGCATGACCATGCACCACGTCGGCATTATCTTGGCACGCGACCGCCTGAGCCCAGCCGCTTTTCAGCGCAGCGTCATCAACGCGGAAATGTTCAACCCGCAAGGCGCCATGGTGGCCGGCTTTTTGGACCGGGTGGTAACGCCTGAGCAGCTCATGCCAACCGCACTGGAAGTAGCACAGGATCTCAAGAAGCTCAATATGTCCGCCCACAAACACACCAAGCGCAAGGCGCGCAAAGGCCTACTCGATACCTTGGATCAGGCTATCCAGAGCGACCAGTCCGTGAGCGTGACCAGCCAGGCCTAAGCCCTTGCATTGGACCCCAGGCTGGGGCCCAGTGCGGGCCCATGCATTTAATCCAACCTCCGTGGGAATGACAACGCGCCAAAGGCTACCGCTGGCCCGACGGCTGCTGTTAATTCTGGGCACTCTGTGCCTGTTTTTTGCCGCCACCTGCTCCGCCACTCCGGCCTTGGTCGTCGGCCATGACACGCCCCACCCCAAAGGCGTGAGTCTGACCCCCTACTTCGAGGTACTGGAAGACCCCTCACAAGCTTGGACGTTGGCTGATGTGCAGGCCAGTGATACCGAGCGCCAATTCAAGGGTGATCTGCGCAATGACAGCAGCGTTAAGTTGGGCTACAGCCAATCGGCATTCTGGTTGCGCCTGAAACTGGTTAACGATGGCGGCAAGCCATTGTCGCGCCTGATCGAAATCGCAAACCCGACCTTTAGCTATGTATCCTTCTACCATCCAGACCAACTAGGCGACTACCGCGCCGAACACACCGGCGCTCAGCTGCCTTTTGAGAGTCGACCCTACAGGCACCGCCACTTTGTGTTCCCGCTGACTTTAGAGCCGCATAGCGAGCAAGTGGTCTACATGCGCGTTCGCTCGATCACACCGATGTCGGTACTGGCCAAGCTGTGGACCCCTGATGCATTTCACGCCGTAGAGCGCAACGACTACATCGGGCAAGCCTGGTACTTTGGTATCGCCACGGCCATGGCGATATTCAATTTGCTGATGTTTGTTACTTTGCGCGAAGTGATTTACCTGCGCTATGTGGCGTTCATCTCGACAATGGCAATTACCCTGGCCACGCAAAACGGACTGGTCAAAGAATTGGTGCTGCACGATGCGCCCTGGTGGTCGTCTGTCGGCACAGTTCTCGGCTTTTGCTTTACGCTGGTCTTTGCGCTGGGCTTTATGCGCAACATGCTCAATACACGGGCGGTCGCCCCCACCTTGGACCGGTTTGCCCGCGTACTCACCGGGGTGCTATTACTCACCGCACTGTGGGCAAGCTGGGACATTCGCGCGGTCGTTGAGCCGGCCACTTTGCTTTTTGCCGGTGTTGCACTGTTTATTTTGGGTACCGGCATTGCGTGCGCACTCAAGCGGCAGCGCAGCGCTTACTTTTTTGTGGCGGCCTTTGCCATCGTGTGCATGGCCGGCGTGCTAGCCGCAGTCCGGTCGGTGGGATTGGTGTCACCCAGTTTCCTGACTGAAAACGCTTTGCGCATTGGATCGGCAATGGAGATGCTGCTGCTTGCATTTGCTTTGGCGGACCGCTTCAACGTCATTCGCCTTGAAAAAAACACGGCACAGCGTGAGGCTGATCGCATTCAGGTGCGATTGGTCGAAACCCTCAAAACGTCCGAACGGGTGCTCGAACAACGGGTAGTCGAACGCACCGCCGAGCTGGACCAAAAAAACGCCGACCTCAGCCGCGCCATGGCATCACGCGAAGATGTGGAGCGCATCGCCCGCCACGACATCAAAACCCCCCTGGGCAGCCTGACAGCTGCGCCCGCGCTGCTGCGCGCAGGCCGAACCATGAGTACTCAAGAGGAAACCATCCTCACGATGATGGAAAAAGCCGCAGGCCGCGCCTTAGACATGGTGAATTTGTCGCTGGATTTGTACCAGATGGAAAACGGCACCTATGTGTTCAAACCCCACGCGGTGAACCTGACCGAACTGGTGCAGTCGGTGGTGCAGGACCTTAGCGTACATGCACAGTCCAAGGCAGTGACATTCCACGTTGCTGGCCATGCACCGCCGGTGTATGTGCAGGGCAATGATTCGCTGTGTTACTCCATCCTTGCGAACCTGACCAAAAACGCCATTGAAGCAGCGCCTGAACACACGAGCGTGGATATTGACCTGGTGGATGGCCCGCAGGTTGTGCTGCACATCCACAACTTTGGCGAGGTGCCCGCTGCCATCAAGACGCAGTTTTTTGCCAAGTACGGCAGCAAAGGCAAGGCCGGTGGCACGGGTCTGGGCGCCTACTCGGCGCAGCTGCTGTCACGCGTGCAAGGCGGCACCCTAACCATGCAGTCCACCCAAGCGGCAGGCACCACCTTAACCCTTACGCTGACCCAGGCCCAGCCGCCTGTAGCGATCAACGCCACGTCTACATTAAAAGATGTTGCTGCTTCCGCAAACGCAGTCCCTACGCCTGCGCTGGCGCCGCTACAGGTTTTGGTCGTGGACGACGACGAGTTCAACCTGATGGTGGTCGAATCCCACTTGCCCCAGCCGCCCTTGCGGGTTACAACCGCCGTCAATGGGCGACTGGCGCTTCTAGCCACGACGCACAGCCGCCCGGACGTGATCATCCTGGACGTTGAGATGCCCATCATGGGTGGTCTGGAAGCGCTGGCGCGTATTCGCGAATACCAAGCGGCCCAAGGGCAAGCACCCAGTTATGTGGTGGCCTACTCGGGCAATGACGACCCCCAAAGTATCGAGAAATTCCGCGCTGCGGGTTTTGACCACTGCCTGAAAAAACCCAGTTCCCGCGAATCGGTTTTGGCGGTGCTGCAACAAGCTGCTGCCTTGGTCCGCTAAACCACCGCAGCGGGTAACGCTGCGGGCCCGCGTTCGCTACGTCGGCGCTGGGACCACAGGCGGCGTTGGGACCACAGGCGGCGCACTTTGCTCAATGCGGTTGACCAACCAATCCATGTAGTTGCCATTACCGAGGTTGATCCGAATACGCACTGGCAAAAATTGCAGGCTGGGCGCAAACCACAACTCGGCCGTGATGACGCCCGTTGGGTTGGCAATTTGGCGCGGCTGTAAATGGTAGGCCGGTACCGCACCGAACTCTGGAATTTGCAGTGTTTCCAGCGCCACCACGTCGTAAGTCCAAAACCGCATCTCACGGGGCCGCGCCAGCCACAGTGCGACCTGGGAGCCAACCACCAAAGGTTGCAGCCCGGACGAAAAGCGGTGGCTCAGCTCCACAAACTGGCTGCTGGTGTCTTGCACACCTTGCGGTTGTGGAAAAACCCTGCCATCGGCAAACGTGACGCCCTGTCCATCAAAGGTCAGACGCCGTACCCGGTTCATAAATCGCTCTTCATACACCTGCGGCTGCAAGCCGCCCTCAGTCAACACACCCTGGCTAATCATCGTGCCGGTAAACAGCGAAGCAATGTGCAAATCCACCTGCACCTGGTAGCGGTCATCAATCCGTTGCCACTGCACCTGCCCGTCCCCCGCAAAGTCACCTCGGTAATAGCCTTTGAGCGTGTAGGACAGGCGTGTGTCGGCGGGCCAACTGCTTTGGGGCGCCTCGTTCGGCGCTGCGGGCGGCTCGACAACTTGCGGCTCCGGCTCGGCCGGTGCCGGCGGGGTAGCGTCTGCGGCCGGAACTGAAGGCTCCGCCACGGTCACTTGCGGCCCCTCGCCGGCCTCCTCTGGGGCGGGGGCGGCCACTGCGGCCGGTGGCGCTGCGGTTCGGGGTGCCCGCACCCGCTTTCGCGGTTTTGGTGGCGGCGGCACCACGGCTGCGGGTTTTAAAACACGCATAAAAATGGGTGTCGGCATGGGCTTAATCGCCACGCCGTCCCCAAACTGGTCCTGCAAATACACCAAAGCCAGCCCATGCACCATGAGTACCAGAGCCAACAACAAGGCGTACCCCACCCACAGTTTGGATGGGTGGATGTCGGCACTGAATTTCACAGTGCCGATTGTTACAGGACTCGGGCGCAGCCCCGCCCCCCGCTTATTTGGGCATGCTGTACTGGTCTTTCATGGACAGCACATGCGTCTCCCACACCGTGTTGTAGCGGGTTGCATCCACCACTGGCTTCTTGATCATCTTCAGGCACTGCTCCATTTGCGCTGCGCTGCTGCTGGGCTTGGAGTACATCTGCAGGGCGAATTTGGAGAAGTCGCGCACCATGAAGTCGAAAATTTGGTCGATGACTTCCGTTTCCAAACCGTAAATCTTGGCGTTTTCCAACACCAGTTGACCGTAGACCACCAAGGTGAACATCTCGCCTGCGGTGAGCAAAAAATCGATGTCGGTCTGTTGCTCGGCCGACGGTGGCGTCTTCATCATCAGTTCTTTGAACAGGGCAATCTGTTCTTTGAACACGTTCAGGTTGGGTAGGTCGTAGCTGCCGTAGGCAATGCGGTAGTCATGGAACTTTATTTTTCCCAGCCCTTTGGTCGGGCCTTGGTTAAACAAGAATGCATCATCCGAGCCGTCGTCACGGCGCGCAACCTCGGGGTAGGCCGCGGGGAAGAAAAAGTAGTTGGGCATGAACTTAATGATCAGTGCCATGTTCACGTGCACCGTGCCCTCTAACTTGGGCAGGCAACGAATGTCGGCCGCCGCCATGGAGAAATACGGTTCCTTCTCAAAGCCTTTGGCCGCAATCACGTCCCACAGCAAGTTGATGACTTCCTCGCCCTGGGTGGTGACCTTCATTTTCACCATCGGGTTGAACAACAGGTAACGGCGGTCTTCGGTCGACGCGGTTTTCATGTAATCGGCCGCGCGCAGGGCAAACAGCTTCATGGAGATCAAACGCGTGTACGCATCGGTAAAGAGTTGGCGCACGTGGGGAAAATCGGTGACCGTCTTGCCGTACAAGTGGCGGTTGGCGGCGTGGTCGATGGCTTCATAAAACGAGTGGGTGCAAATGCCAATCGAGGCCCAGCCTAGGTTGTATTTGCCGACGTTGATGGTGTTGAGCGCGGCATTCCACGCATCGTCACCGTGGTGTAGCACGTCTTCTTCGGTGAAGGGGTAGCTCTCGAGCTGGTACTCGGCCACGTAGTTTTGGCTATACACCGTGTTTTTGACCAGCTTGTAGTTGGGGTGCTGGGAATCGGCTGCAAAGAAGATGTATTGCCCGGCGTTCTCGCCGCCATCGGCCATCTTGCCAAAGGTGGACACCATGGCCGCCTTGTTGGCGTTGCCAATGTAGTACTTGCCGCCACTGGCTTGGTAAGTGCCATCGGCCAATTTGGTGACGATCATGTCAGAGGAGTAGATGTCGGCACCGTGCTCTTTTTCCGACAGACCAAAGGCGAAGATGTTGCCCTCGTCGAGCAGACGCTTGGCTTTTGCCTTGGCGGCTGCATTGTTGCTCATCCAGATGGGGCCAATACCCAGCACCGACACTTGGTAGGTGTACCAGTAGCACAGGCCGTAAAAACCCAAAACCTCGGCAAATCCGCACACGCGCCAGGTGTCCCACACGGCGGCCTCGCCCGCCTTGCCTTCTGCGGCTGGGGTCATCATGGAGGCAAAGATGCCTTCTTCTTTGCAAAATTCCAGAAAATCCGCGTACCAAACGGCACCGTTGAAGTCGGCTTTGAGGCGGGTTAAACCCTTTTTCTCAAAGAACGCCACCGTTTTTTCTATGATTTCACGTGAGCGGGCATCCGGGTAGTTGCGCGTGATGTTGCGCGGATTGAGCAGTAGCATGGGGTCTCCAGTGGTTATTGTGGGGTTCCGCCCGTCTTAAAACCCATAAGGAATTGCAAGACGCACAGCCCATAATAGCCTCACCCAGCACGCTAATTCTTGTTAGAGAACAAATTGGGTGGACACTTTTTGCATTTGATGTGCAAATCTGTCCACAATAACGGCGAACTGCACCAATGCCCCTAGGCGGCCTCACTCGTGGGTGCTGTCTTGGGCCGGGACTTCTTCGGGTTGGCCCCTACCACCGTCAACTTGGGGCGCGCAGCCTTGTGACTTGTCCGAGTTTTGGGTGTGCACAAAGGCACCAATCCGATGTACTCCTGAAAGCTGTCACGCAGGCACTGGGCAAACACCGCCGGATCAGGCACCTGCTCGTAGCAGGCAGTAAACGAGATGACGATGGTGTCGCCATAGCCGGTGACCGAGAACACCAACCCCATGCCGTCGGAAATGGGCATGATGGCCGAGAGGTACTTGAGCTGGGCGCCGAGCAGGTACAGTGGCACCCGCGAACCAGGAACATTCGTGATCGCGCAATTGGCCAAAGGCGCCCACCCGCCCAACAAGGCCGATGCCGAACGCAGCATCTTGCTGGTGGCGGCAATCGCAATCGAAGGTGCATTCTGCGCTAGGTTGCTTAACTCCCGCGCACTCACCGCTTGGGCCATAATTTCAGACGACGAACTGGCCGCCTCGATGGCAACCAGACGCTGAACCGGGTCCTCAATGTCGGTGCCGAGGGCAACACGCACCCAAGAAAAATTGGATCGCTCATCCGCCTCTGGTGGAATTTTCAGTGCGATGGGCGCAGCAGCCACCAGACTTTGCTCAGGCAATTCCTGCTGCAGGGTCAAATACCGCCGCAAACCGCCGGCGCAAACAGCCAGAACCACATCATTCACCGTTGCACCCGGTGCCAAGGTACGAATCGCTTTGAAGTCTTCCAAGGCAAAGCGGCGCGTTTCAAAAACCCGGTAGGCCGAGACCTCCGTGTTAAAGCGTGTCATTGGAAACTGTTGGGGTTGCTCCAAAAACTCACCCATGAAAGTCTTGGCCGTCGCCTTCAGAGCCGTCCAGCTGGCCGTCAAGGGTTGAACCATCCGCAAAGGAAAAGTAGCCAAATTCAAGCCTGCCAAACACAGCAACAAGACATTGCCAGGGGCTGCCTCAGGGAACCACGGCGCAGCGGGCGTGGGAGCAGGCGAATCAGGCGACAAATCGTGCAGCAGCGTGGTGATTTCGTTGCCATGCGACACATCAATCGCAGCGTGGTGAATTTTGAGCAACACCGCAAAGCTACCCAATGGCAAGTCCAAAAAGCTGTCCAACCCTTCGATGACATACATCTCCCACAGAGGCCGGTTTAGATCAAGCGGACGACTGTGGATGCGCGAGGCCTGAATACAAAACTGCCGCCAATCTCCGGGCTTGGGAAGCGCAATGTGGTGGACGTGGTAATCAATGTTGAAGTTTTCGTCTTCGATCCAGTATGGGAAATCCAGATCCAAAGGCACGCGATGAATACGCTCCCGAAAATTGGGTAATCGATCCAGGCGACTTTCCACGTGTGCCCGAATTTGCTTAAAACGCACCACGCCACCCGGTGCAGTGGACTGATCGTAAATATGCAGCAGCGACACGTTGGAATTGGCGTGTTGTGTATCCGAGTACACAAAGGCTGCGTCGTTTTCGCTCAGTTGTCTCATCAATTACCTTTTCAGTGGGCTTCTAGCGCAGCAGTGTTGCACTCAGATCGGCGCCCGGCCGATGTCAGGCACAGTACATGACGCAACAAGCCATGGGGCTCAAAGGGCTTCCAGTGGCCCTCAGGCTGTGCCAGCCGATCAGCCACGACAGACAGCACAATACCATTGAACACCAATCCGATATGACTGCCGGGAACCTGAATGTTTTCGTGGATCGCCGGGTCACCGTCAATGGTGGCTTCCTGCGGCGGCACGACACCATCGGTCAACGAATAAAGGCAACTGGTAGGAATGGCAAGACGCCGGTGTTCGCGCAGCGATTTGGCACGCGGTTGCATCAAATGAGCGGCAGGCCCCAAACGGTGCGAAATCAAACGGTACAGCGCCTTGACCGTCGCCGGGGACTGGTTGCCCGTTGTGTCAACGCTAACAGGAGCCCCCAAGGTAACGATGGAGCGCACACTCTCGAGCGCACTCTCGGCACCATAGAGCGAAAATACGCCACCCAAACTCCATCCCACTAGACTAACTTTGCGGCCGGTGATGTGGTGCAGGTAACGAATCTTTTGCTGAAGCGCGTTGGCGTGCTTTTTGCGGAATCCAACGTTACGCCCCAGGCCCCAGGTATGCACGTCGTACCCCTTGTTCTGTAGGTACAGTTTTAAGGCAATCAGGGTCGACTCTCCAGCCATAAACCCCGGCAACAAAAGAACAGGGTGCCCATCACCACGCGGCGCTTCCATGAGAAGCGGTAACGCGGTGGGCAACAACGCGATTTCTAACAGCGCCCGCGCCTCCATAAGGGAACTCAGCCTACTGGGCGAGCCTACATGCGTATGGCGGACTACGGAACGACGTATAGGCATATAGCTAACTCCTGTGACACACGGTGACAAGTATCACTTATTGCAAAGTCTACGTGCTATCGAGAGTCGAATGTTTAGGTTGGCTGCCTAATGGCATTGCGGCGTGTCACCAAGGTGTCAGCCGTGAGGGCGCAGCCATTAGGCGCCACGCCCAACGGCATCAGAACATCAACCAATTGACGTCAAATAACGTCAACCATGGCCAATATCACCATCAAAACTGGAAAATGGAAAAAATTGGAGAACGCCAGCCGCGATCTGAGTGCTGACTCTAATGTTACGTACGCAGATAGGTCGCGTCATGCATACGGGTTTTAGTGTCTGATTAGCGCCAAAAGAAACACTGCCACTCGGCCATAACACACCATTTTCTAGCTGTCGTCGGTCGAATTCTTGGCTTTGGCGTGCATTTCCGGCAAATGCCGCTTGGAAGCAAGTCCCGCAACGGCCCAGGCCTTGACATGAGCCAGGTCTTGCGAACGCGCACCCGTCGTGCGGGAGCCCATGAGAACCACAACCACGTCGCGCCCAGCCGTAGTAATGCCAGCCACCAAACAGCGACCAGCCTCGTTGATAAAACCCGTCTTGGAAAGCCAAAATTCCCAACCTTTTTTACCGACAGCTGGGTTGGTGTTGCGAAAAGCTTGCAGGCGTGAGCCCACGACAACCGACTTGGCTGCAGTCGTGGTGTAGTCCGTAATTGATGGGTAGGCTGCCACACGCCGCGCGAGTTTGCTCAAGTCAGTGGCAGTCGACACGTTGTCAGGAGAGAGCCCCGTAGGATCTACGTAATGGGTTCCGCTCATTCCGTACGCCAAGGCTTTGCGGTTCATCGCTGACACAAAGGCAGTTATGCCGCCCGGTGAGGTTCGGGCCAGTGCATGGGCAGCACGATTCTCAGACGACATCAGTGCCACGCGTAGCATCTCCTTACGTGTCATTTTTGCGCCTACACGCAAACGAGAGCTAGAGTGCTTCACGGTGTCGACATCGTCCTCGGTGACCGTCAAGACTTCATTCGGGTCGAGCTTGTGGTCCAGCACCACCATGGCCGTCATGAGTTTTGTCACCGATGCGATGGGTGCCGACTCCGTTGACGATTTTTCATACAGCGTCGCACCGGTGGCACGATCGACCACGATGGCGTATTCTGAATGAAGCGCGAGTGCGGCCGCCATCGCGGGCGCGAACACGGAAGTGCTGAGAATGAAGGCGGCAAATACGAGGGATCGTTTCATGAATTGGCACTGCCGGGGCAGTAGATAAACGCATAGAAGAAAGGGGAAATTGCAAACTGGTGCAATGGACGCGAATTCTACGGTCGTTGCAGCGATTACGCCTAGATTTGCAATGTAAAGAAGTCCGCAATTACTTTGCACGCAATACAGGGACAGTGAGATGCGCTAGACAAAGAAGAAAGCCCAGTACAAACGTACTGGGCTTTTCCTAAGTCCTTGATTTACAAGGAAATTTTGGCGGAGCGGACGGGACTCGAACCCGCGACCCCCGGCGTGACAGGCCGGTATTCTAACCAACTGAACTACCGCTCCCGGTAGCGGTAACCATTCGCACGCAGTCTTTTAAACTGCGAGCCAAGTTGCCTCTTTTTCAAAAGGCTGTTACCAACTTGTGCCGTTTTAGTTTGCACTAAAAACTTGGCGACCCCACGGGGATTCGAACCCCGGTACCTACCGTGAAAGGGTAGTGTCCTAGGCCTCTAGACGATGGGGTCAAAACCTTGGACTAATCCGTTCTCAAAAAACTTGGTGGAGGTAAGCGGGATCGAACCGCTGACCTCTTGCATGCCATGCAAGCGCTCTCCCAGCTGAGCTATACCCCCTAAACCGGAGAAAACCTTTTAAAGCATTCTCAATTTCCGAGCCTCAAATTATAGCGCACAAAATTACGCTCCAGCAAGTCGGGCAATGACTTTTTCTCGTCCGCACAATTCCAACACTGCATCCAGCGACGGGGTCTGGCTGGTGCCCAAGACCAGTACACGCACAGGCATGGCCAATTGAGGCATCTTTAAACCCGTTGCCGCCAAGACCTCCTTAATCACGGCTGCAATGGCTGCCTTTTCCCAAGCGCAGCTTGCAAGCTTGTCGGCCAACAGCTTCAGGGCGGGCTTGACGCCATCCACCACATGCTGAGCGCGTTCTGCCGTATCGGGTGCGACTTCGCCATAAAACTTTGCGGCCCACGCTGCCAGCACGACGGTGGTGTCACACCGGTCTTTGAACAGGGCACACACCTGCGGCAAATGGTTTGCAACCTGCGCTTCATCAAGCGGTACATCGCGCTTGGCCAATTGTTGGGCAACCAGTTCCGCAAGGCGCGCATTGTCCGCCTGTTTGATGTACTGGGCATTGACCCACAGCAGCTTGACCGGGTCCCATTGCGCAGGGCTTTTGTTGAGGTGGGTGCCATCAAACCATTCGACCAACTGCGTTCGCGAAAACACCTCTTCATCGCCGTGGCTCCAGCCCAAGCGGGCCAAGTAATTAAGCATGGCCTCCGGCAAGTAGCCATCTTCCTCATAGGCTGTCACACTCACGGCGCCGCGCCGCTTGCTTAATTTTTGGCCGTCGTCTCCCAAAATAATGGGGCAGTGGCCAAACTGAGGCAGTGGTGCACCCAGTGCTTGGAAGATATTGATCTGCCAAGGCGTGTTGTTGATGTGCTCGTCGCCCCGAAAAACGTGGCTGATCTGCATATCCCAGTCGTCCACCACAACGGCAAAGTTGTAGGTTGGAATACCGTCAGCGCGGACAATGATCAGGTCGTCGATCTCGCGGTTGTTGATGGTGATCGTGCCTTTGACCAGATCGTCCCAGGTCACATCCCCGTCAAGCGGATTGCAAAACCGAATCACCGGCGGTACACCGACGGGTACTGGTGGCAAGGTCTTGTTGGGCGCCGGGCGCCAGCGACCGTCATACAGGGTTTTCTCGCCTTTGGCCCGTTTGGCTTCGCGGGTGGCTTCTAACTCCTCGGGCGTGCTGTAGCAGCAGTAGGCCTTGCCTTCGGCAATCAACTGGTCCACCACCGCCTTGTAGCGCGGCAGGCGTTGCATTTGGTAGACGGGGCCCTCGTCGTATTCCAGCCCCAGCCAGCGCATGGATGCCAATATCTGCTCGACCGAATCCTGGGTGGATCGGGCGACATCCGTGTCTTCGATGCGCAGAACAAACTCACCACCAAAATGCCGGGCATAGGCCCATGAATACAGCGCCGTGCGGGCCGTGCCCAAATGCAAAAAACCAGTGGGTGATGGTGCGATGCGGGTGCGAATACGTAAGGTCATTACAGCGTGTCCAGCCCCAATGCGAGGTCTGCCTTCAAATCGTCAATATGTTCCAGTCCCACCGCGACGCGCACCAAGCCTTGGCCGATGCCGGCCGCTTGGCGCTGTGTTTCGCTCAAGCGTCCGTGGGAGGTGCTTGCGGGGTGGCTGATGGTGGTTTTGGTATCGCCCAAATTGGTAGTGATCGAGCACACCCGCACTGCATCAATGGCGGCAAAGGCGTTGCGCCGCAGCGCTTCGGGCGTGTCGCCAAATACGTCAAACGAAAGCACCGCTGCGCCCAAGCCCTGCCCGCTGGCAGACTGCTGGTGCATAGCCAGTGCGTGCTGCGGATGGCTCGCCAAGCCCGGGTAATACACCCGTTTGATCTTGGGGTGCGACTCCATCCACGCAGCAAGCGCTAAGGCACGCTCTGACTGAGCCTGCATACGGATGCCCAGTGTTTCCATACCCTTGAGAACCACCCAGGCATTAAAGGGGGAAAGCACCATGCCCGCAGTGCGGGTGATGGGCAAAAACAGTTCATCCACGGCGCGCTGGCTGCAGCAGATGGCGCCAGCCATGACACGCCCCTGACCTTCGAGGTATTTGGTGCCGGAATGGATGATGTAGTCGGCCCCAAACCGGATGGGCTGCTGCAAAGCCGGGCTACAAAAGCAGTTGTCGACCGCCAGAACGGCACCTGCGTTGTGCGCCAAATCGGCCAGCGCCTGAATGTCGCAAATGTCGGTCAGCGGGTTGGTCGGCGTCTCCGCAAACAGCAGCTTGGTGTTGGGCCGCATGGCCGCACGCCACTCTTGCACATCGGTCTGCGAAACATAGGTAGTGCTGATGCCCCACTTGGAAAACTCACCCGAAAACAACCTAATGGTGGAGCCAAACACCGACTGCGAACATACGATGTGGTCGCCCTGTTTGAGCAAACCCATACCCAGTAACAAAATGGCCGACATGCCAGAGGACGTGGCGATACACGCCTCAGCACCCTCCAACGCGGCCAGACGCAGCTCCATGCTGTTGACGGTGGGGTTACCTACCCGTGTGTAGGTGTAGCCCTCTTCTTCCATCGCAAAACGACGCGCTGCGGTCGCAGCATCAGGCTGCACAAAACTGCTGGTCAGGTATAACGCTTCGGAGTTCTCACCGTACTGGCTTTTTTCGATGGCCACGCGCACGGCCAGCGTGTCCAAATGCAGGTTGTCAGGCAATTTTTTCTGGGTCATGGCAAAGTCACACCGCAATCAGTCTTCCAGATTGGGCAAGGCCAATCGGGATGCGTCGTCCTGGCCCTCTTCGCCACTGCGGCGTTTTTCGCTGAGCCGTGCGATGTCATCGGTATTCACATCGCCCGTGACATAGATGCCATCAAAACACGAGGCGTCGAAATTCTTAACCGCCGCATTGAGTGAGCCAATCGCTTTTTTCATGCCCTCGACATCCTGATAAATCAAGGCGTCGCACCCGATGTACTGGCGCACCTCTTCCACCGTGCGGCCATGGGCCACCAGCTCGCTGCTGGTGGGCATATCGATGCCATACACGTTGGGGTAACGCACCGGCGGCGCAGCGCTGGCCATGTAGACCTTGCGGGCACCGGCGTCGCGCGCCATTTGCACAATTTCTTTGGAGGTGGTTCCACGCACGATGGAATCGTCCACCAGCAGCACGTTGCGACCTTTGAATTCGCTGGCGATCACATTGAGCTTTTGGCGCACCGATTTTTTGCGCACCGACTGCCCCGGCATGATGAAGGTACGGCCCACGTAGCGGTTTTTAACAAACCCTTCGCGGTACGGCAAACCCAGCAATTGCGCCAACTGCGCGGCGCTGGGGCGGCTGGATTCGGGGATGGGGATGACCACATCAATCTCATTAGGCGGAACGGTGGAGATCACCCGCTTGGCCAGCGATGCCCCCAGATTCAAACGCGCCTGGTAGACCGAGATATTGTCCATTACCGAGTCAGGCCGGGCCAGATAGACATACTCAAAAATGCAGGGGCTCAGTTGCGGATTGTCCGCACATTGTTGTGCGCAGACTTTGCCATTCAAGTCGATAAAAACTGCCTCGCCCGGATCGACGTTGCGCTCAAACGCGTAGCCAATACCTTCCAGTGCCACAGACTCACTGGCCACTGCGGTGCTGCCGTCCAAGGTACCCATACACAGAGGGCGAATGCCAAACGGATCACGAAAGGCCAGCACGCCATGCCCCGCAATGAGCGCAATCACTGCATACGAACCTTTGATACGCTGATGCACCTTGCGCACCGCCGTGAATAGCTCCTGCGGCTGCAAGGACACACCCCGCGTGGCGACCTCAATCTCATGGGCCAACACGTTGAGCAATACCTCGGAATCGCTTTCGGTGTTGATGTGGCGATGGTCGGTAGTAAACAACTCAGCCTTGAGCGCGTGGGCGTTGGTCAGGTTACCGTTGTGCACCAGCACAATGCCAAACGGTGCATTCACATAAAAAGGCTGCGCCTCTTCTTCGCTGAACGCGTTGCCCGCAGTGGGGTAGCGCACCTGACCCAAGCCACAGTTGCCCGGCAGCGACCGCATATTGCGGGTGCGAAACACGTCGCGCACCATACCCTTGGCCTTGTGCATGAAGAACTTGCGCTCTTGCTGCGTCACGATACCGGCGGCATCTTGACCACGGTGCTGCAAGAGCAGCAGCGCGTCATACAGCAGCTGATTGACCGGCGCATTACTGACAACACCCACTATTCCGCACATAGATATTCGCTCATTTAAGGTAAGTACTTTCCAAATTCCTGCGGCAATACCGGCTTGAGGCCTTGCAGCACCACGGTCGCTACCTGCGGGGTCACTGCGTCTTGCCACCATGCGGCAGCACGCGCCGGTGTCATGCCGACCACCACAGTCACTGCCAGAACCATCACCACACCACGCACCAATCCAAATGCAGCACCCAACAGGCGGTCGGCCGGTCGCATGCCTACTGCACTCAGCAGCTTCTTGACGACAAACGCCAGCAAGCTGCCGATAAAGACAGTCGCTATAAACACCAACACAAAGCCAGTCGCATACCGCACCACCTCAGTTGCACCGTTCATGGGCAGCCACCGGGCCGCGTCCGGCGCGAGCCATTGCGCCAGAAAGAAGGCCGCAATCCAGCTCAGCACCGAAAACACTTCAACCACCAGGCCGCGCCACGCACCAACCAGCATTGAAAAGGCCAATCCGGCCAGACAGATCCAATCCAGTACCTGCATACACGAAGGCTGCGCTTATAGCTCCAAGATCCCTGCGGGAAGGTCCAATTTCTTAATTTTCTCGGCGGCCTTTTCAGCGTCGTGTTTGGTCGCAAAAGGTCCCACCCGCACCCGGATGCGCCGACCCTCCTTGGGTTCCACCACCTGGGTATAGGTTTTTAGACCGGCACGCTCCAACTTCAATCGCACTTCACGGGCCTTGGCCGCATCGGCAAACGCGCCAACTTGCACCACAAACCGCGCCGCTGAGGCAGCCGACTGTTTGTCGCTGTCTCGCTCTTCAATCATGGCAGCTGGCTTCGCGGCGTCGCCGGACTGCACAGCCTTATCGGCCACTTTACTGGCCACTTTGGTATCAAGCTTAGGGTCGGATTTGGCCTGTGGTTTCGCGTCAACCGGGGCCGTGGGCTTCACCACAGGCTTGGTGCCAGCGTCCTTTGATACCACCGACGCCGTGACATTTCCTGATGACAAGCGAGTAGCCGACACGGCCACCGTGGCGGGTGTTTTCACCGGCGTTGCGGCGGCGATAGGTTCATCCGCCTGAACATCAGCCTTGGTGCGAGGTGGTGGCGCTTTCAGGGGTTTAGCCTGGTCTTTGTCTGGAATTTCGATGGCTATATCCACCGCGATAGGCCGCGGCTGGCTGTCAAACAAGAGCGGAAATCCAATCACCCCCAGCAGCACCAACACTGCAGCCCCAATGAGCCGATGGCGTGCCCGCTTGCGCATGGTCTCCACACTAACAGGCGTTGAAGGCGATGGGGCAGTGGCTTGGTCGCCACCACCTTTACGAAATTTAAAAAAGGCCATGTGTGGGGTGACTTAGGTACTCAGATGTTTTGCAAACAAGCGGGGCACACCCTGCAAGAGGACACCACCCACGGTATAGAACGATCCAAAGACCACAATTCTATCAGTGGGGGCTGCAGCCGCGATGGCTGCTTGCAGGGCGGCCATGGGGTCGGCAAAGACCTGGCTGAATGCGTCTTTACGGGTGTTTTGGGCCTGCCACAGGGCTTGCAGCGCTGCCCCGGTGGCAGCGCGCGGCGTGGGCAGATCGGTGAAGTACCAGCTATCGAGCAGCGGCCCCATCTTGGCGAACATGGGCGCCAAGTCTTTGTCAGCCATTGCGCCAAAAACGGCGTGCGTAGTGGGAAAATAGCCCATGGCGTCTAGGTTAGCCGCCAAGGCCGCCACCGAGTGCGGGTTGTGGGCCACATCCAACACCAGGGTGGGTTGGCCCGGAACGATCTGAAAGCGCCCCGGCAACTCGACAAAGGCAAAACCGTTGCGCACCGCCTGCGCAGAAATAGGCAGACGATCGCGTAAAGCCGTCAAGGCCGCCAACGCGCCCGATGCATTCATCAACTGGTTGGCACCCCGCAATGCGGGGTAGGCCATGCCCGCATACCGACGGCCCCGCCCGGCCCAGCCCCACTGCTGCTTGTCGCCGGAGAAATTGAAATCCTCCCCAAAACGCCACAAGTCAGCACCCACTTCCACGGCACGGTCCAGCACACTTTGCGGCGGTATGGGGTCGCTCACGATGACCGGACGACCGGTGCGCATGATGCCAGCCTTCTCACGGCCAATGCTTTCGCGGTCGTTGCCCAAGAGTTCCATGTGGTCCAGGTCGATGCTGGTGATGATGGCGCAATCCGAATCGATGATATTGGTGGCGTCTAGCCGCCCACCCAAACCCACCTCCAAAATGACCACATCGAGCCCGCTACGGGCCATCACATCCAGAATAGCCAGCGTGGAGAACTCGAAGTAGGTGAGTGAAACTTCATCGCCATTTTGGCACCTAGCCCTCTCCACTGCTGCGAAACCAGCTATCAAAAGCGTAGCATTTACCGCCTCACCCAGTAGGCGCAGGCGTTCTTCAAAATGTACCAAGTGGGGCGATGTGTAGACCCCCGTGCGGTAGCCGGCCTGCCCCAAAATGGCCTCCAGCATGGCGCAGGTAGAGCCCTTGCCATTGGTACCGGCCACGGTGATTACCGGGCAGTCAAAACGAATCGCCATGCGCTGGGCCACGGTGCGCACGCGCTCCAAGCCCATGTCAATGGTGGTAGGGTGCAGGCGCTCGCAGTGGGCAAGCCATTCTTCTAGGGTGTTCAGTGGTTCCATACAGAGCCCGATTGTCGCGCACGACCCGGCCCCACCCACGGGCAGTGCGCGCAATGGCCCTTTTTAGCTCGCCCGCAATTTGGTCGGCGTGCGTTTCTTCTTGCCGGCGCGCGCCATCGCCCAGGCCTGCTTGGCAAACACCCACAGCCCCAGCTCATTTGGCTTAGTCGCCTCGCCCCGCCCAATGCGCTTGAGCTGGCCGGTGTACCAGCTCACTTCCAACAGGCCGAGCTTGTCGATGGCCTTGATGCCGGTGGTGATGGGTTTGACCACGTGCTGTGCAGATTTACCGGCCAGCAGCTTATGGGGCACATCGGGTTCAATCGCCAAAATGCGTGCCAGGCCCACCATGTCTACCGCACCCGATTCAATAGCCTGCGCCATCCCTTTGGCGGTGCGGAACCCCCCTGTCACCACCAGCGGGGTGGTCACGGTCTTGCGGGCTTTTTCGGCAAATTCAAGGAAATAAGCCTCACGCTGGCGCGTACTGTCTTTGACGGGTTCCTTGCTAACCTTCACACCGGTCATGGCCGGTGCCTCGTAGGTGCCGCCCGATATTTCGATCAAATCGATGCCTGCGTTCGCCAAAGCGCGAATGGTGTCCAGCGACTCTTCTTCGGTAAACCCCCCGCGCTGAAAATCGGCCGAATTGAGCTTGATGCCAATCGGGAACGTCGCGCCCACCGCCTTGCGCATGGCGGCGTAAACCTCCAGCACAAAGCGGCGACGCTTCTCGGGCGTGCCGCCCCATTCGTCGGTGCGGGTGTTGTGGTGGGGCGATAAAAACTGGCTCACCAGATAACCGTGCGCACCGTGAATTTGCACCCCGGTGAAACCCGCTTGCTGCACAACCTTGGCCGCCGTGGCGTAGCGCTGCACCAGCAAGCGTATCTCAGCATCCGTCAACTCACGGGGGGTCGCAAAAAACGCCTTCATGTCAGCACGAAACGGCACCGCAGACGGGGCTACCGTCTCCTTATTCAAGCCTTTAGGCGCTTGTTTGCCGGGGTGATTGAGCTGCACCCAGGCTTGGGTGCTATTGGCGGTGGCGGCTTGGGCCCATTCTTTCAAGGCGCTCAGGTCGCGGTCGTCTTCAATCACCACGTTGCCGGGCTCACCCACGGCGCGGCGGTCAATCATGACGTTGCCGGTCACACACAAACCAATGCCACCATCGGCCCAGGCCTGGTACAGGCGGGTTAGCTCGGGCGTGGGCGCACCGCTGCGGGCACCCAGGGCTTCGGACATAGCGGATTTGAGTAGTCGATTCTTGACGACCGACCCATTGGGCAAGGTCAGAACTTGTTGAAGCACGGCAGAATTTTTCATGGAGCGCAATATACGTCAATCCATATCCACGAATGTCCCTGTTGTGACATTCGTGGATATTTAAATCAGCCGTGCGCTGCGACCTAAATCGCCGATGCGTCTAGAGACTATTTGCTACCGCTACCTTTGCATGTGGTCTGCCCAGCAATTGCATCAGGTGACCATTTACCATCACATACCTGCCAGCGTACCTTTTCACGGCACGCAAACCCAGGGAAGAACCCTTGTGGGCATTCAGCCGTGATGCGATCTTGGTAAAGAGCATCTAGCGTTTTTGCGGGTGCGGCCGATTTGGGAACGACCGCCTTTGCTGGTGGTTGAGCACTTGCGACAGGGGGAATTACCACGCCTACGCTCTTTCCGGCTGTGTCCGGTTTCGCTGGAGTCGCAGACACCTTTGCGGACTCCCGCTTAGCATGTTGACTGTTTGCAGGAGCAACGGGGGGCACCTTTCGAAGAACGGGCGCTGCAGAAACGGCCTTTGTCACGGGTGCCTCGGCAGGGCTAGGCTCAGATTCCGGTATTGCCGGAACCTGAGATACAGGCTCCGAAGTGGGCACTGGCGCAGGATTAGGTGTCGACTCAGCAGTAGGCGCGGACTTAGGGTTGGGTGGCGACACTGCAGCTGGTACTTGAATCTCGACTGACGATGTCGGCATCTCCGGTGGCGGAAGAATTGCCGTTTTATCGCTGTTTGACTTCCACCAGTAAAAACCGCCAGCAATCACAATGACAAGCGGAATCAGTGCGTAGACAACCTTAAAGCTAGCCTTTTGCACTGGTTTTACTGGTTGCACAGGGACGAATGCCGACGTCTTCGTATCATTGGACACTGCCTTGCCCAAAGGCATAGCAGGCGGTGTAGGCACTTTCACTTCCGCAATGGGATCCACAGGCTGCGTTTCTGCAAACGCATCTGCCTGCTCCACAGCAATCGGTGGTGGCGGCGGTGGCGGCGGTGGCGGCGGTGGCGGCGGTGGCGGCGGTGGCGGCGGTGGCGGTGGCGGCACTAAATCAATGACGAGTGCTTCACTTGACGCTGCAACCGTTGGCTCAATGACGATTGTTTCGATTGTTTCGGGGCTCGGATTTTCTTCAGCCGCCGCAGGCGGCGCCGAAAAATTATGGCCACAAGCCGCACAGAACTTACCGGGTTTAACCAATGCACTGCAGGCAGGACAGGCAACCATACTGGCAAACGAGGTGCCACACCCCTTGCAGAACTTGGCTCCCTCTTTGTTTTCAGTTTTACATTCAGGACATTTAATATTCATAGAAATCTCCTTATTGGGTTCGCTTAATCTGCAACGCGGCCATACCCATATTGACGCTCATGGTGTTTGCGTCAATGACCCTAAACACCATTCCTGCCTCACCATCTTGTAGGGGGTAAACAGTCACGTCACTGTCGGTAACCTCATAACGCACTTTGACTTTGCTTCCATTGGTGGTCATGGAGTTGGCATCAAAATCAAACGCAACAACAGCAAAACCCATCACACTTGACGTCCAATGGCCAATAAGCGGATTGCCTTTGCCTCCAAACATTTTCATGAGTGATGCAAATAAGCCGGGGCCGCTTGATGTAGACGCAGATTGCTTTTGCTTCTGAGCGTACATGCCAGCCTGTGCACTGCGGATATCCGCATCACTTGCCAGCACCCATTTGCGCTCTTTCAGCACCAACACTTTAGTGTCTTGGAACTCCGTCTGGACGTCTACGCCCGCTTGTTTGGCGTCATCCTCGGTGACCCAGGGCATGGGCGTTTTCAATTGCAGCGTCACGGTTGCCTGCGAAACCTGTATGTCACCCACCTTTGTCGCGGGGGTAAAGGCGTCCACTGACTTGACCGAAACGCCATCGGCTATACACAGCAATGACCCGCTGGTTGCTTTTTTGCCGGCGTCCGTTTTTTGGTATCTAAGCTGCTGGGTAACAAAGAAACCCGTGCTTTGGGAAACGGTTTCTGGTTCCGAATAGAGCCCGGCCTTCGTCAGTACGGCCATCCAGCGCTGCGTTCCTGCGTCATAGGAGTTAACCGAAACAGGGTCTTTGTCATACGCAAAGTTGTGCAGGCAATAACGCTGCTTATAAGCACCTGAATCAGTCGCCAACGATTTTTCAATGATGCTTGCAAACAGCGCATTGGATGGGGATTCATCGCGCAAGGCAAAAGCTGCAATACCGCCTGCAATGGCGAGAACGAGGACTCCGATGCCCACATATTTGGCTATTTTTTTGCCCAATACGGAGGGATCTACAGAGCTTGCTGCGGCGTTGCCAACGGCTGCCGGTGGCACTGGCGCCGCGGAAGCAGCAGTCGGCTGCGAAGTATTCTGCTGCGCAGAGGGAGAAGACTTGAGTGGGGCGCCACAGTCCTCACAAAAGCGCCCCGCAGCATCGTTTTTATGACCACACTTAGTACAAAAAGCCATTGATTGCCCCGCTTACTTGAGTTTGTTGCCGCATTCGCCGCAAAAAAATTCGTCAGTCGCTACAGGGGCGTGACAACGGGGGCAAGCGAGCGCAGGCGCAACGGCGACTTGTGGAGCGCGTTCCGGCGCTGCGGCTTGCGTTGGCGAAGGTGGCGAAGGTGGCGCTTTTGGCGTAAGCGCTTGCTGGCGCGCGGCTTCTGCGCGAGCCTTCATAACAGCCATGCGGTCAATCAAATTGCGCTCATCTTCTTCAAAATTCAAGTTATCGGAGACTTCACGATAAATGATCGAAAAACCCTTCAACCCGATCAGTACACCGGGGATGGAGCCGATCAAGAAAAGGCACGCAAAGCCAAATCCAACCGCATACGCGTAGCCGCTCATGCCGGCGCCCCCACCACTGAAAACTTGCGCGATAGCGCCCATTCCAAAAGACGACACGTTCAACACAGCCGCGGACAAGGCCGCAACAACCATTGAGCCAAAAATCAAAACGACCGACACAAAACCAATGACCATGAACATGAGCAAGCCCAACAGCACCATCATGACGATGGCCTTAAGCATGCGGTTGCGCGCAACGGACTGGAGCATCACCACGGTCCGCATGATGGGAGTGCCATTCCAGATTGCGGGCGCAGCCAAGGGAATCGCAATGTACAACAGCGCAAAGAGAACAATACCCGAGGCAATCACGCCCACGGGCATGGCAAATGCGTAAAGCAGTGGTCCAAGGCCCGGAATCTTGCAAATGAAGAATACGAGCGCCAGCGCGAGCATAAAAATCAGGAAGAACAAAAATTCAAGAGCCAGCACTGCCAATAGTCGGTGACTGGTAAACACTGCGGCCATCACTGCGTCCATGATGGAGCGCTGGCTGCGGCCCCACACGTCGTCACTGAGCCAGATACCGGTGGCGTTAAAGCCAACAACAGACACCGAGATTACTGCGATAAAGCCCAGAAACCCCGTGATCCCGGCCAGCACTGCGGATGTGTTCGCAAAAGCCGCTGTAACTGCGCCAAACATTGCAACAAGGAGGAGTGACGCGAGAAAGGTGACTGCAAGGATGACGAACGGCTGCCATTTAGAGACTGCGTCCAACGCGTCCAACAATGATGTGGCGCGCCCTATTTGATTTTTCATGCTCGAAGATTGAGCTGCTGCGTCGGTACTAGACATGAAGGCCTCCGTAAAATTCTTAGTTGTGAAATTCAAGCGCAATCGAAACAATAGCGTTGTCGCAAAAAGCCCAGCGACTATATATGACGCCCAATTTCTCACCGCTTTTTGGTGCTGGGCTGGTGATTCGTATCTCGGTTCGTAAAATCGACGCCATGATCACCCTTTTCGGCATCCCCAACTGCGACACCGTCAAAAAAGCCCGCACCTGGTTAATCGACCATGGCGTGGAATACCAGTTTCACGATTTCAAGAAGCAAGGTGTGCCCGAAGTACCCCTGGACACATGGCTACACGCCACAGGCTGGGAAACCCTACTCAACCGCAAAGGTACCACCTGGCGCACGCTAGATGATGGTGTCAAGGCGGCCGTTACCGACGCGCAAAGTGCCCGCGCTGTCATGCTCGCCCACCCCAGCACCATCAAGCGCCCGGTGGTGCAATGGGACGGCGGTGGTGTAAGCGTGGGCTTCACACCCGAGAGCTTTGCCGGGCGGCTGCCCTAAAATCGGGGGTTCACGCCCGCTTGCGCGACACCACGCTGCAGCGACGCCCTTTCAACAAGAAGAGTATTCCCACACCATGAGCACCACGCCAACCACCCAGATTGCCAACATCACCGTCAACACCCAAGCCAGTGTGTACTTTGACGGCAAATGTGTCAGCCACGGCATCACCTACCCCGACGGCACCAAAAAGTCGGTCGGCGTGATCTTGCCAGCCACCTTGACCTTCAAAACCGGCGCACCTGAGATCATGGAGTGTGTGGGCGGCTCGTGTGAGTACAAGCTGGCCGGCTCTGACGAGTGGGTCAAATCCTCCCCTGGCGAGCAGTTCAGCGTCCCCGGCGACTCGCAGTTCGACATTCGCGTGGGCGGGCTGTACCACTACATCTGCCACTTCGGCTGATTAACCGCGTTACCCTTGCCCTTCGTTTGCTCCCATTTTTATAGCTGCTTGCGCATATCCTGCGAGGGCTAGAGGCCAATTTCATGTCCAATACCATTCTGCAAAACATCCCCGCCGACCAAAAGGTCGGCATCGCTTTCTCCGGCGGCCTGGACACCAGCGCCGCCCTGTTGTGGATGAAGCAAAAAGGCGCCCTGCCCTACGCCTACACCGCCAACCTGGGCCAGCCCGACGAGGCTGACTACGACGAGATTCCGAAGAAGGCCATGGAGTACGGCGCTATTCAAGCGCGTCTGATCGACTGCCGCCCCCAGCTGGCCGCTGAAGGCTTGGCTGCGCTGCAAGCGGGTGCCTTCCACATCACCACCGCCGGCTCCACCTACTTCAACACCACGCCGCTGGGCCGCGCTGTCACCGGCACCATGTTGGTGTCCGCCATGCAGCAGGACGATGTGAACATCTGGGGCGATGGCTCCACGTTCAAAGGCAATGACATTGAGCGTTTCTACCGCTACGGCCTCTTGGTCAACCCCGCGCTGAAGATTTACAAACCCTGGCTGGATCAGCAGTTCATCGACGAACTGGGTGGCCGCTCGGAGATGAGCGCCTTTATGACCGCCAACGGCTTTGGCTACAAGATGTCGTCCGAGAAAGCCTACAGTACCGACAGCAACATGCTGGGCGCCACGCACGAGGCCAAAGACCTGGAGTTCTTGAACAGCGGCATCAAAATCGTCAACCCCATCATGGGCGTACCCTTTTGGCGCGACGACTGCGTGGTCAAGGCCGAAGAAGTGAGCGTGACGTTTGAAGAAGGCCGCCCTGTGGCGCTGAACGGCGTGCAGTACCCCGACCTGGTCAGCTTGATTCTGGAAGCCAACACAATCGGCGGCCGCCACGGTCTGGGCATGAGCGACCAGATTGAGAACCGCATCATCGAAGCCAAAAGCCGCGGCATCTACGAAGCCCCGGGCTTGGCGCTGCTGTTCATCGCCTACGAGCGCCTGGTGACCGGCATCCACAATGAAGACACTATTGAGCAGTACCGCGACAACGGCCGCAAGCTCGGTCGTCTGCTGTACCAAGGGCGCTGGTTCGATTCGCAGGCGATCATGCTGCGCGAGACCGCCCAGCGCTGGGTTGCCAAGGCGGTGACTGGCACGGTGACCATCGAGCTGCGCCGTGGCAATGACTACAGCCTGCTCAACACCGAATCCCCCAACCTGACTTACCACCCAGAGCGTCTGAGCATGGAAAAAGTGGAAGACGCACCATTCAGCCCGGCCGACCGCATCGGCCAGCTGACGATGCGCAATCTGGACATTGTGGACACCCGCGCCAAGCTGGCTATTTATTCCAATGCGGGCTTGTTGGAGCTTGGTAAGGGGGATGACTTTTTGAAACTGGGTAAGTAAGCCACTACAGACTGATCGTCAAACAAAGCCCGCCAAGTGAAAACTTGGCGGGCTTTGTCTTTTGGCTTGCTTACTCAACGTCTTTCGGGGGTGGTGCATCCAGCGCCTGAAGCATCCGGTCGAAATCGCTCTCAAAAAGCCGGTCCTGCACGATGCGGTATTTCTCGAACTCACTCTCGGCGTGGGTCCTAGCGATTTCGGCTGTCACTTTGCCTGCGTCCTGCAGAATTTCGCGGTCCCACAGCTTCAGGAAGCCGCTCAAACGATTTTCCCAATCCTGCATGGTCATCGGGATTTTGCGCATGGCTTGTAGTTCAGCCATGTCAAGATAAGCCGAAACGATGCGCTGCAGTTGCGCCAGCTCGAAATCCGACAGGTAGTTCTTGGCAACGGACACATCGTATTTGTGAATCTTGCCTTGGGGTGCACCATCCCAACTGGTCAAGCCCATGTTCTCTTTTTGGTGGTTCGCCCGGTCCACTATCACCTCTGCCGCCGTCTGCCCGTGAATGGCGTAATGCAGCTTGTTCTGCACGGCGGCAAAGAAGCGCTGGGTCGCCGTGGCTGAGGTGTCGTAATCCAGCGCTGTAGCGTAAATGTCGGTGATCTTTTGGTAAAACTTGCGCTCGGAAAGCCGGATTTCCCGGATCTTCTCCAGCTGCCGTTCGAAGAAATCTTCGGTCAGCACACTGCCGCCGCTCTTCAGGCGATCCCCATCCATGACCCAGCCTTGAATCGTGTAGTCCTTGACGATCTGGTTAGCCCATTTGCGAAACTGCACCGCGCGCTCGTTTTCGATCTTGAAGCCAACGGCAATGATCGCCTGCAGACTGTAGTGGTCAACCTTGCGCTGGACCTCCCGGTCACCCTCGATTTGAACCATTAAGTACTGCTTAACAGTTGCCTCACGCGCCAGCTCGTTGTCGGCATAGATGCGCTTCAAATGCTGGCTGATGGCCGGCACCGTCACATCGTAGAGCGTCGCCATCATTTTCTGCGTAAGCCAGAGGTTCTCGTCCTCGTAGCGCATTTCCACACTGGCGTCACCACCGCCACTGGCGGCGACAAAGGTCAGGTATTCGGCAGCCGAGGAGCGGACGATCTCTGCCTTCATAGTGCGCCCCTTGAGTGTTTCATCGGCTTTTTGCATAGGGCTTTGGGCTTTGGGCTTTGGGCTTTGGATAGTACTCAGAAACTTCATGCCGAACTGGAAAATACTGATATTTTATACAGTAATCGCTAATGCCAACCACAAGCCACGACACTACCCAGGATTGCGCCCCTCATACGCGGCAGCAATCAGCGGTTTTGCAGCCTCTAAGTCCGCCATGGAAGACAACACCAACTCCAGATTGCCCGTCCCCCAATGCCCGATGCTCGTCACGTCTCGGGCATTCGGCAGCGCCGGTACGGCAGTGGCGGGGTCCATATGCAGGAACAGGAACAGACAATTCTTGCGGTGCAATACCACCGTGGTAAAGTTCTTCAGCCGCTTGAAGGCCACGTATAGACGCAGCTCCTTGCGCTGTACATCGTCACCTAGTGAAAACGTGTAGTCCTCCAGGGAGGCCAACAGCACCTGCATGGGCTGTGGCAGGGTGGCCAATATCTCCGCAAACGACTTGTCTGGCCCCGCTCCCTTGGCAGCTAGGGACTCTGCAGCAGCAATCGCCACGCCACTCGCGGCATCTGCCTTGCATGCACTGGCCTTGATTAGCTTCGAGACAATGGATTTGCTGCTCGCATCACTGCCCGCACTCACCGATTCCAGCAGAAGTAGATCGCCCCCAAACTGACGATAGCGAATGGGCTCAATGTTTCGGCCAATCTGCTGCACCGCATGGCCGTCGTACTTGGTAAAGTCTGCTGCAATGCACACTACGCGCGGCGCGCTCCAGTCAATAGCGTCTGCCGCCGTTGCGCCCAGCTTGTCTAACACCAGCAACTTGAACTCGGCCTTGTGGTCCAGCAGCCAGTCCAGGTAAAACAGGCCCTGGTTGATGACGTTCTCACCCACCGAACGCTTGTATTCCAAAATCACCGGGCAATTGTTTTCGTCCAGTCCTAGTGAGTCGATGCGCCCAGCGTGCGTTTTGCCGGTGGAATGCTCACTGGCGATGAAGGGAATGTTGAGCAACGGCGTCAGGTTGGCCTCGATCAGGGTTTGCAACGGCTTTTCCAAGTCTGATGCACTGCCATGCAGTTCACTAGCGATGTCGCTGGTCAGGCGGAAGAGTTTGATGTCGCTCATGAAAGCACTTTAGTTGTGTTTGGAGGTAGCGATACAGCCACATCCCTGAATGCCGCTAATGCTGCTTCCAGATGTTCAATGATCTCCTGCTGCAACACGTCAGGCGACGGCAGGTCATCCAGATTGTCCAATGTGCACCAGGGCGCGGGGCTTGTTTTGGGCCAGAGACTTTTCCAGACCGATGACGGCGCTGATCTGGCAATTGCGCAGATTGCGTTCAGGCAATTCGGGCATTTGCTCGACCAGTCGGCGGCGCAGGGTTTCTGGCTGAGCCAACCACGCAACCATCATTTCTGGCTTGAAAAAGTGGAAAATTTCGCGCGAGCGCGGCGCTGGGTCGGCGTTGTCGGTAAATCGGATGATCTTGCCGGTAGCTTCGAACAGAAAACGAAGGGGGGCACTGTCCTTGCGCCATTTGAGGTTGGCTGTGGCGTAGCGCTCAGTCTGGCTTTCGGTTGCGGTGAGATTTTCACCGGCACTGTCTTTCTTGGCCTCGATCACGCCAACGGCATCGCGATTCACAAATAGGGCGTAATCGACTGGTCCGGTGTCGGTCGGGTATTCGCGCACAGCAACCCCCACACCCACAGACAGGTTGAGCTGCTTCATGTCCTGAATGACCCAGCCGGCTTGCTCCAGCTTCTGGTCGATCAGTTGGCGTGCCTTGGCCTCCGGTGTGGTCATTTTTCGCCCATATTCATTTTGTTATACAGACAGCCCCTGATGCTCCCGGCAATACTGCAACCCACCAAAGCGCTTGGCGTTGTTCCAGCAGAACTTGCCTTCGGGGTAGCTGATCTTCGCACGGCAATGGGCGCAAATGAGCTTCTTGGCTAGAGATACATCTGCACCCGGCGGCGCTTCCGCTTGGGGCGGTGCTGAAGGCACGGGCACGGCAGCAGGCGCGGGCTTCACAAGCGGTTTCTTGGGCTGCATAAACTCTGGCAAAGCGAGTAGGTCAGGCGCACGGTGTTGGCGCTTGAGCTTTTCGCCCCATTCCCTGATGGTGTCTGGGCCGCGCATATTAAAGAGTGCTTTAAAAATACCGCCCGCGCTTGTGCTTTCCACCAGCTTTTCATGCCATGCGGGAAATTGGTCCGCCTTTATGAGGAAGCTGGTGTCAAAGGCCTTGAGGTCGGGCCGCCGGATGATGGCCTGGGGGTGCATCATGACCACGTTGTGGAACTCGGGCAGCTTGTCGGTGCGGGTGCTGATCTCCAGGCGCTCCAGCAGCTTGCCCAAGATGCGCGCGTGGCGGCGGCTTTGCTCGTACGGGGATGGGATGCCATAGCGCTCTGGGCCATAGCGCACGGTGAATTCGCCGTGGGCGTTAACTTCCAAGTCACCCGAATAGTTTTTGGTTTCAATCTGCACCATATAGCCGGTGCGGTTGATCACCAGGTGGTCGATCTGGGCTACTTCGTCGTCCAGCTGAAAACGCAAGTCGTGCAAAAGCACATTGTTTTGACCGTCTTTGTAATGGCCATCCAGGTAGAAGGCTGCGGCTTGCTCGCCTTTGATGCCTGCCCGCAGGTTGCGCAGCTCCGTGCGCAGCCAGTCTTTCTGGCGGGTGTCCAGCAGGCTGGACTTTTGCAAATCTTCGAGCAGCGCTAAGCGCTTGCTTTTGTCGTCGGCTGATTTGATCAGCATGGTTCTCCCTCGGGTTCTTTTATATGTGTAGTCTACAAACACTGCCTTATCGGCAGTTATTCGCGCTTTTCAGCTTCAGAGAAACCCGATAGGTCGTTTGCCTTTGCGCTGCTTGTCGTCCGTAATAAGCTGTTTGATAGCGTCAAAGACGGCTGAAAACTGTTCGTCGTACCGCGCCTCCAGCGAGTCGATGCGGCGTGCCAAGTCTCGGTTCGAGTCCATCAGGCGGCGCAGTTGCACAAAGGTTCGCATGATGGCGATGTTGACTTCCACCGCGCGCTGCGAACGCAACACGCTGGAGAGCATGGCCACGCCTTGTTCGGTGAAACCGTAGGGGGCTCCACGCCTCCCGCCGTGTGAACTTGAAATGCCAATCTGGCATCTCAAGTTTTCCCATTCGTCCGCGCCAAGCTGAAACATGAAGTCCGACGGGAAACGCTCTGCATTGCGCTTGACGGCTCGATTCAACGCGCCGGTTTCTACGCCGTAAAGCATGGCCAGGCCTGTGTCCAGCATGATCTTTTCACCACGGATGAGAAAGACTAGTTTGGCCAAAGCCTCTGGCTTGAGCACCAGTTGTGTCATTTTTGCCCCCCTATTTACTTAGCATCGCTATGTACGCGGCGTAACTGTAGCTGCGATTCTTCTTCTGCCCTGTCAGCTCGACCACAATCCCAAAATCTTCCAGCACCTTCACCGCCGCAGTGGCGGTGGGGAAGCTGGTGGCCAGCTTCTGACGCACCTGGTCGATGGTGAAGCGCGGCATCATGGGCAGCATTTCAAACAAGCGGTAGCTGCTGGGTCCGGCTTTGGGTGCGGCCAGCAAACGGCGGCGGTCGGTAGCCAGCAGGGAGGCAATGGCCACGATGTTGCGTTCGGCATCCAAAGCCGCCATGGCCACGCCCTCTAGGAAAAACGCCACCCAGCCCTCCCAGTCGCCCTCAAGGCGCACGTTCGACAGGCGGCGGTAATACTCTGCCTGATGCTGTTTCAAGTAACCGCTCAGATACATCAGCGGCTCGGACAGCAAACGCCAGTGCTCCAGCAGCGCGGCAATCAGCAAGCGCCCAATGCGCCCGTTGCCATCCAAGAAGGGGTGAATCGTCTCAAACTGCAGGTGGACCAGCGCGATCTTCACCAGCGGCGGCAAGGTCTGCAAACCGTTGTCTTGGTCGTGGATAAAGCGCTCCATGTCGGCCAGCAGCGCAGGCACCCGCTCGGGGGGCGGCGGCACAAACACGGCGTTGCCCGGGCGTGTGCCGCCAATCCAGTTTTGCGAGCGGCGCAGTTCGCCCGGTTGCTTGCCGTTGCCGCGAACGCCGTCCATCAGCAGCCGGTGTGCATCACACAGCAAACGCACGCTCAACGGCAGGCCCGCTGGGTCACGCAGCTGCGACTGCACCAGCCGGAAGGCGCGCAGGTAGTTGGTGACTTCTTCCACGTCGTCGGTGTTGCTCACCGCAAAGCCAGCCTCTTCGGCAAACAGGTCGTCCAACGTGGCCTGGGTACCCTCAATCTGCGAGGTCAGCAGCGCCTCTTTGCGAATGGCGCTGTAGAGCAGCCAGTCCACCGACGGCACCAGCCCGGCCACCCCAGACAAACGGGCCAGTGCCAGCTCGGCCACCCGGTTGGTCTCTAGATAACTCCCCGGCGCCAGCACGGGCTTGGCGGGCGGCAGCGCGTGCGGCACAAACGCCTGCACGGACTCGCCCGAGGTGGTGGAGGTTGCGTAAGTACCGGTTTGGCGCATTTTGTGAAAAAACTCTTTAATTTAGTCGATTTTTATTAAATCAATCTTTAATTTGAAGCGCAAGTATTAAAGCGGGCTTGAACAGCATCCCTTGTATAGCCAGCATCCCGGGCTCGGCACTAATTCTTACGCCAAATTGGCCTCTAGCCCACGCGGAACGTGCGCAAGAAGCTATCAAAAGCATAGTAATTTTTCGACTGAGTGCAACTGCTGTAGCGTAGAGGTATTCCAGCCGCTCAATCACCTGCGCACCCCAGCATTTGCTTGCTTGCCGCGCCAGAATGTCGCGCCCGAGCTGCCAGTACGACAGCACCAGCTCGCTAATTCTCCGTAAAAAATAGCGACAATCTCCCACTACCTATTCAAAAGAGGATTCCCCATGAAGGGCAATTTTGCAGCCATTGTGCTGGTGGTTTTGGGCACGTTTTTCCTGCTGAACAACCTGGGGTTGGTCAACATCAGTTTGGCAGAGCTCTTCAAAACGTGGTGGCCCGCCATATTGATAGCGGTGGGTTTAGCGATGTTTGCGCTGCCCAACGACAGCAAAAAAGACTAGGCGCCTCAGGCGCGCTTGAGGTAGAGCGCCGCAATCGCCTGCACGCTGGTGGGTTTGATACCCAACGCCTCTAAGCCGGGAACACCTGGGGTGGCGACGTTGTCCACCCGCATCGAGTCAAGGTTGTCGCGGCTCATCAAAGGCCCGCCGGGCGCCCACTCCATCACCAAGGCCTGTATTCGCCCTATCCACATCGGCAAGGCAATCACCGGGCGACCTCGCCCACCACACACGCCGCTCAGCCGGGCGGAGAGCTGAACCAACTCTTTCAAGGTGAACACATCGGGGCCGCACAGCTCCACCGTGCGCACGGGGTATCCCACTGCATCGGGCCGAACCGACAACTCCAGGCTGCGCACCACAGCGTTTGCCGCATCCACCACCCACACTGGCTGAAATCGCGCCTGTGCACCGGCCAATGGCATGATGGGAAACACCCGTTGCAGCCGGGCAAACAAATTTAAAAACTGGTCATTGGCACCAAAAATCACGCTGGGACGCAACACGGTCAGGTCCATGCCGCTTGCACAGGCAGCGCCGCGCAGCACCGCCTCACCACGGCCCTTGCTGCGCAGGTAATGTGACGGCGCAGCGTCGGGCTGTTGGTCTTGCACCCCCAACGCACTGATGTGTACGCACTGCTGAATGCCGTGCACTTGGCAGGCACGCGCCAGCTTTTTCGGCAGTTCCACGTGCACATACGCAAACGCCTCAGGCGTGCCATGCAAGATGGCGATCAAATTGACCACGGCGGTGTGGCCCGCAACGACACGGTTTAAAGCGGCTTCGTCGTGCACGTCCACCTCCACCACCGTCAGGGTCGGCAGATGCTGCACATGGCGTGCATTGCTGCGCTTGCGGGTGGCCAGTGTGATGGCCCAGCCATGGCGCGCCAAGTGCTCGCACAGAGTGGCGCCCACAAAACCGGTACCACCCAAAACCAAGATGTTTTTCATACGTTGCAATGTATCGCGGTGCTCACCCGCGCGTGTGCGCCAGCGAGCATTTCAAGGCAATCACAGGGGTTAAATGACCACCGGCTCGGGCTCCAGCAGGATGCCGAAGCGCTCGTACACGCTGGTCTGTATCGCCCGGGCTAAAGTCATAACCTCACCACCGGTGGCGCCATTGCCATCGACCCCTGCGCCACGGTTCACCAGCACCAAAGCCTGCTTCTCATACACACCGGCCTGCCCAACGGATTTTCCGCGCCAGCCGCACGAGTCGATCAACCAACCCGCGGCCAGCTTTACCGAGCCGTTGTCTAGGTGGTAATGCACCACCTTGGGGTCGCGGGCGATGATGTCGGCGCACTGCTCGGGTGTGACGGTGGGGTTTTTGAAAAAGCTCCCGGCATTGCCAATCACTGCCGGATCGGGCAGCTTGGCGCGGCGTATGGCGCACACCCAGTCAAACAGTTGCTGGGGTGTGGGCTGGCTCACACCGTGTTCAGCCATCTTTTTCTCGATATCGGCGTAACCGAGCACCGGCGACCAGACCTTGGGCAGCGCAAAACGCACCCGCAAAATCAAGGCGCGGTCTTTGAGGCCCATAGCAGGGCCTTCGCCGGCAGACACCGGGCCACCATGTTTAAAAACCGAGTCGCGGTAACCAAACGCGCACCGCGCCGCATTCAAGGTAAAAACGTGGCCAGTTTGCAGGTCAACGGCGTCTAGCGAATCAAACCGGTCTTGCAATTCCACGCCGTAGGCGCCCACGTTTTGTACCGGAGCGGCACCCACGGTGCCAGGGATCAGAGCCATGTTTTCTAGGCCGGGGTAGCCTTGGTCTAGCGTCCAGCGCACAAAATCGTGCCAGCCTTCACCAGCGCCGGCTTCCACAATGAAGGCCTTGGGTGTTTCAGCCACTAAGCGGCGCCCTGCGATCTCTACTTTGAGCAGCAGCGGATCAACCACGTCACCGGTGAACACCACGTTGCTACCGCCACCGAGCACCATTTTTGGCTGGATGCCCCAGTGGGGGTCGGCCAGCACCGCCAGCACATCGGCCTCGCTGTGGATACGCACCATGGCATGAGCCTTGGCCACAATGTGGAAGGTGTTAAAGGGCTGGAGCGGGACGTTTTTCTCGACTAACATGGCAGGATTGTCGTTCAACCCAACCCTGTACCGAAACATGCCTTCATTTGATACCGTGTGCGAAGCCGAAATGACGAAAGTCAAAAACGGCGTAGAAAACACCGCCAAAGAAATTGCCACCCGCTTTGACTTCAAGGGCACCTCCGCCAGCGTCGAACTCAAAGACAAAGAGATCACACTCATCGGCGACGCCGACTTTCAGCTTACCCAAATCGAGGACGTGCTGCGCAACAAGCTCACCAAGCAAGAGGTGGATGTCCGCTTTTTGGACATTGGTGACGTGCAAAAGGTCGGCGGCGACAAAGTCAAAATCGTCATCAAAGTGCGCAATGGCATTGAGACCGACGTGTCCAAAAAAATCCAGCGCCAGATCAAAGACAGCAAGATCAAAGTGCAAGCCGCCATCCAGGGCGACGCCATTCGCGTCACCGGCGCCAAGCGCGACGACCTGCAGGCCGCCATGGCCTTGATCAAGAAGGAAAACCCGGACATGCCCCTGAGCTTTAATAACTTCCGCGACTGATGCGCACCACCACCCGCCTCCTTGCTGCTGCGCTCATGGCTGTGGGGCTGGGTGGCGCATGGGCGCCTGTCTGGGCCCAAACGGTTGCGCTGGCGGGCATGCTGGGTGGGCGGGCCCTGTTGATCGTCAATGGGCAAGCACCCAAAACGGTGGCGGTGGGGGATACTTTTCAGGGCGTCAAAGTGGTGTCGACCCAGGGCGACTTGGCTGTAGTCGAGATGGCTGGCAAGACACACACACTGCGGGTGGGCGAAGCCCCGTCTAGCGTCGGTGCTACTTCGGGCGCTGCCGGTGGTGAGGGGGGCAGCACTGTCGTGCTCACGGCTGGTGATGGCGGCCACTTTTTTACACAGGGCCAAATTAACGGCAAATCAACCCGCATGGTGGTGGACACCGGTGCCACGTCGGTCGCCCTGAGTGCGGCTGAGGCCCAACGCTTAGGCATTAACTACCAATCGGCCCAGGCCGTTCGCATGAGTACCGCCAACGGAGTGATTCCAGGCTGGCGCATACAACTGGGGGTGGTGCGGGTGGGGGATGTGGTGGTCCACGGTGTTGATGCAGTGGTATCCAGCGGCGCCATGCCTTTTGTCTTGCTGGGCAACAGCTTTTTGACACGCTTTCAAATGACCCGAACCAATGACCAGATGGTGCTGGTCAAACGCTACTAGGGGCGCGGCGTGAGCATCCAAAGCGAACACGAATACGAAGACTTGCTGGGCCAATGGTCTGACCTGGAGTCTGGCCTGGCCGTGATTTTGAGCAACTCGGCCAACGCGCAGGAGTTTGTGCGCCGCGTGGCGCAATACGACCGCTGGATCCAAAGCCTCATGCAGCACGACGCCGATGTGGGCCTGTATTTGCTGTTTCAGCTGGCCAGTAACTCCCCGGTGGGGTACAGCGCCAGCCACGCGCTGGTCTGTGCCACGCTGTGCCACCTGCTGGCAGCAGAGTTGCACCTCAGCGCCAAAGAGCGCGACAGCCTGGTGCGCGCCGCACTGACGATGAACATCGGCATGACGGCCCTGCAAGACACGCTGGCCAACCAGGTTGACAAGCCCGACGCCACCCAACAAACCACCATCCGCACCCACGGCATGAAAGGCAGCATGATGCTGACCAATCTGGGGGTCGCCGATGGCCTGTGGCTGGAAGTGGTCGCGGGCCACCACGACGAGGCCCTGGACTATGAAGACTGGCACACCGCACCGCCGGCAACCCGCTTGGCGCGGATTTTGGCCGTGGTCGACCGCTATGCCGCCATGATCAGCCCGCGCCTGTCCCGCGCCGGGCGCAACGCGACCGAATCAGCCCGATCGGTGATGGCCAATGTCTCTGCCCAATCGGACGAAATCGCACACGCGATGGTGCGTATTGTGGGCTTGTGCCCGCCGGGCACCTTTGTGCGTTTAGACAATGACGCGTTGGCAGTTGTGGTGCGCCGCAGCCCAGTAGCCAACCAGCCATTTGTTGCGATTGTGGGCCGCGCCAATGGTGCTTTGCTGCCAGAGCCACGCCTGCACAGCACGGCCGAATGCCCACCGCACATCCGCACGGCCTTGGCCGCCTCAACGGTGCGGGCACACCTAAACCATTTTCATATCTTGCAGCTCAGTGCTCTGGTCGCGCCGCAAAGTTAACGCAGCATCGACACCCTCGGTGCCCCTTGGCACGGCTCCGGCACTTATGCGGTCTTTTTCTTGGCGCCCAAGCGGGACTCGGTGCCCTTGACTAGGCGTGCCATATTCTCAGCATGGCGCCAGAGCAGAAACCCCGACATGACTGTCATGGCAACCAAAATGCTCTTGTCCATGATCCATGCCGCACCGCCACCAAACAGGTAATACACCGGCGCAAACACCGCTGCCGTGATGGACGCCAGCGATGAATAGCGAAAGAAGTAGGCCACCAAGAGCCAGGTTGCCGCTGTGGCCAAGCCCAAAATCCAGCTCATGGCTAGTAGAACGCCCAAAGCGGTAGCCACACCCTTGCCGCCCACAAAACGAAAAAACACGGGGAACAGATGCCCCAAAAAGGCCGCCAAGCCGACCAGCGCCACCGTGCCATCGCCCAGGCCATACGGCGCGCCAAACCACTTAACCAGAACCACTGGCAACCAACCTTTAAGGGCGTCGAGCAGCAAGGTGACCACCGCAGCGGGCTTGGAGCCTGAGCGCAGCACGTTGGTCGCGCCCGGATTTTTGCTGCCGTAAGTGCGTGGGTCGTTAAGGCCCATGGCACGGCTGACGATGACCGCAAACGACAAAGAGCCCACCAAGTAAGCAGCCACCGTAGCCAACAAGGGGTAAATCACAGCGAGGGAATTCAAACCGGTTCTCCTGAAAACACCACACCGGCAAGCCGCCGGTGAACGAGATGCGCCCCCTTGTGGGGGCATAGCACGACTCAGCCAGTGCGCACTGTACCGCTTTTGCGCCCAGCCATTAAACACACGACGAGGCTTATTGGGTTTTAGCGCCCGCCTCGTACCACGCCTTCAGCAGGGCCCGCTCTTGCGGGGTGATGTGGGTGGCGTTGTTCATGGGCATAGTTTGGGCCATCATGGCTTGCTGGTAAATGGCCTGCGCGTGCTGCGCCACCGCCCTAGGGGAATCCAGGCGCACGGTTTCATAATCAATTGGCACTATAGCCCTCGTATCCATTGTGTTTGTAGCTACTGAATCAATAGCATCTTCAGTGTCTGGCACACCCGGCCTAAGCCAGGCGACTATCGCCAACACCACCCCAGCACCCACCAGGGCATAGGGCCACGGATGGCGGTTGCGCCTTAGCTTGAAGCCATGGCGCAGCACAAAGAATGGCCGGGACGGCGCACAAGCGCTGCAGGAATTGCGTAAGCCCGTTCACATTCAGATACCTTTTAAAATACCAGCCCTACCTGCGGTGGGTATAGTTCGAGCACAGTATGCTTGCACCCCATCGCCCGGAGACTCTCGTATGAAAACACTTTCTTTGCGCCAATCCTTGTCCTGGGCGAGCACGTTTGCCTGTATTGCAGCCTTGGTCGCCGGTTGCGCCAGCAAGCCCCCCGTCATTGCACCCCCTGCACCGCCGCCCGCGCCAGCACCGGCTGCGCCGCCACCAGTTGTGGTGACGCCACCGGCGCCCTTCCTCGGCGAAACGTCGACCGCCCGCACAGCACGCGACTACCGGCGTGATGCGGCGGCCCATATCTATGCCCTTAACCAGTCTCGCATATACCCTGGAAAGATGCCGCCCCTGCTGTACGCAGTGGGTGTATTGCAGGTGCAAATCGACGGACAAGGCAATGTCGTCAGCACCAACTGGATGCGCGCCCCTACCCAGGCACCGGAAGTCATGGCCGACATCGAACGCTCCGTGCGCCAGGCCGCACCCTACCCCGCTCCAGTGTTGATGGGCAGTGTGACCTACACCGACACTTGGCTGTGGCATAAGAGTGGCCGCTTCCAGCTTGATACCCTGACCGAAGGCCAGATGTAGGCCCCTACCACCCCGCATCTAATTCTGCGTGGTGGTAGCGCAGAGCACCCGGTTAGTGCTCCGGTCCGGACACCGCCATTCCCACTGCGGGTGTGCCGTGCATCGTATCCAGAACGTGTGTACTCAACCCCATGGGTGCTCCTGTGACGTAGCCTTAAAAGTGTATACACTTTTGACTTTTGTCGCTATCATATAGTCATGGAAACCACCTCCACCGGATTCATTGTTGAGGCACTGACCCGTGCCATCGTTGACCACCGCCTACAGCCGGGCGCCAAGCTCGTGGAGCAAAAGTTGGCGACCCAATATGGCGTGTCGCGCACGCTGGTGCGCCAAGCACTGTTCCAGTTGTCCCAAAAACGATTAATCCGCATGGAGCCCGCACGCGGCGCCTTTGTGGCGGCCCCGTCGGCCGACGAAGCCCGCCAAGTGTTTGCCGTGCGCCGCATGTTAGAGGCCGGCATGACACGTACCTTTTTGCAAACCGGCACCAGCGCCGACCTCGACGCCCTAAAACACCACATCACCCAAGAGCGTGCGGCGGTACAGCGTGGTGACGTGAGCGGGCGCACTGCTTTATTGGGCGATTTTCATGTCCGTATGGCCGAACTGATGGGCAACACGGTGCTGGCGGCCATGCTGCGCGAACTGCTGGCGCGCTGCGCGCTCATTACCTTGATGTACCAGTCGTCCAGCGCAGCGGCCCACTCGCATGAAGAACACAGCGCCATCGTGGCCGCCTTGGAGATGCATGACGAATCCCTGGCGCTGCACCTGATGGACCGCCATCTGTGTAATGTGGAAAACGCACTTGGGTTGGACAACGCTGCCTAAGCCACCCCTGCACGCACCATGCACCACTACGACAGCACCCAGCCCTACTCCCGCGACTTGGTGGGCTACGGTATGCACCCGCCCCAACACAGCGAACCGGTCTACGCCGCACTGGGCCATCTCACCGCCACTTACCTTAGCGATGCCCATCGGGCCTGCGCCCAAAAAATCGCAGCCGACATGCGCCTGTGTGGCTGTGTGGCTGTGTGGCTGTGACAGCGTGTACATCGACGCAATGGGCAATGTGGTTGGTCGCTATGAAAGTGATAGCTGCTTACGCACATTCCACGAGGGCCAGGGGCCTAAAACACCCCAAGAATCCCGCGTGCTGCTGACCGGCAGCCATTTTGATACGGTACGCAACGGCGGCAAGTACGACGGGCGTCTGGGCATCTATGTGCCCTTTGCCGAAGAAGTAGGCCAGCGTTATAAAGCGACGTTTTTGGGTTCCAGCGCCCTCACCGGAAACTTCAATCCCGAATGGTTGGATCAACTAGACGTAGCCAGCCACGGTGGGTATGCCAAACGTACCCGGTGGGTCTACCAGTGTGGTGCCCGGGCGCTGCACCTTTTCGCTGGACCTGCGCGCACCGTCGGACGCGCAGCGCGACGCGTTGGCCCAAGACATGCAGCTCGCCGTCGACGCATTCACCCAGTTGCTCGACGGCCTGGCGCTCCAACCCCTTGATTGAGCCACCCGCAATGAACACCTACCAACAGCTCGACGCCTAAACCTAGCCGACCTGCGCCGTGCCGCCCAGGTGCTGGCGCGTACCTTGCATGAAATAACCATCCCCCGGCAAAGCCGGGAGTTTTCAAATTGTGAGTCGCTCAAAGCGGCTAAACCCGCCTCGATCAGCCGCATTCAAAGCCTGACCATGATGACCTACTACGGTGTCGACCATATCGAGGCAGAAAAACTACTGGACCAAACAATACGCATAGGCCTTGAATCCAAAATGTTTGACGCCCAAAGTCTGGTTTTGCTGGCATTGACCCGCCTGGAGTCGGGTGATCGCAAAGGCCTGCAGCGTTGCTACGACGACTTCAAGCGCCTGATCGAACGCGATGCCGACAACCCACGCCTGCAGCGTCTCGCCAAAATTGTTGCCGCGCTAAACCTGATTCAGCAGCACCAATTTGCACAGGCAGTCGAGACGGTGCGGGGGTTGACCAAGTCGGTATCGGCTGCGGACTTTGATTTTGAATCGGCCAGCAACATGCTGGCTTTGCTGGCGCAGCTGGCTAACAAAGCCATCCGCCTAGACGAGGTGGACGCTTCTGTCGATGCCCTGGGCATGCGTTTTTGCAGCAACCGCTCACAAACCGAGTTGCTCGTCGCCAGCACGACTGCGTATCCACCCTTTGCTGAACGCCTGCGCACCTGCCACGCCAAGGTGTTGGAGTATGCGGAAACCGCGATGGCATTGAGCTTGGCAGGCAACGCCACGGCCGCCGTTAAAAACCTGATCTTGCACGGGAAAGAGACCCTCAACGCCCGCCTGGTCGGTGGCCTAGCGCTGCGCACTGGGGCACGGCCTTTAAACAAGGCCGTTGCTACCTGAGGCTAGGGCGCAATCCGCCAGCGCCAACAAGTCAAGCCCCGCCGCTTGCAAACTGGCCACGATGGGTTCACTGTAAGGATTGCAACCATTTGTGAAAATACACCGAATGGCGGACACATCGGATTACCATTGCGCTTTTAAGTACCTGCTTTACTGCCACCTCACCCTGCAAGAGGAGCCTCGTTGTACGACACGCCTTGCGCCGTCGCCAAGCCACCCGCCCCATCGCCGCGCGCGCGCGGCTTGGGCGTATACATGCTGGGCCAAGCCACGCTACTGGCCATCGCCACAGCGGTCTGCGTAGTGGGTTCTGTGGCGTGGGCGCAAACGGCGGTTCCGCTTGGTTCGGGCGCAGCCGCTCCGGCCCACCCGGCCAAGCCAAAAATCTTCAAGTACATCAAAGCTGGCACAGCTTCTTTTTCAGACGTCCCACCCACCAAGGGGGCATATATCGTGCTCAGCACCTCGTGTTACGCCTGCAACCTGACGTCAACCATCAACTGGCAGGTAACGCAGTTGCACCGGGACGCGTTTGCACCAGAAATCGGCGCCTCAGCGCAGCAGTTTGGATTGGACCCAGCGCTGGTGCGGGCGGTGATCCATGCCGAATCGGGCTTTAATCCAGCAGCGCGTTCACGCGCAGGGGCCGTAGGCCTAATGCAGTTGATGCCGGGCACCGCCCGCATGATGGGTGTAACCGACAGCGCCACCCCGCGCCACAATATTCAGGGCGGTGCGCGCTACCTAGCGAGCCTGCTGGCACGGTTTAAAAATGACATCAGCCTGGCCGCAGCTGCCTACAACGCCGGCCCAGAGGCGGTGCAAAAATACGCCGGCATACCGCCCTATGCAGAGACACAGACCTATGTCCAGCGGGTGCGAATTCTGTATCAGCGCTACCGCAGCGACCCCCACTCCTAGGCACCGGGCTAGGCGCTTGGGCCGCTGGCTGTTCAGGGTGGCAACCAGCCTTTAAGGCGCTCAAGCAGGTCTAAATCGATAGACGTCACGCCGCCCGTGGTTTTGAATTCGTCATACAGCCAGTCGCCCGCCACATAAGACACACCGGGCGGCGGCGGCATGGGGCTGAGCGGCGTGCCATGCAAGGCTACGCGCATGTAGTCAATCCAGATTGGCAATGCCACCGTGGCGCCAAACTCGCGCCCCCCCAGCGAACGTGGTTCATCAAAACCCATCCAGGCTACCGCCGTCGTGGCGCCGCTGTAGCCCGCAAACCAGCCGTCAACCGCGTCACTGCTGGTGCCGGTCTTGCCCGCCAGGTCGTTGCGGCCCAGCCTTTGGGTCGCACTGGCACCGGTGCCCGAGACCGTGACTTCGTGCAGCATGCTGGTAGTGATAAAGGCATTACGGGCGTCGAGCACGCGCGTATTCTCTTGCGCCACAACCACGGGCTTGGCTTCAAACAAAACCGTGCCACGGATATCGACCACTTTTTGGATCAGGTAGGGGCTGATGGAAAATCCGCCGTTGGCAAACACCGAATAGGCTCCAGCCATTTGCAAAGGTGTGGCCGCACCCGTACCCAATGCCAAGGTGTAATTGACCGGTTGCTTGGCCATGTCAAACCCAAAACGGGACAAAAAGTCATGCGCATATTGCGGTGTGATAGCCCGCAAGAGGCGCACAGCGTCCACGTTTTTGGACTTTGCCAACGCAGTGCGCAGGGTAATGGCGCCGTCGTACACACCATCGTCATTCTGGGGGCTCCAGGGCTGTCCGCCCGTTTCTGCCGCAGTCAAAGTCAGCGGTGCGTCGTTGACCATGGTGGCGGGCGAGTAGCCCTTGTCTAGCGCCGCCGAATAAATAAACGGCTTCATGGCCGAACCCTGCTGGCGCCAAGCTTGAGTGACATGGTTAAACGGACTGGTACCAAAGTCAAAACCACCCACCAGCGCGCGGTAGGCGCCGGTTTGGTTGTTCAGCGCCACCAAGGCAGCACCCACATTGGGCAACTGGCTGATCTGCCAACGTCCCTTACCCATGGCAACCACTCGGATGACAGAGCCCACCTTGATGCGCAATGCGGCTTTTGCCTTGGACGACAAACCTGCCGCCGCCCAACGCAGCCCATCGCCCGTGATGTCCAACACCTCACCATTGGAATGCACCGCCTGCACACGTGTGGGGCTGACACTACGCACCACCGCTGCCACCAGGTTGTCGCTGTCACTGTATTTTTGCAGGGTGGACTCGATCAACTTGTCACGCAGCGTCGCATCACGCGGCAACGCCACAAACCCTTCTGGGCCGCGGTAGCCGTGGCGTTGGTCGTAGGCCATCACATTTTTGCGTACCGCCTCAAAGGCGGCATCCTGATCGGCGCGCAGCAAGGTGGTGGTGACCACAATGCCCCGTGTATAGGTCTCTTCCTTGAACTGCGCAAAAATGGCCTGGCGCACCATCTCGGCAGCGTACTGGGCGTGGCTGTTGTAGGACTGGCCTTCTGCAATGACGTGTATGTCCTCTTGCAACGCCTTTTTGTATTGCGCATCGGTGATGTCACCCAGATCATGCATACGCTTTAAAACCAGGTGCTGGCGGGCGCTGGCGCGCGTGGGGTTGGCGATGGGATTGATCGACGAGGGCGCCTGAGGCAGGCCCGCCAGCATGGCGGCCTGGGCAATACTCAGATCCTTGAGCGGCTTGCCAAAGTAGATGCGCGCCGCACTGCTAAAGCCATAAGCCCGCTGCCCCAGGTAGACCTGGTTCATGTAGAGCTCCAAAATCTGGTCTTTGGTCAGCGTACGCTCGATTTTGTAGGCCAGCATGACCTCAGTGAGTTTGCGCGAAAACAGCTTTTCTTTGGTCAGGTAAAAGTCCCGCGCTACCTGCATGGTGATGGTGGACGCACCTTGCTTAAGGCCGCCCGTCAGGTCGGCCAATACGGCCCGCGCGACACCTTTGAAGTCCACACCACCGTGGTCATAAAAGCGCGCGTCTTCGATGGCCAGCAAGGCCTGGCGCTGGATCAGCGGAATATCTTTGAAGGCAACAAAGTCGCGCCGCTCTTGGCCAAACTCGCCGATCAATACGCCGTCGCTGGTGTAGATGCGCAATGGAATCTTGGGGCGGTAATCCACCAAGGCATCGAGCTCTGGCAGGTCCAGGGGCGTCGCCGCCCATGCGCCCGAGAACACCACGATGCAGCCGACTATTCCAATCAGCAAACCACGAACAAAAAAGCGGGAAATTAAAACCATCAAACCTCGGGAGCGCAGCTCCATCCTCACAAAAAAACTAGGGCACACCTTGCGGGGTACCACCGGGAATACCTACCTCGGCCGGAACGTAATCCGCCGCCAAAGGGGTAATGTCGACCACAGCGCTACCACGCCCCACAATGCCGAGCTGGCGCGCCGCGGCATAACTCACATCCAACACACGACCCGAATGAAAAGGGCCGCGGTCATTGATACGCACCACCACCTCTTTGCCACTGCCCACCACGCGTACCCGCGCGTAGCTGGGGATGGGCAAAGTGCGGTGCGCGGCCGTCAGCGCCATCGCACTAAAACGCTCGCCACTGGCGGTGCGCCGGCCATTAAAACGCTTGCCGTACCAGGAGGCCCGGCCACGCTGGGCCCCCGGTGCATCCTGCGCTGCAGGAACCGCTCGCGGTGCCTGCAGCGGTTCGGCCACCCCATCGGGACTGATTGGCACTGCTGCAGCCCTTACGGAGCTGATCACCAACGGGGATTCGGCCCGGGAGACGGCCTTGTGTTCAGCCACCGAAGGCCCCCCCCCTCCAGGCGGAATCGCACACCCGAACAACAGAGCGGCGGCAAATGCTGCTGCAGCCTTTTGCCACCACGATGGCATTTTAGTGATTCGCAATGTGCTGTGCATGGGCCATGGCGGCGCCTGCCAGCCAGATCGACTGAAGCAGGTGGTAAGTACGTCGGTTCATGGGGGGCATGATACAGAGGTGCGTCGTGGTGGTATCGCGCTGCACCTGACGCTGCACCTTCCGGGCCATTGAACCCCATGCTGCTCAATCACCAAAGGAAATGCCCAGATCGCGGCCAGTTTGCAGCGTGTCGCTGTCATGTGGAACGGCCTTCATGCGGCCTGCGACCTCTTCCAAAGTGACATAGTTAACGTTGGGAAACGCCAAGGCCACCATGACGCCGGACAAACCGTCGTCCAAGGCGCGCACCGCCGCAGAGCCAAAACGCAGCGCAGCCAAACGGTCAAATGAGGTGGGGCTGCCACCGCGCAGCAAGTGCCCCAGCACCACGACCCGCGCATCCTTGCCAGTACGTTGTCCCAAAACCTGGGCTACCTGCTCACCCACACCACCCAACCGCTCGGCATGGCCGATTTCTGAGGGCGCAATGATGGAGCACCCACCCAGCTTGGGCACAGCGCCCTCGGCAACCACCACCAGGCTGTACATGCGGCCCTCCGTGTCGCGCTCGACAATCTTGGCCACCACTTGATCCAAATCGTAGGGAATCTCTGGAATCAAAATGGCGTGCGCTCCACCGGCGATACCAGCGTGCAGCGCGATCCAACCCGCATAACGCCCCATGACTTCGACCACCATCACACGGTGGTGGCTTTCGGCGGTGCTGTGCAGGCGGTCTAGGCAGTCGGTGGCAAAAGAGACCGCTGTGTCAAAGCCGAAGGTGGTGAAAGTCTTGTCCAGGTCGTTGTCGATGGTCTTGGGAACCCCCACCACCCGCAGTCCCTTGCGGTGTAATTCATTGGCGATGGTCAAGGAACCGTCGCCGCCGATGGACACCAGCGCATCAATGCCTTCACGCTCAAAATAGTCCAGAATATCGCCGGATCGGTCGGTATCGATCACACGGCCATCGGGCTGCTGCACGGGGTAGTGAAACGGATTGCCCCTATTGGTTGTACCAATGATGGTGCCCCCCAGGTGGGCAATACCGCGCACCCGGTCGCGGGTGAGCACGTGCACCCCGCCGTTGGGGTAATTTTGCGGCTCCAAAATGCCGCTAAAGCCGTCCCGAATGCCCAGCGTTTCCCACCCCCGGTTGGCAGCTGCCGTCACCGTTGCGCGGATGACCGCATTGAGGCCGGGTGCGTCACCGCCACCGGTACAAATGGCGATGCGTCGAATGGGCTGTGGCATGGTTGGGCTTCTGGCGAGTCTTGAAACTACGAGGATAAGCTAAAACCCAAGCAGTCCCAATGCGACTACTCGAGGCTTTTTTGCAAGGCATTCAAAGCGTCTCGGCGTGACAGCGCCAAATGCGAACACGCCCCGATGATGGCACACACCATCTCCCGATTTTGGGTTTGCAAAAACTGCTGTGGCGTGGTGATGCCGGCGAACATGTCGCGGGCGTGGCGCAGTGCCGTGCGGGTGCCCTCAAAGCCCATGTAGCGGTAGACAAAGGCGGTCAGCGGTGAGGCCGCCAAGTCGTTGCTGGAGCCCATGTTGCGGCCTTTTTCAAACACCTCCAGCAACTCCGCGTCTACGGGAGCGCTGGCGGAGACCTCGGGCAAAAAGTCATGGACGCGGTCTGGGTGGCCCTGCGCGCTGCGGATGTCGCCCAAGAACATCGACACCGGGCAATCGGTCCCAGTGCCCATGGCCAAGGCCTCAATAATGGCGATCGAGGCCACCTTGGCATCTAAAAAATCGCAGGCAAATGCAATGTTGCGGGTGGCTGCAGCACACAGACGCTTGCACTCCTGCGGCGCAGGTGTGTCGCGGTAGCGCTGAAAAACCGCCTCGGGGTCGAGCATGCCCAAGAACGTCTCCATACGCACCAAGACCTCACGGTATTGGCGCAGGGTGTACACACCCACCCGCGTCAGTGGGGCGTTGGACTCGTCAATCAGCAGCCATGTGCTGGAGAGAAAGATCGCCGAATCGGCGTGGGCGAAACTGCCCACATCCCGGTTGGCCAGTTGCACCGCATCGCAAACAACCCGGTCTGCATATGCTTGGCAGGCACCCTGGTCCCACGTTGGCTCCAGCAGTTGGCACTGGCGTAACACCCGCTGGGCCAACACGTCGGCACTGGTCGTGCCGTCTAATGCTGCGGCGCGAAAGGCAATGGTGGCTTCAATGCCAGCCACCACGGCCAGCACGTCACGCACTGGAAGCAAGGGTTGCAGCAGGCGGGCGGCGACGACCGCACTCAAAAACTCGTTCAAGCCTGCATACAAGAGCAAGGTTTGCCCTGGCACCACGTTAAAGATGGCCGCGCACAGCGCCAGCGTGCTGTCGTCTTTGGCAAAAGGCTGCACCACCAGTGCACCGCCGTGCTCCGCCACCACACCGTGCAATAGACCCACCGTGGACTCGGGAGGCCCGTCGTCCAACTGGTAGTACACCAGGTCGTGGAACAAGGCGGCTAAAACCTGGTGCGGGTGGAGCCCATCACACAGGCCAAAGATGTGAGCGGTGGTGTGGTAGGCCCGCACCTTAGAGTCCATTGCAAACTGCACCACCATCGCCAGCCGCTCCGACTGCGCCAGGTCCACCGACACCGACAGCGTCCTAAAGGCGCCATCGAAGAGCGTGATCAAACGGTTAATCGTTGCAATGGCCAATGCGCTGCACTCTGGTTATAAAAGATTGCCGTTCACCTGTGGGGCGTTCGGATGGCTGACTGGGGGGTTGTAACAGCTTTATTGCATTCGGCCAAATGATCCTACGCGCCACGCTTGCCCACTTCTAGGCCACCGTGGCCATACTGCACCAAGGCGAGTTGGGCGACAATTCGGTACCACACGGGCCTTGTATGCGTTTGTGCGGCAGTGCACAGACTGCAGCCCCCACACCCTGCATTACACGCACCCGATTGCCGCACCCGCACCCGATTTCGCACCAGAACCATGCATTCACCTTTCTATATTGCTCTTTTTTTAATAGCTACATGCACAGTATCTGCGAGGGCTCAAGTCCAAAATGATGCGAAGAATTCCACGCCTGTGACCACTGTGGAAACCTGCAAAAATTCGCAAGTCTCCCCGATGTCGCGCTTTTGGGAACTGGAGCCCGCCAGCAACTGCGGCACCTTTGCCATACGTGGATACAAACCCATTAGCTTGGCGGTAGTGGCGTCAGACAGCGTCAATACCGCCCCCACCTCGCCCGCACCGGGCCACACCGGCATTTACCAGCCCTACAACACCAGCGAGACACGTATTCAACTGTCGGTGCGCACCAAGGTTGCCGAGGGGCTGTTCACCATGGGCTCAGCAAACCGGCTGGACTCGGTATGGTTTGGCTACAGCCAGCAGTCCTACTGGCAGGTGTTTAACAAAGACCTCTCGCGCCCGTTTCGCGCCACCGACCATGAGCCCGAGATCATCTACATCTTTCCGATGGATATGGAGATCGGAAGGGGTTGGCGGCTGCGTTACCTGGGTGCCAGCGTCAACCACCAATCCAACGGACAAACTCTGCCACTGTCGCGCAGCTGGAACCGCTTGATTGCCAAAGCTGGCATGGAGTACGGCCACACGTTTGAGGTCAATGCCAACGTGTGGCAACGTATGCCCGAAGACCCCGCGACCGATGACAACCCGGATATTGCCGACCTGGTTGGCCGCGCCGAGGTGTCGGGCATTTGGTACCTTAGCGACAAAAACACCCTGGGCGCCACCGTGCGACACTCACTCATGGCCAATGCCAACGGTTCGGTGCGGCTGACCTGGTGGAACAAGGTGGCTGCATCCAACGCCGAGGGCCGCAACGGCCTGCGCTTTTTTACCGAGGTGTTCACCGGCTATGGCGACTCGCTGATGGACTACAACCGCCGCCGCACCGTGCTGAGTATGGGGCTGACGCTGCTGGACTGGTAAATGCCGGGGCTTATACCCGCATGTTGTATTAACTATTAATTTGATAGCTAATGGCGCTTATCCTATGAGGGCTAGAGGCCCATTTAAAGGTTCAGGCCGACTTGGCCGAGGTAATTTCCTCCATTGAGGCCAAGGGCATGTTGCGCTCCAGTTAGAATACGGGCCTTCTGGAAGCTTGGCCGAGCGGTTTAAGGCACTAGTCTTGAAAACTAGCGAGGGTTTATCCCCTCCGTGAGTTCGAATCTCACAGCTTCCGCCAGATACCCAATACAAAACGCCGCAGCGGTTCACCCCCTGCGGCGTTTTTTGCTGGACTGTACCTTCCGTATCCGATTGCCGATTGCCAATAGGGATTCGCATCGTCAATGCGGTGCGGTGTGCCGAGCGCCAATCAGGGCTTTAGCGTCGCCCGCCACTTCTGGTCTACCATTTCATTGCTGCTTTTGGTCAGGCGAATACGCACAGGCAGGTATTCCATGGACGGGGCCAGCCAGACTTCACCTTTGGCATCGTTCTCGTTGGCCGCTTCACGCCACAGGCGAATGGCGCTGACTTGGCCACCTGGCAGGTCCAGCTTCTCCATGGCACCCACGGTAAAGGTCCATAGCTCTACGGTGCGTGCACCAATGGTCTGGTAGGTCAATGTGCTGCCTGCAGGGTAACGGCTGGGTGCTGCGGCCAGGGTGGATGCGGCCTGCAAGAAAACGCTGGCCTGGTCCTGCGCGCCCGGCAGCAGGGGGGCCTCTGGCATGTCGGTGTTGAAGGTTATTTTGTTCTTGTCGCGGTCAAAACGCACCACCACTTCGTCGCGGAACTTGGTGGTAAACCGTGTCGGCTCTAGCCCCTGGGGTGTGATCTTGCCGGTGCTGGTTTGCGTGTTGGTGCCCAGCAGGAAATGGCTGATTTTCATGCGTGCTTCGTAGGTTTTGCCGTCGGTTTCCCAGCGCAGTTCGGCGTTTGCCTGGTAGGGGAAGCCGCTGGCCAAGCCGTTGATGTCGTACTGCAAGCGTACGGGCGCCGGGTACACATGGGGCACTACGGTGGGGGCGGTATCTGCGGGGGCCGCACCAGCGGGTGCCATCAGGCAGACGGCCACACAGGCTATCAAAATCTTCACAAGTCGTGTCATGCTTTCCTTCGTGGCGATTGGGTTTCCGAGGGACCAAACGGTCACAGCGGCACTAGGAGGGAGGATATACGGTTGCTGCGCCGCGCAGCGGAAATAGCTGCGCGGGGCATTTCCCACTCAGGTCCACAAATCCAGCGGCGGATCAGCCACAACAGCGCGCAAGATGTCGGAGCGCGACACAAAACCGACCACACTGCCACCCTCGTTCACCACCGGTAAGCCCGACAAGCCGGTGTCCAGCAACACGCGGGCGATACGGCGGATATCCGTCTCAGGCCCAACACTGGGCACCGGGGTCCACATCAAATCTACGACACTTTGCATCAATAGCGTGCGCCAGACCAGGGCGTGGCTCTCCGGTCCGGGCAGCCGCTCGGGGCGCATGAGGTCGGCGCGTGACAACAATCCCACTAAAACGCCCTCAGCCGACACCACCGGCGCTTGACCAACACTGTGCTTGGCCAGCAATTGCCACGCGTCTTCGACCGTCAACGTGTCTTTCAGGGTGATGACCTCCGTGCTCATCACCGCGTCGGCGCGGGTGAGGGGTTGGCGAACATGTTCTACCGTGCGCGTCTGCTCGTAGGCAGTAACCGGGTCGCGGTGCATGAAGTCGGCGTTCGCCTGTGGATCGGCATCCACTATCTGTGCTGGGGTTTGGTCCTCGGCGCCGTGACCAATGGGCGCACTCGCGCGGGACCTGGCCGCTGCCGTCACCGAACCGATATGGCGCAGCCCTTCCATAGAACCCCTAAAAATGCGGCCTGCTTTGCCATAGATCGAGAACATACGGCGCCTCCTTTCTCAGCCCCTGCGGCTGATGCCTGTTAAGCCGGATTGGACAGGAAAAGCGCCTGCAAGTCACTCAAAAAATCAAACCCGCGCTCCGTAGGCCGTACGCGGGCAAAGTCGCGCTCCACCAGGCCTTTGGCTTCCGCCTGGCTTAAGGCTGCCTCAATGGCGGTCAAAGGCAGTCCGGTGCGCTCGGCAAACGCGCGCAGACCGAAGCCACCGCGCAGCCGCAAGGCATTGAGCATGAACTCAAACGGCAGGTCAGCACGGCTCACCTCCTCCGCCTGCGCCACGGCGTTGCCAGCCAAGGCATGTTCCATGTACAGACGAGGCTCGCGAAAACGCGTCTGGCGCACCACGCGGTGGGCAAAGCTGAGTTTGCTGTGCGCACCAGCACCAATACCCAGGTAGTCACCAAACTGCCAATAGTTCAGGTTGTGTTTGCAGCGGTGCCCGGCCTTGGCATAGGCCGACACTTCATACCGGTCCATACCGGCCGCAGCGGTGATCTCCGTGATGTGGTCTAGCATGGCGTAGGCGGTGTCGTCCTCTGGAATGACCGGCGGGTACTTGGCGAAGTAGGTGTTGGGTTCAATCGTCAGGTGGTAGATCGAGATATGCGGCGGTGCAAATGACAAAGCCGTGGCCATGTCTTGCCCGGCCTGCTCCATGGTCTGCCTAGGCAGCGCGTACATGATGTCCAGGTTAAAGGTGTCAAAGGACTGCGCCACCTCTTCAACCGCCGCCAATGCCTGCGCCCTATCGTGTATCCGACCCAATGCGGTCAGATGTGCATCGTTAAAACTTTGTACCCCGACGGACAGCCGCGTAACACCGGCTTGGCGGTAACCACGAAAGCGGTCTTTCTCAAACGTGCCGGGGTTGGCCTCTAGCGTGATCTCGCAATCGGGCTCCAGCGGCAGGCGCGCCCGTATGTCGCCCAGCAAGCGATCGATGCTGGCCGGTGAAAAGAGGCTGGGCGTGCCGCCACCAATAAAAATACTGTGAACGGTGCGTCCCCAAATCAATGGCAGCGCAGCCTCTAGGTCCGCAATCAGCGCGTCGGCATAACGCTGCTCCGGCAGCTCCTGCGCACGCATTTCGTGTGAGTTGAAGTCGCAGTACGGACACTTCTTCAGGCACCACGGCAGGTGCACGTACAAGGCCAAGGGCGGCAGGGCCGATAGCTGCAAGGTGCCGGGGCGCATGTAGTACGCCATGTCATGCACCACTGCGGGTGAGTCGCTGGGCGATAGTGCAGCAGAAGACGGAATTATCGGAATCATGGCAAAAAAGCGAACCAATCAGAGGTCATGCGCTACAGCCAGTTGGCTTGAATCAACTGCACCATGGTCTGCGCTGCGCGGCCCCGGTGGCTGTTGGCGTTTTTGACGGCAAGTGGCAACTGGGCAAAAGTTTGCCCAAACTCAGGAATCCACATCACCGGGTCAAACCCAAAGCCGTTACTGCCCAAAGGTTCACGTGCAATTAGGCCCTGCACCCGGCCCACTGCAATCAAGGGCTCGGGGTCGTCGGCGCTGCGCACAGCCACCAGGGTGCTCACCATCGCCGCGCGCCGGTTGTCCATGTTGCGCATTTGCTCTAACAAGGCGCGCACATTGTTGTCATCGCTCTTTTCGTAGCCAAATTGGGTAGCGTAATAGGCGGTATCCACACCCGGTAAGCCCCCGAAGGCATCCACACACAAACCGGCATCATCCGCCAAGGCGGGCAAGCCGGTGTGCTGGGCGGCGTTGCGGGCCTTGGCTAAGGCGTTTTCGACAAAGGTGCGGTAAGGCTCTGCTGCCTCGGGCACGCCTAGGTCGCCTTGGCGCACCAGCGTGCAACCCAAAGGCGCAAACATGGTTTGCAGTTCAGCGAGCTTGCCCTGGTTGTTGGATGCGAGAACGATTTGCATAGACTGGTAACCACCAAGATGGCCCGGCAACATACGCCACCGGCACATTAAATTTATGAGTAAAAAAGCACGCCAGCCCTCACCAACCGTGCGTAAGCAGCTATTATTTTGATAGTGATTTTTGCTGCAGGCGCATCAACTCAGTGATGCCTTTTTCGGCCAGGTTGAGCAAACTGTCCATCTCCGTGCGCGAAAAGGCGGCGCCTTCGGCCGTGCCCTGCACTTCAACAAAATGGCCCGCACCTGTCATCACCACGTTCATGTCGGTGTCACATGCGGCGTCTTCGGTGTATTCCAAATCCAGAAGCGGCGTGCCCTGCACGATCCCAACCGATACCGCCGCGACCGCCGCAGTAATGGGGCTGCGCGTAATCTTGCCAGCGGCAAGCAAACCCGTGACAGCATCCTGCACCGCCACAAAGGCCCCGGTGATGGCCGCAGTGCGGGTGCCGCCATCGGCCTGCAGCACATCGCAGTCAATTTGAATGGTGCGTTCACCCAGGACTTTGAGGTCAAACACGGCGCGCATGGAGCGACCGATCAGGCGCTGAATTTCTTGTGTGCGCCCACTTTGCTTGCCACGTGCGGCCTCGCGGTCGTTGCGGGTATGGGTGGCGCGGGGCAGCATGCCGTATTCGGCGGTAACCCAGCCTTCGCCACTGCCGCGCTTGTGGGGCGGCACTTTTTCTTCCACCGATGCAGTGCACAGCACTTTGGTGGCGCCAAACTCGATCAGAACTGAGCCTTCGGCATGTATGGTGTAAGCGCGCGTGATGCGCACTGCGCGCAACTGGTCAGCGGCGCGCGCTTGGGCGCGAACAAACGTCGTCACAACGCTATGCCCGGCGAGCGGCAGAACGTTTGATGGCTTCGTTGATTTCGGCAATCGAGCGCTCAATGGCTTCGTCGTCCAAATCATCTTCGCCCGCGTCGATCCACCCGGCTTGCACCGTCGAGGCGAACACGCCATCGTCTATGTGGTCGGTCGAGATGGCACCGCGGGTGGACTCAAACGCGTCTGGCGTCTCCCACTCCATGGCGATCAAGGTTACGTTGTCGCTGTGCGCCCCGGCCTTGGCCAGCGCGCGCTCCACTAAATCTGGCGCCGCTGTACCGATAGGCTTTTGACCCAGGTGGTAAACGATGTCGGAATCTTCCAAGCTGCCCCACAGGCCGTCGGAACACAGCATCATGCGGTCACCCTGCTGCAAAGGGACTGGCCCGGTGACTTCAAACACCGGCTTGGCCGGTGAGCCGAGGCAGGTGTAGAGCACGTTGCGGTTGAAGTTCTCCGGCAAGGGAACGCCGGGTTTGGCTTCTTGGCGCTGCTCAATATACGAATGGTCCCGTGTGCGCGCCAGCAACTCACCGTGGCGCACGAAGTACAGCCGAGAGTCACCACAATGCACCCAGCTGGCCCGCCCACCTTGAACAATGGCGGCGACCAAGGTAGTGCGCGGCGTGTCCAGCAAATGTTTCTCGGTGGCGTAGCGCAAGATTTGCCGGTGCGCCGCCATGATGGCCTTTTTGAAGAAGGCGTCTACGTCTTCAATCTCGGGCTTGGCTTCTTGTTGAAACATCGCTGAGATGACTTGCAAAGCCATCTGCGCCGCCACCTCGCCCTCGGGGTGCCCACCCATGCCATCGGCGAGCAAGAAGATGCCGGATGCCTTGGTATAGCAATACCCCATGCGGTCTTCGTTCTTTTCACGACCGCCTCTTCGGCTGATTTGAAAGACAGAAAACTTCATTTCGATTTAATCCCTGCAACATTGGCAACCCCGGCCACGGATTTCTTGGTATCCGCCACCATGGTGTCGAATTGCATACGTACTTTTTCACTCACCGACAATTTGGTGTAACGGCGCTCGCCTTCGCGGCTTAACTCTTTTTGCAAGGCAAACACCGACTGGGGGCGCGACAACGGGTCCAGCGCCATGCACCACTCCACGACCTCAATCAGGTTGTCGGAGTAGACGCCGCGCAAGCGCGACAGCGCCACAGAAATGCGGTCTTTCTCGATACGCTGCGGTGCTTCGCTGGGCGGGTAGCCCTGCATACAGGCATAGATGCAGGCGCCAATGGCGTAGATATCGGTCCAAGGCCCCATGGAGGAATCGCGCCGGTACATCTCAGGCGCCGCAAAGCCGGGCGTGTACATGGGGCGAATGAAGTTGCCTTCTTTGCTCAAAACCTCACGGGCGGCGCCAAAATCGATCAAAACGGATTTGTTGTCGTCGGTGATAAAAATATTGGCCGGTTTGATGTCCAGATGCAACATCTTGTGCTGGTGCACGATGCGCAAGCCGCGCAAGATCTCGTCAAACAGCGATCGGATGGTGGACTCGCGAAACACTTTGCTTTGTTTGAGGTCGCGGGCGGTGACGATGAAATCCTGAAGGGCCGCGCCTTCAAGGTAGTTCATCACCATGTACACCGTCTCGTTTTCTCGGAAGAAATTCAGCACACTCACCACCGACGGGTGGGAAATCTGGGCCAACGAGCGCCCTTCTTCAAAGAAGCTTTTTAAGCCCAAGCGGTACAAGGACAATTTTTCTGGCTGCACCTGGGGCAACAGCTCACCGGGCGCACGGCTGGCCAAAGACGATGGCAAATACTCTTTGACGGCCACTTGCTGGCCCTCACTGTCGAGTGCGAGGTACACAAGTCCAAACCCACCAGCGGCTACTTTGCGAATAATGCGGTAGCCGCCGATCGTGGTGTCCGGTGGGAGGGGTGCAGGTTTAACCTTCGACATAATTTATGAATTAAACGCCCATCTGAACAGTCTGATCCGGGTTATTCTCAAGGTTATTTCATGACGTGAGAATATGCAATGCCAGTTTACAGCATGACTGGTTATGCCAGTGCACAGCACAGCACAACCGCCACTGCATCCGAGTCCGACGCAAAAGCGCCAGGCGCCCAGCTAGGGCTCGAAATTCGGTCGGTCAATAGCCGCTTTCTGGACCTGTCTTTTCGCCTGCCTGAAGACCTGCGGCAATTTGAACCAAGCTTGCGCGATCTGTTGGTTAGCCGCCTCAAACGGGGCAAGGTTGAGGTCCGCGCCTCGATTGAGGTCGCTGCGGCCACCGCCATCACCGAACCCACACCCAAACTGCTGCAGCGCCTCAACGCGGTGCAGGATAGCGTCAAAGCCTGGCTCCCCACTGCCGCACCACTGAGCGTGTCCGACGTGATCCGACTTTCGTCCGCGGAAGGCGTAGGCACGCAAGACTGGAGCACCGCCGTCATGCCATTGGCGGAGAAAACACTCACCGCACTGCTTGCAGCGCGTGAACGCGAGGGTGGTCGGCTGTCGACCATGCTGTTAGACCACATTGCCCAGCTGCGCGTCTTGGCGCAGCAGGCCGTGCCCTTGATTCCCCAACTGGTCGAGCAAAATCGCCAGCGCTTCTTGGCCCGCTGGAAAGAAGCCATGGCGCTGACCGATGGCGCCACCTTGCCCGAAGCCGCGCAGGACCGCGCCCTGACGGAAGCCACCGCTTTCGCCATCCGCATTGATGTCGCAGAAGAAGTGACCCGCCTGGGCTCGCACTTGGATGAATTGGATCGGCTTATCCGCAAAGGCGGGGAAATCGGCAAGCGGCTGGACTTCCTGATTCAAGAACTGCACCGAGAGGCCAACACGTTGGGATCGAAATCCGCAGCGCTGGAGCTCACCCACATTTCGGTCGATATGAAGGTGCTGATCGAGCAAATGCGCGAGCAGGTTCAGAACATAGAATAGAGCGACTCAAAATACTGTGGTCCACGGCCGAATCACTATGGAATACCCTGGAAACCTCTTTGTCGTCGCAGCCCCCAGCGGGGCCGGTAAGTCGAGTCTGGTCAAAGCATTGCTGGAACTGGACTCGCATGTGCAACCGTCGGTCTCGCACACCACCCGCCCACCCAGGGGCCAAGAAAAACATGGGCGCGAATATTTTTTTGTGTCGCAAAGCGAGTTCGACGCCATGGTGCAGGCTGACGCCTTCGTCGAGTGGGCCCATGTGCACAACCACCGCTACGGCACCTCCAAGAAGGCCATTGAAGACCGGATCGCACAGGGCGCCGATGTAATTCTGGAAATCGACTTTCAGGGTGCAATTCAGATCAAAAAAATCTTTGCCAACGCCATTTCTATCTTCATCCTGCCCCCCAGTTGGGACGAGCTGCGTTCCCGCTTGGAGCGCCGAGGTGAAGACACACCCGAGGTCATTGAAGTACGCATGAACAATGCGGCAACCGAGGTGGCGCAGGTGGGCAAATTCGACTTCGTTATAATCAACGAACTGTTTGACCGTGCGCTCTTCGACCTGAAAGCCATTGTCCACGCCCAGCGGCTCAAATGTTCCGCGCAGCGACGCGCTCGAGCCGAAACATTCAAAGCATTGAATATTCCCTAGTCCTTCGGAGAACTCCATGGCCCGTATTACCGTAGAAGACTGCTTGGTGCAGATCCCCAATCGTTTTCAGTTGGTGCTGGCTGCGACCTATCGCGCACGCATGCTCAACCAGGGCCACACGCCCAAGATTGAGAGTAAAAATAAAGCCGGCGTGACCGCCCTGCGCGAGATCGCCGCTGGCAAAATCGGCATCGAAATGCTCAAAAAGGTCCCTCTGTAAATCGCAGGCGCCAAAGGCAAAGCACCGCTTGCGGTGCTTTTTTTTCGTCTTTTGACCTTGTCGTCAACGCATGCGAGAGCAGCGCGCTACATTTGAGGGATGGGTAACTCATTGAAACCGTCGATTGTGGGTGGCGCACAGCCATTGATCACGCCACATCCGGCGGCGGTAAACGCCACTGCCGCCAGCTTTGCCGGCCTAATGACCAAGCTTGACTACCTGTCCGCTGCCGACTCGGAACAAGTGCGCCTAGCCTATCGGTTTGCAGACCAAGCCCATCTGGGGCAGTTGCGCAACAATGGCGAACCTTACATAACCCACCCGATCGCGGTGGCCGAGCAATGTGCGGAATGGAAGCTCGACGCGCAAGCCCTCATGGCCGCTCTGCTCCACGATGCGCTGGAAGACTGCGGCATCGACAAGGGCGAGCTCATTAACCACTTTGGCTCCTCGGTTGCCGAATTGGTCGACGGGCTCACCAAGCTCGACAAGCTGCAATTCAACACCCGCGAAGAAAACCAAGCGGAGTCGTTCCGAAAAATGTTGCTCGCCATGGCGCGCGATGTACGTGTAATCCTGATCAAACTGGCAGATCGCACCCACAACATGCGCACGCTGTCAGACACGCCCCGCGCCAAGTGGCGGCGTATTGCCTCAGAAACCCTAGACATTTATGCCCCGATCGCCCACCGCCTGGGTCTAAACCAGACCTACCGCGAGTTGCAAGACCTGTCTTTTCAGCACCTGCGGCCCTGGCGTTATACGATTTTGTCCAAAGCGGTTGCCAAGGCCCGCAGCCGACGCCGCGACCTGATTCAAAAGGTCCAAAAAGATGTAGAAGCCGCCTTCGCGGCGGCAGGCATGGACGTTCGTATTGCGGGGCGAGAAAAGACCTTGTATTCAATTTACAAGAAGATGGACAACAAAAGCCTAAGTTTCGCGCAGGTTACCGACATTTACGGCTTGCGCGTGTTGGTACCCCAGGTTCTGGACTGCTACACCGCTCTGGGGCTTTTGCACCAGCTCTACAAACCCCTGCCGGGCAAGTTCAAGGACTACATCGCCATTCCCAAGGTCAACGGCTACCAATCCTTGCACACTACACTGATTGGTCCATCTGGGGTTAATGTCGAATTTCAGATGCGCACCGAAGCGATGCACCTTGTGGCGGAATCCGGGGTTGCGGCCCACTGGCTGTACAAGGTTAAAAACTCCGACGGCGCGGCCTCCGATCGGCTGGGTACCCAATGGTTGCAGTCCTTATTGGACATTCAAGACGAAACCCGTGACGCTGCTGAATTTTGGGAGCACGTCAAGGTCGATCTTTTTCCGGACGCGGTGTATGTTTTTACACCCAAGAGCCAAATCATGGCCATGCCGCGCGGCGCTACGGTGGTGGATTTTGCCTACGCTATCCACAGCAATGTGGGGGACCAAACCTTGGCCGCTCGCATCAACGGCGAATCGGTTCCCCTGCGCACCGAACTCAAAAACGGTGACGTGGTGGAGGTAGTCACAGCACCCTCGTCGACTCCAAACCCTGCCTGGCTCAGTTTTGTGCGTACCGGGCGGGCGCGCTCTAAGATTCGCCAGCACCTCAAAACCAGGGCGCATGCTGAGTCGGAAGAGCTGGGTGAACGGCTGCTGGCCCAGGCTTTACGGGCCGAAGGCATCAAGCAATTTCCGCCGGAAAACGCCGAATACGCCCCTGTTTTGGAGAAGTTGCTGCGTTTTACCGGCAGTAAAGACCGCTGCGAGCTGGCCACCGACATCGGCCTAGGTAAACGTATTGCCAACATTGTGGCCAAGCGGCTGGCGCAATTACTCGCCGAACATGGTGACCGACCTGATGCTTTGCTGCTCACCCGTGAGCGATTTACCGCCCATGAAACGGCGGCACAAGGCGTCATCACGCTCAACGGCAGTGAAAATGCCTCGGTGCAATATGCGCCCTGCTGTCGCCCCATCCCGGGAGACACCATCGTCGGCTACCTAGGACGCGGCGAAGGTTTGGCGGTGCACATCCACGACTGCCCGGTCGCCAAGAAGTTGCTGAACAAGGACAGTGAGCGTTTTATCGGAGTCGATTGGTCTGATGAGCCACTACGGGCCTTTGAAACCGGCATTCTGGTGACGGTGCACAACGGCAAGGGCGTACTGGCCAAAGTTGCTGCGGCGATGGCGGCTGCCGAAGCGGACATTGTGCACATCGACATGGGGCAAGAAGCCATCCATGACCACTCTGATTTGCGATTTGTGGTGGCCGTACGCGATGTTGCGCACCTAAACGTGGCACTGCGCAACCTGAACCGCTCCGAGGTGGTCGTACATGCCGTACGCAGCAAAGTGACGATGCCGGGTTAATCGCCCTGCGGCATGGGGTACTGCACCGATAACACCTCGATTTCTTCGACCCGCCCCGGAATCACCAGCTTCAACACATCGCCCACGCGGGTTTTGAGAAGGGTGCGGGCGATGGGCGAAATCCAACTCACCTGGCCCAAGGCGCTATTAGATTCGTCAATGCCCATGATGGTCACGGTGCGCTCCAGGCCCGACTGTTCCGCATAAGTCACGGTTGCGCCAAAAAAAATCTGGTCTTTGCCATGGTGGAGCGATGGGTTGACGATCTCGGCGATTTCCATGCGTTTGGTCAAAAACCGAATGCGCCGGTCAATCTCCCGCAGGCGCTTTTTGCCATACAGGTAGTCGCCGTTTTCTGATCGATCCCCATTGCTAGCAGCCCAAAAAACGGCCTCCACCACTTTGGGGCGCTCGTCATCGATGAGCGCGAGCAATTCGGCGCGCATGTGTGCGTAACCTTCGGGGGTGATGTAGTTTTTGCCGCCAGCAGGAATCGGCGGCAGCTGGAGCTCGTCGTCTGCACCGTCGGCGCCAGTGTCGTCCGCCGACTCTTTTGTGAAAGCCTTGCTCATGGAACAGCGTGCATAAACCCAGTTGCGCTCGGTGCAACATAGAAGCAGAAATAAGAAAAAGGCCTGTAACTTTTCAGTCACAGGCCTTCACTTTTTGGTGCGGCTGGCAGGAATTGAACCCACGACCCCTTGGTTCGTAGCCAAGTACTCTATCCAACTGAGCTACAGCCGCTAAGCCTCGAATTCTAGCAGAGATTTTTGACCGCTTAAAAAGAACCACCAAAGATTGCGCGAATCATGCGGCGCTGGCAGGAGTAGCTATAGCGGGCATGCACGCCATGGCCCGCTCGGCCAAGGCGGTAATGGTTAGGCTGGGGTTCACACCGACATTGGCGGGAATGGCCGAGGCGTCCACCACGTACAGGCCGGGGTAACCAAACACTTCGTGCCGCTCGTCAATCACGCCATTCTGCACTGAGCCACCCATCACACAGCCGCCCAATACGTGCGCGGTCATGGAGGCGTTGCCCAGCGTTTCTAACAAGGCGTTGCCGGGCACGCCATTGCTGACGTGTGCGAATAATTCGGCCATCTGGTTGGCTTGCGGCAGGTATGCGGGGGCACGCACCTCGTTCACCGGCACCTGGGAGCGCAAGCTCCAACGAAACCCACGCAACCAACTGCGCCCGTAATCAAAGCGCAACTGGTTATCTGCCGTCTGCATGACCAGTAGCACCGAGGTGCGGGCTGACCAGCGCTGCCCCACCCGCATGCACAGGGTGGAATCCAGCGGGTGGGCCACAAACTGCCACAGGGTTTTGAGGGCACGCCGCCATGGCACCGGGTCACTCACCAGCGGGCCCGTTTGCCAGCGCAGTACGCCATGGGCCGGCGAGAAGCGGTTTTGGGTGACGTGCGTATTGCCCACATAAAAGTGGGACGAAATGGTAGAACCATCGCTCACATCCGTCTTGGGGTCGCGTGCGGTGATGGGCAAGATGCTCTCGCTATTGGTGCGCACATGTTGGCCCAGCACCGGCGACAAGGCTGGCAAGCAGCGGTAGCGCTCTTTGCACGCCATCAGCAGCTCCAGCGTACCCACCACGCCTGCGGCCACGATCACCTTGGCTGCGGTCAATGTTTGGGTGGGTTGCGTGGTATCCCACGGGTGCTCCAACACTACCTGGTAACCCCCTGCGCCGCCCGACAACGGTGTGATGCGCTGCACCTTGCGTTCGGCCAAAATGCGCACCCCCACGGCTTGCGCCAAATGCAGGTAGTTTTTGTCGAGCGAGTTTTTCGCCCCCTGCGCACAACCCGTAGCACAGCGGGCGCAAAACGTACATGCGCTGCGGGCGGGGCCTTTTCCATCAAAGTACGGGTCCGGCGTCTGGGGCTCTGCCCGCTTCGGTTTCTCTGTCTGACGGGAGCCGAAGTAAATGGCCTGTGTGACCGGACCAAAGGTGGCTTCGGCACCGCAGCGGCGGGCGGTTTCTTGCAGCCAATCGTCTTGCAGGGTGTGGCGCGGGTTGGTGGCTACGCCCAGCATGCGGGCGGCGGTTTGAAAGTGGGGTTGTAGTTCGGCGCGCCAATCGCGCGGGGGCAAGCGCTGCCACGCCACATCGTTGTAAAAGGCTTGCTGCGGCTCTAAGGTCACCGCCGCCCACACCACGCTGCCACCGCCTACGGCAATACCGCGCACCAGGCTCACATGCCGATAGACCTCTTGGGCAAAAAAACCGGTGCGCAGCCCCAGTGCAGGCATGCGCAGCAAATGCCGGGCATTCTCCGCCGCGGCATCCATGTCCTGCGGGCTGATGTGGCGGCCCTGCTCCACCACCAGCACGCGGTAGCCTTTTTCGGCCATGCGCAGGGCACTGACCGATCCGCCAAAGCCGCTGCCGACAATGATGGCGTCCCAGTCAAAAGCCGGATCCACCTCCGCAGCGGACGCTTGCGCTGGCGAATCGGCGCGCATGAATCAGGCGTGCAAACCGAGCAAAGCGCGGGCTTCTACTGGGCTGGCGATGGAGCGCCCGGCGTTGGCGGCGCACTGTGCCAAGGCGGTAATCAATGCACCGTTGCCGCTGGCGCGCTCGCCGTTGGGTAGGTAAAAGGTGTCCTCAAGGCCGGTGCGCAACATGCCGCCCAGGTCGGCGGTTTTTTGGTGCACGGGCCAAATTTCGCTGCGGCCGATCAACGTGGCTTGCCAGACGCTACCGGGCTCCAACCACTGCGGCAGCAGGGCCAGCAGATTGGCGTCGCACGGCATGCCAGAGGCTACACCCATCACCAGGTTGTATTCCGCACGGCCCATCTCGGGCTTCAACATGCCGGCTTTGATGAACATGCCCACTGAACGGATGATGCCGACGTCAAAGCACTCAAACTCAGGGTGGGTTCCGCACTCTTGCATCACATCCAAAAACTGCTGCACTTTGGCGACCGGGTTGTCGAACACCATGGGCGGCCAGGCCCAGTTGCCGTCTTCTTTGATCTTCAAATAGTTCAGGCTACCAGCATTGCAGGCAGCAATCTCGGGCTTGACGCGGCGGATGCAATTGAGCGGGCCAGAGATGTCTTTGCCCACCACGCCGGTGGTCAGGTTGATGATGACGCCAGGGCAGGCTTCGCGAATGGCGTTGACCACGCTTTCGGCCACGTCCGGGTCCCACGAGGGCATTTGGCCCATGCCTTCGTCTTGGTTGCGAATGTGCACATGCATGATGCTGGCGCCGGCGTTGAACGCGTCGCGGGCTTCTGCGGCCATCTGCGCCGGAGTGACCGGCACGGGGTGCTGCTTGGGGTTGGTCAGCACGCCGGTGAGCGCGCAGGTGAGTATGGCTTTTTCCATCATGAATCCTTACGTTATTAAGTGGGGGAGAGTTCAATTTCAACCAGCACGGCCGCCGACTCCACCTGCTGCGCCACCTGGGCGTGCACGGCCTTGACGACACCTGCGCCTTCTGCACACAGCCACATTTCCATCTTCATGGCTTCCACGCACACCAGTTGCTGGCCGACTTGCACGGTGGCACCGGGTGCCACCAAAATCTGCGTGACCTTGCCGGCCACGGGTGAACGGGCTTTGCTGGCATCTTTGAGCGCATCGGCATCGGGGAAAGGCGACACCTCTGCAAACACATACGCATGGCCATCCAGGGCCAGGTTCAGCTTGGCACCGGCCACCACCGCAATGGCCGAGCGGGTGACGCCGTCTTCGGCATACCGCAGTACGCCGTCTTGCAAGGCCAGCACTTGGGCATTGACCGTAGCGCCATCGAGCGTGACGGCCACGCCACCTTGGCGGTCTGGGCGCACGCGCACCACACGAACCGTGTCGTCGTACTGCAAGCGCACATCGAATGCGGCCACGCTGTCGGCGCGCCAGCTATTGCCGTTCTGCATGGCCAGGGCCATGGCCGCCACACGCCACACCGCATCGGATGGAACGGGTGCTTGCAGCAAAGGCTCGCCTTGCTCCAGCCACTGGTCAATCAGCGTGGTGGTCATCTCGGCTTTGCGGAAAGCCGGGTGATCCACCAGATCGCTCAAGAAACGGCCGTTGTTCTTCAAGCCCAGCAAGGGCGTGTTGGCCAGCGCTGCGCGCAGGCGGCGAATGGCATCGTCGCGATCCCGCCCATGCACGATGACCTTGGCCACCATGGGGTCGTAAAACGGAGAGACCACGCTGCCCTGGCGGATGCCGTCGTCCACCCGGATGCCGTAGGCGGACGCTCCAACGCCCTGGACTCCATGGCCAACGCCCGGACGGGCATCGGGTGCATGCACGGCCCGCTCGGGTTGCCACCACACCACCGTGCCCGTTTGCGGCGTGAAGCCGGTGTAAGGGTCTTCCACATACAAGCGTGCCTCAATGGCGTGGCCGGTGAGCGTGATGTCGGCCTGCTGGGCGGGCAACACGTCGCCAGCTGCCACACGCAATTGCCAGTCCACCAGGTCGTAACCGGTGATCATTTCGGTCACCGGATGCTCCACCTGCAGGCGCGTATTCATCTCCAAAAAGTAGTGCTTGAGGTTCTCGTCCACGATGAACTCAACCGTACCCGCACCCCGGTAGCCCACAGCCAGCGCGGCGGCCACGGCGTCTTTGCCCATGGCTTCGCGCATGGCGGGCGTCACCACGGGTGAAGGCGCCTCTTCAATCACTTTTTGGCGGCGGCGCTGGGCGGTGCAATCGCGCTCGCCCAGGTAGACCGCGTTGCCATGGGCATCGGCGAAGACCTGAATTTCGATATGGCGGCCGTTGTCAATCAGGCGCTCCAGCATCAAAGTACCGTCACCAAATGCACTCGTAGCCTCGCGGCGTGCACCGTCAATGCCCTGCTGCAATTCAGCATCGGCGCGCACCAAGCGCATACCGCGCCCGCCGCCACCGGCAACCGCTTTGACCAACAGCGGGTAACCCAGCTTTTTGGCCTCGCTGATCAAGACAGCATCGCTTTGGTCAGCACCCAAATAGCCCGGCGCACAGGGCACACCCGCATCCAACATACGGCGCTTGGCCAGGGCTTTGTCACCCATGGCTTCGATCGCGCTGGCGGGAGGGCCAATGAACACCACACCGGCATCAGCACAGGCTTGTGCAAAAGCGGCGTTTTCGCTCAGGAAGCCGTAGCCGGGATGCAGCGCATCGGCGCCGGACTTTCGGCAAGCATCCAAGATGGCATCAAAGCGCAGGTAGGACTCAGCTGCAGGGGATGCACCAATGTGTACCGCCTCATCAGCCAGCGCCACATGGGGCGCATCGCGGTCGGCATCGCTGTACACCGCCACGGTGCGGTAGCCCAAGTTGCGCGCGGTACGGATGACGCGGCAGGCAATCTCCCCGCGATTGGCAATCAAAATTTTGCTAAACATAAATCACCTTCTCGGGAGTCTGGGTGGCAGAGCGTTTTGCGTAGGTAAAGGAGGAGCCCGTGGAACGGGCGGGGGACACGAAGCAAAGCGCTCTGCCACCCAGACTCCTAGCGCCAACTGGTAGTTTTGTAAAAGTCATGCCGGCACCCAATTCGGTTTGCGCTTCTGCATAAAGGCGGTCATGCCTTCCAGCCCCTCAGGGCCTTGCGCAGCACGCGAAAAGATGGCCGCCGCCGACTGCACCAACGACTGCGGCACTTGCAAACGGGCTTGCGCCATCAGGGCTTTGGTCGCGCCCAATGCGCCGGGTGCGCAGGCCAGAATATCTGCCAACACCTTGTCCAGCTCGGTTTGCAACTCAGTGGTGTGCACCACGGCGTGCACCAGGCCCAGCCGCAGAGCTTCAGAAGCGTCCAAGCGCCCGCCGGTGACCGCCAAACGCTTGGCTTGCGAGTAGCCCAGGCGCTCGACCAAAAATGGGGCGATCTGCGCGGGCACCACGCCCAGCGACGTCTCGGGCAGACGAAACTTCGCCGTGTCGCTGGCAATGGCCACATCGGCCACGCAGGCCAGGCCAAAGCCACCGCCCATCACCGTGCCCTCTAGCAGCGCCACCACCGCCAGCGGCGTGCGGGAATAGGCCACACACAATTCGCCAAACGCGGCATTCACTTCGGCAATGGGGTCCGCGCCGGAGTGGGCACCCTCTGCACCGCTTGGCGCTTGCATGGCGCGCATGCGGGCACCGGCCATGTCCTTCAAATCGGCCCCGGCACAAAAGTGACCACCGGCACCGCGCAGCACCACCACGCGCACCGCGCCCGGCTGGCCCGCAGTAGCCTCCGCCGCAGCCAGCACCTGGCGCAACTCGGCCACCATGGCCAGCGACATGGCGTTGCGCGCTTCAGGTCGGTTCAGGGTTATGGCCAACACCGAGCCGGTTTGCTCGGCGCGAATTGCTACGAATTCTGTAGCTGCTTGCGCAATGGTTACGAGGGCTAGAGCCTCATTTGATGCTGAATGTGTCATAGCATGTGTATGGACCAGCGGTTTACGCTTTGCCGGGCAAAGTGCCCTCAAACTTGCAAATAATGCCCAGCATGATTTCGTCGGCACCGCCGCCGATGGAGATCAAACGGCCATCGCGGTAGGCCTGCGAAATGGGGTTGTCTGCGGTAAAGCCCATGCCACCCCAGTACTGTAGGCAGCTATCCGCCACTTCACGGGTCAGGCGTCCGGCCTTGAGCTTGGCCATGGAAGCCAACTTGGTGACGTCTTTGCCCGACACATAGGATTCGACCGCACGGTAAGTCAAAGCGCGCAGGCATTCCACCTCGGTGCGCAGCTCGGCCAGGCGGAAGTGCACCACCTGGTTGCTCAGAATCGATTTGCCAAAGGTCTGGCGCTGGCGGGTGTACTCAATGGTCTGGTCAATCAGGCTGTCCAGTGAGCGCAAGGAGCCCGCCGCGCCATACAAGCGCTCTTCTTGAAACTGCAGCATTTGCAGCATGAAGCCCATGCCTTCTTGGCCGATCAGGTTCTTTTGCGGCACACGCACATTGTCAAAAAATAGTTGCGCCGTGTCGCTGGAATGCATGCCGATTTTTTCGATCTTCTGGCGGGTAATGCCGGGGCTGTTCATCGGCACCATGATGAGTGACTTGTTCTTGTGTGGCGCCGCGTCTGAGGTGTTGGCCAGCAGGCAGCACCAGTCGGCCTGCATGCCATTGGTGATCCACATTTTGGAGCCGTTGATGATGTAATCGGCACCGTCTTTGGTAGCGGTGGTTTTGAGGGCCGCCACGTCAGAGCCGCCACCCACTTCACTCACGCCAATGCAGCCCACCATGTCGCCCGCAATGCTGGGCGCCAAAAATTCATGGCGCAGAGCGTCTGAGCCAAAGCGCGCCAGTGCCGGGGTGCACATATCCGTCTGCACGCCGATGGCCATGGGCACGCCACCGGCTTTGCATTCCCCCAGGGCCTCGGCCATGACCATGGAGTAGCTGAAGTCCAGCCCCATGCCACCAAACTCAGTCGGGTACTTGATGCCCAGCAGGCCCAGGTCACCCATCTTCTTGAACAACTGGTGGGCTGGGAAGGTTCCGGCCTTTTCCCATTCAGGCAAATGGGGATTGATCTCGTTGGCGACGAACTTGCGTACGGTGTCGGAAATTTGCTCGTGTTCAGGGGTGAATTTCATGGGGTTCTTTCAAACAAAATTAGGGAATAAATCGGAAGGGGGTTGGAAGACGGCGGGCACCTACATACGGGCTACGCCGAAGGTGTTGGGGCGCAAGGTGCGGCCTTCGGCCTCTTGGGCCAGGGCCAGGCACAGCCCCAAAAAGCGGCGCGTGTCGCGCGGATCGATGATGCCGTCATCCCACAACCGCGCGGTGCCAAACAGTGCGGCGGATTCTTTGTCCAGGCGCAGGCGCAGCCCGTCGGACATGGCGGCCAGCGCAACCTCATTGGTCTCCATGCCCATGCGTTCGATCTTGGCGCGGTTCACGATGTCCATCACCTTGGCAGCTTGCGCACCACCCATCACTGCCGTGCGCGCCGTGGGCCAGGAGAAGATGAAGCGTGGATCGAACCCACGGCCACACATGCCGTAGTTGCCAGCGCCATAAGAGCCACCCAAAATAACGGTGAACTTGGGAACCCGTGCATTGGCTACCGCCTGAATCATCTTGGCGCCGTGCTTGATAGCACCACCGCGCTCGGCAGCGGAGCCCACCATGTAGCCGGTGGTGTTTTGCAAAAAGATCAGCGGCGTGCCGCTTTGGTCGCACAGCTGAATAAACTGCGCCGCCTTGGTGGAGCCCGTAGGTTGAATGGGGCCGTTGTTACCCAAAATACCCACCAAGTGGCCCTGCACGCGGGCGTGGCCGCACATCATCTCGGTGGCGTATTCGGCCTTGAATTCCAAAAAGTCAGATCCATCCACCAAGCGGGCAATGACCTCGCGCACGTCGTAGGGCTCGCGCTCGTCGGCCGGCACAATGCCCATTAGCTCTTGCTCGCCATACAGGGGTTCAGTAAAGGTGGGGGCAGCGGGGGCAATGTCCCACTTGAGTTTGTCCATCACCTCACGGGCCATGGCGATGGCGTGGGCGTCGTCTTCGGTCAGGTATTCGCCCAGGCCGGTGACTTGGGCGTGGGTCTCGGCACCGCCCAATTCGTCTTCGGTGCAGTCTTCACCGATGGCGGCTTTGACCAACGGGGGGCCGGCCAAGAAGATGTTGGAGCGCCCGCGCACCAAAATTACATAGTCCGACAAGCCGGGCAGGTACGCACCGCCCGCCGTACTGGAGCCATGCACCACCGAGATTTGCGGCAAGCCCATAGCCGACATGCGCGCCTGGTTGGCAAAGCTGCGCCCGCCTTCAATAAAAATCTCGCTTTGGTACATCAGGTTCGCACCACCGCTTTCCACCAGCGAGATCAGCGGCAACTTGTTTTCTTGCGCAATCTGCTGGCCGCGCAGGCCTTTTTTCAGGCCCATGGGGGCGATGGTGCCGCCCTTGACCGCGCTGTCGTTCACCGAGACCACGCAGCGTTTGCCCGCCACCACCCCAATACCAATGATGGAGCCACCGCCCAGCACCGACTTTTTGCCGTCGTCGTCGTGCATATTGAGCCCCGCCAAGCGGCTAATCTCCAAAAACGGCGTGCCACGGTCCAGTAGGCGGGCCACCCGCTCGCGCGGCAGCAACTGCTTGCGCTTCTCAAATTTGTCACGTTTGGATTCGGATTCGGCGATGACCAGGCCCTCTAGGCGCTGGACTTCGGCCAGCAGGTCATGCACGCGCTTGGCATTGGCGGCAAAGGCTTCCGACTGGGGATTGATCTTGGAACGTAGGGCAGGCATCAAAAGGGTCCTTGCTAAAAACTTTCCGCATTAGAAGTCATGATGACGTTAACGTCAACTATATTTCGTATAGGTATTTATACTAAGTGTCGCGTTATGCAAAGCTGGTAGCATTCGGGCCTTCACGTAACCGAACCACCCTCCCCCATAAGGAAACCACCATGAACCTCGAAGCCTGCACCCAAGCCATCCGTACCAAAGTAGGCGCTGACAGCGGCCTGGCTGCCACCCTGAAATTTGATTGCGGTGCCGATGGCGTGATCCGCATTGACGGCGTGTCCACCCCCAACAGCGTGAGCAACGACAACACCGACGCCGACTGCACCGTAGGCATCACCCTGGAAAACCTGAACGCCCTGCTCTCTGGCGACCTGGAGCCCACCACCGGTTTCATGGCCGGCAAGCTCAAAGTGTCGGGCGACATGGGTGTTGCCATGCGTTTGCAACGCGTCATCTAAGCGCATACGACCATGACCACCGCCACCGCGCAAGCCTTTGTTGACGCCCACCGGGACGAAAACATCTCCGAGCTATTCGGCATCACCGAGTTGTGCCGGGAGTTCGGCATTACGCTGCGCGCGCTGCGGTTTTATGAAGACAAGGGACTGCTGTCGCCGCGGCGCATCAACGGCGCACGCGTGTACACCCGGCGCGACCGAGCCCGCTTGGCGCTGATCCTGCGCGCCAAGGCGATTGGCTCCCCCCTGTCGGAAATCAAACGCTATCTGGATTTGTATGGCGACCACGGCGAAGGCCGGGCGCAGCAGCTTACCTACGTGATCGATCGCACCGACACCGAAATTGCCGAGCTAGAGAAAAAACGCGCCCAGATTGATGAGACGCTGGCCGAGCTGCGGGTGATCAACACCACTTGCCGGGGCTATTTGGTCAAACGCCAGAAGGCAGAAAAATAAGAGCCAAATCGGCCTCTAGCCCTCGTGTACATTGCACAAACAGCTATTATTTTAATAGCAACCTCACTCGTCATCGGGCTGACTACCCAGGTAAATTTGGTACTACAACAGTGACGTGTAGAGGCGCCTGTGCGGTGTATTCAGGCACAGCACCTTACGGCACATAGTCGGGCGGCACACCGGGGGCCGAGTAGTCCGGTGGCACGCCGCCGGGTGCCGGCACATACACCGGCTGCACCTGCCGATAGACAACACGGGGAGTGCCGTTACCTTTGGCGAACATGCACTGGGTATAGGCTGCATCAAAGCGGCGCTGGGCATTGGCCTCTTCCACCGACTGTTCGTTCGAACCCGCTGCCGCACCCATGACCAAACCGGCCACGGCACCGATGGCGGTGTTGTCATGGTGACGCCCGCTCAAGGCAGAACCGGCAACAGCGCCTAACAATGTCCCCACCACCGCAGACCGCATAACCGAGCCTTCACTCTCAGCGGGCTCAACCGACGCCGAAGCCTCGCTGCGGCAGTAGTCTTGTTCGGCAGCGAACAAGTCAGGCGGTTTGCCGGATTCGGGCGCTATCACCACGCTCGGGCCCTGCGGCACGCCTGCACCAGCCACAAGCGGAGCCAATACACCGCACAGCAGGACCGACGCTACGCTGTGCGCCCAAGACCGCTGGGTCATGGTGTTACGCCCTGCGGCTTGGCTGGCACCTTGCTCCAGCCCGTGGGGCAGGCAGGCACATAGGGGTAATAGCCCTTAACAGCAGCGCAGTAGTACCAATATTGCGCGGGCGCCTGCACCACCACGGGTGGTGCACTGGGCGCGGGCGGCTGCACTTGCACCACGATGGGTGCGGGCTCTTGCTGCACCACGACCACCGGTGGGCGATAGGGGTCTGGATAGGGGTAAACCGGCTGCGGATAGAAGTACCACAGGCCGCCTACCACCCACCACCAGCCAAAACGACCACCATGGTTCCCCTGGCGCCAACCACCAGAATGCCAATGGTCCGCGTCGCGGTACTCAAAATGCCGAATGTCACCATGCCAACCGTGCCGGTAAGCGTCGTCATGGTCACGGGCTACTGCAGCCACCGGCAACGTAGCAACCAACGCAGCAGCAATCAGCGCCACATTCACAATTCGTTTCATCGATCAAACTCCTCAATTCCAACGCCCATTGCGCCGGACATCCATGAACACCCCTTGTCAACGTCGCCATTTGGCCTGCAGTTGACCCAAAGCGGGCAGCTTTACCTAGAGTTCACTTCCCAAACCCGCTGATGAGCGCCAACACCCCGAACACTGACAGGCAATGTGCTGAAAAAATCGTCCTCCGTAGCGGTGGGTAAACACCCGCTTGATAGGCCGATCGACACGCCCCATATCAAAAAATGATGGGCTCCAAGGCCATTCAATTGAGCTGCAAAGCCAGTTTTCGAGCTGGTGCACCCCATGCCTTCTCCCCTACCATCCAAAGTCATTCGCGCAGGTCAATGCTGAAAATTTGCGGTGATGTCTAAATGGCGCTAGGTAATACGATAACGATAGTTTGGAGATACGAAATGGTAGATCGCTACGCAGTGGTTGGCCCTGCATATGACTTTATCAGCACACTGTTCAGCGGCGGTGCGATCCGGCGCTGCAATGTGGCGCATTTAGACAAATTGCAGCCCGGTGACAAAGTATTGTTCGCGGGCATGGGGCATGGCCGTGATGCGCTGTACGCCGCAAAGCGCGGCGCAAAAGTAACCGTGGTGGACGTATCGAAAACGATGTTGGCGCAATTCAAAAAAACGCTGAAAGCAGATGCGTCAAAAGTTCAAATACGCCAAGTGCACAGCGACATTCTGCAATTCAACGAGCCCGAAAAATATGACATGGTGGTTGCGAATTTTTTCCTCAATGTCTTTAGCCGCGAAAAGATGCTGGCCATACTGGAGCACATGATTCAGCAAGGCAAGCCGGGCGCAAAAATCGTGATTGGCGATTTTGAATACCCAAGCGGGAACGCCTTGTCGCAACTGATTCGGTATGCCTACTGGTACGTGGCTATTTCGTCTTTTTGGGCGGTCGCTGGAAACGCATTCCACCACATATACGACTACCCCGAAATCATGAACCGACTCGGCCTCAAGGTGAAAGAAAAAAAGCACATCAAATTGCTGTCAATGGATTTTTACTGGTCCATTTTGGGAGAGAAGGCGGGTTAATTTTTGCGCTTTTTTTCAACGACCAAGTGATGCGGGACCACACCTACCTATGCCGTCCACCGCCCGATCCGATAGTTCGACCTCTACAAGACCACCGCGCCGCGCTTCGGCGAAGGGGGACGCTGTGGTGTTCACAAAAGCCAAAAGAATTCACTTCTTAAAGCGCTATGGGGCCCATTGCAATGCGTTTGCCTCATTCCAACCGGACATGCGCTATTTTGATTTGCACGGCATTGGATTCATACCGTACCACTACGTGCTGGGCCTCGTATTCGTACTGAGCGATCCGATCTGCAAAGCGGATGATGTAGAGGCTTTGGTTGCCAGCTTTTTAGTGCGCTTTAAGAATGCGATATGGATTCAAATCACCCCCCAATTGGCGGAACACCTGGCGGAACAGCATGGGCTTTATGCTACCCAAATTGGCTCAGAAAACAAGGTCGCGCTGTCGAGTTGGACGATGGCCGGTCAAGATCGCCGATCCTTGCGCAAGACGGTCAACCAGGCAAAAACGCAGGGCATTGACATCACCGAGGAAGACTATATTTGCCCGAAGGACGCGCAACATGCAGAGTTGATCCATGCGTCCAACAACTGGCTCAAGACCCGGATTGTCAAGAAGGAACTCAAATTCTTCGTGCGACCCATGGCGATGGAATACCGGGAAAATTGCCGCTATTTCTATGCCCGAAAAGAGGGCCGTATCGTCGGCTACATCTGCTTTGATCCAATCTACCGCGCTGGAAAAGTGATTGCCTATGCGCCCAACGTATCGCGGTCGTGCGCAAGCTTCAAGCGGGGAATTTGGTACACCATCATGGTCCATGCAATCACCAAGATGAAGGAAGAAGGCATCGCGCACATCGACCTCGGTTTTGTGCCAGCCCATGTTTCGAAAGAAATTGAATCAAGCGAGTCACCGCTGGTGCACAAGCTGATGGAATTGATCTACCACCGATGCGGCTGGCTTTACAGCTGCCAAGGACTGCACTTTGCCAAAGCACGGTTTGATGGCACGTTCACAAAAACGTTTCTTGCCCACCGTTCGCGGATGCCGCTCTTGAGCATTCTTGTCATCCTTCGCAGCAGCGGCGTTATTTGATAGACAAACCGATTCAATTAGAAATCGACACTGTGAAAAAATCCCCACCCATTCAAAAACGTGGCCGCGCGATCGTCATAGGCGGCAGTGTTGCGGGCCTGCTAGCAGCCAAGGTACTTTCGAAGTTCTTTCGCGAGGTTGTGCTGCTGGAACGGGACGTATTCCCCAAGAATGGCCCCGACTTTCGCAAGGGCCTTCCGCAAGCCCACCATCAGCATATTTTGTTGACCAAGGGGCGCGAGGTATTCGAACAACTGTTCCCTGGGTTCGATGCGGCACTTGCCAAAACTGGCGCTGAACTGGCAGACCATACCAACGATATGGCGTTATTTTCGGCCGCCGGTAAATTGCCCCGTTTTGCCTCTGGCGTGGAGCTGCGGCTGGCCAGCCGCATCCAAATCGACTGGATCCTTCTGGGCTTTTTGCGCAAACTGAAAAACGTCCGAATCGTCGACGGCACCAGCGTGGCCGGATTGCAATACGATGGCAACCGCGTGCTCGGGGTCGAATTTGCAAACGCACCGCCCATGGCGGCCGACCTGGTGATTGATGCGGCAGGCAGAGGCTCCATAGCGCCAAAATGGCTGCACGCGATGGGGTTGCCCGGCCCCGCAGAAGAAATCATCGACGCCAAGCTGGGTTATGCATCACGATTTTATGAACGGTCGTCAAAGCACCAGACCGACTTCAAGGCCGTTGCGATGACGCCGATTCCGATTAGTAACCCACGCGGGGTGGGACTGTGGCAAGTAGAGGGGAATCGCTGGTTACTCAGCCTGATGGGCATTGCAGGGCATTTTCCACCCACCAAGGAAGCCGAATTTCTTGAATTTGCGGCACAGCTAGGCGATCCGATCGTTGCAGACACCATCCGACATTTGAAACCCTGTTCGCCCATTGTGGCTTTCAAAGGGGCCACCAATCGGTGGCGGCACTACGAAAAACTAAAGCAAATGCCGGAGCGATTTGTTGTGATTGGTGATGCGTATTGCGCCTTCAGCCCGTTTTATGGTCAGGGCATGACCATGGCAGGGTTGTCTGCATTGGCATTGCGCGATGCACTGCAAACCCATTGCCAGTCGGAGAGTCCCGACTTCACGGCGGCCCAGCAACAATATTGGCGCAAGACCGTCCTCCTCTTCAAGGCCCCGTGGATTTTGGCCACCGGAGAGGACCTGCGTTGGCCTACGACAACGGGTGCAGCGCCCGACTTAATGACCCGCGCCTCCCACCGGATCATGGACCAGTTGATTCCACTCAGCACCCATAGCAAGTTGCTGGTGCGCAATTTTTTGCGCATCTCCAATATGACTGCCTCACCGACCACCTTGCTCGATCCCCGCATTGTTAAGCAACTCGTTTGGCATTGGATTCAAAGATGACTTGGCGAGATGACTAGGCGAATGGTTTGTGGCAGTGGCGTGATAATCTCCCCACCATGTTTAGCCCATCGCAAGCCGACGTTCGGCGTTTTTTTTGTTCTGTTCACGCCAAAGCCCTCGCCAGTTCTCCGCTTGAAGCTATTGAAATAATAGCAAGCCAGTGGATGAACGAGCACCCCGAATACGCGACTGACTTTGCCGATGTAGACGCCGCACTGGCTGCCATGGAGACGGTGCAAGAAGGTCGAACCAACCCGTTTTTGCACCTGTCCATGCACCTGTCCATCAGTGAGCAGTGCAGCATCGACCAGCCGCGTGGCATCCGCCAAGCGGTCGAGTTGCTCACCCACAAGCTCAATTCACTGCACGACGCCCACCATGCGGCCATGGACTGCCTGGGCCAGATGCTGTGGGAAAGCCAGCGCGCAGGCCGCCCGCCCGACGGGGATGCCTATGTTGCCTGCGTGCAACGGCATGCCACACGCGACTAAACAGCCTGCCCAACGCGCACTTCCCCTCTAGGGTGCGCTACGCCCAGTGTGTCGCAGGACGCTCTGGTGGCTGGGTTTGCCCACACGGGTCGATATAAATAAGGACGCCAGCCCCATACTGCGCTAATAGGAAGGGGAAGTGAGTTTTATGGCAGTGTCCAAACCATCATTGGCGAGCCGACTGGCGCAGGTGCTCAGCGACCACGATATTGCGTTCATCACCCAGGAAGTGGATCGCGACACCTTGGATGAAGAGGTCAACGCAGAATGGTTGACCCGCTTTGCGCGGGCGATTGAGGACGCAGTGCTAGCCCGCTTAGCGAAGCAGCTGCCAGTCGCTGCGGCCTGGATGCAGAACGGCACCGTGGTAGAAGTGTTTGCCACCCCACCCACCGAAGAATCCGAGCAGTGCACCAACAACGACACCGCTTGGACCCGTAAAGGTTTTACCCAAACACCCCTCTACGCCACACCGCAACCCATTCGGCAAGAGCAGGCCTTGCGGGTTGCGCTGGAAGAAATGGACTATGCGAACCAACAGGCGCTGCAAAGCCTAGGCGTCGAAATCATCAACCCCAAAACCATTGCCGCGCTGCGTGCTGAGCTGGAATTGCCCGCGCAACCCGACTAGTCTTTGAACACGGGAACACGCTTGTCCATATTGGCCATCATGGCCTCTTGCAGGTCGTTGCTCATGAGCATGGCGGCGTTCCAGGTGGCAATGTAGTTCAGGCCGTCGGCCACCGAATGGTCGCGCGCGTAGGTGATCATTTCTTTAGTGCCACGAATCGACAAGGGTGACTTGGCGGCAATGCTGGCGGCCAGCTCGCGCACACCGGCGTACAGCGCCTCGCGCGTGTCAAACACACGGTTGACCAGCCGCATCTCGCGCGCTTCTGCCGCGCTGAAATTGCGGCCGGTGTAGGCCAGCTCACGCGCCATGCCTTCGCCGATCAGCTTGGGCAGGCGCTGCAGGGTGCCTACGTCGGCGGTCATGCCGATGTCGATTTCCTTGATGGTGAAGTAGGCGTCGGCTGAGCAGTAGCGCATGTCGGCGCAAGTGATCAGGTCAATGCCGCCACCCACGCAGCCGCCATGGATGGCCGCCAACACGGGCTTGCGGCAGCGCTCTAGGCTGGACAAGGTGTCTTGCAGGTCCAAAATGAAGCGGCGCAGCGATTCGCGGGTGCGCCCATCACAGTCGTTCTGAATCTGCGGGCCCAGGGCCATCATCATTTTCAGGTCGATACCGGCGGTGAACAGCTTGCCTTCGCCTTGCAAAATGGCCACGCGGGCGTCGGGGGTGGCGTCCACCCACTCAAAGGCCTTGCGAATTTCTTGCCACATGGTGGCGTTCATGGCGTTGGCCTTTTCGGGGCGATTCAGGCGCACGGTCGCGATGTGGTCTTCTAGTGTGACGCTCAATGTTTCAAACTGCATGGTTTACTCCGTTATGGGTGTTTTGGGCCTCTAGCCCTCATCAAATATGCGCAAGGTGCTATCAATTTAGAAGCAATTAGGCCTTGGCGCCCTTCATGGCGGCCATGTAGGGTGCCAAGCGTTTACCCATTTCGTCACCCAAGGCTTGCAGGCCGCTCATGGGGCGCACCATCACTTCAAAGTCGGTGATTTTGCCATCCGCATCAAACTGGATCATATCGATGCCTTTGAGCGCTTTGCCGTTCACGCTGGCCGAGAACTCCAGCACGATGCTGTTGCCCTCGGGGTTGGCAAACTCGCGGTGGTAGGTGAAGTTTTCAAACACCTTCAACACCGTGCCCAAAATCAGTTGCACGGCTTGGGCACTGGGGTACGGCGTGTGCGCCATGGGCGAGCGAAACACCGCCTTGGGGTGCAAGATGCTGGCCAGCTCGCCCAGATTGCCCTCGGCCACCATGGCGTGCCAGCTGCGCAGGCTCTCGGCAGATGCAGGAGACAGGCGCTGTGCCAAGTTGGCGGCCGCGGCAGTTGGCGCCGCCTGGGGCGCGGCACTGGGGTCCAGGCTAAGCGCCAACTCAGTACCCTGCTTGATGGCACGCTTGGCGTCCAGCTCGGCGGCCTTGTCGGCACCGCCAATCAGGTGCACGGTACAGCCTGCCGCTTGCAAGGCGGCTTGCAGTTCGCGCTGCGGCTCTTGGCCGGCGCACAGAACCACGGTGTCGGCGGGAATGGTCATCTCTTTGTCACCCACGGTGATGTGCAGGCCGGCGTCGTCTACCTTGCGGTAGGTGACGTTGTTGACCATCTCCACGGCGCGGTTCTTCAACGATGTGCGGTGAATCCAGCCCGTGGTCTTGCCCAGGCCGTCGCCCACCTTGGTGGCCTTGCGCTGCAGCAGGTAGACCTTGCGTGGGCTTTTCTCGATGTGGGCGGGTGTCAAGCCACCACGGGCGGCACCGGTGGTGTCCACGCCCCACTCGGCAAAGAATTTGGCTTTGTCTAGGCTGGGGCTGACTCCCTCGGCCAGCAGGTACTCGGCCACGTCAAAACCAATGCCACCGGCACCGATCAGCGCCACGGTGTTGCCCACGGCGCATTTGTCGCGCAGCACGTCCAGGTAGCCCACCACTTTGGGGTGGTCAATGCCTTCGATACCGGGGGTGCGCGGGCTCACGCCAGTCGCCAACACCACTTGCTTGAAGCCTGCGGTAACCAAGTCCTGTGCGCTGACCTTTTTGCCCAACTCGGTCTTGACGCCGGTGAGTTCAATTTGCTTGCCAAAGTAGCGCAGGGTCTCATAAAACTCTTCTTTGCCGGGCACTTGTTTGGCCACGTTGAACTGGCCGCCGATCTCTTTGGCGGCATCAAACAGGGTCACATCAAAGCCCCGGCGCGCCGCCTCGGTGGCAAACGCCAAACCGGCTGGCCCTGCGCCCACCACCGCAATGCGGTCTTTGCTGTGGGTGGGCTGTGCTACCAAAATGGTCTCGTGGCAGGCACGCGGGTTGACCAGACACGAGGTAATCTTGCCGGCAAAGGTGTGGTCCAAACAGGCCTGGTTGCAACCAATGCAGGTGTTAATTTGGTCGGCAAGACCAGCGGCGGCTTTTTGCACAAACAACGGATCGGCTAGAAAGGGGCGCGCCATGGACACCATGTCGGCCATGCCATCGGCCAGAATTTGCTCGACCACCTCGGGCGTGTTGATGCGGTTGGTAGCCACCAGCGGAATGCTGACCTTGCCTTTGAGTTGCTGCGTGACCCACGCAAACGCGCCGCGCGGCACCTTGGTGGCAATGGTGGGAATGCGCGCCTCGTGCCAACCAATGCCGGTGTTCAAAATGGTGACACCGGCTTGCTCCAGCGCCTGTGCCAGTTGCACCACCTCGTCATGGGTTGAGCCGCCTTCCACCAAATCCAGCATGGACAGACGGAAGATGATGATGAAGTTGGCCCCCACCTTGGCACGCGTGCGGCGCACGATCTCTAGCGGGAAGCGGATGCGGTTTTCATAGCTGCCGCCCCACGCGTCGTCACGCTGGTTGGCTTGGGCGGCGACAAATTCGTTGATCAAATAGCCCTCAGAGCCCATGATCTCCACGCCGTCGTAACCCGCGCTTTGCGCCAGTGCGGCGCAGTGGGCGTAGTCCTCAATGGTCTGCTCTACTTCTTCGGTGGTCAGTGCGTGGGGGCGAAACGGGTTGATCGGCGCCTTGAGGGCACTGGGGGCCACCAGCTCGGGGTGGTAGGCGTAGCGGCCAAAGTGCAAAATTTGCATGGCGATCTTGCCACCGGCGTCGTGCACCGCCTGGGTGACGACCTTGTGCTTATCGGCCTCTTCTTGCGTCGTCATGCGCGCGCCACCGGGCATGGGGCGGCCACGGTCATTGGGGGCAATGCCGCCGGTGACGATCAAGCCCACACCGCCCGCAGCACGTTCAGCATAAAACGCCGCCATGCGTGCAAAGCCGTCTTTGGCTTCTTCTAGCCCCACGTGCATGGAGCCCATGAGCACACGATTTTTCAGGGTGGTAAAGCCCAAATCCAGGGGCTTGAGCATGTGGGGATAAGCGGTCATGAAGAGGTCCTATGGGTTAAAAATGGCCACAACTATGCAACCAGTTGCAATAGTTTATGGTGGATTGGATTTTTATGCAACCAGTTGCATAGATTGGCAGCAGGCCTTAGACTGCCACCCATGTCGCTTGCCCACGCAGTACTCACCTCTTTGATCGAAAAATCGTCTTCGGGCTTTGAATTAGCGCGGCGTTTTGACAAATCCATCGGCTACTTTTGGCACGCCACACACCAGCAAATCTACCGCGAACTGGCGCGTATGGAGGCTGCGGGCTGGATCGAATCCAGCGCGGCACCCGATGCTGGCAAGACCCGCAAGCGCGAATACCGCGTGCTGCTGGCAGGCCGCGAAGAACTAGCGCGCTGGGCGCAAGAACCCTCCACCCCCATGGATTTGCGCGACGAATTCATGGTGAAGCTGCGCGCCGATGCGGCTTTGGGCGAGATTGACCTGCGCAGTGAACTCGTGCGGCGCATTGGCCAGCACCGTGAAAAACTCGCCCAATACCGCGCCATCGAGCAGCGTGATTTTTTGCATGGCACGCCGCTTTCGCGTGAAAGCCGTATCCACCACATGATTTTGAAGAAAGGCATCCTCTATGAGGAGGCTTCGATTGCCTGGGAGGAAGAAATGCGCGCATTACTGGCACAAAGGTGAATCACAAGCCCGCCGTAGCACGCCAGCCCCAATGCAAAAAGCCGCTTCAAGAGCGACTTTTTGTTGGTTGGATAAAACCTTTGGCTTATCGGAAGCGGCTTTCAGGCACGGTTTTGAGCACGCCAGGCAGGCCGCCCACGTAGTTTGCCAACTCTTTTAACTCGGCATTGGAGAATTGCTTGGCAACGCCGCCCATGATGGCATTGCTACGGCCAATGAGCGGATTGCCTTCGGTCTTGTAGTCTTTCAGAGCCACGAACAGATAGTCACTGTGTTGACCCGCAATTTTGGGGTAAGCAGGGCTGATGGGGGCGCTGAAGTTTTCTCCGTGGCATGCTGTGCAGCCCGCCTTGGCAACCAGCTCCATGACTTTGGCACTGCCTGGGGCAGCCTTGGCGGGCGCTGGCGCTCCGGCAACCACACCACTGGCGGCGTAATAAGCTGCGACATCCGCAATGTCTTGGTCGCTCAAAGAGTCTGCAATACCCTGCATGGTGGGATGCTTACGCTCCCCTTTTTTGTAGGCGTGCAAGGCTGCCTCAATGTATTTTTCGCCCTGTCCAGAAATCTTGGGGACCTTGTGTACCTGGGGGAAACTGGCCTGGTAGCCGACAATGCCATGGCAACCGACGCACATCGCGATTTTTTTCTCGCCCGCTTGACGATCCCCCTTGATTTCATCTGCGTGGGCAGGAAAAAGGGTCGCAGACGCGATAAGTACGGCAGAGAGAGTTAACAGAAATTGGTTCATTTTGCGAGGACAATCAGACTATGTTTGATGTAAATCTAATTTTGATTATATAGACCAGTATTACCGCATTTTGCAGCACCCACGCCTGACACGATGCGCCTTCTCCTTTTTGCCTATCAGGGTCACCTCCATGAAATTCCACGGTACCAAAAACTACGTCGCCACCCAGGACCTGATGCTGTCCGTCAACGCTGCCATCACACTGCAGCGCCCGCTCTTAGTTAAGGGTGAGCCCGGCACCGGTAAAACCATGCTGGCCGAAGAAGTGGCCGAGGCACTGGGTATGCCGCTTTTGCAATGGCACATCAAATCCACCACCAAAGCCCAGCAGGGCCTGTATGAGTACGACGCGGTAAGCCGCCTGCGCGACTCGCAGCTGAAAGATTTGGACGGTGGTGAGCGAGTCAAAGACATCAACAACTACATCGTCAAGGGTGTGCTGTGGCAAGCCTTTACGTCAGAGACCCAAGTGGCACTCTTGATCGACGAGATCGACAAGGCCGACATTGAATTCCCCAATGACTTGCTGCGCGAGATCGACCGCATGGAGTTTTACTGCTACGAGACGCGCCAGTTGATCAAAGCCAAGCACCGCCCGCTGGTTTTTATTACGTCCAATAACGAAAAAGAGTTGCCCGACGCGTTTTTGCGCCGCTGTTTCTTCCACTACATCAAGTTCCCGGACACGGCCACCATGCAAAGCATTGTGGACGTGCACTTCCCAAACCTCAAGAAAGACCTGCTCACTGCGGCGATGAAAACGTTTTACGACGTGCGCAACCTGCCCGGCCTGAAGAAAAAGCCTTCCACCAGCGAACTGCTGGACTGGCTCAAACTGCTGTTGGCCGAGGATATTCCCGCATCCGCGCTGTACAGCAAGGACGACAAAATGGCCGTGCCTCCCTTGGTGGGCGCGCTGCTCAAGAACGAGCAGGACTCCACGCTTTTCGAAAAGCTGATGTTTATGCAGCGTCACAACCGCTAATAGCTTTCACAGAGAGCCTCGCACATGGCCTTTGCAGAGCCCGTCACCCTGTCAGCACGCGGCGTCACACTGGCGCCGCTGGCCTTGGAACACGAGGCCGGGCTGCGCACCGCCGCGGCAGACGGCGTACTGTGGGCCATTCGGGTTACCTCCGTACCCGAGCCTGAAAACACCCACGCCTATATCGAGCAAGCGCTCGCCATGGACCAAACCGGCAGCCGCCTCAGCTTTGTGGTGCAAGAAAGCGCCACCGGCAAAGTGCTGGGTTGCACCAGCTACCACGACATCGTTCCCGCCCTTAAGCGGGCGGAAATTGGCTGGACTTGGTACGCCAAAAGCGCCCAGCGCAGCCATGTCAACACCACCTGCAAGTTGCTCCTGCTCACCCACGCGTTTGAAACACTGGGCTGCCATGTGGTGGGCTGGCGCACGGACAATTTCAACTTTGCGTCACAGACCGCCATTGAGCGGCTGGGTGCTAAAAAGGACGGCGTGATTCGCGGCCACGCGCTGCGCCGCGACGGCACCATCCGCGACACCGTGATGTACAGCATGCGCAGCGGTGAGTGGCCTGAAGCCAAAGCCCAACTGCTGTACCTCTTGGACAAACCGCGCTCCGCTGGAGTACCCCATGCTGCTTGATTTCTTCTACACGCTGCGTTCTGCCAAGTTGCCGGTCTCGGTCAAGGAATACCTGACCCTGTTGGAGGCCCTGAAACTAGGCGTTGTGGGCCCCAACGCACCCCAGTCTGACGACCCGTCGGAGCCCAGCGGCTACAAAATCGACGACTTTTATTACCTGAGCCGCACCGCGCTGGTCAAAGACGAGAAGCACTACGACAAGTTCGACCGCGCGTTTGCGGCTTACTTCAAAGGTGTGGAAATGGTGGCCGACTTCACCAAAGACATCCCGGCGGAGTGGTTGCGCAAAAACCTGGAGAAGTACCTCAGCCCCGAAGAACTCGCCAAAATCCAGAAGATGGGCTGGGACGAGCTGATGGAGACGCTCAAGAAGCGTCTGGAAGAACAAAAGGAACGCCACGAAGGTGGCAACAAATGGATTGGCACGGGTGGCACATCTCCGTTCGGTGCGTTCGGCCAAAACCCGCAAGGCATCCGCATTGGCCAGGACAAAAGCCGCAACAAAAGTGCAGTGAAGGTGTGGGACCAACGCGCCTACAAAGACTACGACGACACCCAAGAGCTTGGCACGCGCAACATCAAGGTAGCGCTGCGGCGCCTGCGCAAGTTTGCGCGCGAGGGCCACGAGTTTGAGCTGGACCTAGACGACACCATCCACTCCACGGCGGCCAATGCGGGTTTTCTGGATATCAAGATGATTCCAGAACGGCACAACAACGTCAAAGTGCTGCTGCTCATGGACGTGGGCGGCACCATGGACGAACACATTGCCCGCGTGGAAGAATTATTCAGCGCCAGCAAGACCGAATTTAAGCACCTGGAGTTCTATTACTTCCACAACTGCGTCTACGACTTTGTATGGAAGAACAACCACCGCCGTTTTGCTGAAAAATTTGACACCTGGGACATCATTCGCAAGTACAACAAAGACTACAAACTGATCTTTGTCGGCGACGCCACCATGAGCCCCTACGAGATTTTGCAGCCCGGCGGCAGCGTGGAATACAACAACGAAGAAGCGGGTGCAGAATGGCTGCAGCGTCTGATCCATGCCTACCCCAAGTTTGCGTGGATCAACCCCGAGCCGCAGGGCGTGTGGCAGTACCGCCAGAGCATCAGCATCGTGCAGCAAATCATGCAGCAGCACATGTTCCCGCTCACCATCAAAGGCCTTGAAGAGGCCATGCGCCACCTGACCAAGTAGGGCGCAAGGCGGCCACTACAATCTTGGCTGTGTCTTCGTAGTTCAATGGATAGAACGGCCCCCTCCTAAGGGGCAGATACAGGTTCGATTCCTGTCGAAGGCACCACTACCCCTCCACCCGCAAATCCACAATCGTTTGACGCAGGTCCGCCGCCCAGACTCGGCGGTCTCGGCCCTCCGCGTTTTGCGGGACGCCAAATTGCACGACAGCCTGCACACCGTCAGCACACAAGGTGCGCCACAGTGACTGCAGCAGTGTGTCGTCTCCGATGTAGCACGGTGCCAAACTGATGCTGCCGCTGGCGCCATCGACAAACTGCAGAGCCACAGGCTGCACCGGCACCTGCGCTGAGATGGCCGCTTGCAAGAGATTGGCGTGGAACGGCAGCACATGGGTGCCGTCGCCGGTGGTGCCTTCGGGGAATACGGCCAGTATGTCGCCGCTCGTTAAGGCTTCAGCCATTTGGTGCACCACCCGCATGGCATCGCGGCGCGATTCCCGCGCGATGTACAAAGTACCGGCCGCCGAGGCGAGTGTGCCCACCAATGGCCAGTGTTGTACATCGTCCTTGGACACAAAGCGGCAATGGCGTGCGGCGTGCATAACAGCGATGTCCAGCCACGAGATATGGTTGGCCACCAGCAGCATCGGACCGATCAAGGGCGGCTGCCCACGTACTACCAATTTAATAGCAAGACGCCCAAGCATTTCCAGGGCCCAGACCTGAACCCGCACATTTTTTTGCTCAGTAGACAGGCGCGGAAAAGCCATGCGGATGGTCCATATGCCATGCAATATATGGGCTACCACCCGCAGCAGTCGCCCCAGGGCGCGCACGCGGTTCATGCCTGCTCTACCGCGAGATCAAGCTTGGTAGGCAATGTGACCGCCCACCATGGTGACGCGCACCCGACCGGGCAGCTCGTAGCCGCCAAATGGGGTATGGTTGCCTTGGCTGCGCAGGGCGCTGGGCGTTACCGTCCACATGGCTGCGGGGTCAAACACACACACATCAGCCACACCCCCGACCTTCAGGTGACCGACCTGCCCCTGCAAAGGGCCCAGCGCAGTGCCTAACACGCCAGAAGCCTGGCTGCTGACGGTGGCCAATGCCCGCGCCAACGGCACGCCATCCTCTTGTGACCATTTCAGTGCGAGGCTGAGCAACAGCTCCAAGCCGGTAGCGCCAGCCTCACTCTGGGCAAAAGGCAAGGCCTTGGCGTCTTCATCGACCGGTGTGTGGTCTGACACCAGCACATCGATGGTGCCATCGGCCAGGCCAGCCCGAAGGGCATCGCGGTCGCGTTGCTGGCGCAGTGGCGGGTTGACCCGCATACGACTGTCAAAGTAGCCAATGTCCATGTCGGTCAGGTGCAGCGAGTTGATGCTGACGTCGCAGCTTACCGGCAAGCCCTCTGCCTTGGCCTGGCGCACCAAGGCAACCCCGGCTGCGCTGGAGAGGCGGCACAGATGCACCCGCGCCCCAGTAGCACGCACCAGCTCCAGAATGGTGTGCAAGGCAATCGTTTCAGCCGCTACCGGCACGCCGGCCAGTCCCAGCCGTGTGGCCAGTGGACCACTGGCGGCCACGCCCTTGCCCAAGTAGAGGTCTTGCGGGCGCAACCACACCGCGTAACCAAAGGTTCTCGCGTACTGCATGGCACGCTGCAGAACCTGGGTGTTTGCTACAGGAACCTCGGCCTGGCTGAAGGCCACACATCCGGCTTGGGTGAGTTGTAGCATCTCGGTCAGCGACTCACCCTCCAGATTGCGGGTCAGCGCGCCCAAGGGGAACAAGCGGGCATGGAGCAGGCGTTCAGCGCGGTGGCACAGCATTTCTACCAAGCCGGCCTCATCCAGAACGGGTTCGGTGTCGGGCGGGCAGACGACACTGGTCACGCCGCCGGCTACGGCCGCCGCCATCTCAGACGCCAGCATGCCCGCGTGCTCCTGGCCCGGCTCACGCAGGCGCACCTGCAAATCCACCAAACCAGGCATGACGATGCAGCCACTGGCGTCGATGATGGTGTCAGGGGCAAAATCAGGCGCTATATTTTTAATAGCTGCTACCGCAGGTCCGACGAGGGCTACATCGGCTTTTTCATCAAAACCGGTGGCGGGGTCGATGACCCGACCACCTTGAATCAGTATCTTGTTCATTTCATGCCCCGGGGGTCGGCTTCATTGCCCGCAACAATACTCATCACCGCCATACGCACCGCAATACCAAAGGTCACCTGCGGCAGGATCACACTCTGGCTGCCATCCACCACGGCAGAGTCAATCTCCACACCGCGGTTGATAGGGCCTGGGTGCATGACGATGCAGTCCGGCTTGGCCAGTGCCAGCTTCTCGGGTGTGAGCCCAAAACTTTTGAAGAACTCGTGCATGGAAGGCAACATTCCGCCGCTCATGCGTTCGTTTTGCAAGCGCAGCATGATGATGACGTCACAGTCCTTAATGCCCTCCTCCAGCGTGTGGCACACCCGCACGCCCATTTGCGCCATGTCTGACGGCACCAGGGTTCGGGGGCCCACGACACGCACTTCAGGGCAGCCCAAAATAGTCAGGCCGTGAATGTCGGAACGTGCCACCCGTGAATGCAAAACATCACCGACGATGGCCACCGTGAGATTGGAGAAATCTTTCTTGAAGTGCCGGATGGTGAACATGTCCAGCAGGCCCTGGGTGGGGTGCGAATGGCGGCCATCTCCGGCGTTGATCACATGGACATGCGGCGCCACATGCTGCGCAATCAGGTAGGGCGCGCCCGACTCGCCGTGGCGCACAACAAACATGTCGGCCGCCATCGCGCTTAGGTTGGCAATGGTGTCGAGCAGTGACTCGCCCTTGGACGCGCTGGAGCGGGCGATGTCCAGGTTAATAACATCGGCCGAAAGACGCTTGGCCGCGATCTCAAAGGTGGTGCGGGTGCGGGTGGAGTTTTCAAAAAAGAGGTTGAAAACGCTCTTGCCACGCAGCAGGGGCACCTTTTTGACCTCGCGATCGTTAACCGACACAAAATTGGCAGCAGTATCCAAGATGTGGGTGACGATGCCACGCGGCAGGCCTTCTACCGAGAGCAGATGGACCAGCTCCCCATGTTGGTTGAGTTGGGGGTTGCGTTTGTAGAGCATGTCTAACGCGCCTTTAGGTTAAAGCTCAAGACGCCATCGGCACTGCGCGCCAAGGCTAGGGATTGGTCGGCGGTCAATGCCACCCGGGCTGCCGCAAAGTCTGCCTGCACCGGCAGTTCGCGCCCTCCCCGGTCTACCAAAACCGCGAGTTTGATGCTGGCCGGACGGCCATAGTCAAACAATTCGTTGATCACCGCACGCAGGGTGCGCCCGGTGTAAAGCACGTCGTCCAACAGCAGGATGTGGGCTCCGTTGACGTCAAACGGCAGCACCGTCTGCCCGCCATCGGCGAGACCGCGCTGGGCAAAATCGTCACGGTGCATGGCCGATGAAATCGTGCCAGCGGTGCTAGGGCGTTTAAGGTCACGCTGCAGTTGCTCGGCTAGCCAAGCGCCGCCCGACCAGATGCCGACCAACTGTGTAGCTGGCTGCATGATCGGTTGCACACCCCGCAGTAAGTCTCGGTACAGCGCTTGCGCATCCAATGCCTGTGTGGTCACGCCAAACTCCTTAAAAACTGTTCCAAAATAATACAAGCCGACTGGGCGTCGGCGTCGCGCGCGCCGCTGGACAAGGCCTCAGTTGTGCTGTAGCGCTCGTCCACCTCAAAAACCGGCAAACCAAATCGGCCATGCAATTGCCGCCCAAACTTTTTGGCCCGTGCGGTGTTTTCGTGCGGAGCGCCGTCGGGGTGGTAGGGCACGCCAATGACCAGGGCGTCCGGCTGCCATTCTTTGAGCCGCAAGGCAATTTGTTCAAACCGGGCGTCGCCCTGGGCATGCACTGATGCCGCCGCCTGCGCTGTGCGCAACAGGCGGTTGCCCACAGCAATGCCAGTGCGTTTCATCCCAAAATCGATACCTAAAAACATATTCAGCGATGGGGGCACCACCGCTGGGACACTCTGGTGTGCACTCACGCGTGGCCCACCTGGCTTGAGATCATCCAAGCCTCCAAACCCAACAGCGCCAAGGCCTTGGCGTAGCGGTCTTGGATTGGGGTGTCAAAAATAATGGCTGGGTCGGCGTTGACCGTCAGCCAAGCATTGGCGCCTAGTTCGGTTTCCAGCTGCCCCTGCCCCCATGCAGAATAACCCATAGACACCAGCACTTTTTGAGGGCCAGACCCGTTGGCCATGGCCTCTAATACATCACGCGAGGTTGTCATATCCAGCCCGCCGGGTATGGACAAGGTTGAGGCATAAACGGGGTTGCTGGGGCCATCGTCCAATGCTGGCTGGGGCTCGTGCAGCACAAACCCACGCTCCACTTGGACCGGCCCACCTTGGTAAACCGGGCTCGCCGACAGGTCTTGCCGCAACAGGGGCAAAGACACTTTCTCGAACAGCTCCGACAGGCACAGTGACGCGGGCTTGTTGATGACCAACCCTAATGCGCCACGCTCGCTGTGCTCACACACATAGATCACACTTTTGGCGAATAACGCATCCATCAATCCGGGCATCGCGATCAAAAAATGATTCGTGAGGTTGATTGGTGCAGAATCGCCAGACATTTTCTTATTTTAGCGGCTGCGATGGCACAGCAATTCAAATGTGGGCTGGTTTGGTTTCGACGCGATTTGCGAGTGGAAGACAACGCTGCGTTGCAGGCAGCACTTCAGCAGTGTGAATCGGTGCACTGTGTTTTTGTTTTTGAGCGTTCCATTTTGGACCCTTTGCCACGCGCGGACCGACGGGTTGAATTTATTCGCGATTCCGTGGCCGAACTCGACACATCCCTACGCGCACAAGCAGGGGACCCGCTCGCCGGCCTGATTGTGCGGCACGGCTTGGCCACCGACGAAATTCCGGCGCTAGCGCGCGCACTGCAAGTGCAGGCGGTCTTTATGGCCCACGACTACGAGCCCCAAAGTGTGGCGCGCGACGCGGTTGTGAAGCAGGCTTTAGTCGACAGCGGCATTGCATTGGTGTCGGTGAAGGACCATGTCATTTTTGAGCGCGAAGAAGTACTTACCCAAGCGGGAAAGCCTTATACCGTGTTCACCCCATACAAACGCGCGTGGCTTGCACGATTAGGCGACACCCCACCAACATCACACCCCTGCTCTGCCGCGGCCTCAGGGTTAGCGCCGCGTCCGACTGAGCACATCCAGCCCGTTCCAACTTTGGCATCGCTTGGCTTCTTACCGACCAACTTACACGCGCTAGGCATCGTACCGGGCACGCAGGGTGCGGCGCGGTTGATCGAGGACTTTTGGGAACGGATGGATGCTTACGACCAAACCCGCAACTTCCCTGCCGTGAAGGGCCCCAGCTACCTGAGCGTGCACCTTCGGTTTGGAACCGTTTCGATACGGCAGTTGGTCCATCTGGCGCACCAGCGCATGCTCAGTGGCAGTACCGGTGCAGCGGTTTGGTTGTCGGAGTTGGTTTGGCGGGACTTTTATTTCCAGATACTTGCGAATTTCCCGCATGTGGCGCAGGGTGCATTCAAACCTGCCTACGACCAGATTGCATGGGAATCTGGTGCACAGGCCCAATCATTATTTGACGCGTGGAGTCAGGGGCGCACCGGCTACCCCCTTGTCGACGCGGCGATGGCCCAACTGAACCAATCAGGCTATATGCACAACCGCCTGCGCATGGTGGCAGGTAGTTTTTTGGTGAAACACCTGGGTATTGACTGGCGGAGGGGCGAGCGCTATTTCGCTGAGGCACTCATTGACTATGACTTGGCCGCAAACAACGGTGGATGGCAGTGGGTTAGCTCCAGCGGGTGCGACGCACAGCCCTACTTTCGCATCTTCAACCCGACACTGCAAAGCGAAAAATTTGACCCACAGGGCAAGTTCATCAAGCGCTACCTGCCGCAGTTGTCTGCGCTACCGGTTACGTATTTGCACGCACCATGGTTGGCTAAACCTGCGACCCTCGAGGCAGCAGGCATCACGCTCAACGTGGACTATCCAAAACCAGTTGTGGATCACGCGCAAGCGCGTGCACGCACGCTGCAACGGTATGCAGTCGTGCGCCCAGTCGCTTAAGCCACCACCGGCTTGTCGCAGTAACTGCGTACCAGACCCAGTAACTCGTCTTCCGAGTACGGTTTCCCCAAGTAGTGGTCTACACCCAGTTCCTTGGCATGTTCGCGGTGTTTGCCGGCAATCCGTGACGTGATCATGATGATCGGCAAGTCCTTTAGGTTGTCGTCACCGCGAATATTGCGCGCCAAGTCGAAGCCGTCCATCCGTGGCATCTCGATGTCGGACAACACCAAGGTGGGTTTTTCTTCCTGCAGCCTTTCGAGTGCCTGCAAGCCATCGGACGCCAAGGCCACACGATACCCTTCGCGCTTGAGTAAACGCTGCGTCACGCGCCGCACGGTGATGGAATCGTCGACCACCAAAATCAACGGAACCTGGTTGGCCGCGCCCACCAAGCCCTGTATCGACTGCCCGCTGGTATCAGCTGCAGCGCCTGCAGCAAGCGCTGTCTGGCGCAACTGGCGCGCCTGCTCTCCGTAGACCGACGCCAAGGCGACCGGGTTGTAAATAAGCGCCACTGCACCGGAGGCCAACACCGATACACCAGCCAATCCAGGCAAACGCGACAACTGCGGCCCAAGGTTCTTAACCACCACCTCTCGGTTGCCCAACACCTCGTCAACGTGCATTGCCAAACGTTGGCCCGCACTTCGCAGCACCACGACGGAGAACGTTTTGGTTTGCGCCTCGTGGCTTTGCGAGGACACTTGCAACAATGCACCCGACCAGAAGAAGGGGACCAACTGACCGCCGACTTCAAAACCATCGCGCTGGTAGGCATCTTCCAATACTTTGGCTGGCGTACGCAAGACGGTTTCTACCAAATTGGAGGGGACAGCAATGGTGAAATCACCAATGCGCAACATCACAACCTGCGTGACCGCAGTCGTCAGCGGCATGATCAGCTTGAACGTCGTTCCCTGTCCGGGAACGGTGCTCGTCTCGATGCGTCCGCCCAATGCATTCACTTCAGAGCGTACTACGTCCATGCCGATACCCCGTCCGGCGAGTTCAGTAACTTGGTCAGCGGTCGAGAAGCCTGGCGTAAAGATCAGGTTGGCAGCATCGCCCTCAGACAATACATCGCTGTCTTGGATGACACCGTTGGCAATAGCCCGTGTCCGTATTTTGTCCAGGTGCAACCCACCGCCATCGTCAATAAATGAGACAGAGATGTCATTACTCTCTTGGTTGACCTTAATCGTGATTGTGCCCGCGGCGGGTTTGTCAGCACTGATACGTTCTGCCGTATCTTCGATGCCGTGCGCAACCGCATTTCGCAGCATGTGTTCGAATGCCGGCGCCATACGCTCCATGACACCGCGATCCATTTCAATGGAACCACCGATAATGTCGAGCTTGACTTGCTTGCCCGCATCTTTGGCGGCCTGGCGTACCACGGCATAGAGTCGGTCTGAGACACCCTCAAACTCCATCATGCGGGTGCGCAGCAGATCTCGCTGCAATTCTCGGGCTTGGCGTCCCTGCGCAATTAGATCATCTTCCGCACCCTCAACCGAGCGCTGCAAACTGCGCTGCACGGTGGCGACGTCGTGGACCGATTCGGCCATCATGCGGGTCAACTCTTGCACGCGGGTAAACCGATCGAACTCCAGCGGGTCAAACGCCTGTGCAGAGTCTTTGGTTTGCGCCAAACGCGATTGCATTTGCGACTCAGACTGCAACTCAACGTCACGCAACTGGTGGCGCAACCGTTCTAAGTTTCCGCCCAATTCACCCAACGATGCGCGCAACTGGGTCAAGCGGGAATCGATACGGGCGCGCGAGATCATGACCTCACCGGCCTGGTTAACCAAGCGATCTAGCAGCTGCGAACGCACCCGAACCGACTGGTTGGCTACAGTCCGCGGCGCGGCCAGAACCGCACCGCGCGGCATGGTCTGCAGCTGCACGACATTGGTCATCGTAGGTAAGGCGGCTTTTGCATCCGGCTGTCCATGCTGGGGCTGTGCCGATTGAGTCGGCACTTCCGCCGCTTCGGGCGGTGCGCCCAAGCGCGCAAACACATTTTGCAAGGTATCAAAACGGGTTAGTAACGGTTCAAGCTGGATGCTTTGCAAGGATTCCGAGCCAATTTGCTCGATATTCGATTCCATGTGGTGGGCCATCTCACCCAGGCGCATGGCACCCGCCAAACGCGCACTACCTTTGAGGGTGTGCAACACCCGCAACACTTCATTACGTGCGTCACGGCGATCCGGTGCATCCACCCATTCCCGCAATGCGGAGCCGAGTTTGGGCATTAATTCTTCAGCTTCTTCCTGGAAAATCGGAAACAAATCCTCGTCCAAGGCATCCACCGCGTCAATTTCTTGGTCTTGCGCGTCGGCAATCGTGAGCGGTGCGGCGCTTACCATCGGCGTGCCTGGTGCTTGTGCCAGCAGGGGTACGGCAGCCACTTCCACTTCAACCAAAGCAACCGGATCAAGTGGCACTGCCGCTACCACGCCAATCTCCTCTGCACTGTCCACGGACGCTTGTGCATCGTCGTCAATATAGGGGGTTATCGTCACCCCAATATTTTGATCGGATAGCGCAGCGGCGTCAGTGACACCCTCCCCCTGGTCTTCAGCCATCGACTCGATCGTTGGTGCCGGGAATTCAGTATCAATGATGGCCTGCAAGGCCGCCAAAACCGCGTCATTGGGCTCTTTCAAGAAGCCGGCGGCAAACTGGTGCAACAAGCGCCGAATGTCTTCCGCAGCATTGGTAAAGACCTGCGCCTGCTCAGGCGAACCCTGGTGGTGCAACTGAACGTGTTGCAGCGCCTGCTCCAGTGAGCGGGCCATTTCCGACAAGGCGGAAAAGCCCACGGTGGCAGAGCTTCCGAGCAAGGAATGGGCAAGATTCACCAAAGAGTCTGGCAGGGGGCGCTGCAACTCAAGTGCCCATTCACTGAGCTCAATCTGCAGCCGACGCGACCACTCGTCTGCCTCGTTGAGGTAGACGTTGTACAGAGGAATACTCAGGCGCAAATGGCCAATCACCTTGGTTTGGTCATCGCCCCCCACCGCAGCAGACGACGCGACTTGCGCCGTCTCAGATGCTGATATTGACCCGACTTCTGGCGTTGCTTCCGCCATTGACGCGGCGTCAATAGCGGGCTCTGCAACTTCAGTCTCTTCGATTTCGGACACGCTATCTGCTGCCTCTATCACCGGTGTCGACAAGTGCTCTTCGCCAAAGTCAAAACTGGGCAGTTCAATGGCATCTTCTATGAGTACGGGTGACTCTGTCACGGGCTCAGCCTCTACCGGCGTTGGTGCAGCAAAATCAAAATTTCCAAAATTCAAATCTTGCGCCTCTGCGGCCTTACGGGCATCGTCCGATTCGAAGGCCTGCATGGCATCCAAATCGAAGGTCTGTGTGGCGAAGAACTCAGGATGCGGCGGCTCTGAAACAGGCGGCGCGATGTCGAATGCTTCGGTGGCCAATGCCCCACTTTCCGCAGCGGTTACCACGTCAGCGCTGGGCTCTAAATCCACTTCAAACGATTGAACCATATCAACCGGGTCCGGCACCATCGCAACTTCGGCCTCGGGCACTTCCTGGACTGCTTCTTGGGTCGATTCAGTCGTATGACCATGCAAGGCAACCAGTTGCTGGTTCAACCGAAGGGCATCGGAGGCATTTCTGAAATCTTGGGCATTCCAGTCATCCGCAGTACCCGACGCAATGTCCTCAATCCAGTGTCCAAAAGCCTGCATGGCATTGGTAACCAATGTAATGAGGTCCTCGTTAGCCGGCATTTGTTCGGCCAAACGGGCGTTGAGAAGTTGCTCGAACGACCACGCTGCCTCGCCAAACTCATCGAGGCCCACCATTCGCGAGCTGCCCTTTAAGGTATGGAAAGCCCGGCGCAGGGTTGTTTGTTCCGATAGGTCGCTCGGAGCAACAGCCAGTGCCTCAAGGGCTGCCATGCCCGCCTGGGCGACCTCACGTGCTTCTTCCAAGAAGATGTCCAATAGTTCGGAATCATCGTCGTCATCAACATCCGATGGTTCGACCGACTGTGCGGGCGCCGCTGGTTGCGAGGCTACCGGAGCAGGGGCTGCCTTCAGCGACTCAACTATCACCGGGGTCGGCACGACCACGGGCGCTGGGACAGACGCAGCATCCGGTGCCACAGTTGGTGCCGGTGTAACCTCGCGCTCTCGCCCCATGAGCGATTTAAACTCACCCAATTCCTCGTCATAAACAAACAGTTTCTTTGCCAACGCCCTTTGGTAGCTCAGCATGTCGATGAGAAAACCCATCACGCCAACACTGTTGCCCAATTTGTCAAAGATGCCAACACGAGCGGACTCGACATCGATCTCGTCGACCAGGAGCTGTTCCGCGCATGAACGCATCCGCAGCGCGGCCAATGCCGCCTGATCGAGGCCCAGCACCGAAAACACGCCCCGCATTTGTGCCAGCTGGCTGGGAATATCGCGCAGCGGCGCCTTATCTTGGGGGTTGCGGAAAAACTGGTCCAGGGAAGTCTCTACTTGCCCCAGGGTGGTTCGCAACTCGTCCACCACACTGCCCATGGTTTGCCGATCAGCAACCCGGCGGTACAACTCTTCCATCCAGCCTTCTAGCGGCTCAGGTTGCCCACCAGCCGTGACATGGGTCAAACGTTGTGCCAAGCAGGTGCCGCGCTCCTCCATTTTGGAGTTTGTAGGATCTAAATCTTCGTAAGCGGCCTCTAGGTACAACACCGCGGTGGCCACTTCCATTGCCACCGAAGGCACAGGCACATTTCCTGTGCGAACCGTGGCATCAATCGCGCTTGTCAGTGCCTGTGCCAATTCCCCACTTTCCGGATGCAACTTGACGATCGACTCTGAAACGGAAGCGAACTGCTCCGCAACCGTTTTGAGGCGATTGATGTCGCCCCCGGCCAAGCCAGACCAAGTCTCGGCTGCCGTAGCGATGCGCTTGCGCGCCAACGCCATCAGAGCCGGGTCAAACAGACCAAATTTTTCTTCCGAGTAGTCAACCTTCTTGTCAAACGACAAGCCATACGCGATACGCACCGCATTCAAAGCCGGTGCTTCTTGACCAGGTCCAGGCTCTGCAAGTGCACAAAAGAACAACAAATCGCGAGCCAATCGGTCGGACACACTAGAGTCCCCCTTGGCAAGGGCCGCATACTGGCGCAGCACGCGCGCAGCGGCACGCTTGGCATATAGGTCAGCCGCACAAAGTCCGAGGGAAACCGCCTCGAAATAGGCGGCACAAATCGACCAAAATGCACGCGTATCCTGCGCAGGATGACCCGCTGCAATACCAACACACAATTGACCCAAACGTTTTGCTGCGGCGGCATCGGCTGTCTTCATCACGCGCAGAACCCCCGCATCCATCTGCTCGCGCAGGCTTGATGCGTTACTCAACGCTTCTACTGTGACGGGAAGAATCACTTCCATCCAATCCCACTCAACCGGCCAAAGGTCTGCAGGGTGGGCACGTTCGCCACCCGTCAACTCCATGACATCCCGGTATTGGGGGAACAAGGCGACCGCAGACGCCTTCTTGCCTTTGATCATGCCTTCTAGGTATTCGGTCAGCGCAAAACTGGCGCGTTCGACCTTGGTGGCGGCGTCTTCGCTGCACAATTCTGGGCGCTGCACAAACCGCTGCGCCAGTGATTCCATGGCACGCAAAACCTTTGCGGGGGCCTCCAGCCCCACCATTTCCAAAGCACCCACAGCTTGGTGCAACTGCTGGCGGGCAATGCGCAAATGGCTTGCATCGAGTTCGGACAAGTCCGATCCGCGCGCCAATTCTGCATCGCGCACAAAACGCCGCAGCGCCTTGGTAGCGCCATCCAGAGACTTGCGTAACTCATCCAACACCCAGGCCAAGGGGCCAAGGTCAGCTGCCGACGATTCAATCTCTCCGGAATCTACAGAATTCGATGACATGGGTACAGGCTCTCCTGGGGATCACATTTCTGAAGGATGGACGATCAACCCAACCGTTAGGCGATCTTGAAACGCGAAACCGACAAACGCAATTCCTCTGCCATGCGCGACAACTCTCGCACTTGGGTGGCGGTCACACGGGTACCCTCACCCGTTTGCTCCGTCACCGCAAAAATGTGCTGAATGTTGTCTGCAACCACGTTAGCCAACCCGGCTTCACGGGAGGCAGAACTGGAAATCTGCTCAATCAGGTCAGCCACTTGGCGCGACACCCGATCAATCTCGGTCAACGCAGTACCCGCGTTATCGGACAGTCGTGCGCCTTCAACCACACCTTGGGTGGAACGTTCCATAGCGCCAATGGCATCCTGGGTGTCGGTCTGAATTGCCTTCACCAGGGCCGAAATCTGGCGCGTGGCGTCAGCTGAACGTTCAGCAAGTCGCTGCACCTCTTCCGCAACCACCGAGAAGCCGCGTCCCGCTTCACCGGCGGAGGCTGCCTGAATGGCGGCGTTCAACGCCAGCACGTTGGTTTGCTCGGTAATGTCTGAAATCAGCTCGGTAATCTCACCAATCTCCTGGGACGACTCGCCCAGTCGTTTAATACGTTTGGAGGTCTCTTGAATTTGGTCACGGATGGAGTTCATACCACCGATCGCGTCCTGCACCGCTTTCAGGCCGGACTCGGCCGCTTGCAGCGACTGGCGCGCAACCGTCGCAGATTCTTGCGCCTGAGTCGACACTTCGTTAATACGCCCGGCCATATCCACAACCGACTTGCCCGTTTCGCGAATTTCGTGGAGCTGCTCGTTGGAGGCTGCCAACAGTTCGGTGGATGTTGCATCCACATCGGCCGTGGTTTGGGCAACTCGGGCAACCGTACTTTGCACGTTGGCAACCAGGGACCGCAACTCTTCCACCGTGTAGTTCACCGAGTCGGCAATCGCGCCGGTAATGTCTTCCGTCACGGTCGCTTCCTGGGTCAAATCCCCTTCAGCAACCGTTTGCAGTTCGTTCATCAGTCGCAAAATAGCAGCCTGATTGGCATCGTTCACGCGTTTGGCTTCTTGCTCCTGGCGCTCTGCATCGAGTCGCTGCTCCTCTGCGACCTCACGGCGTTTACGGCTGTCCTGCAACTGAACCCGAGAAATGCCAAACGCGCTGAAACCTGCAACCACAACGGAAGCTATCAGCAAGAACAATGCGAATACGCTGATACCGGCGTGGCTAGAGAGTTCCGATTGCAGTTCCTGCAGACTCAGTCGCAGCGCCTCGCTGTCGGAAATAATGGCATCCTGGGCCTCACGCGCAGCAACCAAGCCCTGCATATTTCCCAAAATTGCACTGGTTTGAACCCGTGTTTCGTCGAACAGCTTGCTCAACGCATCCAACTGCTCACGTGTATCGGGGTCCTTTGCGGCGGTCAAATGCAACTCTGCATTGCCTGACAGCAATCCGTCTGTAATCTCTTTAAAAGAATTTACGTCCTTACCCAGCAAAAACACCGCTTCGGGGCTCACACCCTCTGGCGTCAAGAACTCGTTGGCAGACTTTACGAGCCGCTGCGTCATCATAATCAATTGTCCGACCGCCGATACCTCCACGTTGGACGCGCCGTTCTTAATTTTCAACGCCAAGATACTTTCCGAAAGATCTTGCAAATCGGACGATTGACGACTAATTAAGCGCAGCGCTGCACCAATTTGTGTCAACACTTTTTCCTGCGCCATAACGGCCTTGGCACTGGTCTCCGCACGGTCAACCAACGGGGTCAATTTAGTGAAGGTGCCTTCATAACTGTCGTCCAAAGGTTTTAGATTTAAGGACGCATCACCATTGCGCAATCCACGTGCAGTTTTAACCAGTACATCCGCACTCTCTGCCACCGCAGGGAAGGCCTTTTCGCTTCCCACTAAAGCCTGCGAAACTGACTTGGCCAACCGCTGCGACTGCATCAAAGCCTGACCGGTAGCGCCAAGTTGTTGCGCCACTTTGTTCGTTCGGTTCAAAACATACACCGTCGTAACAAGCAAAACCGCCAGCGCTGCAGTACCCACCGCATACAAAATTCGTTGGTGCTGCCCAACCGTGCGGGTTCCCAAAATGGGAATTGAAATCTTTTCAGCTTGGCGCGCTGCGGCCATCGCATCTTCCACCGTCATATCAGGTACTGCGGCCATCGCGGCCCCCATCGGAGCACCCGTATCGTCCTGCGGTGTTTGCACCGTTTCGCCATCAGCCGATTGGGAGGAGTCGTCCGGCATACTCAGACTCAACCGCGACTCAATCGCAGATTCGCTGGGTTTAGGAGAAAACAGGTTTTTTACTTTATCGACTACGGACATAGTGGAGCCTTACGGATGGTCTAAGCGCTGATACTCAGGAATTGAGGGGTTTGGGACAGGGTTCGCATATTGATTTCTTGCCAGCTTGCGCCGGCGGCATCAACGAACCGAGTACCAAAATAAGGAGGGGCACCCTGGGCCGGTGCGGAGGACGACACGAAGGCGTCAACACCACGCAAGCCAAGCAAATCATCGACCTTCAGTGCGCAATTCACTTCCAGCGCAACGTTGAGGGTGACAACACTGGGATCGGTAGGAGCTGGCTCGGTTCTCGGTTGTGCCGCCCCGTCTTGTGCAAGAAAACCTGCAAAGTCGACCACGCCATACAGTCCGCCACGGATGTTGAGAACACCAACAAACCACGCAAGCGAGTACGGCACCGACTGCACACCCAATGCCGGAAATATCTCGCCCGATTGCCCCAGCGGAAAAAGGTAATTACATCCCCCTGCACGCACCGCCAGCCACGCCACGGACATACCCTCAGTACGGGCAGTCTGCAAACGGGCGGCCAGTCGGGCCTGGAGATCTCGGATTGCTTCGCGATTGGCCATGGGATCAGTAATTAGCCCAGGGCTTTAATCTTGGCAAACAACTCCGCTGGATCGACCGGCTTGGTGATGTAGTCACGCGCGCCTTGACGCATACCCCAGACCCGGTCGGTTTCCAAACTTTTACTGGTACAAATAAAAATAGGAATGTCGGTGTACTCAGGGGTGCGATTGATCGCACGGGTTAACTGAAAGCCGTTTTGTCCTGGCATCACCACGTCCATCAGGATCAGATCTGGCTTTTCTTCGGCCAAACGTTTGAAGGCCTCATCGGCGTTCTCGGCGGTTCGGACAAGAATGCCGTTTTTTTGCAACAAATCCGTCATGAACATGAGTTCGGTTTTGGAATCATCAACGATGAGTACTTTATGAATTGCCATCAGCTAGCTCCTTGCGAAATTGCGCCAAACTGCTGCACGGCTTTGAGCAGTTGGTCTTTGGTAAAGGGTTTGGTCAAATAGTCTTGCGCGCCGACCATACGGCCACGCGCCTTGTCGAAGACGCCATCTTTGGACGACAACATGACAACTGGAACACCAGCGTATTTGGCATTGCGCTTGATGATCGCGCAGGTCTGGTAACCATCCAGGCGAGGCATCAAGATATCGCAAAAAATGAGGTCAGGTTGACAGTCATTGACTTTGGCGAGGGCATCAAAGCCGTCCTCAGCCAACACAACTTCATGACCGCCTTGCTTAAGAAAAATTTCCGCGCTGCGTCGAATCGTGTTGCTGTCATCAATAACTAATACTTTGAACGTAGGGGCAGCGTTACTCACAAGACATTACTCCTGAAAAGGCGTGGGACGTTGGTAAACAATCGGAGCCTTTCAACCATAGCATTGTTATATCTGAACCATTTCGAAATCTTCTTTGCGGGCACCGCATTCGGGGCAACACCAGTTCATCGGAACATCGGCCCACCGCGTGCCTGGAGCAACCCCATCATCCGGTGCGCCGGATGCCTCGTCATAGATCCATCCGCATATCAAACACATCCACGTTTTATAGTCGCTCACAGCTTAAAGGGCCTTCGAATAGAATGCAACCATTGTATAGACGCAGTATGCGCAGGCGACTCGAGTGTTGCCGAATCTGCCTGATGACAAACCCTTAGACAGACCCCCTGATGCCGTCATCCTACCTACCCATTGAAGAAGAAGAATCGGAAGACGACGGACCATCGGATTGCGTACTAACCTTCAATGCAAACGATGCCAGCGGTGCCTGCGGTATCAGCGCAGACATCACCACGATTGCTTCCGTTGGAGCCCACGCGCTGCCCGTTGTGACCGGCGCGTATGCCCGCGACACGGCCACCATTCAAGACCATTTCCCAATGGACGACGAGGCTGTCACCGAACAAGCGCGCGCCATTTTAGAAGACATTCCGGTGCAGGCTTTTAAGGTCGGGTTTGTCGGCACACCCGAGAACGTCAGTGCCATTGCAGCCCTGGCATCCGACTACGCCGACATCCCCGTGGTGGCCTACATGCCCGACCTGTCATGGTGGGCTGACGACCAAATTGACATCTACCAAGACGCAATCAATGAGCTACTAATGCCACTCACCACGCTGTTGGTTGGAAACCACAGCACCCTATGCCGATGGCTGTTGCCGGACTGGAACGACGCCAACAACCCAACGGCCCGCGACATCGCACAAGCTGCAAGTGATTTGGGCGTGCCCTACACCTTGGTCACCGGCATCCCCTTGCCTGACCAGCACATCGACAACGTGCTGTGCACACCAGAAGCCATTTTATGCAGCGTGAAGTTTGAACGTTTTGAAGCTATCTTCTCAGGCGCTGGCGACACCCTGTCCGCCGCACTCACCGCTTTGATTGCCGGCGGCGGCGAGCTGATCGAATCCGTCACAGAGGCCCTGACTTACCTGGACCAAAGCCTGGCAAACGGCTTTCGCCCTGGCATGGGCAATGTACTGCCGGACCGGCTTTTCTGGGCCCACCCCGACGATGACGACGACGAAAATGACGCGGCCTCTGAAACCTCTTTTGAAATGCCTCCCAATGAAACCCGACACTGACCGCAACCTCGAACTCTTTCAACGCGCGCAAAAAGTCATCCCCGGCGGCGTCAACTCCCCCGTGCGCGCCTTCAAGGCCGTAGGCGGCACGCCGCGTTTTGTGCAACGCGCTCAGGGCGCCTATTTTTGGGATGCCAATGGCCAGCGCTATACCGACTACATAGGCTCTTGGGGCCCCATGATCTTGGGCCACGGCCACCCTGCGGTGGTTGAGGCGGTGCAAAAAGCCTGCTTAGAAGGCTTCTCGTTCGGTGCACCCACCGAGCGCGAGGTGGAGCTGGCCGAAGAAATCCTGAGCCTAGTGCCCAGCATGGACATGGTGCGCCTGGTCAGCAGCGGCACCGAAGCCGGCATGAGCGCCATCCGCCTGGCGCGCGGCGCCACCGGCCGCAGCAAGATTTTGAAGTTTGAAGGCTGCTACCACGGCCATGCCGATGCTTTGCTCGTGAAAGCCGGCTCCGGCCTGGCCACCTTTGGCCACGCCACCAGCGCTGGTGTGCCCGCCGAGGTGGTGCAGCACACACTCGTGCTGGAATACAACAACGTTACACAGTTAGAAGAAGCATTTGCGATACACGGCAAAGAACTGGCCTGCGTCATGATTGAGCCCATTGCCGGCAACATGAACTTTGTGCGCGCCTCGGTGCCATTTATGCAGCGCTGCCGCGAGCTGTGCACCGAGTACGGCGCGCTATTTGTCTTTGATGAAGTGATGACCGGTTTTCGCGTGGGCCTGCTCAGCGCCCAGGGTGTATATGCCAAAGCCATCCCCGGCTTTGAGCCCGACATCACGGTCATGGGCAAGGTCATTGGCGGCGGCATGCCGTTGGCCGCCTTTGGTGGCAAGCGCGCCGTGATGGAACAACTCGCCCCGCTGGGCCCGGTGTACCAAGCCGGCACTTTGTCTGGCAACCCGGTCGCTACCGCCTGCGGGCTGGCGACCCTGCGCGAAGTTAAAAAGCCCGGCTTCTATGAAGCACTGGGTGCCAAAGCGCAAAAGCTCATGGCGGGCCTTAAAGGTGCTGCCGACAAGGCCGGTGTGCCGTTCAGCGTGGACAATGAGGGCGGCATGTTCGGCTTCTTTCTGTTCGACGCCCTGCCGCAAAACTATGCCAAGGTGATGACCACCGACAACAAGCGCTTCAACACCTTCTTTCACGGCATGCTGGACAAGGGCTTTTACTTTGCGCCGGCGCTGTACGAAGCCGGGTTTATGAGTGCGGCGCACTCGGATGACGACATTGCGGCAACGGTGGCTGCAGCGGAAGACGTCTTCAAATTGCTATAAAAATAGAAGCGCCTTGCGCAGTATTGACGAGGGCTAGAGCCCAATTTCATCTATAAATTTGCCTCTTGCATGCCTGCTCTGAACGATACTGCCCTAAACCCGACGCTCGACCACGTTCACACCCTCGCCGACCTGTGGGCCTGGCGCGTGGCCCAAACCCCGCAGACCACCGCCTACCTGCGCCACGACGACAGCACACAGGCCTGGACTCCGGTAACTTGGGCCAGCATGGGCGCACAGGTGACGCAGATGGCCTCCGCTCTGCAGAGCCTGGAACTGGAACGCGGCGCCCGCATCGCCATCTTGCTGCCCAACGGCCTGCAGGCCGTCTGCATCGACCAAGCCACACTGGCGTTGGCCTGCGTGCCGGTCCCGATGCATGCGCTGGACAACCCGGCCAGCATTGCCTACATCCTGGCCGACAGCGACACCGTGGTGCTGTTTGCACAGAGCCTAGCCCAATGGCAGGCCATTGCCGCCACCGGCATCGCCCTGCCGGCACTGCGCCAAGTCATACTCGTGGAGGACGCCACAACGCCGGATGCCGCCAGTGCGGCGGCAACACTACAGGTCAGCCCGCTGCACGACTGGCTGGCAAACGCCAAGCCATCATTGGCACCACAGCGCAAACCCGAACCCAACGATCTGGCCACACTGGTCTACACCTCGGGCACCACCGGCAAGCCCAAGGGGGTGATGCTTAGCCACGACAACGTGCTCGCCAACGTCAAGGCAACGCTGCAACGCGTGGCGCCCACCGAGCAGGACGTGTTTCTGTCTTTCCTGCCGCTGTCCCACACCTTTGAGCGCACCGCCGGCTATTACCTGCCGATTGCCGCGGGTTGCTGCGTTGCACACGCGCGCTCGGTGGCGCTGTTGTCCGAAGACCTCAAAACCGTACGCCCCACCATTCTGATTTCGGTGCCCCGCATTTACGAGCGCGTGTACAGCGCGCTCACAGGCATGCTGGTTGGCAAGCCGGTCAAAGCGCGCTTGTTCACCTGGGCCCAAAACGTCGGCTGGCGCCGCTTCTGCCGTGTCCAGCAGTTGCCCGTGGAAGGCAACACCCCTGCTGCGCTGGATGCACTGGCCTGGCCGCTGTTAAACCGCTTGGTCGCCACGCCCCTGCTGGCCCAGTTTGGTGGACGGCTGCGGGTGGCGATCAGCGGCGGTGCCGCACTCTCGCAGCCCATCGCCCACTGCTTCATCGGCCTGGGCCTGCCCATCTTGCAGGGCTATGGCATGACCGAAACCTCGCCCGTGGTGGCCGCCAATGGGGTGGACAACAACGACCCCGCCACCATCGGCCCCGCCCTACCGGGGATGGAAGTGCGCATCGGCGACAACCGAGAGCTGCAAGTGCGCGGGCGCAGCGTCATGCGCGGCTACTGGAAGCGCGAGGCCGACACCACCGCCGCCTTTGTGGACGGCTGGCTGCGCACCGGCGACCAGGCCGCCATTGAGGCCAACGGGCGCATCCGCATTCTGGGGCGCCTAAAAGAGATCATCGTCACCTCCACCGGCGAAAAAATTGCGCCCGCTGATTTGGAGCTTGCCATCACCAGCGACCCGCTGTTTGAGCAGGCCTACGCCTTTGGCGACAACCGCCCTTTCATTGCCTGCGTGGTGGTGCTGAGTCAATCGGGCTGGCGGCTACTGGCGACCGAGCTGAAGCTCAACCCCGATGCGCCAGACAGCCTGCAGACTGCGCGCCCGGCCGTTCTGGAGCGCATCCGCACCCTCACCCACAGCTTCCCACACTATGCCCAGCCCCGCGCGGTGGCCCTGTCACTGGAGCCCTGGACCAGCGAGAACGGGCTGATGACACCCACGCTTAAGCTCAAGCGCAACAACCTGGCAACGCGTTTTGCGGCCGTGATCGACGGGCTGTACAAGCGCTGAACGGGTAGCGCGCGTGTTGAGCCGCGTGGTGCAATCCGATGGCGACATCGCTACAGCCGGGGTTGCGGTTTAATGACTTGCGGGTGCTATTAATCAATAGCAATCAGGGACTTCCTGAACTGCCGACGCTTCAGTGCACACACAAAGACACCGTGTGAAAATGCGCCAATTTATGTTTCAGCGGTGTACAGCACAACCCGGTTACGCCCTGCTTGCTTGGCTTGGTAGAGCGCCACGTCAGCGCAGCGGGTCAATTCACCCAGCGTATTGCCATGCTGCGGGTAAATGGCAATACCAACCGACATGGTCGCTTGAATGGTTTTACCCTCGAATTCAATACGCGCCTGGGCGAATGCTTCCCGACATTGCTCTGCCCGCACGAGCGCAAACTCAGGCGCCATGCTGGGCAACATCAGCAAAAACTCTTCGCCGCCATAACGGCAAGCAACGTCGATGACACGCACTTTATCCAACAGCAGCGTTGCTAATTTCTTCAAAACCTCGTCACCGCCGGGGTGACCATAGGTGTCGTTGACCTTTTTGAAATAGTCAACGTCTACCATCATCACCGTCAAATGCAGCCCTTCGCGCTCGCACCGCGCCAATTCTCGGGGCACGATGGTATCCAGAAAGCGGCGGTTGTACAGGCCAGTGAGTGGGTCGCGAACCGCTTGCTCCTGGAGCTGTTCTTGCAAATTTTGAATCTCGGACAACTGCTGCTTCAAAGTGTTTTCACCGGCGCGTAAGGCCTCACGGGTTTTGCGCAGCTGCCGGTTGCGCCCAAATGCGGTGACGCCGATGGACACCATATACACCGTGTTACCGATCAGACACATGATGGTGGCCGGCCATTCGGTGCCAGGTGACAGCTGCCAACCCACCAAAAAGCCAACGACGAGCACCCCCGAGAAAAAAGCCAGCTGCGAGCGCAGCAACCCGGACAGGCCCCGGCTGATCGTGATATTGAGCGTGCTGGCGATATACACCGTAAACGCAATCCACAACGGAAACTGCAAGGCCGCCGCCAAGGCGCCGAACATCAGGCAATCCAAAGTCAGGTTGTTGACTTCCACTTGTTGGGAATTGGCCGACCGCCGCGCGTACCAAAAGGCAATATGGGGGTAAACAAGAAGCTGCATCACCACCAAGCCCCAAAGCACGGGGCTGTAGCCCTTGTCCCAGCCATGGAACAGCGCCGCGACGAACATATTGATAAACGACGCCACCCGCAATCGGTAATTGGTGGAGACCGTCCAATGGGCGGTGGACTGGGTGCTGGCGACCAATTCAGAGTGGGTCATATCGTATAGATGCCCATGATGGCATTTGCTGTTCAAACCGTGTAAATAATTTCAGGATCGGCTGCTCACGGTCTCCACGCTGAATATCATAGCGCCGCCATGCCCATCTGCACACCCGTGCGTGCAATGCTAGGCGTCTAAGCAACATCTAAAATACACAACACCTTGCACAGCCCATGCCAACGCCAACCCATCACCACGCAGCGCCGCTGGGTTTTCGCCACGATTTGGTGCGCTGGCAGCATTTGGTCAGTGCCCCCTGGCTGGCAGCGCTCCTAGCGTCACGCATGGTGGCAGCGCCCCCCTCTGGCGCATGGCGGTTGCTGGAGGTGGGTTGCGACGGTTTCGATGCGTTTCTCTGCGGCCATATTCCCGACGCGTCGTATATGGACACTGCGGAATTGGAGCGAGAGCCGTTGTGGAACAAGGTGTCCGACAACGCCCTGCTTCAATGCCTACTTGGCAACGCCATTTGCCATGACACCACCGTCATCGTGTATGGCCGATGTGCGGTGATGGCCGCGCGGGCCGCCCATCTGATGCTGTACGCCGGTGTGCAGGACGTTCGCCTGCTGGACGGCGGCTTTGCGGCGTGGTGTTTGGCCGATTTGCCGCTTTCGTCCAAACCGCCCTGTCTACCCATAGCCGCAAGCGACTTCGGTGTGCCGTTCCCCGCCCACCCAGAGTACCTGGCCGATACCCAGCAAGCCCGGCAATTGCTACGGCAACCCGACGCCGCATTGGTGAGCATTCGCACCTGGAACGAATACATGGGAAAAACATCGGGCTACAGCTACATCGAGGCGGTTGGCGACGTTGCAGGCGCCCGCTGGGGCCACGCCGGCAAGGGCAACGACGTCAACAGCATGAGCGATTTCCAGCATGCCGACGGCACCATGCGCAGTGCGCAAGACATTTCAAAGGTATGGAGCGATGCCGGCATCCACCGTGACCAGCAAGTGGCGTTTTATTGCGGTACCGGTTGGCGTGCGTCACTTGCGTTTTTTTATGCTTGGCTGATGGGCTGGGAGCACATCTGTGTGTATGACGGCGGTTGGTATGAATGGAGCCTGGACCCCACAAACCCGGTCATCTGCCGGACCTGACTGCACCAGTACCCTGGCCACAGACCGCAGATGGGCCGACTAGGTTATTTTGAAAACGGTCCGGACGGTTTTAGAGCCGGCCTTCTGCTCATACACCGCCCATTGCTTAATGCCCTTGACCAGTACCTGGTTGCTCACGTCTTTGACTGCTTTCTTGGCTTTGAGTTGGGCCGTGAGCCAGTCTTGAATGTGAGCATAGTGGGCACCTTCTGGCCCGACGGGAACGAGCATTTCTTTGCCTGCGACGGTACCGAAGAAGCTGACGGTGATGAGGGTTGCGGGCATCGTGTATCCAGTAATGTCAGGGTATAGGGCAATGCAGCAATGCTACGTGGCGGTTTGACGTTCGTCACGCTCGACCCGGCCATCGACCAGCTCAATCGTGCGGTCGCAGCGTTGGGCCAGGCGCGGGTCGTGCGTCACCACCAAGAATGAAGTCCCCAAGTCCGCATGCATGCGGCGCATCAGCGCAAACACCTCGTCAGAACTAGCGCGGTCAAGGTTGCCGGTAGGCTCGTCCGCCAGCACCAAAGGCGGCTGCATCACCAGCGCGCGGGCAATGGCTACACGCTGCTGCATACCACCCGATAGTTCACCCGGGCGTTTGCCCATGGCGTCTGAGAGGCCCATGGCGGCCAGCACGACTTGTGCGTGCGCGCGCTGCGCCGCGCTGACGGTGCCGTCGCGCATCAAGGCGGGCATGGTCACGTTTTCCAATGCGGTGAAGGCTGGCAGCAAATGGTGGAACTGAAACACAAAACCCAGTGCGCAGCGACGCTGTAGGGTGAGCGCAGCATCGTCCAGGCCCGCCACTTCGGTGCCTTGCAGGCGGTAGCTGCCCTCGGTCATGGGTTCTAACAGGCCAATGATGTTGAGCAAGGTGCTTTTGCCTGAGCCCGAAGGACCGATCAACGCCACAAACTCGCCCACGCCCAAAGACAGGTTGATGCCATGCAACACTTCGGCCTCGTTCGGGCGGCCCACGTTGTAGCGCTTGCGCACGCCTTCCATTGCGATGAGCGGGGTGCCAGCAGTGGGTGTTATCGCGGGTGTCATGTCGAGTGTCATGGCGGTCATCAAATGCGAATCGCCTGGGCGGGGTCCAACGCAGCAGCGCGCCGCGCGGGCGCCACTGCGGCCAGCACGCCGCAGACGGTGGCGATGGCGGCAATCGACATGGCCAACGGAGGAGAAAGCGATATTGCAAACAGAGGCAAGCCGTCGGAGCCGCGCACAAAGTGGGTGAATACCGCTATCAGGCCCACCGCCAAGACTACGCCTAGGGCCGAGCCCAGCGCACCCACCATGGCGCCTTGCAGCAGGAAAACGCGCATGATCTGGCCCTGGGTAGCCCCCATGGCCCGCAATATGCCGATCTCTCGGCGCTTTTGCACGACCGACACCACCAGCACGCTGGCAATACCCAAGACCACTACCACCATCACCACACCCCGGATCACACTGGTGCTGACCGATTGGGCGTTCAGGGCGGAGACGAGCTGGGCATTGGCCTGCTGCCAGCCTTCGACCTTGTACGGGAAGCGCTGCGCCAGTTCGGTCGACAGGGTTGACGCCGCCCATACATCGGTCAGCGTCAAGTCAAGATTCGTGGCTCCGCCGGGCAGGCCCAGCAGGCTCTGCGCCGCACGCAGCGGAACAATCACGGTACGTCGGTTCAGCTCGCGCACACCCAGGTCCACCAGGGCGGTTACCCGCACGGCGTCCACCACACTGCTATTGGCATTGGCACCGCCCACAATGAGGTTCACCCGGTCGCCTACGCGCACACCCAGGTCACTGGCCAGGTCACGCCCCAAGATGGCCTCGCCGGGGCCAAGCCGGGCCACACCATCGACCACCTTGCGGCGCAGGCCCACGATGCGGTCATACCGGTCCAAATCGACACCCATGAGCGCAATGGCTTTGGACGCCTCACCGCGCTGGGCCAGCCCGGCACCCGACACCATGGGCGACACCGCCGCCACTGCAGGCATGGCCTCCAGCACCGGCACCAGCGCCTGCCAGTTGACAATGGCACGCGGGCGCTGGGTGCGCGGTTGCACCTGCTGAAAAATTGAGCCGTCGGATGCGTTTTGGTGGGTGGTGAAAGCCACATCCTCGGGCGCGGAGATCGTGATATGGGCCTGCGCACCCAAGGTCTTTTCTAGGGTGTTGCGTTGCAAGCCGCTGATGAGTGCCGAGATATATGCCACCACCGCCACGCCAGCAGCCACACCAACGATGATCAGCACCGTCTGCATGCGCCCTTCGCGCAGAAAACGCATCGCCACCTGGGCCTCAAAACCGATTCGGTTGCGCATCGGGTTTTCCTCAGCGTCCCATGGCGTTGCCCATCACTGCGCCAGCATCATCGCCCGCGCGCTTGGTACTGGTCCACACGGCGCCGGTGTCGGCCTTGACCCGCTTGCCGACGGCAGGCGATGGGGCCAGCAGCACGACATCACCCGCTGCCAAGCCCTCTAGCACTTCCACCGCATCCAGGGTGCGCAGCCCCAGCCGAACCGAGCGCTCGACCACGCGGCCGTCTTGTGCCAGCCGTACGGTAGTCGATATGCCATCACCTTGGACGCGCACCGCTTGTGCGGGCACCACCAAAGCGTGGTCACGCTGGCCGGTAAGCAACTGGATTGACAGCGTCATGTCTTCGCGCAAGAAATCTGGCACCGCATGGGGAAGCACCAGTTTGACTTCAACCGCACCACGCTGTGCATCCACCACCGGCGCAATGGACTGAACTGTTGCGTCGAACGGTTGCTGCACAAATGCATCGGCACGCACGCTGGCTGTTTGGCCCACTTGGACCTGCGCCATGTAACGCTCGTCAACCTGGCCAACCAGTTGCACCGGGCTGTCCAGCGCCAAAGTCAGCAGAGCGCGCCCTGGTTGCACAATCTGGCCCGGCTCCACGTTGCGCAGCAGCACCCGGGCATCGGCTGGGGCGGTGATGGTGGCTTGCTCCAAGCGTGCCTGCGCCACCGCCAGCGCCGCCTGGGCCTGCACCTCTTGTGCCCGCGCCCCGGCCACGTCGGCGCCTTGCTCGCCATTGGCCTGCAGTTGGGCCAGGGCCGCGTCACGCTGTGCCTTGGCAACCGCCGCAGCGCGCTGCACCTCGTCCATCCGGGCTGCGCTCAGAAAACCACGGGCCACTAACTCTTGTGTGCGGACAAGGTCTTTCTGTGCCGCAAAGAGCACCGAATTGGCCTGTTCCAGATTGGCCTGTACAGCGCTGCGCCCCGATCCTTGAAGACCAGCCAATCGGGCCTGTGCTTGGCGAACACCGGCCTGCGCTTGCGCAAGCGTGGCCTGCAGCTCGTCGTTTTCCAAGCGCACCAAAGTGTCACCCCGCTTCACCCGTGCGCCCTCCGCAACGGACACCTGCGCCACACGCCCCGTCACGGTGGCCCCCACATCCACTCGCGACGTGCTAGCAACCCGCGCCGAGAACAACAGGGTACGCACCAAGGGCTGTGATTGCACCACCGTTGCGGCAACTGCCGGTACACGCATCACGTACCACGCGGCCATCGCGGCCATGCTGATAACGGCAACTACAACGAGCGATGAGGTGCGACGGGACATGCGGGCATTGTTCCACAGCCGCACCAGAACCACGCAAACCCCTTGCAAGTCCTTCGACGATCAACAATCTTCTTGACCGTGCTGCATCCATTCATGAACTCGCTGCGTTCTTTAGCTGGGACGCAATGCTGCGACCAACCGAAATATCCATTTAACCCATTTTTGGAACGAGATACAGCCATGAAACATGCATACACAACCCTGACAATCGCCCTGCTACTGGCCACCGGCACCGCCTTTGCATCGGGAGGTGGAGGTGGAGGTGGAGGTGGTGGTGGTGGAAGTAGTGGTGGTGGAAGTAGTGGCGGCGGTTACGGCGGCGGCTGGTCAGCCCAATCGCAAGACCCGGCCACACAGGCGGCCCGCAACGCGATCGCAAAGAAAGACTGGTTGGGCGCACAAAACATTCTCAAGGTGGCCCTGGCGTCATCCCCCAATTACGCGGACTACCACAACCTGTACGCCTATTCGGTGCGCAAAGGGCCCAACCCCGACATGACCGTGGTTTTCCAGCACTACAACGAAGCCCTGCGCATCAACCCACGGCATCTGGACGCCTTGGAGTACATGGGTGAAGCCTATTTGACGGTTAACGAACCCGGCAAAGCCAAAGAGAACCTCAAGGTGCTGGACGGCCTGTGCTTCTTTGGCTGCGCGCAGTACACCGATCTCAAGACCGCCATCGCGGCATATGAGACCAGCCATCCGTAACTGCGTATCTACTTTGTGCAACCTTGGGTTCCGATCGGAGTCTGGCCATTCAATCGCACTGCACAGGTCGCAAATCCAACCCAAGATTGTTCAATCGCAATGATTCGGGAAATTGCGGAGCGTATATTGCATTAGCTCCCGTTTAGGTGTAGCCTTATTTGCAGGAAGATCTGTTCTCAACAACATTTGAAGTTGGAGATGTGCGATGGCCTTGAGCCCATTTTCACCATACATGAGAGCGGGTCTGAGGCGGTATACGTTGGCCGTAATCCTCCTCGTGGCGGTTTCGATAGCGCGGGTGAGTCCTGCCAATGCGGCGGCGCCACTTGTCCTAGCGGTTTCAGCAGTTTCGATGAACCTGCCGATCTTCGTTGCCGAGACCGAGGACTACTTCACCAAGGAGGGGGTTACGGTCCGAATTGATGAGGTTGCCAGCAGCGTGCACGGCATGAAAATGCTCGCCGAAGGCAAAACGGATCTGACCACTGGCTCGGAAACGTTGGTCATGTTCAACAGCTTCGTGCGCAATGATTTTGCCATTCTCGCCACGTTTGGCACCAGCACCCAAGACCAGAAAGTCATTGTCCATGCGCAAAGCGGCATCAACAACCCCAAACAGTTGGCAAACAAACGGGTTGGCACCATTTTGGGCTCTTCCAGCCACTACTACATCGACACTTTTGCGCTCTTGAACGGCGTTGACCCCAAGTCCATCACCCTAGTAGACTACCCGCCGGACACGATCGTCGCAGCGCTGGCGCGCCGCGAGGTCGATGCAATCTCCATTTGGCAGCCACAGGCCTACCGCGCTACGCAAGACATCGCTGGCGCCCGCGTGCTCGCCGACGCTGATTTCTTTACCCAGCGCTACAACCTAATCGCATCGCGAGCCGTCATTGGCGCACGGGCGGACGACCTGACCCGCCTGCTGCGCGCACTCGATCGCGCCATCCAGTTCATCGCTACCGAGCCGACAAAGGTACGCGCGATCCTGCGCACGCGCCTGAAAGTCGATGCGGCCTATGCCGATTGGTTATTGCCGCGTTATCGCTTCCGGCTTGCGCTGGATCAGTCGCTCCTAACCAGTTTAGAAGGCGAAGCGCGTTGGGCGCGTGAGGAGGGGCACGTTAGCGCGCCCCGGTCTCCCAACTACCTGGCATTCATTCATTCGGCACCACTGGCGCGGGTAAGACCCGCTGCAGTCGGTATCACCCAGTAAGCGATGAAGGTCCGCACCGTTTTGCTGGCATCGCTGTCCGCAGCGCTGTTGGTGATGTGCGCGCTTTTTTTTTGCAGCCTGGAGTGTCGGTCGCGATCTGGATCACCAGGTCACTATCCAGAACCGAGCCGTCGATATCAGCAACCAAGTGTCAACGCTTTTGGTCCTGACCAATGAATATGCGCTTCACGGCGAAGCGCGGGTCATCGAGCAATGGCATGCAACACAGAAGGAAATCGTCAGCAGACTGGTGGTCGACCAGAAATCCGAAACTTCCGCACCCGCAGAAGCCCTTGAGCAGGCGGATGCCCTGTCGTTTTTCTTCAACCAACTGGTCGCGCCGGACCGTAAGCGCGATACCGCGCTGGAAATGCGCCGAACACGCCTGCTCGTCAACCAAGTGCTGACCCAGACTCAGGAATTTTTTGACACCGTGGATCGATGGGGTCACGCCGCCAGCCTGAAGCGACAGCAACTGGAGATCCGCTTTCGCTTCCTCTTCTATGCCATGTCGACGGCCATGATGCTGATTCTGGTCATGCTGGTGGCCCTGCTCTGGCACCGGGTGTTACGCCCCCTATCTCTCTTGCACACTACCGTGCGTGCGTTAGTCGACGGCAATCTTGAGGCACGCTGCACAATTCACACCACCGACGAATTTGGCGACTTGTCGCGCAGCTTCGACACGTTGTCCGACGCGCGGCAAAAATCAGATGCCGCGCTGCGTGAGAGCAAAAATTTCATGGAGCTTTTGATCGATGTATTGCCCGGTATGGTTGGCCACTGGAACCGTGAACTGGTTTGTACGTTTGCAAACAGTAACTACAAAATCTGGTTTGGCAAGTCAAAGGAGGAAGTCGTTGGAATCCGAATACAGGATTTGCTCGGACCGGAGCTTTTTCGGAAAAATGAACCGTACATACTAGCGGCCCTACGAGGAGAACGTCAGCAATTCGAACGTAGCATTGTCAGACCGGATGGGACCATTGGCTACACGTGGGCGCAATACGTGCCGGATAGGGATGGTGAGCGCATAAAGGGCTTCTTTGTTCTGGTTTCAGACATAACGCAGATGAAGCTCGCGGAGCAAGCCCTAGTGGCTTCCGAGCAATTTGCAATGAGCACATTCAATGCGGTGAATGAGCAGCTGTGTGTGTTGAACCGTTCGGGCGCCATTTTGAAGGTCAATAAGCCCTGGCGCGATTTCTACACAAGAAACAGTTCGGACAGCAGCACCCAAGATTACGGTGTCGGAACCAACTATTTGGATGTGTGCGACGCTGCAAGCGGACCATATTTAGAAAATGGCAAATTGATCGCAGACGGCATTCGAAAAGTCATTGGGGGCGACTGCACTGTCTTCTCTTTGGAGTATCCATGCCACAGCCCTGGCGAAGATCAATGGTTCGTCGCAACCGTCACCCGATTTGAAGGTGATTCGGGCAATGTCGTCGTGGCCCAGACAGACATTTCCGCGCGCAAGAAGGCTGATCTTGAGCTAAAAAAATTGGCGGAGACCGATGCATTGACCGGACTGGCCAATCGTCGACATTTTCTCGTTTTGTCTGAACAAGAATTGATCCGTACCCAGCGTTATGGCGGAGGACTATCGGTGTTGATGATGGATTTGGACCACTTCAAGGCCATTAACGATGGTTATGGACACAAAGTCGGTGATTTGGTTTTGAGTCGGGTTGGAGAAATTTGTAGAGTAGTGCTGCGGCACGTCGATATTGCGGGGCGCATCGGTGGTGAAGAATTCGCAATGCTTTTGCCTGAGACTGGCGGTCAAGTAGCCAAGGAAGTGGCCGATCGACTGCGCGAAGCGATCTCACTAGCCACTATTCCACTGGAAAATGGGACCTCCCTGAAGGTAACGGCTTCAATTGGATTGGCAGAATTAGAAAAGGACGACGCCAAAATCGACTCGCTCCTTAACAAGGCCGATATGGCCTTGTATGAAGCCAAACGTAGCGGACGAAATAAGGTTTGCGTAACCTCGACAAAGGAACAAGCCCCGGTAGGGGCCGCAATTTTGGCTAGATAGTGGTACCGCATATTGATAAATAGGTTTTTGAACACGCGTACCGCAGCCCATAACAACCTACCCTTGCATTGCGGTCATTGAAGTTCAGACCGAGATCATCCGCTTTGGGACCGTGGTCGCTTTACGAAAAACCAACTCCCGAACCGCTTGTGACTATGAACCGCTGCTCGCAAACTCACAGCGCGTCACCGCCACTTATTAATTGCGAATCGTGGTGGGCATGGGGCTGGGCACACCTCGCCTATGCATCATGTCCTGGCTCATCGCATTGAGTGCAGCAGGCACTATGGCGGCCTTCGCAGCCGGATAAACAAGGTGTTCTTCGTCCTGAATGTGCTGCCCATACAGCGACGCAAAATGGTTCAGCTGGACCGTTTGTGCAGGCGTTAGCACCAAGCCGACGGACGTATCAGCGTTCACAATGCACTGCAATACCGCCCGAGCCGACACCCATGCCTGCTCCATCTGCCGGTGGTCGTCTATCAACTTGCGTACCATGGCGTGCGCGGCAGTATCCGGCCCGGCCAGCAAGGGCGGAAATACATGTAGTTCTTCATCCTGGTGGTGCAACGGTGCTGCGATATCAAAGTAACGCATCACGTCCCGTGCGGCACTGCGGGCGCCATCGTCCACGCCTTTGTCGGCCAAATGCTGCTGCAAGCGTGCCATGAGGTCCAGGCTGCGATGGACCCGTTCGTGGCAAGCAACCAGCATTTCAAACGGTGCCTCCAACCCCACGGCCGGTGCACGGTGGCCCGGTAGACCGATGCCACGGATCTGCGCCATATCAACCCAACTGAACGGCGTTGCCGTGGTTGTCAAAAGGGATGTAGCTGCCAATGTCGCCTTGCTTGATGGCTTCCACCATGCGTTCCAACTGCTTTTCTGCATCTGCCGTACTCGGTGGCTCACCGGGCGAACCCGACATGGCCGCAGCAAACACCATGCCCCACGGGCGACTAAACTGCTGCGCTTCGGAGGCCAAGGCATCAAACGAATCCAACTCTTGCGGAGTTTTGTCTACGCACATTAAGGGCACCAGTGCGCCGCCGTGTCCGGCTTCAAAATCGGCACGCTGCTCGGGTGTGCTGCCCTCGGGCAACTCCACGGCAGTGAACACAAACAACAGGCGCTGTGGCAGCGGCTGGTAACGGGCCGCCTGCAATAGGTCGTTAAAGCTGGATATTTCCATATGGCACTCGATCAAAGTAAAAAAAACAGGTGGGCTGGGGGATACCTTTAGGCCTGAGTTTCCCCAACTCCGTGGGGCATCAGGGTTGTCACATAGTCTGCCCGTGTAGGCTGCAAACGCACTGCCTTACGCGACCGAACGGTACCTATGCTGACAAAACACAGGGCATGGTCGCCGGGCTGCAAACCAAACAGGGCCCGAAGTCCAGCCGACTTGAGTGCTTTGCCACTGGTCAGCGCAGAACCATAGCCCATAGCGGTTGCCATGAGCAGCATGTTTTGCACCGCACAGCCGGCCGATACAATGCGTTCATACAGATCGATCTCTGGGTCCCCACGCGCAGCGTCCACCACCATCAGCAGCAACGTGGGGCCACGGTGGGCTTTTTCTTGGGCCTGGGCAACCTGTTCGGGCGTCGCCAGTGCGTCGCGCTCCAGCAGGGCTGCGCCAAACACATCGGCCAATTGCGCGCGCGCCTCCTGCGCAACCACAATAAAACGCCACGGTAGCAATTGCCCATGGTCGGGGGCCGAACCAGCAGCATCAAAAATGTGGGCCAGTTGGTCCGTATTGGGGCCAGGGTCCATCAGGCGTTTGGGCAAAATGGTTTGCCGCGACTGCATCAGTTGTGCCGCTAATGTGGCGAGGTCGTTGGTAGCACTCACAGCTGCACCATTACCCGGCGCGCCCATCTGCACGTAAGCGGCCATACCAAGACCCCAAACGCACACCCCACACCAGCATGACGACCGTCCACAGCAACGCAACGGGCAGCAGCAGCCAGTACCCCAGGACAGCGTATGCGGCGGCAGCGATGCGCAGCACCGCCGCCACTTGTAGCAACCAAAACAAGGTCCACACCAAGTCATCGGCCACCAAGGCGCGCCCGCTGTGGCCACACGAAACCCGGGTAACCATTGCGAGCATCAGCGATGCGAGGCAGCCCATGCTGAGCGCATGCAATGCCCCCAGGCCCAGCACCGGCGAGCCCTGAAGCAGACCTAACAGCTGGGACATCCCACTTAAAACCAAGGCCAACCCGAGCCACAAAAATCCGACATGCAACATGGCCAGCAGCCGATTTTTGAGGCTTTGCATCAAGCCCCAAATGACCGACAACCACAGTAAAACCGCGCCGGCCACTAGCTCAAAAATACCCCGCCCCAACATCCACCCCTGACCCAGCGAACCACTCAGCGGCCCATTCAACTCCACCCATACCGCAAGCACTTCAAACGCAGCGGCCGCCAGCATCAAGCCCAAGGCCCAGAAGGGTCGCCGCGCGTTGATAAATGGCATGGCACTAGACGTAAAAAAAGGAATCATGCGGTGTGCCACCGTCACATAAACGACCACTACAAAACCCCACAGAGCTGTTAATACCCAGGCCAATGCCACGGCGGGGGCATCCAACGCCAGACTGGCCATGAGTCCGAACACACTTAAACAACCAACCAGCAAAGCCACACCAATGGTGCGCGCATGCAGTTGGTCTTCAACCGTACTGTGGCGCACCAGGCCCCAAAACAGCGCGGTCATCCAAACCAAACCCGCCAAGGCAAAAGCCAAGGCGCCTAAGGCCAGGTACAGGTGGATATGCGTTGCCACCACCCACAGCAACCATCCGGCGACTTGCAGCAACAAGGCGGGGCGCAAGACGTGGGCCTCAGGCCCCGAAACACCCAACCATTTGGGGCCGGCGGTAAACAAAAAACCGGAAAAAAAGAGCGGAATAAAACCCAGTGTCATGACGGCACCATGCACCAGCGAAGGTGACAGTGCGTACGACAAGTGCAGCAAGCCGCTGACGCGGTCCAGCTGCACGGCGCTCCACCACACGCCCGTGGTGCCCAGCACCACCATGGCCAAAAAAAAACCTAAACGGTGGGGCGCCAGCAAGACATGGCGCCATTGCCACCGGATATCGACCGCCGCACCCGAACGCGCCGACGGTCGTATCGGCGCAACGGGCCGAATGGGTATCAACCGCAGCTACCCATGTGCCCACATTGGGTACAGTAATCGCAGCCGTCTTTGCGGATCATGGCGTGGGCACCACACTCACCGCACTTTTTGCCGGCCATCACCGGCAGCGGCGCAGTAGCCAAAGCGGTCTCTTGGGCAGGCAATAGTCTCTCCACATCACCGCTCAAATCAATGGAGCGCCGCTCTTGCTCAGAAGAGCGGGCGTTGATACGCTGCGCCTGAATGTTTTGGATGGCGAACGCAATGGCGGCCACTTCAGAGTCGTGCCACATCGGCACCAGGGTGCCGTCGGCTTTTTCATGCGTACCCAGGCGCACGGGGCCACGGTCCCACGCGACTTTGCGCATATCGCTCAAGGCGCGTTGCAAGAAGCCGCCGCGCGCTGCCAACGACAACAGGCGCATGCTGGAGGTGATCCACTGCTGCGACTCGCCGTTTTGGCCCACTGGCATGAAGAACTCAATGGCACGGTCAACGGTTCCGGTGCCATCGGCCGTCGGCACGGGCAGGAAGGACACCAACAGATACAGCGTCTTGTGGCCTTCTTGGGTCCAGTAGTCGATTTTTTCGGCCACCGCCGAGAGGGCACCTTTGGGTCGGCTCTCGATCACGGTGCGCATGGGGTCAACAATGGTTGCTGCCGCTTTGATCGCTTGCTGCGCAGCTTCCATCGCCTCTGCACTGGGTTCGACGTGTAAAACCGAACCCAGAATGGCGTTAGGCCGGTAGGTGGCCAAGCCTTTGAGGCGGGCGTGCCAGGCCTGCATATACAGACCTTTGAAATCATCGTACGGGTAGTCAGCCGGCACGTTGACGGTCTTGGAAATGGCAGTATCCACAAAAGGCTGCACCGCCTCCATCATGGCAATATGGTCGGTAGCCGACATCTCCAAAGCCGAGACGAAGTAGTCTGGCAGCTTGGAAACATCGCCCCCAAGCTCGCGGTACATGCGCCACGCGTGGTCTTCCACCGAGTACTCGGTAAAGCTGCCGTCACCCTCACGCTTCTTGCGCTTGTACATCCACGAAAACGGCGGCTCAATTCCATTGGATGCGTTATCGGCAAAGGCCAAGCTCACCGTGCCCGTGGGCGCAATCGACAGCAAATGGCTGTTGCGAATGCCGTGCGTGCGAATGGACTCGCGCAACGCTGCGGGTAGGCGGCTGGCGAACGTTCCGGGGGCCAAATAGCCGTCGGCATCAAACTTAGGAAATGCGCCCTTCTCCTGCGCCAATGCTACTGAGGCGGTGTAGGCGGCATCGCGCATCGACGTGGCAATGCGGGCCGCCATCTCACGGCCCTCAGCAGCGTCATAGCGCAGGCATAGCATAGACAGGGTGTTGCCCATGCCAGTAAAGCCCACGCCAATGCGGCGCTTGTCCGCTGATTCATCGCGTTGTTGCTGCAGCGGCCAAAAGGTGACATCCAGCACATTGTCCAAGGCACGCACCTGCAAGGCGACGCTTTTCTCAAACGCCTCAAAATCAAATGCTGGGACACCATTAAAACCAAACGGATGGCGGATAAAGCGCGTCAGAATGATAGGACCCAGGTCGCAGCAGCCGTAGGACGGCAGGGGTTGCTCACCGCAGGGGTTGGTGGCCTCAATCTTTTCGCAGTAACGCAGGTTGTTGTCCTGGTTCATGTGGTCCAGGAACAGGATGCCGGGCTCGGCAAAGTCGTAGGTCGACTTCATCACGGTATCCCACAGCTCACGCGCTGGCAGGGTTTTGTAAACCCACATGCCATCGGCACGCTGGGTAGCACCCTGGGCCATGACGCCTGCACCAGGCTTGGCGCGGTGCACCAACTCCCAGTTTTGATCGGCGGTCAACGCCTGCATGAACGCGTCGGACATGCCCACCGAAACGTTGAAATTATTCCAACGTCCCGGGGTGCGTTTGGCGGTGATGAATTCCAGCACATCGGGATGGTCAATACGCAACACACCCATCTGGGCACCACGGCGTGCACCGGCACTCTCTACGGTCGAGCACGACTGGTCAAACACATTGATATAGCTGCAAGGGCCGGAGGCCATGGATGCGGTGGCTTTGACCTCGGCGCCGCGCGGGCGAATGCGGGAAAAATCGTAACCCACACCACCGCCACGGCGCATGGTCTCAGCGGCCTCACGCAGGGCTTCGTAAATACCGGGATAACCATCGTCATCAACACCCTGAATGCAGTCACCCACAGGCTGCACGAAGCAATTGATCAAGGTGGCCTGAATCGAGGTGCCCGCAGCACTCATGATGCGCCCAGCACCGATAGCGCCCGCATGCAGGTTATCTAGAAACAAGGCTTCGTACTTGGCCTGCTCGGCCGGAGCCTCCACCGAAGCCAATGCACGGGCAACGCGGATATAGAGGTCCTCCACACTGGTCTCGCCTGCCTTGAGATACTTCTCCTTCAACACATCGTCGCTAATGGGTTGGGCGGCAATGGTCTTGGTGGAAGCGTTCATGGTGTCTCTTTTCATAGGGTTTCTTATTTAGTAAATAGCGGCCGGGCAGTTACCACCCAGCAAAAAATGCGAAGTCTCAGGCGGGCAAAGAGCAAAAAAGCATGGGGCGTGGAAACTACTGGCAACCAAAGAGCGGGTTCAATCGGGCAACTGCGAACAAATGCCATCGACAGTGGTCCAACGCTTCCTTGTTTCGACTCAACCCCGCTAGCGTCCAAAAACAGCGTTTCAGGGTCGACGAGGTAACCAGTTTAACGCCGTATAGGAGGCGAAATGGCGGAAAACCATCCCCACTGACTGTAGGGTTTAGGTTCAAAAACAAGGCCTAAAAATTCCACATTCAGCAAGCCCTCGTCACCGCTACGCGCGCAGCTAGAGTATTGATAGCGACGATCAAATTGTGTACAAAACGAATCGGGAAAACCCCTACTTTTCGCCCGAGATCAGTACGAAAAAATTTGGCCGTCGTTTTCAACGTACGGCTGGTATGGACCCGTACCACTGTGGGCGGACTGGGAGGCGGACACAAAAGAGCCCTGCTGCACATCAAATATATGGATTTCGCCGTCTTCAATGACGTAATGCCAGCCGTGTAGGGTCAAACGACCCGCCTCAACCTCACGCCGCACCATGGGGTAGGCCATCATGCGCTCAAGCTGCAGCACTACCACGCGCTGCTCAGTGCGGCGGATGGACTCGGGGCTGCTTTGTACCGGTAGCAGGGCCTCTTCGGCCAATTTGAGCCAAGCTTGTAAGGCTACGGCCTCGTCCGATACGCCTTCGTAGGCGGCGCGAATTGCGCCGCAATGGCTATGGCCGCAGATGATGATGCGCTCCACATGCAACGTCAATACGGCGTATTCGATGGCGGCAGTCGTACCGTGTAAGCCGTGACTGCCGTCGTACGGAGGTACAAAGGCGCCCACATTGCGCACAACAAAAAGTTCACCTGGCCCCGCCCCAGTCAGCAAGTACGGAACCAGACGCGAGTCAGAGCACCCAATGAACAGGGTCTTGGGGTGTTGACCTTGATTGACCAGATCCTGAAACCGCTGCTGGTGCAGTGGAAAATAATCCGACTTGAAGTTTCGCAACCGCAGCAGGAGCTCGTCTGGGCCTGCAGCGGCCCCGGTCACTGAACCAGAGGCGAATCCGCCCCTTCCAGATCAATACCCTCAACTTCGGCTTGACCGACCAACAGGCTCATGTATTGACGCAGCGCTTTGGACCGTGACTGCAGCGCAAGTTGTGCAGCAATGCGTTCTTGCACCTCGGCATACGATTTTTGCTCGCCCTCACGACGACCCAACACTTCCATGATGTGAAAACCAAAACGCGAGTGCATCAGCTTGGTGTGCACGCCGTTGCCACGCTGCGCATGTGATTGATGGAACAGCTCGTTAGCCAGCTCGAACGCGCAATCACTTGGGCCAACCCAACCCAGATCACCACCTTGGGTGCTGGTCGGGCAGTTAGACAACTCCGCTGCCAGCGTCTCAAAACGCCCAGCCGGCGCGTCTTTGTGCAGCAGCTCTAACAAGGCTTTTTCAGCATGCGTGGCCAAGGCCTGCACATTTACACCCGGCGTGACAGCAAAGAGAATATGGCGCAGATGCAAGGCCTGCCCCACCACAAACTGGGCTTTGTTGGCATCGTAATAGCGCTGGCATTCCTCTGCCGTAGGCTGGGGCGTGGTCACCGCGCCATCGACCATGGTCTCGACGATCTGGCGCTCATCATCATTCAACTCCGGCGCCACCAAGCCCTTGTGGCGTGGCAATAAACCGGCATGGACCGCCGCTTGGCGCAGCAGCTCCGCATAGGCAAGCTCTTGCACCGCCTCCATGGGCGGGTTCTGGCCCTGCTCAAACAACGCAATACCGTTGATGGTGGGCACGGGATTGGCCAAAGTCGCCGCTGCCGTGGCGCATCCACACGAGCCACTTCCGCAGCCCTCAGAGGCAGAATTTTGGGATTGCATGGTGATCCTTACCTTGAAATAGTTAGTTACCGCGGCGTTGGCTTAAGGGGGTGGTAGGCGTCATACCTACACGGCGGCTGCGCACCACTTGGTAGGGGCGCACCAGATACGCGACCGTGCCAAACCCACTCCAGACGTGCACCAACCGGGTGAATGGAAAGATCAAGAAGATCGACATGCCCAGGAACATGTGCATCTTAAAGACAAAGCCTGCTTCGACCAACAACGCGGGCGCGCCCGCTTGAAAGGTCATGATTGCCTGGGCCCAACCTGCCAAGCGCATCATCATGCTGCCATCGAGATGCTGTGCCGACAGCGGAATAGTGGCCAAACCCAGGGCCAACTGCAGCCACAGCAGTACTAGCAGAACAATGTCGCTGGTTTTTGAGTTGGCACGAATCCGCTCATCAAACAGGCGCCGGTGCAGCAGCAAGCTCACGCCGATGAAGCCAAACACCCCAAACAAACCACCGGACACCATGGCCACCAGCTGCTTATTACCAGCGCTAATGAAGTGCTCATACACGAAGTGGGGTGTCAACATGCCAAAAGTGTGACCAAAGAATAAGAATAGGACGCCAACGTGGAACAGGTTACTACCCCAACGCAGCTGGCCAGCACGCAGTAGCTGTGACGAATCGCTCTTCCAGGTGTACTGATCGCGGTCAAAGCGCAGCAGGCTGCCCAACAAAAAGACGCTTAGGCAGATGTAGGGGTAGATGCCGAAGAGGAAATTGTCTAGGGGGCTCATTGTGTTGCTCCTTGTGCGGATGGCACCTTGCGAACAAAGTGAATGGGTTGGGGGGCGCCCGGTTTGGCTTGTCCCTTAGTACTGCAGCCATCAAAGGCCATGGGCTCAACCCAGGCGTCGTCCATGGCTTCATCGGCGACGACGGGAACGGCCTGGACTTTTTGGCCAGCCAGCTCCAGCACTGCAGCCACCAGCGTGGCGTACGGGCTCTCGCGTTTGAGCAATGCGCTGAAGATGGCGGTCAGGATGTGCTCCATCTCGCCCAAAAATTCGGCGGCCAACTTGGGCGGCTGGGTAGAGGCGAATTCCATCACTACACACAGGTGGTCCGGTAGTTCGTCAGCGCCCATCCGCAAACCGGCCTTTTCGTAGGTCTTGGCCAGATCCACCATGGCGGGGCCGCGGTCGCGTGAGTCGCCGTGTACATGCTCAAACAGGTGCAGCGATGTGGCACGACCCCGGTCGAAGGTTTCCACGTAGCGGGCTTCAACCTCCATGGAATCCATACGCGCCAGCTCAGCCGCCAAAGCCTTGATCTCCAGCCGCCGGGCCGAAGGGACTACACCCTCGGTTTCGATGGCCTCGACCAACTGGGGCAACTGGGCACGCAGGGTGGCGTCAGGGTAGGTCAACATCAGCGCCAAGGCGCGCAGGGAGTACTTGTTGTCTTTCATGCTATTTCCCTTCTTACTAGACCATGGACTTGATCGGGATGGTGCGAGCCTTGCTGCCACCAAACAGGCTGGTCTCGGATGCGCCGTCGGAGCAACCATTACCAAACGAGAAGCCACAACCACCACGCAGGTCAAACGCGTTTTCGGCGTATTCACGGTGCGTGGTTGGAATCACAAAGCGGTCTTCGTAGTTCGCAATGGCCATGATCTGGTACATGTCTTCGACCTCGGCCACGGTGAGCCCGGTTTGCTCCAGCACGGCCAGATTCTGAATCTGATCCACATGCTTGCTGCGCTGGTAGGCGCGCATGGCCAGCATGCGTTCCAGTGCGCGCACCACAGGGCCGGTGTCGCCAGCGGTAAGCAAGTTGGCCAGGTACTGAACAGGAATACGCATCTGCGAAATATCGGGGATCTCGCCATTGGCACCGATGTGGCCCGCATTGGCCGCCGAGTTGATCGGCGACAAAGGCGGCACATACCAAACCATGGGCAGCGTGCGGTACTCGGGGTGCAGCGGCAAAGCAACCTTCCACTCCACCGCCATCTTGTAAACCGGGCTATTGCGAGCACCAGCCAGCCATGCGTCGGGAATACCATCGATGCGCGCTTGCTTGATCACCTCAGGGTCGTTGGGGTTCAAGAAAATGTCGAGTTGGGCCTGGTACAGGTCTTTCTCGTTTTCCACACTGGCGGCCTCAAGAATGCGGTCTGCGTCATACAACACCACGCCCAAATACCTGATACGGCCCACACAGGTCTCAGAACACACGGTCGGCTGGCCGGCTTCGATGCGCGGATAGCAAAAGGTGCACTTCTCGGCCTTTCCGCTCTTCCAGTTGTAGTAGATCTTCTTGTATGGGCAGCCGGAGACGCACATGCGCCAACCACGGCATTTGTCCTGGTCGATCAGCACAATACCGTCGTCTTCACGCTTGTAAATCGAGCCCGATGGGCACGATGCCACGCAGGCGGGGTTCAGGCAATGCTCGCACAGGCGCGGCAGGTACATCATGAAGGTGTTTTCAAACTGGCTCATCATGTCCTTCTGGACCTTGTCAAAGCTGTCCAGGTTGGAGTCCTTGCTGCGCTTGGCAAACTCACCACCCAGAATTTCTTCCCAGTTTGGACCCCACTCAATTTTTTGCATCCGCTTGCCGGTGATCAGGCTGCGCGGGCGGGCGGTGGGTGGAGCCTTAGATTCCTTGGCTGACTGCAAGTGGTCGTAGTCGTAGGTAAACGGCTCGTAGTAGTCGTCAATCGACGGCATGTTGGGATTAGAGAAGATGCGCATGAGCAACTTCCACTTGCCGCCTTGCTTGGGCTCGATCGAGCCGTCGGCCTTGCGAATCCAGCCACCGTTCCACTTGGCCTGGTTTTCCCATTCTTTGGGGTAACCAATGCCAGGCTTGGTTTCGACGTTGTTGAACCAGGCGTATTCCATGCCAGGACGGCTGGTCCAGACGTTTTTGCAAGTGACTGAACAGGTGTGGCAGCCAATACACTTATCCAGGTTCAGCACCATGGCGATTTGCGCGCGTACTTTCATAGAGCCTCCTGCCGAGCCGCCTCAAAGGAGGTGAACGCCCCCTTGGGGGGCAACGAACGAATGTGAGTGTAGGGGTACATAGTTCTTGCTCCTTATTAAGCCTGGATGGTGGGTGCGGCTTCATCGTCGAGCCAGTCAATCTTGCGCATCTTGCGAACCACCACAAACTCGTCTCGATTGGCTCCGACGGTTCCGTAGTAGTTAAAGCCGTAGCTGAACTGCGCATAACCGCCAATCATGTGAGTCGGTTTAAGCACCACCCGGGTTACCGAGTTGTGAATGCCGCCACGGGTATTGGTGATTTCAGAGCCGGGCGTGTTAACGATCTTCTCCTGCGCGTGGTACATCATGACCATGCCAGGTTTTACACGCTGGCTCACCACCGCACGGGCCGCAATGGCACCGTTGGCGTTGAACAACTCAATCCAATCATTGTCCACAATGCCCGCCTCTTTGGCATCGTCTTCACTCATCCAGACACAGGGGCCGCCGCGGCTCAGGGTGAGCATGAGCAAGTTGTCTGTATAGGTAGAGTGAATGCCCCATTTCTGGTGTGGCGTAATGAAGTTCAAAGAAATTTCTTTGTTGCCGTTGGGCATGCGGTCCTTGTGACCTACAACCGCCTTCAAATCCACTGGCGGACGGTACGTCGACAGCCCTTCGCCAAAGGCCACCATCCACGGATGATCCAGGTAGAAATGCTGACGACCGGTGAGGGTGCGCCATGGGATCAATTCATGCACGTTGGTGTAGCCGGCGTTGTACGACACGGTTTCACTCTCAATGCCGCTCCAGGTGGGTGAGCTGATGATCTTGCGTGGTTGTGCCTGAATATCGCGGAAGCGGATTTTTTCGTCTTCGCGGTGAATCGCCAAGTGGGTGTGATCGCGCCCCGTAATTTTGGACAGTGCCTCCCAGGCCTTAACAGCCACATGGCCATTGGTTTCGGGGGCGAGTTGCAAGATCACTTCGGCCGCGTCAATGTCGGTCACGATTTTGGCCATGCCCTTGGTCACACCTTCGGTGTGGACCTTGCCATTGAGGCTCTGAAGTTGTTTGACTTCGGTTTTCGTATCCCAACCAATACCCTTGCCGCCGTTACCGGCCTTTTCCATCAAAGGGCCCAAGGCAGTAAAGCGGGCAAAGGTGTTGGGGTAGTCACGCTCGATAACCTGAATAGTGGGTGCCGTTTTACCGGGAATCAGGTCACATTCGCCCTTCTTCCACTCTTTCACGTCAAACGCTTGCGCCAACTCAGAGGGCGTGTCGTGCATCAGCGGGGTCAGCACTACTTCCTTCTCGACACCCAAATGACCAACACAAACCTTGCTATAGGCCTCGGCAAAACCTTTATAAATTTCCCAGTCCGAACGAGATTGCCAAGCGGGATCGACCGCTGTGGACAGCGGGTGAATAAAGGGGTGCATGTCGCTGGTGTTGAGGTCGTTTTTCTCGTACCAGGTGGCGGTGGGCAGCACGATGTCGGAGTACAGGCAGGTGGTGCTCATGCGGAAGTCCAGCGTGACCAGCAGATCCAACTTGCCCTCGGGTGCTTTGTCGTGCCACTTGACTTCGGTTGGCTTGGCTTCCTCTTTCCCTAAATCTTTGCCCTGCACACCATTCGTAGTGCCCAGCAGGTGCTTCAAAAAGTACTCGTGGCCTTTGCCGCTAGAGCCCAGCAGATTGGAGCGCCACACGAACATATTGCGTGGCCAATTGGCGGGGTGGTCCGGATCCTCACAGCTCATCTTCAGACTGCCGTCTTTGAGCGACTTGACCACGTAATCTTTCGGATCCATGCCAGCTGCAGTGGCGTCTTTGACTACTTGGAAGGAGTTGGTCTGTAACTGAGGTGCACTGGGTAACCAGCCCATGCGCTCGGCGCGCACGTTGTAGTCAATCATGCTGCCGCCAAACTTGGTCTTATCGGCAAGAGGCGACAAGATTTCATCCACGCCCAGTTTTTCGTAGCGCCACTGGTCGGTGTGGGCATAGAAGAAGCTGGTGCCGGCCATCTGCCTTGGTGGGCGCACCCAGTCCAGTGCGAAGGCCAACGCCGTCCAGCCGGTTTGGGGGCGCAGTTTTTCTTGACCCACATAGTGGGCCCAGCCACCACCGCTTTGGCCGATACAACCGCACATCATCAGCATATTGATGATGCCGCGGTAATTCATGTCAGAGTGGAACCAGTGGTTCATACCCGCGCCGATGATGACCATGGACTTGCCACGGGTCTTGTCGGCATTGTCAGCAAACTGGCGTGCCACAGCGATGATCTGGTCGCGCTTGACACCGGTGATCTGCTCTTGCCAGGCAGGGGTATAGGGGGTGTTGTCGTCGTAACTGGTGGCGGCGTTTTCACCCGCAAGGCCACGGGCTACGCCGTAGTTGGCAACGGTCAGGTCGAACACCGTGGCCACCAGCGCGTAGCGCTCTTCGCCGGCCTTGCCCAACTTGACGCGGCGTACCGGCACTTTGCGTACCAACACGCCATCGTTGCCAAGGCCCTGTTGGTTGGCGGTGAAGTTAGGTGTGTTGATGCCGCCAAAGTAGGGGAAGCCGACGTCGCCAATTTCAAAATCAGCGGCGCTGCCGTCTTTGGACGCTTCCATCATACTCAGCTTGAGTTTGACTTCACTGTCGTTGCGCGCTTCTTTGCTCTCTAGATTCCACTTGCCCATGTCGGCGCGACCTTCGGCGCCCCAGCGGAAACCAATGGAACCGTTGGGCAGCACGATCTTGTCGTTTTCGTCGATAGCGACGGTTTTCCACTCGGGGTTGTTGTCTTGGCCGAGTTTGCCATTGAAGTCGCTGGCACGCAGGTATTGGCCGGGCACCATGACTTTGCGCCCGTCGGGCAGCGTGCGCTCTTCCAACTGCACCAGGTTGGGCATGTCGGTATAGCGGCGCACGTAGTCGTCAAAGTAGCTGCTTCGCTTGTCAAAGTAGAACTCTTTGAGGATGACGTGGCCCATGGCCATGGACACGGCGGCGTCGGTGCCCTGCTTGGGGTGTATCCACAGGTCGGCCAGTTTTGCGACTTCAGAATAGTCGGGGGTAATGGCCACCGTCTTGGCACCTTTGTAGCGCACTTCGGTAAAGAAATGGGCATCGGGAGTGCGGGTCTGGGGGACGTTGGAGCCCCAGGCAATGATGTAGTTGGAGTTGTACCAGTCGGCCGACTCAGGCACGTCGGTCTGCTCACCCCACACTTGGGGGCTGCTCGGAGGCAAATCGCAATACCAGTCATAGAAGCTCAGGCACACACCACCAATGAGCGACAGGTAGCGGCTGCCCGAAGCGTAGCTGACCATCGACATGGCGGGAATGGGTGAAAAACCCATAACCCGATCAGGACCGTACTTCTTGGCGGTGTAGACGTTGGCACTGGCAATCAGGGTATTGACCTCTTCCCATGTGCTGCGCACAAAACCACCCAAGCCGCGTTGCTTTTGCCATTCGGCTCTAGCAGCGGTGTTTTCAACCACGTTGGCCCAAGCATCGACCGGTGTTTTGGATACCGCCAGTGCAGCACGCCAATGTTGCAGCAAGCGGCCGCGCACCATGGGGTACTTGACGCGGTTGGCGCTGTAAAGGTACCAGCTGTAGGACGCGCCACGGGCACAGCCACGCGGCTCATGGTTGGGCAGATCATCACGGGTACGGGGGTAATCGGTCTGCTGGGTTTCCCAGGTTACGATGCCGCCCTTGACGTAAATCTTCCACGAACACGAGCCCGTGCAGTTCACGCCATGGGTGGAGCGCACGATCTTGTCGTGGGCCCAGCGGTCGCGGTAGGCGTCTTCCCAGGTGCGGTCTTCACCGGTGGTAACGCCGTGACCATCGGAAAAACTTTCAGTGGGAGCCGAGAAGTGGCTCAGTCGATCTAGGAAGTGGCTCATAGCATGACCTTTGCGGAAGAAATTAATGAACAAATCGGGCTGCAGCCCTCGTGGATACTGCGCAAGCAGCTACTTATTTCATAGCGATTCATAACGGACGGGGTTATAGATTCTTAATTACGGATTCTTGATTTCCGCACCCGCGCGCAGGTAAAACCACCAATTTAGCACCAAGCACAGTGCATAGAAAACTGCAAAACCATACATGGCCATTTGGGGCGTACCCAACTTAATTTGCTGGCCAATCACCACTGGGGCGATGAACGCGCCATAAGCAGCGACTGCTGAAGTCCAACCCAGCACGGGGCCCGCCTGCTGGCGATCAAAAATCACCCCGATGGTGCGGAAGGTAGAGCCATTGCCGATGCCACTGGCGGCAAACAGCACCACAAACAAAGTCAAGAAGGCGAAGAAATAAACCTCAGGAGTAGCCGAGTGGTAAGCCAGCATCATCACGTAGCCGACCGCGACCGATGCCAACACCATGGTGGCCGACACCCACTGGGTGACGATGGAACCGCCCACCTTATCGGAAATCCAGCCGCCCAACGGGCGAATCAGTGCTCCCACAAAAGGACCAATCCAGGCGAAGGCCAGTACCGCTGGTGCGTTGGGGTTGCTCAGTGTGTGCTGCATCACGCCGTTAGCGTCTGCCACGTGGCTAATGCCAAAGATCACCTTCATGGACAGTGGCAGCGCCATTGAAAATCCGATGAAGGAGCCGAAAGTGACGATGTACAGAATCGTCATGGACCACGTGTGTTTGTTGCGGAATATCTCGAACTGTTTGGTCACCCCCTCTTTCATCGTGCCAAAAGCCGCCAACCTCATCACCAACAATGCAAGGCTGATGTCGAGCGGAATAGCCACCCACATATTGAGCACCCCCAGGCCGGTGGGGGCAGGCAGGTAGAGATACAGCATGAAGATCGAAGGCACAAACGCCAGCGTGTACAAGTATGTGATCTTGGCAAAGGCGGTCAGCGGATTGCCGGTATCTGGCGAGATGGTCTTGAGGTTATTCATGCCAAACCAGCACAGCGCAGACAGTGGCACCAACGACAGCACCCAGGCGAAGCCCGCGTTCTGAATCCAGGTCTGCGTGCCAGCCACAATCTTGCCAAAAATCCAGCCCGAGTCGTGTATCAGCACCTCGGGGGTGCCGCCCCACGAACCTAGCAGGCCCATGGTCATGACCAGGGGGATGACGATCTGCATGGTGGTCACACCGAAGTTGCCCAAACCAGCATTCAATCCCAAACCGGTACCCTGGAGCCGCTTGGGGAAAAAACTACTGATGTTCGACATAGAGCTGGCGAAGTTACCACCTCCGACACCAGACCACAAGGCCATCAATTGAAAAGCCCACAGTGGCCACTCTTTGTGCTGCAGCACGATGCCCGTACCCAGCGCCGGTGCCAGCAACATGGCCGTGGTGAGGAAAATGGTGTTGCGTCCACCCGCCAGTCGAATCAGGAACGAAGCAGGGATACGCATGGTGGCCCCCGCAATGCCTGCGATGGCAGTAAGTGTGAACAGCTCTGCCTGGGTGAACGGAAAACCCAGGTTAATCATTTGCACGGTAATGATGCCCCACATGCCCCAGACGGCGAAGCCGCACAGCAAAGCGGGAATCGAAATCCAGAGGTTGCGGTAGGCAATTTTCTTGCCCGTGGCCTCCCAAAACTGTTCGTCCTCCGGACGCCAGTCGGTCACATTGACACTAGACGTTTCTTTTGTAGTCATTGCTATTGCTCCAATTAGGGTGACGGTTTAGTTACGAAGAGAAAAAGCGGTGGCGGTGCTGCCCATCACCTGCGAGCGACGAACCTCGGTCCAGTACATCCAGATCAAGGAGACCCACACCACGCCATACATCAGCATGAACGCGCTAGAGCGGATGCCGGTGATATCCATCAGAATGCCAAACAAGATCGGCAGCACAAAACCGCCCAAGCCGCCAGCCAACCCAACGATGCCGCTGATGGCTCCGATATTGGCGCCGTAGTCGTCGCTGATGTACTTGAAAACGCTGGCCTTGCCAAAAGCGAACGCTATACCAAGGGTGAACATGATGGCTGTAAACACATAGACGTTCAATCCGATGTGAAAGGTCACTGGTCCATTGATGGTGCCAATTGTGAAATCCGTTTGCGGATACGACAGCAAGAACAGGCAAATCCAACTCACCCACATCACCCACCAGGTTACGCTGTGTGCGCCGTATTTGTCCGACATGACCCCCCCCACGGCCCGTAAGACACCGCCAGGCAATGAAAAGCAGGCCGCCAATAAGGCTGCAATACGGATGTCCAGACCGTATTCACCAACGTAGTACTGCACCATCCAAAGGGACAATGCAACGTATCCGCCAAACACAATGCTGTAGTACTGGCAGTATTTAAGAACTTTGGGGTCTTTTAAGGCCTTGAGCTGATCGGTGAACTTGATATGCGATGGCACTAGGTGCTTGGGGTCGCTAGCACTTCCCAGCCAAAAAACGATGAGCGTTCCGAGCATGATGACGGCATAGACCTTGGGCACCATCGTCCATCCAAAGGCAACCAATATGACCGGGGCCACAAACTTATTAACCGCAGCACCCGAGTTGCCGGCACCAAAAATGCCCATAGCCATACCCTGCTTGTTCTTGGGGAACCAGCGCGCTACGTAAGGGGTTCCCACCGAAAACGCACCGCCGGCCAAACCCAGGACCAAGCCAACGACCAGAAAGTGCCAGTACTCCGTGGCGTAAGTCATCATCCAAATGGCAGGCACGGTGATCGCCAACAACACCGCCATCACAATCCGTCCGCCGAACTTATCGGTCCAGATACCCAGAGGTACACGAACCAGTGAACCGCTGAGAACGGGCATGGCGGTCAAAAGTCCAAATTCAGTCGCGTTCAAACCCAGTGTTTTCTTCAATGGGATACCGATGACAGCAAACATCATCCACACCATGAAACACACGGTAAACGCCAAGGTGCTGACCAGTAGCACCGACCACGCTTTGCGGGAATTTTTTAATTCAGAGGCCATACGTCCTTCTCCAAAGGTATGGCCTAACTATCGCAATCTGGGGGGCTTTTGGCTATCCGTCGAGAGAACGTTTACCACTGGTAAAAAGAACTAGGCTCGCCGCTCGGCCATAGTTCCAAAGAACTACTCAGCACTTCAATGCATCAATGTTTGATGAAGATCAACCCGCAACCACCACAGACGCGTATACGGCAGCCTGGACACGCGACGTCAACTCCAGTTTGCGCAAAATATGCTGCACATGCACCTTGACGGTGGTTTCCGCAATGTCCAGCGTGCGGGCAATTACTTTGTTGCTGTCGCCACGGGCGATGTAGGCCAATACTTCACGCTCGCGGACCGACAGCAAGGCCATACCTCTGGGCTCATCGTTAGCGTTAGGCGCCGCTGCTTCGGTGACCACTGGTGCAGGCTTGGTTCTGAATGCCGTTACCAGTTTGGTCATCATCGCCGGGCTAACGACCGATTCGCCAGCCAGCACCTTTTCAATGGAATTGCACAAATCGTCGGACTCAACGGTCTTGAGCAAATAGCCGTCCGCCCCGGCCTGCAAAGCGGCCGCCAGGTCGTCTTCGTTCTCACTGACGGTAAGCATCAGAATACGCGCCTCAGGCGCCGCATCTTTCAGCGCCGCAATACCGTCTACGCCGCGTACGCCCGGCAAATGGTTGTCCAGCAAAATCAAGTCGGGCTGTGAGCGCTGCAAACAGCGCAGCGCCTCGCCAATATCACCGGCTTGGTCGCACACTTCAAAGCGTCCGTCTTGCGACAGCAGCGCGGTGAGTCCCCGGCGGAACAGGTTGTGGTCATCGACCACCAAGAGTTGTATGGGTTGCATGGTTTTACAGTCAGACTCGCGCGGCCATTACTGGGTGCGGCGGCAGTGTCAGCGTTACAGCACTGCCCTGCCCGGTCTGCGAGGTCAATTTAATCCCGGCACCGATACGCTCAGCACGCTCACGCATGATTTTGAGTCCAACATGGGTTTCATCCTGGGCTAGCGCAGTATCGAAACCGACGCCATTGTCGCGCACCACAAAACGCCAGCCCTCACCCTTATAGATGTCCAAATTCACCTGCGTCGCGCCAGCGTGCTTGCGCACGTTGGACAGGGCCTCTTGCACCACATGCAGCACTTGCACCTGCACATCCGACGGCAGCGGCAAACCATCACCGTGCAGCTGCATGTGCGCTTGCAAACCCGTCTGGTGCCGGAACTTCTGCAACGTCTCCTGCAGGGCGCGTTCAATATCGTCCGTGTTGGTCCGGGTGCGAAAGTGCACCAGCAGCTCGCGCACATCGTGGATGCTTTCGCGCAAACCCACATCCAACTCGTCCAGCGCGGCATTAACCTGCTCCGGCTTGGCCTTTTGGGCGGCACTGCGCAGCAACTGAACCTGAATTTTGAGAAACGCCAGTGATTGGGCGATGGAGTCGTGCAATTCGCGCGCCAACAAAGCACGCTCTTCACCCACGGCCGCCTCGCGGTCTAGCGCGGCGGCGCGCAAGCCCTCCAGAGAACTGGCCAAATGGCTGGCCAGCGCATCCAGCAGCGCCACCTCCTCCGTGCGCAGAGCCACAGGTCCGCGAAAGAAGAGGTCGATTTCACCAATCAAGCGCTGCTGCAGGCGGATAGGCACACTCACCAAATTCTCATACCCCGCCTTGGCACAATGGCGCACCGGTTCGGCTTCATGGTTGTGGATCGGTATCACGCGGGTGCGCGCATCAGGCTGCAGGCTGCCACAGTCACAGGCCCCGCTGAGCAGACTGCGCTCTTCATCCACCATCTCTTGCGGAAAACAGTCCGAGGCCAACATCAGGTAGCGCTGGTTGGCCTCGTCCGACCAACGCACGGCCACCGCATCGGCCCCCATCGCCGCGCGCACCCGTTGGGAAAACCCTTTGGACATCTCTTCAATGGAGGATGCGCTGGACAAAAATCGGCTTACTTCGTACAAAGTCTCAATACGGGCGCGCTGGGCTTCGATGTGCTGGGTTTTGACCTGCACTTTGGCCTCAAGTCCGTCATACATGGACTGCAGATGTCTAGCCATACCGTTAAAACCAGCAGCCACCTGGCCGAATTCATCCTGGGTATCCACGTCCACCCGGGTAGCAAAATCGCCCGCTTCGATCTTTCGTAAACCCTGCCGCAGATGGGCCAATGGGTTAATCACGTACAGGTACCCTGTGTAAACCAAGATCACCGCACTCCCGATGGCCAAGGCCATCATGACCATCTGAAACAGATTGAGGATTGCAGTCAAATGGGACATTTCATGCTCGATGGACAGCACAAACTGGTCAATCGCGTCGACAAACGCGCTCGCGGTGTGCACCGAATCCTGGGGTGCCAGTGAATGAAAGCGCACCCATTGGTCGCTCTGGGTACGCCACAGGCGTTCCACCACCGCAAACTTGGCCAGCGCATCGGCATTCCACGGCACAAACAGCGGACGCATCGGGTCGCCGCTGCGCAGCAGCAACAGGCTGTCGTCAAACTGCTGAACCAAAGGCTGCACCTCGTCCGGGCTCAGCCCCGCCTGCGCGGCACTCACAATGCGCCAGGTCTGCATACGCAGACGACCGGCCTCGTTCACTGCGGCCGCCCCCCCCTCTAGCTGCCAAGTCACCCACAGCGTTAGTCCGATGGAGACCACCGCCATCACCAGCAAGGCAACGCCGGTGCGAATGAACTTGCGAGACAGAGAAGTGGTGACGTGCATCCCGGTCGATTATCCGCCCACCAGCCGCATAACACCCCATATGGAAAAGGGATTGAACTTTTTGATTAGCACTCGCTCCTATAGAGTGCTAACATAAGCATGTTGATAGAAGGAGTACGGGTATGACACTGCACATTGGAACCTCTAACGCCGCCTTGGCCGTGGCCAATCCGTGGGCTTTGGTGCCTCCGCTGGGGAATTTGGACGCCTACATCACGGCGGCAAACCGACTTCCCATGCTGACACTGGAGGAGGAACAATCGTTTGCTCGCAAGTTCAAAAATGACAACGACCTGGAGGCCGCTGGAAAGTTGGTGCTGTCGCACCTGCGCTTGGTGGTATCGGTCGCCCGCCAGTACCTCGGCTACGGTCTGCCCCATGGCGATTTGATCCAAGAAGGTAATGTGGGTTTGATGAAGGCCGTCAAACGCTTCGACCCAGACCAGGGCGTTCGCTTGGTGAGCTACGCTCTTCACTGGATCAAGGCCGAAATCCACGAATACATCCTGAAAAACTGGCGCATGGTCAAAGTGGCCACCACCAAGGCGCAGCGCAAGCTATTTTTCAACTTGCGATCGATGAAGCAACGCTTCAAGAGCAACGACGCAGCGGCCGACGAAGCCACCCACCGCGAGACCCTCAGCCCCGCCCAAGTGGCAGACATGGCCCGCGAGCTCAAGGTCAAGCCCGAAGAAGTGCTGGAAATGGAGACGCGGCTCATGGGCGGCGACGTGCTGCTGGACCCCAGCCCCTCTGACGATGGTGAGGACGCATTTGGCCCGATTGCTTACCTGACCGACCGCAGCCACGAGCCAATCGCCATGATCGAAGCCCACCAGCGCGATGTGTTGGCCACCGACGGGCTTGCGACCGCCTTGGAGGCACTGGACCCACGCAGCCGGCGCATTGTCGAAGAGCGCTGGCTCAAGGTCAACGACGACAATTCAGGCGGCATGACCTTGCACGACTTGGCGGGTGAATACGGCGTCAGCGCCGAGCGCATCCGCCAAATTGAAGTCGCGGCGATGAAAAAAATGAAAGTGACCCTGGCGCAGTACGCCTAGGCCTTGGGTCGCCTCAGGCGCCTTGCTTGAGCAAAATCTGGATATCCGACGTAAGTGCCTGTACACCGGTTCCGTAACGGGTGAATAGGCGCAACTGGCCTTTGGTGTCGTAAACGTAGCTACCCGCAGAATGGTCCATGGTGTAGCTGGTGGCCGTGGTGCCGTCGACCTTCTTGTAGTACACCTTGAACTCTTTGGCCAAGGTCTCCAATTGCTGCGATGTTGGGCGCAGCGCTAAGAATGTGGGGTCAAAATTGGCCATGTAGCCTTTAAGAACCTCAGGCGTGTCCCGTTGGGGATCCACGGTTACGAACAGTACCTGCAAACGGTCCCCATTTCTGCCCAATGCTTTTTTCACCTCAGCCAATTCGGTCATCGTGGTGGGGCACACATCCGGGCACTGGGTGTAACCAAAAAATAGGACCACCACCTTACCGGCAAAGTCTTGCAAATGGCGTACCTGGCCGTTTTGGTCGGCCAGCTCAAAATTCTTGGCGTACTGCGCACCAGTCACATCCACTGCTGAAAACGGTGGCATAGCGTCTTTGCAAGCGGCTAAAAGACCTCCAACCCCCGCCAGAACTGCGCAAGCTACTATCAATTTAAGAGTGATTCGTTTGGTCATAGACAGCACCTAGAGCGTTGGAGCACAAAAAAGCGGCACAGAGTGTGGCTGGTCATTGTCCAGTTTTACAGGTAATGGTCCACCAGCAGCGCCGCGAACAGGACGCTGAGGTGGATCAGTGAAAAACGGAACGTGCGACGGGCCAGTTCATCCGAGTAGTTGCGCATGAGTGCCACCGCATACCCACAAAAGCCAAAGCTTAGAACGACCGCCACTGCAAGATACAGCCAGCCACTCATGCCCGCCACAAAGGGCAGCAGGCAGGCGGCAAACAGCAGCAGGGTATACAAAAATATCTGTAACCGGGTGAACTCACTGCCATGGGTTACCGGCAGCATGGGCAAGCCTGACTTGCGGTAGTCCTCCACCCGGTACAAGGCCAAAGCCCAAAAATGTGGTGGTGTCCACAAAAAGATAATGAGGAACAAAATCAAGGCGTGGGGCCCAACACCATTGGTCATCGCCGCCCAGCCCAGCACCGGCGGCATGGCGCCGGACGCCCCGCCAATGACGATGTTTTGCGGCGTGAGTGGCTTCAAGATGACGGTGTAGATCACCGCATAGCCAACGAAGGTGGCAAAGGTCAACCACATGGTCAACGGGTTGACCCAGATATACAAAATGGCAGAACCGCTGATACACAGAACAGCTGAGAAAAATAGGGTCTGTGCGTTACCCAACTCCCCACGCGCTGTGGGCCGCCAGGAGGTGCGCTTCATCTTGGCATCTATACTTTTCTCGACGATGCAATTGAAGGCAGCTGCGGCAGCCGACACCAACCAGATGCCCAAACTGGCGATTGCCGCCAGCCCGAATTGGGCCGCCGTCGGAATGCCTGGCACCGCCAGCACCATACCGATCACGGCACAAAAAACGATCAGCTGAATCACGCGCGGCTTGGTCAGCGCATAAAACTGCCGAAATACGGAAGGGGTGGCCAGTATGGCAGTCGCCGTCATGGTGTCAATCTTTTGCATAGGGGAATACGGTCACAGTGTGCCCGCACGAGATAGGTTTGTGCTCCGCGTTTCACACAGCAGCCACACCAGCACAACCACCAGCGCACCAGCGCCACCGGTATGGAGTACGGCTGCAACCAGGGGCCAGCCCAAAACCACGTTACTCAGCCCGGTTGCCAACTGCAAAACAAGTAGCGCACCGAGCCAGCGGGTGGGTTTACGCAGGGTCGGAAAATGCCATAGGCGCCACGCCACGCCACCCAGTGCCAGCAATGTGAATCCAGCAAGCATGCGATGAAAAAAATGAATCGCGGTCAGTGCCTGAAAACTGACCTGGCCGCCATCGTGCGCAATGCCCAAAGGACGCCATATTTCGATTGCGCCCACAAAATCCATCTCTGGCCACCAACTCCCCTGGCATTTTGGAAACTCACTGCACACCAATACCGCGTAGTTGGTACTGACCCAAGCACCCGAGGCCGCTTGCAGCAACAACAGCGCCAAGGCCACGCCCAGCGCGACACGAACGCTGCGTGGTAGCACGGCGCGTGGTACTGGGCCCACATGGCGGGCCAGTCCTAGCGCTTGAACCACCAGCAGCGCCAACAAGACGTAGCTCCCCAGCAGATGCAAGGTGACAATGGCAGGAAACAACTTCATGGTCACTGTGAGCGCACCAAATGCACCCTGCACGCATACCCACACCAAGGTCAAGGCAGGCCACCAAGGCCCCAGTCCCGTCTGGCTCTGGGTGTCACGCCGCCGTCGCCATGCGGCGATGGCAAGAACCGTTATCAACACCCCCACCCCCATCGCCAAATAGCGGTGCACCATTTCGACCCAAGCTTTGCCATGCGTCACGGGGCCGGTGGGCATAGCGCTTTGGGCAGCGGCAATCTCAGTACCCGCCCCTAGTGGCGTGGCACTGCCGTAACATCCTGGCCAATCCGGGCAGCCCAGACCACTGTCGGTAAGGCGGGTAAAGGCGCCAAACAAGACCAGATCAAAGGTCAAGAACAGGGTCACCAAAACCAAGGCGTGCAAACGCCCAACCGAGCTCGCGCCGCGGTTTCGCAAGTAAACCCATAACAAGGGGCCACCGGCCAGCAAGGCGCCGGTGACGAGCATGCGAAACAACGGCGAAAAATCGTACAAAGTAGCGTGCATATCAAGCGCTTGGGACCCTTAGCGGCCCGCCTTATCCCAGGACGACGATGCACGCAACAGTCGATCCAGATCGCGTTTGGCTTTGCTGGCGTTGTCGGTATCCAAAAAGGGCGGAAAACGCATCATCCAGTTACCCAATGGGTCAACCAGGTACAAATGGTCCGCCAAGGCGTGGTCCGCTTGGGGCTGCAACCATTGTGCCAACTTGACAGGGGAAACCCGCAGTACCGTGGCCTCTTTCAAACCGGGTTGAATGGCATCGGGCACCGGCGCGTCGTCGCTGACCAACCATACCCAATCGATCCGGTCTTTGTCTTTGCCCAACCCTTCGCGCAATTGGCGCTGCAGGAACAGGTGTCGGGCACACAGGGCGTCGCATGCGGCTGGCGCCACGCTCACCAACAACCACTGGCCCTTGAGCGCCTTCAAATTGACCGGCTTGCCATCGAGCTGGGTGGCTACGACATCCGGAAGCGAACGCTGGGGCTCGATCAAGGTGCCGAAATTGCGTCGCCCTTCGGGACGGATCACGTAGTAGGTAAAGTAAGACGCAGCCACGGGCGCAGCACATATCAAAAAAAGCAGCACCATCTTCCAGCGTCCGCTGCGCGTCCTTGCACCCTGCAATACCGCCGGTTGATCCGGGCGCGGAAGCGAGTGCACCGTCAGGCCCAGGGGATGATCGTTATCGGAAGGGGCACTAGACATTGCGACTGGGGTCCTGGGGACGGTAGAAAAAACGGCGAATAACTTGAAACCATAGGTAGAGCCCCGCAATCAGGCAAGACATACCGAACCATTGAAAGGCATATCCCTGATTCGTCTCAACCCCTAAATTAACAGCGGGCCAATCACGCTGCAAACCGTCACTTGCAGCGCCTGTTTGTTGCAGCGTCACAGGCAAAAGGGTCAACCCTTTCTCTGCCTGGAACTGCGCCAAGTCGATATTTTGCCGTATTAAATCCGGCGCCGATGGTCCGGGTTCATAGAGCTTGGACGGTGGCGGGGTAATGAGCCCCTCAACATTTACCATGCCCAGGGGTGTTTCCAGCGTGGGCAAGTGCCGACGAGACTGGAAGTCGCGGGCAACCCAACCCCGTTGCACCACAATAGCTTCGCTTCCGGCTTCCATCACCAGCGGGGTCAATACAATAAACCCTACGTGCCCATTCATAGGACGGTTTTCGAGGTAGACAGTTGCATCCTTAACCCAAAACCCCCGGATGGTGGCCCGGTGGTGCAAGGCGTGGGAGACGTCCGGCAGTGCCCGCAATGAATTGGCTGTCAGCGGCGGTTTGGCGCTCTGCACTGCGATATCCGCTTGCAGGGCTAGCTTTTGCGCCGCGCGCGAGAGCTGCCAGTTGCCCAATGCGGCCGTGACCACCACCCCTGAGCAGGCCGCCAACGTGATCAGACCCAACTTGATTTTTTCATTCACCCGATAATCCCCGTCATGCCATACCTTGTCACCATCGCCCTGGTCGCCATCATCGCCTGCTTGGGCGCCGCGTTATTTTTCATGATGCGCGCCGGCCCCAACAGCCCCCACGCCTCCAGAAAAATGGCCAACGCGCTAGCCATACGGGTGGGGCTTTCCATTGCGCTGTTTGTCTGCATACTGATTGCTTGGAAGCTGGGCTACATCCACCCCACGGGCATTGCACCCGGTCAGTGATACCAAACTACTCCATCAAAAAAGCACCGCAAACGGTGCCTTTTCAGGGTGGAGGAACAGCAGAATCAAAGCCAATATACCAAGACGTACAGTCCTAGCCAAACCACGTCCACGAAGTGCCAGTACCAAGCGGCACCCTCGAACCCAAAATGGTGATCGGCAGTGAAATGGCCCTTTTGCAGCCGCAGTGTGATGAACAACAACATCAACATACCCACGAACACGTGGAAGCCATGAAAGCCCGTCAGCATAAAGAACGTGGAGCCAAAGACACCGGACGTCAGCTTGAGGTTGTACAGGGTATAGGCATGGTAATACTCATAACCTTGAACGCACAAAAATGATGCGCCCAACAACACTGTCATCCACATAAACGCGATCGTCCTGCCTCGATTGCCGACCACCAAGGCATGGTGCGCAATGGTCAAGGTGACACCGGAAGTCAACAACAAGGCGGTGTTGATCGTGGGCAGCCAAAATGGGGCCATGGTCTGAAACGGCTCAACAATCCCTGCTGGAGAAGCGGTGGCACCGGCGACGACACTGGGCCATACAGCCTTGAAATCCGGCCACAACAGCGCATTGTCCAGGCTACCCAACGCGGGCACCGAGTGTGCGCGAGCCCACCACAGTGCGGTAAAAAATGCACCAAAGAACATCACCTCGGAGAAGATGAACCAGCTCATGCTCCAGCGGTACGACATATCGACCTTGTGACCGTACTGCCCACCCTCACTCTCGGAGATGGAATCACTAAACCATTGGTACAACACACCCAGGAACCAAGCCAGACCGAAGGCGAGCGAGTACTTACCCCATTCGTCACCATTAATCCAATGCGCCGCACCCAAAATAACGAAGAACAAACCGAGCGCGGCCAGCGCGGGGTGGCGCGAGGGGCTGGGCACAAAATAGTACGGTGTTGTTCCGTGTGCTGTTGAACTCATTACTTCTCCATTTATTCCAAAATTCTTAGACGTAAGGCTCAGATCGCCAGGGCCTTACTTCGAAACCACCCAATGCACCAAACCAATCAATGCCACGACCAGTATCAGCACGCTCACCAGCCCAACCAGCACCACATGGACCGGGTTGACCTTCGCTAGGTCGTTCTGGCTGCCAGCTTTGCTGCGAATACCCACAAACGACCACGCCACAAGTTTCACACTGCGCCAGAACGAAATCGGTGCCTGCTCCGGCACTTTTTCTGTCACGCCCCTACCCTCACTGTCGCATCAGGTTTTGCAGCCGCAACCGGTGCGGCCGGTATCTTCCCACCCACTTCAAAAAAGGTGTACGACAAGGTGATTGTCTTGACATCTTTAGACAACTTGGGGTCAATGATAAAAACGACTGGCCATTTTTTCTTCTCGCCCGGGTCTAGGGTGTACTGGTTAAAACAAAAGCACTCCAACTTATGGAAATGGGCAGATGCCTGCTGCGGCGCGTAGCTGGGAATGGCCTGCGCCGACATGCGTCGATTCTGGACATTCTGAAACTCATACATCACCGTTGCCAACTCACCTGGGTGCACCTGCAACGACCGTACTGCGGGTTTAAATATCCAAGGACCGCGCGCATTGGCATCAAACTCAACGGTAATGGACCGACTCATATCCACCTGGGTATTGGCCGGTAAATTCGGCGCAGCACCAGGTAAGTCCTGCTCACCCAAGGCCAAAATATTGACCCCAGTTACTTCACAAATAGACTTGTAAATAGGAACCAGCGCGAATCCAAAACCAAACATGCAGGCCACAACTACGGTCAACTTACCCACCATGCGGAAATTTTCGCGCCTGAAGTTCATATCTAACGACCGAAGAAAACCATCCGGGCCATAAATCCTACAAAGAACACAATGGCCACCGACGCCAGGATTAAACCGGTCTTGACATTGGCCTTCTTTTGTTCGGGTGTCATCATCATTTTCCTAGTCGGCCGTCAATTAGCCGATTATTTTGGTTGCGGTGGCATCCAATCTCGGAGGGGTCTCAAAGGTATGGAACGGAGCAGGAGAAGGCACTTCCCACTCCAAGCCTTCGGCGCCTTCCCAGGGGTTTTGCGGTGCTTTCACACCCTTGCCCCGGATGGCAGGCAACGCGACAAACAAGAAAAAGTAAACCTGCGCAAAACCGAAGAAGAAACCACCCACCGAAACAAGCATGTTGAAGTCGGCAAACTGCATGGGGTAATCCGCATAACGGCGTGGCATACCCGCCAGACCCAAGAAGTGCATGGGGAAGAACGTCACGTTGAATGCAATGATGGTCCACCAGAAGTGGATCTTCCCGCGTGTTTCGTTGTACATCACGCCGGTCCACTTGGGGCACCAGTAGTAAAAACCAGAAAACATGGCAAACAGCGACCCCGCCACCAGCACGTAGTGGAAGTGGGCCACGATGTAATACGTGTCTTGTAGCTGAATGTCGATGGGTGCTACTGCCGGAATCAAACCGGTGAACCCGCCCATGGTGAACACGAAGATAAAACCCACGGCGAACAGCATCGGGGTCTCAAACGTCATGGAGCCCTGCCACATGGTGGCGATCCAGTTAAAAATCTTCACCGCCGTAGGCACGGCGATCAGCATGGTGGCGTACATGAAGAACAACTGGCCCGTCACCGGCATGCCGGTGGTGAACATGTGGTGCGCCCACACGATGAAGGACAGAATGGCAATGGAGGACGTGGCGTACACCATGGAGGCGTAACCAAACAGCTTCTTGCGGGCAAACGCCGGAATCACCTGGCTGATGATGCCGAAGGCCGGCAAGATCATGATGTACACCTCAGGGTGTCCAAAGAACCAGAAAATGTGCTGGTACATCACCGGGTCACCACCGCCAGCCGGGTTAAAGAAGTTGGTGCCAAAGTGGCGGTCGGTCAGGGTCATGGTGATCGCGCCGGCCAACACGGGCATCACGGCAATCAACAAGTAGGCGGTGATTAGCCAAGTCCAGCAGAACATGGGCATCTTCATCAGCGTCATACCGGGTGCGCGCATGTTCAAAATGGTAACGATGATGTTGATCGAACCCATGATGGAACTGGCACCCAGAATGTGCAGGGCAAAAATGCCCACATCCATGGAGGGGCCCATTTGCAGGGTCAAGGGTGCATACAGCGTCCAGCCCGCAGCGGGCGCGCCACCAGGCATAAAGAAGGTACTCACCAGCATCACCGCCGCAGGAATCATCAGCCAGAAGCTGAAGTTATTCATGCGCGCAAATGCCATATCACTGGCGCCGATTTGCAGTGGAATCATCCAGTTCGCAAAACCTACAAACGCCGGCATGATGGCGCCAAACACCATGATCAGACCATGCATAGTGGTCAACGAATTGAACATCTCTGGGTTGACAAACTGCAAGCCGGGCTTGAACAACTCAGCACGAATGATAAGCGCCAAGATACCGCCAATGATGAACATCGTGAAGGCAAACAGCAAATACAGCGTGCCAATGTCTTTGTGATTGGTGGCAAACACCCAGCGCCGCCAGCCGGTTGGGGCATGGTGGTCGTCGTGGTGGGCGTGGTCGTGGTGGTCTAAAACGGCACTCATCCTGATTTCCTTCTCAATTCTCTAAATTCGTTTCAGCGGCGTGGCGACTTATTGTCGGCTCACTTGCGCATAGCCAAGACATCAGCTGGCTGTACCACCTGACCGGTCTTGTTAGACCAGTTATTTTTGGTGAAGCTGATGACGGCCGCAATATCGGTGTCGCTTAACGCTTTCCATGAAGGCATAGCGCCATTCTTCCGACCATGCAACACCACGGCGATTTGCTGAGTTTTATCTGCATCCAGAACAACAGGGGAGCCATCCAAGGGCTTCACCGCGCCGCCGCCCTTGCCATTAGGTTGGTGACAAGCAGCACAATTGGAGGCATAAACCTTTGCACCGCGCTGGGCGATATCGGCTAAGGTCCACACCTTGGACGGATCATCCGCCTTGGCAGCCATGATCTTCTTCTGGGCATCCACCCAAGCAGAATAATCCTTCGCAGACAAGACCTGTACATGGATAGGCATATAGGCGTGCTCTTTTCCGCACAACTCAACACATTGACCGTAGTAGTCGCCTACCTTTTCTGCGCGGAACCAGGTATCACGCACAAAGCCAGGAATGGCATCTTGTTTGACACCAAATGCGGGCACACCCCAAGCGTGGATCACGTCATTGGCAGTGGTAATAATGCGAATTTTCTTATCCACAGGCACCACCAGTGGGTGGTCGACTTTGAGCAGGTAGTCGTCGGGCGGGGGGCTGCCATCCGCAGACTTGCCGCCATTGTTCGACATTTCGCGCTGCACTGGGTCCAGTGTCGAGACGAAGCCAATACCCTCGCCCTCGCCCTTGAGGTAGTCGTAACCCCACTTCCATTGCATACCCGTAACCTTGACAGTCAGATCAGCATTGGTCGTGTCTTTCATCATCACAACGACCTTGGTGGCCGGCAAGGCCATAAAAATTACCAAAATAAACGGAACAACGGTCCAGATGATCTCCACGGTCACCGACTCGTGAAAAGTGGCTGCTTTGTGGCCCACCGATTTTCGGTGCTTCCAGATGGAATAAAACATCACAGCAAAGACTGCAACGAAAATAATCGAACACAAGATCAACATGAACCAGTGCAAACCCGCTATGTCGTGGGCGATGATGGTCACAGGAGGAGCCAAATTCAATTGATGAACAGCAGGGCCGCCAGGCAGGTCGTTGACCGCATGCGCCAAGCTGAAAGCAGCGGTTGCCGCCCAAACGCTCACCGCCCGCAGCGGCGAAGCCAATCGATTCAAAATGCTCTTCATCCTTCGTACCTCTTCATTACTTCGATTTATCAGTACCCGACAGCCCCAAGCCCAGGGCTGCGCGCCACACGAAGCCTTATCCGAGAACTGTAATTGCGCAGCGATTGTATCCGCCAACGCCACGCGATCAGCCGCTTTGACGCCAGTCCGTCAAGCCCAAATCTCAGCAGTAGGGTTATTTTCTATTGACTTGGCGCAAATTGGCCCGCATTTCTTCCAAAGACACGGCGGTTTCAGCCGACGGCGCAGGCCGTGCAGTTGCCTTAAAGGCATGGCCGTAAATAACCTCAAACTGCAGCTCCAGCGGTTTATTGCCCTCGGGAGTGCCCAATTCTTGAACCAATGCGTTACACAACTGCGCATGCCAGGCACGCCCGCGCAAGGCCGCAAAGCGCTGGGGATGCAGGTTTCGGCCCAATTCCCGCAGCTCTAACAACAAACGCTGTGGACTGGCAAAGCTCAGGGTAATACGCTCCATATCCATCACGGGTTGAGAAAAACCACTGTGCATCAGCATGTCACCCCAGTCGTGCATGTCGGTGAACGTATGACTGGGAGGCGGCCATCCCGCGCGGGCATAGATCCGGCGCAACTCCGCCAGCGTGTCGGGCCCCAGGCAAGAAAACATCACAAAACCTTCGGGCGCCAGCAGCTGACTCCACTGGGCAATCAAAGCCTCGGGGTTAGCCGCCATGTGCAGCGCCATATTGGCCCACAGCATCTGAGCGGGCTGCGGGGGCAGACCCGGACGCACTACACCGCCGACCCAACGCCGCGCTTCCCACCATCGCGGCGCTATCAATTCCATAGCTTCTTGCGTACGTTTTTTAAGGGCTTCCGCCACATAACACGTTGATTTTGGGTAGCGCTGGGCGACCAGAGTATGAGCCTGCAAGCCCCCGCGCAGGGGGTCCCAATGCACCCAAGATTCGGGCTGCAAGGTTATCCATTGCAGGCGATCTTCCATACGCCGGGCCACCTCTTCATGCAGCCAGGGTGAGTCTGTGTTCGGCACCTGTGCCCACCGGGCTGCCGCGTGAGGGTCAATGGTTGGGGGGCGTTGGATGGTCATAGTGGGACAACTGGCAAAGAGCGCGTGGCGAGTATATTGGCTGGGTGTTGCGCCAACTTTTTCAAGGTCTTTCCCGACGCCTGCCCAGCCAGTGCGCCGTGTGCCACAGCTGGCCCGCACAACCTGTGTGTGCTGCGTGTGTAGACGCGTTCGCCCAACCGGTGCCCCGCTGTCACACCTGCGCCATCCCGGTACACGGCGGTGCGCGCCAGTGCGGCGCATGCACCGTGGCACCACCGGCGCTGGACGCCTGCCTAGCCGCCCTGCCCTACGCCTACCCGTGGTCCACGTTGATCGCCGACTTCAAGTTCCGCCAACACCCCGGCTGGGCCAGCAGCTTTGCCCTCTTGCTGCGCAGTGCGCCCTGGGTGGAGCCCGCGCTGGAAGCCGCAAACTGGCTGATTCCCATGCCACTCTCTAGCCAACGCCTGCGCGAACGTGGTTACAACCAAGCGCAGGTGCTGGCCATGGCATTAGAAACGCCCAAGGTCGCCCATGGCATTTTGCTGCGGGTGCGCGACACGCCCGCCCAGCGCACGCTACCCCGCCAGGAGCGATTGCACAGTGTGGAACACGCCTATGCGGTCGACCCGTTGAAGGCCCCGCAGTTGCAGGGACGGCGCGTGGTACTGCTGGACGACGTCATGACCACCGGCGCCTCCCTGAACGCAGCTGCACGGGCTTTGCGTACGGCGGGGGCTACCCATATCACCGGCCTGGTCCTGGCCCGTACCGCGTAGGTAGCGCTCTGCCCCCAAGTGGGCCGCGTTTTGCCTAGGGGCGGCCCGGCGGCAAAACAGGCCAATCGCCGCGCGACAATAGCGGCCATGTTTCATATTGTTCTGGTTGCGCCTGAGATCCCCCCCAACACCGGCAACGTCATCCGTCTGGCGGCCAATACCGGCTGTACGCTGCACCTGGTGGAGCCGCTGGGGTTTTCGATGGATGACAAACACATGCGCCGCGCGGGGCTGGATTACCACGAGTACGCAACCCTGCGCAAACACGCCAACTGGGACGAATTCTTAGCAGCCGAGCAACCTGCCGCAGACCGCCTATTTGCCATCACCACCAAAGGTACAGGCCAAGTACATGGCTCCGCATTCCGTCCGGGCGACTGGCTGGTGTTTGGCTCGGAGACCAAGGGTTTGTCAGACGCAGTGCGCGCCAGTTTTACACCGACGCAGTGCCTAAAACTGCCCATGCGCGCGGGGCAGCGCAGCCTCAATTTGTCCAACGCCGTGGCGGTGACGGTGTTTGAAGCCTGGCGACAAAACGGATTTGCCGAATAAAGCAAGTCGGCCAGCTGCGCCACATACTTGCAACCCAAGGTCTTACGGGTAGTAACGCGCCAGCGACTCCGCCACACACACCGGTTTTGCTGCCCCTTCCCGCTCGATGGTGACAGACCAGGTCATTTGCTGACCACCGCGGTCAATCGATTCGCAGGCCACCAGCGTGATGCGGGCGCGCAAACGACTCCCCACGGGCACCGGTTTGATGAACCGCACCTTGTTTAAGCCATAGTTCACACCCATGCGCGCCTGTGCAATACACAAAGTGGTATCAAAAAATTGGGGCAACAGGGCCAACGTCAAGAACCCGTGCGCAATAGGTGTGCCAAAGGGGCCGGCGGTGGCGCGCGGCACATCCACATGAATCCACTGGTGGTCGCCAGTGGCCTGGGCAAACAGATTAATCTGCTCCTGGCTGATGGTGACCCAGTCGCTCACCGCGACCTCGTGTCCGATGCGTGGCAGCAGTTCGGCAAATGTTTGGAAGGTTTGCATGGCGCCACTGTAGAAGGCCAGTGCAGCAAAGCCTGTCAACGCCGCGACAGCCCACTTTGGCAAAAGCGCAACCCTCTAGCCCCTTTGTACGCTGCAATACGCATATAAAAATGCGCGGTGCTTGCGGTCCCCGACAAATCCATGCACGATCATCCCCATAAGACCGCCGGGAACCATAAAATCAATGACCACACCCAACGCGATGTGCCGCTGGCTCCTCCTAGTAGTTTGGGCTGTCTGCTCCGCCGCGAGTGCGCAAACCTTTGTTCTGCCAGCCCGCGATGCCCAGCGACCCCACATGGTGGCCAGCCAGTTCGACGCACTGGAAGACCCCACCCGCGCACTCACCCTAGACGACGTGCGCAGCGCCCGGTACGCGGACAAATTCACCTCACGCGAGGACATCAAAGGCAGCGTCAACTACGGCCTCACCAACTCGGCCTACTGGTTGCGCTTGTCCATTCGCAATGGCAAAGACCAATCCGTCAACCAGTTCATGGAGATTGCCTACCCGCGCCTGTTCACGGTGGACTTCTACCAACTGGTCAACGACGCCGTGGTGCAAACCGTACACACCGGCTACGCGCGCCCGTTTGCCAACCGACCTTACCCCAACCGACAATTTGTTATCCCCCTGGTTGCGCCGCCGGGTGAAACCGTGGTTTACCTGCGAGTCGAGTCCAAAACGTCGCTTGAAGTGCCTGTCTCACTGTGGAGCACTACCGCGTTTAAACACCACGAACGCATTGATTACATGGTGCAAGCGGCCTACTACGGCCTGGCTATTGGCATGATTTTGTTCAACTGCCTGCTGTACTTTTCGCTGCGTGACAAGGGTTACCTGTTCTACCTGCTGTTTGTGCTTGGCTCGGTGGCCACCAACGTCTGCACCTCGGGCCTGGGCACTGAATATTTCTGGAGCAACGACCCCGACTGGACCACCATCTCTTTTGCATCGTGCGCCCATGTCACGCTCATTGGCCTGGTGCTGTTCATGCGCCACATGCTGGCCACACCCACAACGCTCAGGCCTTGGGTGGAAAAACTGATTTGGACCACCATAGCGCTCAATACGGTGTTGTTAGCGATGACGTTCATCCATTACGAAATTCGCCTGACGCTTTTGATCGGCTTGCTCACGGCGGTGGTAACACTCGTGATTGCCGTCCTGTGTGCACTCAAAGGGCAGCGCAGCGCCAAAATTTTCTTGAGTGCTTTTACCGTGCTGTGTATCAGCATCATTGCCGTCGTGCTGCGTATTGCCGACCTTGCGCCTACCAACGTTTTCACCGTCAATGGGCTGACCATTGGGCCGGCCATCGAGATGGTATTGCTGGCCTTTGCGCTGGCGGACCGCTTCCATGAACTGCGGCAAGAAAAAGAAAATGCCCAAGCCCTGGCTCTGGCATCCGAGCGGCGCGTGGTGGAGACCCTGCGCGCTTCTGAGCGGGTTCTGGAGGGGAGCGTGGCCGAGCGCACCTCCGAGTTGTCCGCCACCATCTCGCGCTTGCAGCAATCCCAAAAAGACCTGGTGGAAGCGGAGAAACTGTCCTCCCTGGGCTCATTGGTGGCAGGCGTGTCGCACGAGCTCAATACACCCATTGGCAACGCCATGATCACCGCCTCATCTGTCGAGGCCGAATCCCAAAGCCTGGTACGCCAGGTTGAAAACGGCGACATCAAGCGCTCAACCCTGGTGGAAGGTTTGAACCGCTTGACCGCACTGTCCGATGTGCTGGTGCGTTCGTGTGAACGTGCAGCCAGCCTGATCCGCAGCTTCAAGATGGTGGCGGTGGACCAGACGTCTGAGCAACAGCGCAACTTCGACCTGTTGGAGATGGTGAGCGACAACCTGGCCACTATTGCGCCCAGCTTTAAGCGCCACCGGCTGCATCTGGACAACCGGGTTCCTCCCAAAATTTTGTGTGACAGCTACCCCGGCCCGCTGGGCCAGGTGCTGACCAACTTGCTGCAAAACGCCGCCATCCATGCCTTTGAACCCAACACCCCAGGGCACTTGGTCATCGAAGGCAGCGCCCATGCCAGCCACGCCAAACTGGTGGTTTCTGACAACGGCAAGGGTATGAGCCCCGAAGTGCTCAAACACGTGTTCGATCCCTTTTTCACCACCAAACTGGGCCAGGGTGGCTCGGGCCTAGGCTTGGCGATATGCCGCAACATCGTCTCGGGTGTGCTGGGCGGAACCATCCATGCACAGTCCACCGAGGGGCAAGGTTCCACCTTCACCATCGAGTTTCCGCTGCACGCCCCACATGCAGCCACCACGCAGCCCATCAGCGCTTACCGTGCCCTGCAAGTGCCCATGCCGGGCAACGGCGACGGCACGTAAGCGGGAGCCACCCCGAACGCCCAAAATTTGCTATGTTCGTGGCATGCACAAGCCCCCACCGCCCCAGCCACCCCTGCCACAGTCACGGCCCGCTCCCATTTACTTGGTAGCGGCCCACCCCCATTGGCGTGACTCCCGCGTCAACCGTTTGCTGCTGGATGCCGCCCGCCACCAGCCCCAGGTGCAGGTATGTGACCTGTACGGCCTGTACCCCGACTACCACGTGGACGTGGCTGCCGAGCAGGCCCACCTGGTTGCTGCCCAATTGGTAGTACTGGTGCACCCGATTCAGTGGTACTCCATGCCCTCACTGCAAAAGTTGTGGCTTGACGAGGTGCTGACCTACGGCTGGGCCTACGGTGAAGGCGGTCACGCCCTGCGCGGCAAAGACCTGTGGTTGGTGGCCACCACCGGTGGGCCCGCGCAGTCGTACCAAACCAGTGGCTACAACCGCTACGCGTTTGACGCTTTTTTGCCGCCCTACGAACAAACTGCCGCGCTGTGCGGCATGCGGTTTTTGCCGCCCCTGGTCTTGCACGGCGCCCACACCGTGGACAACGAGGCAGTGCAACACCACCTAGCCACCTTTACCCAGCGACTTTCCAGCTACCCCCATTGGCCCGAGTTGGCGGCGATACCGCACCACACCGAACCAACCGTGCCCGCCGATGACCGCCCCACCGGCGACGAAACACCCGTAGCGGCAGGGTTCGTGTAATGGAGCACGCCCCTACTTGGCTGGTCAATAGCTTTATCTACCTCAGCGCCGCCGTCATTGCGGTGCCGCTGAGCCAGGCCCTGGGCTTGGGCTCCATCATTGGCTATTTGGCAGCGGGCATTGCGATTGGCCCCTGGGGCCTGGGACTGGTGACCAATGTGCAAGACATCCTGCACTTTGCTGAATTTGGTGTGGTACTGATGCTGTTTTTGGTCGGCCTAGAACTCGAACCCCGGCGGCTATGGAGCCTGCGCCAGCCTATTTTTGGCTGGGGCAGCGCACAGGTTCTGGTCTGCGCAGCGGCTTTGACGGCAGCGGGCCTGCTGGCAGGCTATGAGTGGCGCACCGCGCTGGTGGCCGGGCTGGGTTTGGCCCTATCGAGCACGGCCATTGCACTGCAGGTACTGGGCCAGCGCAACCTGCTGCCCACCCGCAGCGGACAGGCCGGATTTTCGATCTTGCTATTCCAAGACGTGGCGGCCATTCCCATCCTGGCGCTGCTGCCACTCTTAGGCGTCGCTTTAGTGCCAAATGGGCCACTAGCCCTCGTAGATCGTACGCAAGAAGCTATCAAAATAGTAGCAGTAATCGCAGGCATTGTGCTCGGTGGGCGCCTGCTAATGCGCCCGCTGTTTCGATGGATTGCGCGCAGCAAGACGCCAGAGATCTTCACCGCCGCATCGCTCTTGCTGGTGGTTGGTATTGCCAGCCTGATGCAGTTGGTGGGTCTGTCCATGGCGCTGGGCGCCTTTTTGGCCGGCGTGCTGTTGGCCGAGAGTGAATACCGCCGGGAGCTGGAGACCAATATCGAGCCATTCAAGGGCCTGCTGTTAGGCCTGTTTTTCATCGCCGTGGGTATGGGTGTGGACTTTGGCGTGCTGGCGCAGTTTCCGCTGCAGATGGTGGGCATCGTGCTGGGCTTTTTAGCGATCAAATGCGTGGTGATCTACGGCCTAGCGCGCGCCATGGGGGTGCCGTTTCAAGAGCGCCCGGTGATCACGCTCTTACTGGCGCAAGGTGGTGAATTTGCCTTCGTGGTGTTCCAAGCCGCTGCCGGAGCGCAGGTATTCGCGCCGCAAACGGCGTCCTTGCTTATCGGTGCCGTGGCCGTATCCATGCTGGTGAGCCCCTTGCTGCTGGTGGCCATCGACAAGCTCCTGCTGCCGCGCTGGGTGTACCACGGGGCCACGACGATGGAAGAACTCTCCGAACCACAAGAGGCGCCCATCATCGTGGCCGGTTTTGGCCGCTATGGGCAAATCGTCTCTCGGGTGCTGATTGCCCAGGGCCTGACGTGCACCGTGCTGGACCACGACGCTGACATGATCGAAGCCGCCCGCCGCTATGGTTACCGGGTGTTTTACGGCGACGCCACCCGCTTAGACCTGCTGCGCACCGCCGGCGCCGCCCATGCCAAAATTTTGGTGGTTGCAGTAGACGATGTAGCCCAGTCCTTGAAGCTGGTTGATTTGGCCCGTGAACACTTCCCCCAGCTAGAAATCGTTGCCCGCGCGCGGGATGTGACCCACTGGAACCAACTGCGCGACAGGGGCGTCGTGCGGGTAGAGCGTGAACTGTTTGAGTCCAGCCTGCGCAGTGCCCGCAGCGTGTTAGAGCTGCTGGGCATACCCGCCCACACCGCGCGCCAAACCACCATGCGGTTTCGCCAGCACAACCTGGCCTTGTTTGAGCAATTGCACCCGCACTACAAAGACAACGCCAAGTTGATCTCAGTCGTCAAACAAGGGCGTGCGCAGCTGGCAGAACAAATGGCCCACGAACGCGCCCAGCAGGCCCTGCGTCGCCCCGCAGATGGCTGGGACCATTAAGTACTTTGGGAACCATGTACACCCGTTGCCCCAAATGTGGCCACACGCCACTTCCCAGCCAGCAGGCTTTTCCGGCCGAATGCCCCGGCTGCGGCGTTATTTTTGCCAAGATTGGGACGCTGCCTGCGCGCCGCGCCGCAGAGGCTGCACCATCCACTCCCGATACGGACATCGACACTGACTACGACGAGGAATGGGTTGGCGGCTTGCCACCCCCGCGCCAATGGCGGCAACTGCTGGTCCATATTCCACACGACCTAGACCGCACCGGCTGGTGGCTGCGCGCCGCCCTGTTGCTGGGCTTGGCGGTATGGGGTATCGCTTTGGTCCGCATGGACTACCGCACTGGCGAGATGGGCAGCGCCTTTGTGCACGGGCCGCTGCTGGTGTTCCATGAAGCGGGGCACGTCGTTTTCCGCCCCTTCGGCGAATGGATGATGATTTTGGGCGGCACGCTGGGCCAACTGCTCATGCCACTGGTGCTGGCCGGCGCCCTGCTGCTCAAAAACCGCGACCCGTTTGGGGCTGCAGTTGGGCTGTGGTTCTTTGGGGTTTCGGTGCTGGACGTGGCGCCGTATCTATACGACGCGCTGCACCCCCAATTGATGCTCTTGTCTGGCAAGACCGGTGAAGACGGCGGGCATGACTGGATTTACCTGCTATCGAGCGTGGGCATGCTGGCTAAAGCACAGTGGCTGGGGGCGCTCACCCACGCTTTGGGCGCGCTGGTGGTGACGGCGGCAGTGGCCTGGGCGGGATGGCTGCTGCACCGGCAATACCGCCAACTTACCCAAGCCGCTAAAAATTATTGATAAAAATGGCCTATAGCCCTCGAATACATTGGGCTTATAGCTACGTTTTTGATAGTAAAAGACAGCCTTTCCACCCGCCACGGGCCGCGCACGCCCCTAGAATCCAGCCCCATGATGCACATTTTTAACGGGCCATTCGGCTCCTGCCTTGGCCTGCGCCGGCTCGCGCTTGGCGCAGCGGCCCTGTCGGCCGTCGCCCTGTACAGCAGCGTGGCGCTGGCCCAACCACCCCAGACTGCCCCACCAGCCGCACCCGCTGCACCCGCTGTCGCAGCGGCCGACCCGGTTTCACACGATGCCCAAAAGGCGTATGAAAATGCACGCGACAAGCTGGTGCAGATTCGCACCCTGCTGCGCAATACCGATGCGCAGTCCAGCGTCGGCTCGGGCTTTTTTGTATCGAAAGACGGCCTGATCATCACCAACTTCCATGTCGCCAGCCAACTGGCACTGGAGCCTGAGCGCTACCGGGGTGTGTATGTGCCGGTGGACGGCAAGCAAGGCGACGTGCAATTGCTGGCTTTTGATGTGCTGCACGACCTGGCTTTGCTGCGGGTGACCGATACCGCAGCCCCCCGCCCGGCCCTGACCTTTCGCAGCCAAGCGGTGGCGCTGCAGCGGGGCGAGCGCCTGTATTCGCTGGGCAACCCGCTGGACATTGGTTTTGCCGTCACACAGGGCACCTACAACGGCCTGGTCGAGCGCAGCTTTTACCCACGCATTTTCTTCGGTGGCGCCATCAACCCCGGCATGAGCGGTGGCCCGGTGCTCGATGAAGCCGGTCAGGTCATTGGCATCAACGTGTCCAAGCGGCTTGACGGCGAGTTGGTCAGTTTTTTGGTTCCAGCCGAATTCGCACAGGCCCTCTTGGAGCGCGCCGCCAAAGACCCGGCACTGACCCGCAACGCCCAGGCCGAGGTTACCCGGCAACTGCTGGAGCACCAGAACCGGGTGACCCGGCAGTTTCTGGCCACCCCCTTCAAGATCCAACACCATGGCGGTTATGGCGTGCCGGTGCCTAACGATACGTTGGCCCGCTGCTGGGGCATGGCACATGACCCTAATTTCAAAGCCTTTGATCTGGAGCGGACCAACTGCCAGCTCGACAGCCAGTTGTTTGCGGGGGACATCACCACCGGTTACATCCAGCTGCGTTATGAGGCCTATAACGCGCCCAAAATGGATGCTCTGCGCTTTGCCAGCGTCTACACCAGTAGTTGGCGCAACGAACAATTCGCCCTGCGCGGCGACAGCCAAATGACGGCGGCCGAGTGCAGCGAACGCTACGTCAACCGCAGCGGCATGGCCATGCGGGCGGTGGTGTGCGCCACGGCCTACCGCAAGCTCAAAGGCTTGTACAACGTCTCGGTTCTGGTGGCCACGGTCAACCAGCCCACACAAGGTATTCAGGGCCGCTTGGATGCCAACGGCGTGAGCCTGGAAAACGGCCTCGCGTTGGTGGCCGACTACCTCAATGGCTTCCAATGGAAGGCCACGCGATGAGCCACACCGACACCCCACCCATGACCACCGAAGCAACCTTGCTGGGCCTGCTAGAAGTGCTAGACCGCCATGGCGCCACGGTCGCCCACTTGCCGGTACACCACTGGCCGGTCACCGTGGGCCGAGCCCTAAGCGCTGACCTGGTGCTAAGCGACGCCCATATCGCTGCCGAGCACCTGCGCATCGACGCCGCACCCGAAGGTGGCGTGTTGGTGTCCGTGCTAGATACCGTCAACGGTGTGCGCCACGGCTCGGTGCTGCACCCGCGCAGCACGGCCTTTGGCTGGGACGGCACTGACGAACTGGTGCTGGGTCGCTTGCGCTTGCGTCTGCGCCTGCCCGGCACACCCATGACTCCCGAGCTGGCCTTGCCGGATGCGCCGTGGGGCGGCATCCCACTGACCGTGGCCTTGATGCTGGCGGTGCTGGGCTTAAGCGTGCTGCAAGCCTGGCTCAAAGCAGGCGACACCGCCAAATTTGCACAAACGGCGGTCACCCTGGTGGGACTGGTGCTGTTCGTACTTACGGTGTGGACCGGTATGTGGGCCCTGGCCACCAAGCTGTTTACCGGCCACCTGCAGTTTTGGCGACATATGCGTATCGTCTGCGCCTTTTCGCTGTTGGAAACCCTGGTGTCTGGGGGCGGCTATTTACTGGCGTTTATGTTCTCGTGGGAGAGTCTGGCACGGTTTAACTTTTTGCTCAGCGCCCCAGTGTTGGCCGCTGGCTTATATGCCCAACTGCTGGTCATCGTGCCGCAGCGCCGGCGCGGCTTGCTAATCCTCACCACGACGCTGATGGTTGTGGGCCTGCTGGCCAACATGGGCAACACCTGGCTGCAAACCAAGCGGGCCACGACCCAGTTGTACATGGGCGTCTTGCTTCCGCCGAGTTGGCGTATGGCACCCACGGTTCCGGTAGCGCAGTTCATACTGGAAGCCCACAGCATTGGCGCTAGGCTGGACCAGCGTCTGCAAGACAACGACGATACCGGCCCGGACGACAACGCAGACGCAGACGGAGCCGACGGCGCGCAGAACTAGGCTACGGGTTCAACGGCCCTGCGCCTGCAGGACGGCCCTGAGCCGACGTACCTCATGCTGCAGATCAAGGATCAGCGCGGCGGCTTCCAGCCCCACGCCAAAGTCACGCTCTAACCGACGTGCCTCCAGCGCGCAGTGCAGGTCGACGCTGTCAAAACGCCAGTCGTCGGGCGCGCTCACCAATGGCACGGTGGCGATGATGCCGACCTCTACCAGCTGCACCACCCAATCCAAATCGGCGCCGCAGGCCTGCGCCAACTCGCGTGCTGCCAGCGGATGCTCCGCACCAATGGCCGTAGCGGCGATAACGGTGGTTGTGAAATACGTGGTCATGGTCAGACTCCCTCCACGCCCAGATGGCGCCTTGGATTGTATGGCGCTGCCTGCGCCAGTTGTTCGTAGGCCTTGCGGGCGGCATCGGTATCAGCGGGTGGCAGGGCAATGTCGATTAGCAAATACAGGTGCCCCGGCGGTTTGCTCGGCAGGCCCCGGGCCAAGAGGCGCAATTTCAGGCCGCTGCGCGCATTGGCGGGGATGGTCACCTCAACCACGCCACCGGCGGGGGTTGGCACCTGCACCTGGGCACCCAGCGCCGCCTCGGTGGGGGTGACGGGCAGGGTCATGTACAGGTCGTTCCCCTCCACCCGGTACAGCTTGTGCGGCGCAATACGTACCTCCAAGTACAGATCGCCTGCCGCTTCGCCGCCATGCCCGGGGCTACCGTGACCCGTGAGCCGAATGAACTGCCCCGGGTGCACACCGGCGGGAATCTTGACCCGCAGCGTGTGGTCCACAATCACCGGCTGGCCTTGGGCGTCGTTCTCTAACGCGCTGAGCCTGATCTCGCGCTCAGAGCCATTGAGCGCATCTTCGATGGAGATGTCCACCGCCGCATGCTGGTCTTCGCCCCGGGCGCGGACATTGCGCTTTTGCGCACCCCGGTGCTCACCCTTGCCGAATATCGACGAGAAAAATTCGCTGAACTGCGCATGGTCTGCCGGCCCTGAACCCGAGCCGCGCTCAAACTCAAAACCCTGGTCCCAACCAGGCGGTGGTTGAAAGTTGCCGTCCGCACTGCCCCCCTTGGCGACGCGGTCTGCCAATACGTCGTAGGCGGCGCGTTTTTCCTTGTCGCCCAGCACGTCTTTGGCCTCGTTGAGGTCGCGCATCTTGACCTGCGCGTCGGCCTCTTTGCTGACATCCGGGTGGTACTTGCGTGCCAGTTTGCGGTAGGCCTTGCGCACCTCGTCGTCCGACGCGCCGCGCTCTAGCCCCAATGTTTTGTAGTAGTCCTTGAATTCCATCAGCGCAGTATGCGCGCCATTTCCGCGAAAACACTGTGCGTGACCGAACTTTTGATACCCATCAACACCTTATAGGGGCTTCAAATGAGCAGGCGGGCGGCGGGGCTTGCGTTCTCTGGTTCATCTCGCGGGCGCAGCGTTTGGATTGCCCTTTTTAGCGCTTCAACTTATGGGTTGGTGCGCGACCTGTTGTAGTGACCGCGAATGGAGCCTGCCCCCGAAAACCCCACCACTCGCCTGCAGTCAGCGCATATTTCACCCATAGTTGGCAGACCAATGAATGACAACTGGAAGTGACACAAGGGGAGCATGACCTTTACCAAATCGCAGATTGTTAACCCTGCCAACCGTCCTCATATAGCGTGATGATCATGGATCCACGCGGCCTCGTTACCGCATTCATGCGGATTCCTGACGGTGCTTTGGCCCCATAACCACATGGCCAACATGCTCTGCGCCCAGTCCATTGTCACTAACGACCGACGGTGGGTACGTCAAACGCAGTCCATCGACATGGGCGAACGGCGTAAGCGTGTGCGGCTTGCGCCCGTGCTCGGAGATGATGTCCTCCACGCGCACACCCCGAACCAAGAGCGCGTCGGCAATCATTGAGCGGTGACAGCGCCAGGGTACCGCTTCGGCGCACATCAGTGCGCAGCACTGCGAGCGCGCAAGTTCCATAACCCGGTCAACATTCTCAGCAAAGTCTTCGGACTGCATGTAATCCGCGTAGCCCCTGAACGAAGGGTTGTGCCACCCAGTGTTTGCGGAGTCGGCGTGCGCGTGGCGAAGGCCGCCCAGGCCGGGCATGTGTGTGTAGGCGATTCCCGCGCAAGCGAGGGACGCTGGGAGCGAATCGAGATTGAACTGTGGGTTGTGGCGCGAGCGTGGGATCGTTCTGACATCGATGACTTGAGCGACTTCATTCACCCAGAGCAGACCGATGAAGTCTTCGATCGTCCGGTTTGAATGCCCGATGGTGCAGACTATGGATTCAAGCATCGCGACACGACCTTATGCGTTATGGAGCAGCAATGTAACCAAGACCGATGAGTCCTCAATCGCCCTGAGTGCATGTGGGACACCACCTGCAAGGCATTTAGAGTCGCCTGATCGCATGACGTCGCGCGTGCCCCCGGTAACCGCGCGCTCGGGCACCCCCTTGCCGACGAACAGGGCCATGCGAAACACCTCAACGCGCTCTGCCTTGTTAACGTAGCGGTCCGGGCTGTTGTGATTGCGATGCCAAGCGGGCGGACGTTGATCAGTCCGCCAGACAGCGCACGACGCATAGCCAAGTTTTTCAGTTCCTCGCTGCAGTCTAAATTCAAGGACGGCGAGGCGTCTGTGCGACAACAAACATATGTCTTCAAATTGTGATTTCTCCGTCAGATGGCTCTCGGCCGTCGAACCATCGCTGGGACGCTTTCAAGCGCACTGGGGGGTCATGGGTCGGTCTGTACGTCGGCGAACGTACACGGAGTCATCCGTCGCTTGAAGCTAGCGGATGTGGACTTCGCCGACTTCGCCCACGCCCGGTGATGTCTCGCCGGTAACCACAACCTTGGCATAGTGGTAGAGCTGGGTGAGCTTGTTGACCTTCATGTCCCAGTAGCGGGCGTGAAGGATCTGCACCTCGATGAGCGCTAGGTCGGGATCGTCGACGCCACCCGGAAACCACTCACTGGCTGTTTTCGTCCATAGGCGACGTAGTTTCGCCGGATCACTGACAGCGCTCGCCTCGCCCGACACGGAGACATAGCTATGGCTCCCTGGGTCAGCGAAGCAGACGTTAACGTTGCCGTCGATCAGCAGGTCGGATACTGGCCCGCTGCTACGCGACATGAAGAACCATAGGCGGTCGTCCTCATCGACGAGTTGATTGCGTGTAGTCATTGGCTGCGAATGTAGATGCCCGTTTTGATGCCGCGTCGTGAACATCCCAAACTTGATGTCCTTGATGAGATCCCAAAGTTGACTGCGGTCGTTTACGTTTTCGGTGGCCATTGTTGAATCCTTTGTTGAACGATCTTGGCGCGTCGCGTGGCAGACGCCTCCCCCCCTAGACCGGCGAATTGCCTAGCATCGAAGCCATAGCTTCTGCGTAGTCCGGCTTGCGGTCAGTGCGCTGGCACGCAGAAGGAGCCTGCCTGCGATAGCTCGCTGGATGCCGTTGTCGGCGCATTGGGCGCTGCCGCCGCAGGAACTATGGTGAGCCGGCAAGATTCCAGCAGTGCCACCAACCATATTGGTAGAAAAATTGATTGCTGCAAGCGCTGCCGGAAGCTTTGGCCGCCCTGACGACGCCCCCAGCCTTGAAAAAATTCATCATCAACGCTGATGTTGTCATGAACTGAAAGGTGGTCTGTCCGATCTGCATGAAGAGAGAATTCAAGGGCAAGGGCTATGAGGACAAGGGCGACATTGCCCCGTTTTACCTCGTGTCCGAGGTCGTGGCAACCAAGCCAAGCTGAACCAGATCAATCTGACGGGTAGCGCGAGAGCATTGGGCATCGCGCACCGCGCTGAGTACGTTAAAAGGCAGGGCCTCGGTACTCGACGGGACCGGCAAGACTCCAATGGCGTAATAGGTGCGACGTCCGATGGGAAACCGTCTGCGACACGCAGTGGTGAACTTTCACTGGTAGCCGATACCCATCACATAGTTGCGCAGCAACTCCTCCTCATGGTTGCCTGCCGCCAGCAGCGCGCGCAGCCCGTCGGGCGCGTTGATCACCCCGAGTGGCTTGTTGGCGACATCGACGACCAGTACATGGAGAAGGCCCCGCTTGTGCATCATCGCAAGCACATCGGACAATAGGTCGTCGGGCATGCAGTTCGTGATCTCGTGCGTCATCACATCTCCCGCATGCGTTGTGAAAAAATCGGCGTGCCCTAAACCAAGATGTCTGACGAGTACGCTTTCGGTGATGGTGCCAACGGGCAAGCCAGCGGAATCACACACCACCACGGTACTGATCTGCGCGCTAGACAACAACGCAGCCACCTCGACCAACAGCGCATCCACCTCGACTGTCAACAGCCGCGAACGAGTAACTGCGTCAATGACGCTGACCCGCGCAGGCGCGGCGGCGCGGGTCTCTGCATCCGCGATGGGAGGGCTCTCGGCGACCTCGATGCCTGGTGCGTGCGCATTCATTGTGTCAACGCCTGTTCGAGCTGGGCCTTGTTCATCGATGACCGCCCCTTCAAACCACGCTGGCGCGCTTCGTTGCGAAGCTGGAGTAAGGTGCGGCCACCTGCGCCCTTATGCGAACGCAAGCCGCCGCGACGTCCGGCGGACATGTCGTTGATCGAGGAGGGGCTCGCTTGCACAGACTCGCCGTGCTGCGCCCGCTCCTTGTTGACCACCCGTGCGGCAATCTCTTCAGCCAGAGGCAAAGGCTTGCCACGGTCAAGAAGGCTGTCCTTGATGTGCATGTACTGACGCTCGCGCTTGGCGCTCCAGGCTTTCTGAGGCATGGCGGTTCCTTTCTGGGGAATTGTTGAGAGATTTTCATGGTCGCTTAATGGCGAAATGTGAGAAAAATGCGGGGCGGCTTGAAGAACGATGTGAACCGCCTCTCATGTTCTACGTGGCGTCCCTGGCGAGGGTCGCCTTAAGGCTGATCTCGGCCACGTTCGCAAGCGCCTTCGATAGCGGGCAATCGCGTTTGGCCGCAAGGGCGACCTCTTGGAACCGAACTTCGTCAATGCCAGGCACGATCGCCGTCAGGGCGAGTGCAATGCGGTCGACGACGAACCCCTCGCCTTGCGAGGTCAGGCGCACGCGGGCCTGGGTGTAGACCGAAGCAGTGGCATACCCTGCCTTGTCGCACGCAAACGAGAAGGCCATCGTGAAGCAGGCGGCGTGGGCGGCGCCCAGGATCTCCTCAGGATTGGTGCCACGGCGGTCGTCCTCGAAGCGGCTGGCGAATCCATAGGGGTAGAGTTTGAGTGCCCCGGTTTCGGTGCTGATCTGTCCTTGGCCCTTCTTGCCCCGGCCTTCCCAATGCACGCTGGCGGTTTTCTCGATCATGATGCATCCTCTCAATTGAATATCTGTTGGGGCTATGGATGACGGGGCGGCGGCACAAGGACTCCAGGGTGCTATCTCCCACTTCAATCGTTCTGCGACTTTTCCGATGAGCGCGGCTGCGCGTGGGCTTGCGTCAGATACACGCAATTCAGAACCCATGACCATCGCTGGCGCACACCCCGCTGCTTGATGTCACACGAAGAGTCCGCTTGCCCAAAGACAAGGAGAAATGCCCAAGCCGCACTAAGAAACCTGGGCAGGATGTGCGTCGCGAAGGCTTAGGTGACGAATTTGTCAGACGACTGCTGATTTTTGTTGCGACAGCGAATGATGGTTCCGATCAAACCCAAGCCGACAAACAGCATGGACAGCGTGTCGGACTCTGGTACCGCTGAGACCGTGGCTGTGCCAAAGCCTGCCGCGTTGTCGCCAATTCCGTCCAGCAATCCAAAGTTACCGGCCTTGAACGCACGTGCATTGGTGCGAACAATCTGCGTGAAGCTGGTTGTGCCAGGGTTGATTTTGGTGTGGACGCCTGGCACAAAGCTGAAGCCTATGACACCCATTGCGGTGCGGTCTGCAGTGTCAGACGTTTCGGTTCCAGCTGAAAAAATGCCAAATGCGGCGCCAGTTTGGTAGACGTCAACCGCGGTAGCCCCCAGGCTACTGAAGTCATAACCTGTAAATCGCTCGACGCCGTTCACGGCCGAGGCGCTATTGGAGTATTGGTAGTAGAAATCAAGGCCTGCGCCGGTGTCATACACCGCAGCGGTGGCAAGGCCGCTATAGCTTGAGTTGCTGATATTGGTCGTGACCTGCGCCAACAACGTGCCGCCAAAAGGGGCTGCCACCTGACCGACGGAAGCCGTGACAGAGTTAGGGTTTAAAACCGTCGCTTGCGCTACGCCGAATGCACCGAGCAAAGTGAGTGCCAGCATGCTGCTTTTCGTTCTCAATTTCATAAGGCACTCCAAAGTGTTGTAAAAGTTTTATGGGCCATCTGGCGTTAAACCAAACGGCCCGATTAGAGGTTATGGGTTGAGTTGCACGTGATCTGTGCGATGCGGCACACAACGCCGACTTTTTTTACAAATGCGATCCCGTCTATCTGAAGCGCAATGGGCGCTGCGGGTTCCAGCTATGTTTGATGACGAACAGACTGCGATGTTTGCGAATGCTCGAATACATGAAGAACCTCGCGCTTAAATACTCTCAACGAGGGTGGGCAGTGAGATGGAGTCAAAAATGTATATCGGCCTAGGAACTGTCGTAGTCTTCATCGTTTTGTATCTTGTCTTTTTTCGCTAAAACGATTGGGACGCAATAGCCGCGACTCGTTGGGAAAAGACACCGGTTCTCTGCGATTCAAAAGGAATTGAATCCGAGCGTCGGATCGGCAAGGTGTGATAGCGCACAGACTTCGGTGTGCATGGCGTTTACACATGTGCCATGCATCACCACTCCTGTCTTGGAAGGAACGAACTCATGCGCTATCCGCTTCCTATTCGTCAGGCCAGCGCTTTGCCATCGGGCTTCCTTCAGACTCGCGGTCACCCACGAAACCCTTGCCTCTGGCTAACTCTTCCCCATGCCGGGCGAGTAGAGGACTTTCACCTCCAAGTAAGTGCGCCCTGCCGGGCGCACCGTAAAAAAGGCCACCCGAAGGTGGCCTTGATCGTGGCGATCTACAACCGCTTAATGCCGGAAGTGGCGCACGCCGCTGAACACCATGGACACACCGCGCTCGTTGGCGGCGGCGATGACCTCGTCGTCGCGCATGGAGCCACCGGGCTGGATGATGCAGGTGGCGCCTTGGTCCACCACCACATCCAGGCCGTCACGGAACGGGAAGAAGGCGTCGCTGGCGACTACGGTACCGGCCAGTGAGAGCTTGGCGTGGCCTGCCTTGATGCTGGCGATGCGCGCCGAATCCAAGCGGCTCATTTGGCCTGCGCCCACGCCCATGGTCATGCCGCCCTTGCAGAAGACGATGGCGTTGGATTTGACGAACTTGGCCACATTCCAGGCGAACAACAGGTCGTTCAACTCTTCTTTGGTGGGCTGCTTGGTGGTTACCACTTTCAGGTCGGCCAAGGTCAGCTCGTGGTTGTCAGACGTCTGCAGCAAGATACCGGAGCCAATGCGCTTCATGTCCATGGCGTTGCGGCCGTTGTCCCAATCGCTCTGGCCGCCTTTGGGCAAGTCGATTTGCAAGATGCGCACGTTGACTTTGGTTTTGAACACTTCCAGCGCCGCAGCGGTGAAGCTGGGGGCCATCAACACTTCCACAAACTGCTTGGCAATTTGCTGCGCGGCCGCTTCATCCAGCTCGGTATTCAGGGCGATGATGCCGCCAAAGGCCGAGGTGGGGTCGGTCTGAAATGCCTTGCTGTAGGTCTCCAGCGCATTCTTGCCAACCGCCACGCCGCAGGGGTTGGCGTGTTTGACGATGACGCAAGCCGGGGTAGTAAAGCTCTTGACGCACTCCCACGCGGCATCGGCATCGGCCAAGTTGTTGTAAGACAGTTCTTTGCCCTGCAACTGCTTGGCCGTAACCAGCGAACCGGGTGCGGGATACAGGTCGCGGTACAGGGCGGCGCTTTGGTGGCTGTTTTCACCATAGCGCAGGTCTTGCACTTTGATGAAGCAGCCATTGCTCTGGCCGGGGAACCGATCCAGCGTGGGCGCTTTGTCGCCCGCAGGAGCAGCATCGCCGACTTGTACGGCCGACAGGTAGTCGCTGATGGCGCCGTCGTACTGGCTGATGCGGTTGAAGGCTGCAACGGACAAGGCGAACTTGGTTTTGTCGCTGACCTTGCCATTGGCTTTCAGCTCCGCAATCACGGTGGCGTATTGCGATGCGTCGGTCAGCACGGCCACGTCTTTCCAGTTCTTGGCGCCACTGCGCACCATGGCGGGGCCGCCGATGTCGATGTTTTCGATCGCGTCTTCCAGCGTGCAACCGGCTTTGGCCACAGTGGCTTCAAACGGATACAGGTTGACCACCAGCACGTCGATGGTGTCGATTTTGTGCTCGGCCAAGGCCGCCATGTGCTCGGGGAAGTCGCGGCGGGCCAGCAGGCCGCCGTGCACGCGGGGGTGCAGGGTTTTGACACGGCCATCCAGCATTTCGGGGAAACCGGTCATCTCGGCCACTTCGGTGACCGGCAGGCCTTTTTCAGCCAGCAGTTTGGCGGTGCCGCCGGTGGACAAGAGCTTGATGCCTTGTGCATGCAGGGCTTGCGCCAGTTCGACGATGCCGGTTTTGTCAGATACGGAAAGAAGTGCATTCATATTAGTTAGGCAAGTTCAATAAAAAGGTTGTATGTCGACCGAAGACACGGAAAAGAAACAGCTGGCGCCAACGCACCGCCGCAGGCAGATGCACTACTCGACGAGCTTGTGCTCCAGCAGCTTTTTGCGCAGGGTGTTGCGGTTCAGGCCCAGCCACTGCGCCGCCTTGGACTGATTATTGGCCGCCTGAGCCATCACCACCTCCAGCAGCGGTCTTTCTACGGCGTGCACCAGCATGTCGTGCATACGGTCGGGCTCGGTGCCGCCTAGGTCGCGAAAGTAGCGTTCCAAATTGGTACGCACGCACTCCTCCAAGAGTTTGTTGCTCATAGTGCCAGTTCCATCATGGTGTGTCCCCTCAGATCGGCCGCGTCTGCCTGCGCAGGGATGCGGTCCATCGTCTCGTTCAAGTTGTCAAAAAATTGGGCTACCGCAGCGACCTGCGCGGTGCTGTCGTCTAGCGCGTTCATACGCGCGCGGAAATTTTCGCCACCGGGCAGCTCACGCACATACCAGCCGATGTGTTTGCGCGCTGAACGCACGCCGATAAATTCGTCGTACAGGCTGTAGTGGTCGTGCAGGTGCTCCACCAGCAAACGTTTGACCTCGCTGACCAAAGGAGGCGCTAGGTGTTCGCCTGTGGTCAAGAAATGGCCTATTTCACGAAAAATCCAGGGCCGCCCCTGGGCCGCGCGACCGATCATGATGGCGTCGGCCCCCGTGGCTTTGAGTACCGCTTGCGCTTTTTCAGGGGTGGTGATGTCGCCATTAGCCACCACGGGCACACGCACTGCGGCTTTAACCGCCGCGATGGTGTCGTACTCCGCCTGCCCTTTGTAGCCTTGCTCACGGGTGCGGCCATGCACGGCCAGCATTTGTACGCCCACCGATTCAAACATTTTGGCCAAAACGACCGCATTTTTATGGCTTTGGCACCACCCGGTGCGCATCTTTAGGGTCACCGGCACCGAATGCGGTGCGCAGGCGACCACGACGGCCTCCACAATGGACAGGGCCAAGACTTCGTCTTGCATGAGGGCCGAACCTGCCCATTTATTGCACACTTTTTTGGCCGGACAGCCCATGTTGATGTCGATGATGTGGGCGCCGCGCGGGATGTTGTAGCGGGCGGCGTCAGCCATCATCTGTGGCTCGGTACCGGCTATTTGGACTGCGATGGGGCCAGGCTCGCCCGCGTGGTTGGCCCGGCGAGACGTTTTAAGGGTGTCCCACAAATCACGCCGGGATGTGACCATTTCACTCACAGCGTAGCCCGCCCCGAGCCGTTTGCACAGCTGACGAAACGGGCGATCGGTCACCCCCGCCATGGGAGCAACAAACAGGGAATTCGCCAAAGCGAACTGGCCAATGTGCATGTGGTGTATCGAAAAAAAGCGTAACGCGGGGGGTGTATGGGCATGCCGGGAGCAAGCCGACACCCATTCTAGCTGCCCAATATTTCAGCAATTGAAATGCAAACGTGGTAGAGCATCACCGCAAAGGCATACTCGGCCCATGCCCCTTTGGATCGATTCCTTGCTCGCCTTGCTAGCCCTGCCCCAGTACAGCCTCACCACGGTGTTTGTGGTGTCATTCATCTCCGCCACGCTGTTGCCCCTAGGCTCTGAGCCCGTCGTCCTCGGGGTGGTGCACTTAAACCCGGACATGCTATGGCCCGTCATTCTGGTGGCCACCGTGGGCAATACGCTGGGCGGGGCCGTGGACTGGTGGATGGGCTACGGCGCACACAAAGTGGCCGACAAGTACAGCCATTCAAAACACCACACGCGGGTACTGGACTGGCTGAAAAAACTGGGGCCCAAGGCCTGCCTGTTGGCGTGGTTGCCCCTGGTGGGCGACCCGTTGTGCGCGGTAGCAGGTTGGCTCAAGCTGCCCTTTTGGCCGTGCCTGGCCTACATGGCTGTCGGAAAATTTGCCCGCTATTTGCTGATGACGACGGCGTTTTTAGGTGTTTGGGATCGTTTTTTTGTATGAAGCTTGCGCCGGTGCACCCGCCATCAGTCGTTCCAGTAGCTCAATGCGGTGCCGGTGCGGGATTGTGATGGCATAAAAGTGCTCCTGCAACTGGGTGGACTGGCCCACGGTGACCAGACTGCCGGCGCGCAGTTCGTCTTGCACCACCACCTCAGGCAATACCGTCAACCAGCCGCTATCGCGGGCGATGAGTCGCAACATGGCCATGTCATCCACTTCGGCACGCAACCGGGGCATCACCCCAGCCGACGTACACAGCGCATCAAACTGCGCCCGCAGCGCATGGCGTGGGCCGGGGAGTGCAATGTCCACACCGTCCAGGTCTTCGGGAATGCGCAAACTGTGTGCCGCCCAACGGCTGGCCGGGCCGACTAACGAGATCGCCTGGCTGCCCAGAAAGCGGCAATGCAAAGGCCGCTCGGGGTTGGCCGGCACGGGCTCATTCGCCAACACCACATCCAGCTGGTGCTGCACCAAGCGCACGAGCAAGCCCTCTAACACGCCCGACTCCAAGGTCAGTACCACCGCCGGATCCACCAGCAAAGGGCGGATCCAGTTCTCTTGGTAGTTGCGCGACATGGTGGCCACACTGCCCACACGCAGCCGTGTGATGCCTTGCGACTTACCCTGCAAACGCCCCAGCATTTCGCCGCCCAGGCCGAAGATGTTTTCGGCGTACGACAGCACGAGCTGGCCGGTGTCCGTCAACACCAGTCGGCGCCCTTCGCGGTTGAACAAGGGCTCGCCCAAGCGGTCTTCCAACTGACGGATTTGTGCCGACAGCGCCGATTGCGAGGTGTGCAGCGCCTCGGCCGCTTGGGTCAAATGGCCCAGCTTGGCTACCCGCCAAAAATAGAAAAGATGGTGAAAGTTGAGTTGCTCGATGTTCATCGTTCGTTTTTTACGCTTATTTTATTCTTATCAATGTATTTTACAGAACGATAACGCGCAAGCAAGATCGTGGCACGTTCACAAAAGCGAGTTTTGCCATGGATATCGTTCCCCCAAGCGGGGCTGTTATTGCCTTACTACCCGCAACGCTGATGCTGGTCGCAGCCCTGTTGCCACCGCTCGCCCCAATTTCGACCACTAGCCTGTGGCGCGCCTTGATCGCCATCTCCAGCGTCGCACTGGTCGCCACCGTGGGCTCTGCCGCGTGGAGTGCAAGCGCCCAGGACACGAGGCTATTTGGGCTCCTCAGCGCCACCCCCATCGGGGTGGGTATGGCCATCTTGGTGCAGCTTCTGGGTACCGTTATTGCTGCGTTTTCAGCCCGCTACCTGCAGGGCGAGGCGGGGCAGCGGCGTTACATAACGTCATTGGCCAGCGTGTTGGCGGCCGTGCATGTATTGCTACTGGCCGACCATTGGGTGGTGTTCATCGCAGCGTGGGCCGCGGTAGGGGTCGCGTTGCAACACCTCTTGTGCTTCTACCCAGACCGCCCCTTTGCCTTGCTGGCTTCCCACAAGAAGCGCCTCGCGGACCGGGCAGCCGATGGCCTGCTCATCGCCGCCGCCGGATTGGCGTGGTGGTCAGTCGGCAGCGGCTCCATGACCGACCTGGCGGGGCACCTGGAACAACACGGCACCTCAGCCGCGTTACAAGTGAGTGCGGTGCTGCTGGTACTGGCGGTGATTCTCAGAACCGCTTTGATGCCGGTCCACGGTTGGCTGATCCAGGTGATGGAAGCACCCACTCCGGTGTCTGCCCTGCTGCATGCTGGCGTGATCAACCTGGGCGGCTTTGTGCTGATTCGGTTTGCGCCCTTGCTGGAACATGCCATGCCAGCGCGCTCCCTGCTGGTGGTTTTTGGTCTGCTGACTGCCATATTGGCCGGGTTGGTGATGTTGACCCGTATCAGTATCAAAGTGCGGCTGGCCTGGTCGACCACGGCGCAAATGGGCTTCATGTTGCTGGAGTGTGGCTTGGGGCTTTACACGCTGGCGGCGCTGCACCTGTTTGGGCACTCGCTGTACAAGGCGCATGCCTTTTTATCCGCATCCACCATCGTGCAACAAACGCGTTTGAAAACCATGCGAGGCCCGCTGACCCCTGCACCGGTCAGCTTATTTTTGGCACCCGTGGTCGCTATTGCTGCAGTCTTGCTAATCCAAGGTGCACTGATTCCAGCCGCGTGGCCCTGGTGGTGGAGTGCCGTATTGGGCCTGGCTTGGGCACCCTTGCTCTGGTTGCCAGTTCACCGCGCAGATTGGCTGCGGACGCTTTGTCTACAAGGTGTATCGGGACTATTGATGGTTGCTGGCCTCACGGGCGCTGCGTTGCTAGCCCACGCCCTGCCCTTGGGCATTCACGATGTGCACAACGACACACTCGGCAGCATCGCGCTGCTGGGCATGGCGGCGCTCTACCTGTGTTTGGTGACGCTGCAATTGCGGCCCCAATCACTGGGCGCTTGGCAGCGTTGGAGTTATGCCGGGTTTTATGTGGATGAAATCTACACCCGGCTGGCTTTGCGACTGTGGCCCACCCGCTGGACACCAGAACCATCGCCCCCACACCAAGCGGTGATGGCCCCCCAAACCACTGCCAGTGCCGCGCACTGACCGACAACCAAGGAAATAAGCATGAACACGCTGGATATGTGCGACCACCCCACGCTTTCATTGGATAACCCCAGTGATACCAATGCGTTCCACCACGTGGCGCTCCGCCAGGAGATTGAGACCGCGTGCAACCAAGCGTGCCAGGCCATTGCACCCGCCTGGCCACTGGACCGGGCGATTGCGGTCAACCCTCACTGGTCCCGCATCGCCATGCCAGTGCGCCAAGTGGCGGCGCGAATGGCGGTACTAGGGGGCATTGCGGTCTTTCCGTCCAGAAGCAGCCAACAACAAGCTTGGGCTGAAGGCCGCATCAGCGCGCAAGACTTGGCGATCGCAGCAACTCAAATACCTGCCGCACAGTCATCCGGTTTGACGCACAGCCAATGTGTGGACGCCTTACACAGCGCACCGCCCGTGCCAAGCTTGCCCTTGCTGATTGATGTGCTGGACAACGACCCGAAGCGGCACACGCGCCTATCGTGGAGGCAAGCCATCACCCACCAGGTTAGCCAAACCTGTGCGGCTTTTTTTGATGTGCGCCAAGCCGACTGGCAACCCGAGCGGTCGCAAGGCCTGTACGCCTTTTGGCGCGACACACTGCTGCACGACCATGGCATTGGCCAGCTCATGGGTTTACCGCAGCTGGGCCGCGCGTTGAGCGCACTACCCGCCACGCGTGAGGATGCCGAATATTGGGTGTTGCAGCGCTTGGGCCTGCCATCCTCCGTGTGGCCTGACTATCTGGAGTCGGTATTGCTCACGGTGAGCGGTTGGGCATCGTGGTGCGCCTATTTGGGCTGGCAGGCGCGTTTGGAGGGCCGCGAAGATTCCCATTTGCGGGAACTGTTGGCGATTCGCTTAGCGTGGGGTGCGATCTTGCTGGAGTGCAAAGACCCCGCCACGGCCGACTTGGCCTTTGGCAAAGTGCAAAGCGCGTGGAAGCAAGCCCCGGCCGTGCTCCAACAGGCCGAGGAAGCGCTCTTGGTTGACGAAGTTTGGCAAGTCGCCCTGGAGATCGGCTACCAGCGCACCTTGGCGCACAAACTGCTGCAAGGGAGCAAACCGGCTACCGAACCACAACCGATAGCAGTGCAAGCCGCTTTTTGTATCGATGTGCGCAGTGAGCCGATGCGCCGCGCACTGGAATCCGTGTCACCCACCGTGCAGACATTGGGATTTGCCGGATTTTTTGGGTTGCCTGCGGCCTACACGCCGCTGGGCACAACGGCTAGGCGCCCGCAGCTGCCAGGTCTGCTGCCCCCTGGCATGGAAATCACCGACCGGATTCTTACAGCAGGCACGCAAAACCCAGAGGCAAACGCCGCCATGCAGCAATCCGCCCAACAGGCCAGATTGGACCGCTTCGGCTTGTCGGAACAATGGGCTACTGCCAGTCGTTTGCCCAGCGCCGCGTTCTCATTCGTGGAGTCGGCAGGTGTGGGTTACCTCTGGAAGCTGGGGCAATGGCTCAAACCCAGCCAGAGCGCCCGAGAGCGTGACGATCTGGCAGGGTTGCCCGCCCGCTACCGCAGCATCTGCCGCCCACACATGACAGGGCTTACCCTGGATGCCAAAGTGGTGCTGGCCGGCCGGGTGCTGCATGCCATGGGCCTAGACCGCACGCTCGCACCCTTGGTGTTGCTGGTGGGCCATGGCAGCCAAACGCAGAACAACGCCCACGCAGCGGCCCTGGATTGCGGTGCCTGCTGCGGCCAGACGGGCGAAGTGAATGCCCGCAGCCTGGCGCAGATGCTCAACGAGCCCGCGGTGCGGGCCGGTCTGCAAGGACAAGGCATCGCCATTCCAGCAGAAACCTGGTTTGTAGCCGCGCTGCACAACACGACGACGGATGAAATAGTGGGCTTCGATCTCGACCTGCTGCCCGCATCGGTGCGGGCGCATTGGGATCGTTTACAAAGCGTGTTGGAGCGTGCTGGTGACCAGGTGCGCAGGGAACGCGCACCGCATCTCAAGCTGAATTGGAATGCGCAAACACCTACCGCAGACCTGCTGAGCCAACTGCGCAGCCGGGCCAATGATGGCGCCCAGACCCGGCCGGAATGGGGTCTGGCGGGCAATGCTGCTTTTCTGATCGCACCGCGCGATCGCAGCAAGGGTTTGGCGCTAGAAGGACGTTCTTTTTTACACGACTACGACGCCACCCAGGATGCCGACGGCAGCGTGTTGGAGTTACTGATGACCGCGCCCATGCTGGTCACCCACTGGATCAACTGGCAGTACCACGCCTCGACCTGCGACCCACTGCGCTTGGGCAGTGGCAACAAGCTGCTGCACAACGTGGTGGGCGGCAACATGGGCGTGTTTGAGGGCAATGGGGGCGACCTGCGCATCGGCTTGTCGCGCCAATCGCTGCATGACGGCGAACGCTGGGTACACGAGCCCCTGCGTCTCACGGTCATCATTGATGCGTCACAGCAGGCGATCGACACCGTCATTCGCAAACATGCGGTGGTTCAGCAGTTGCTGGCCAACGGCTGGCTGCACCTTTGGCGTTTTGATGGCGCACAGTTACAGCGGTACGACCAAGGGGGCTGGACGCCACTGCAACTTGCTTGAATCAGCGCCAAAAAAACATGTCGGATGTCGGCTTCGTGGCGCATACTCGGCGTAAAGTGCCTACGGCGTTTGTAGGTCATGTTTCTGTTATCCGACTGAAGTTGCCATGACCCACAATGCCCCGATTCATACCAGCACAGATGATGTGGTGCAATCCCGCTTTGCACCCCATGGTCGGGTGGAAATGCGGTTTGAGGGTGACATTCTCTTCTACGAAGCCACCGGTCCCTTCAACCGCGAGTTGGTCGATTCGCTGGCGATTGCACAGCGGGACATTCTGACGACCGCCACCCCCCAAAGGCCTTGGGTCAGTGTCAGCATCATGCGGCGCAGCATGCTGGCGTCCCCCGATGCCTTTGCTCGGTATTCAGAAATGATGCACACGCCACGTCCCGCGCAATTCACACCGTTGGCATCGGCCTACGTGGTGGCACCGGATGTGGAAGGCCGCTCGCTGATGCTACCCAAGTACGAAGCGATTCATATCGCGTCAGGTCGGATCTTTCAGAGCTTCACGCAACTGGACGATGCGCTGGTGTGGGCACGCAGCCTGATTGACGCCGAAACAAAGGCGTCACCCAACGGTAGTTAGCTACTGAACAAGAAGTTCATCACATCGCCATCCTTGACGACGTATTCCTTGCCCTCGGCGCGCATCTTGCCGGCGTCTTTGGCGCCTTGCTCACCCTTGAAGGCGATGAAGTCGTCAAATGCAATGGTTTGCGCACGGATGTAGCCCTTCTCAAAGTCGGTGTGGATAACACCCGCAGCTTGTGGCCCAGTGTCACCCACATGGATGGTCCAGGCCCGCACTTCTTTGACTCCAGCAGTGAAGTAGGTCTGCAGGCCCAAGAGTGTGTAGGCGGCGCGGATCAGGCGATTCAGGCCTGGCTCGGTCTGGCCCAGTTCTTCTAGGAACATCTGACGGTCTTCGTCGTCCATCTCGCTCATTTCGGCTTCGAGCTTGGCGCTGATGGCAACCACCGGGGCTTTTTGCGAGCTTGCGAACACCTTCAGGCGATCCAAAAACGGGTTGTTTTCAAACCCGTCTTCGGCGACGTTGGCCACAAACATAGCGGGCTTGGCGGTGATCAGAAAAAACTGATCCAGCAGTGGGCGCTCTTCTTTGCTGAACTCCACCGTGCGCACGGGTTTGGCCTCGTTCAATGCAACCTGGCATTTCTCCAGAATCGCCACCAGTTTGATTGCTTCTTTGTCGCCCGAGCGGGCAAGCTTGGTCACCCGGTGCAGGCCTTTTTCAACCGCCCCTAGGTCAGCCAGGCACAGCTCGGTCTGAATCACTTCAATGTCGGAAATGGGGTCTACCTTGCCGGCGACGTGGATCACGTTGTCGTCTTCAAAGCAACGCACCACGTTCACGATGGCGTCGGTCTCACGGATGTGGGCCAAAAATTTGTTGCCCAGGCCCTCGCCAGTGCTGGCGCCAGCCACCAGGCCAGCAATGTCAACAAACTCCACAATGGCGCGCTGCACCTTTTGCGGATTGACAATGGCGGACAAGGCGTCGAGCCGCACATCGGGTACCTCGACAATACCCACATTGGGCTCGATGGTGCAAAAGGGATAGTTCTCGGCAGCAATGCCGGCCTTCGTCAAGGCATTGAACAGGGTTGATTTACCCACGTTGGGTAAGCCTACAATGCCACACTTCAAACTCATAAAAACCTCTAAAAACGGGGGAGACAAGTGTATGCCATCCCTGCTGGTGCATCTGCTGCTGGCCGTTTTGCTCTGTTGGATAGGTCCCGCCGGGGCCGCCAGCGCGCCGCAGGACAACGCCGTTGTGCTCGACGCCGCAACGCCGTCTTTTCAGATTAAGGGCAATATCCAGACCTGGATCAGCACCGGCTCTGATGCCACCATCACGTCGGTTGTGGCCGATCCGAATCGGTTCGCCGCCCACGCAGCGTTGGTACGCCACCCCATTGCCGCCTTTGACACCCTGTGGATCAAGTTGCGCTTGGTGCGCCCCATTGGGTCGCCGACGACCTGGACGTTAAACATACCCCTGCCCTTTTTGGACGCGGTATCACTCTACCAACCCGACGGCCATGGCGGCTGGGCGATGCAAAACGCGGGCGACACCCTGCCCCAGTCGCAGTGGCACACCCGCGGCCTGTACCCCGAATTTGTGCTGAACCTACCCACCGGAACACCCCAAGACGTGTACCTGCAGGTGCGCAATTTCAAGGACCTGAGCGTGCCCATTCGCCTGGCCAGCGCGTCGGTGCGTGAGGTTGAGCGCCTGCGCGAGATGATGGGCATGGGGCTGATGCTGGGTGCGCTGCTCAGCATGGCCCTGCTGTCGGTCATTCGGTATCTAGAGCACCACAGCAGCATCGACGGGTGGGCGGCTGCGTATAGCCTGCTGATCACACTCACGGTCGCCCAGGTAGGCGGCGTGCTCAATGCGTTTGTGTGGACCGCTTTGCCCGAATTCGGCAACTACGCCAGCAGTGTCTTGCCTGTGGTGGCCGTGGGCTGCGCGCTGATTTTTATCCATACACTTTCTACCCGCTCGTCGCACCTACCGACCTACCATGCGGTGTTGTCCAGCGTGGGCTGGGCTTGCGTGGCCTCGGTTCTGACCTACGCAGTATTGGACCGCTACGTGGCCGAGTGGATCTGCAACATCGTCATCCTGGTGGCCTTGTGTATTGGTATGGTGGCCACGGTGGTGAGTTGGCGTGATGGGTCGCTGATTGGGCGCTGGCTGATCGCAGCCATGCTGCCCCAATTTCTGGGGGTGATGTACCTGTTTGCCGAAGCCCTGGGCCTGGTTCCGCCATTTTGGGAAATGCGCTATGTCACATCCGTGGCCGTGGCGGTATCGGTGCCAGCCCTGGTCTACGCGCTGAGCCAGATCACCCATGACCGCAAAGAATTGGTCATGCGCGCGCGCCACTTGCCCACCCAGGACGCACTCACCGGACTCTTGATTCCCGACGTTTTCCAAACCCATCTGACCGAAGCCGTGCAGCGCGCCATTGACAGCCGCGAACCCATGGGGCTGGTGGTGGTGCGGGTGGTCAACCACGAATTTATCCGCGAAACCTACGGCGACGCCACGGCCGAGCACTGCCTGCTGCGCGCCGTCATCAAGCTGCAGCGCGTGCTGCGCGACGCCGACCCAGCTGGGCGCATCGGCACGGCCGACTTTGCGCTGTTACTCAAAGGGATGCCCAATCGCCAGGCACTGACCGAACGCATGGTGACCCTGATCGCCTCCGGTCTGATTCCCCTGCCTGATCTCGTGCCCGAGGTCACGCTGCAGTTTCAAGCCACCTGCGTGCTGCTGCAAGAAAACCCAGTCCCAGCCGAACGGGTGCTGGATGACTTGCGAGAGATGCTCTCCGGCATGTCCCCGCGCACGCGCCGCCCGATTCGCTTCCTGGAAGCCCTGCCCACCGAGGCCTCAGTAGTCAGTGACGATGACCTCACCCAAGCCGGTATACCGCTCTGACGCAAGCCCGATACCGCGCTCGGGCGTAGGGCTTTAGCCGCCTTTTACAATGACCCAATGACAAGACCGTTTGACATCTGCATCCGTGGCGCAGGCATTGTGGGACACACACTGGCCCTGCACTTGGCCAGCAAACAATTGCGGGTGGCACTGACGGCGCCCGGCATCAACAGCCCTGCGGCGAACACCAACGCCGACGTACGGGCCTACGCCCTTAACCCGGCCTCCCGTGCGCTACTGGAAGCAGTGCGCTGCTGGCCCGACGCGGTTGACGCCACGCCGGTGGTGGCCATGCAGGTGCACGGTGATGACGGTGGACAGGTGGACTTTGCCGCCACCGCCCACGGCGCCGATGCCTTGAATTGGATCGTGGACGTGCCAGCCCTAGAGGCACGCTTGGCAGAAGCCGTGCGTTTTCAGCCCCTGATTGAACTGTTTGACACCCCCCAGCCAGCAACCCTGAACGTGGTCTGCGAAGGCAAAGCCAGCCGCTCCCGCCAAGAATGGGGTGCCGAGTGGGATGTCACCCCCTACAACCAATGGGCCTTGGCCGCACGCGTGCAGTGCGAAAAACCGCACGACCAGATCGCGCGTCAATGGTTCAGCCAAGGCGACATACTGGCTTTTTTACCGCTGGGTGGCGTGCAGGGCACGCAGTGCGCCATTGTCTGGTCGGTCAGCCCCGAGCGTGCGCATGCGCTGGTGGACGATCCCGCAGATGCCTTTGGCACAGCACTAACCGCTGCCAGCCACAGCCAACTCGGCGCCGTCACACTGGCCAGCCCCCGTGGCATTTGGCCCTTGCAGCAGGCTTTGGCGCGGCGCTGGTGTGGTGTGGCCGATGCAGGCACCTGGGTGCTGGCAGGTGATGCGGCCCACACCGTGCACCCCTTGGCCGGACAGGGCCTGAACCTGGGTCTGGGCGACGTGGCCGAACTGGTGCGTGTGCTGGCCGAGCGCCCCTACTGGCGCAGCGTGAACGACATGCGCCTGCTGCGCCCCTACGAGCGTGCCCGCAAGGCTGAATTCGCCATGATTGGCAACACCGGTGACGCGATTCAGCAGCTGTTTGCCAACCCACACCCGGCCGCGCAGGCTTTGCGCAACTGGGGTATGAACCAATTTGAACGCAGCCGATCTATCAAACGCTGGGTCACCCAACGCGCCATGGGCGTCATCGACACCGCCAAATCCCAACAACCACCCCGAAAGCCCCATCCATGAAATCAATTTTCCGCTGCCTGCTGCCTCTTACCCTCGCGCTTTTGTGCACTGCGGTGATGGCGGACGAGGCTGCCATCCGCAAAACCATCACAGAGCGCCTGCCACAGCTCAAGAACATCAACGAAGTCAAAAAGTCGCCCATTCCAGGCCTCTATGAAGTCCGAATCAATGACACGGAAATTTACTATGCCAGCGAAAAAGGTGACTATCTGGTTATGGGCCAGTTGATCGACACCAAATCGCGCCGCAACCTGACCGAAGAACGGGTTGACAAGCTCACCGCCATCGGATTTGACGACTTGCCCTTTAAAGACGCGTTCACCATCGTGCGCGGCAACGGCAAGCGCAAGCTGGCGGTTTTTGAAGACCCTAACTGCGGCTACTGCAAACGGTTTGAGCGCGACCTGCAAAAAGTCGACAACATCACGGTGTATATGTTTTTGTACCCCATCTTGAGCCAAGACTCGGCTGAAAAGTCCAAGGCCATCTGGTGTTCCAAAGACCCCGGCAAGGTCTGGCAAGATTGGATGGTGCGTGAGCAAGCCCCTGCTGCCGCCAGCTGCGACGCCTCTGCTTTGATGCGCAACGTTGAGCTGGGGCGAAAACACAAGATTTCTGGCACGCCTACGCTGGTTTTTACCAACGGCAACCGGGTGCCCGGCGCTATCGACGACAAGCAGCTTGAAAAATTGCTGGCGGAATCCAAAGGTTAATGGGGACACCCACAAAGGGCCCCGCGCCCATTCACTACCGGGTAGAGGCCCTAGACCTACACGCCCACCTGTTTGGCATCACTTTGACCATTGCCAACCCGGCAGCCAACCAACAGTTGACGCTTCCGGTATGGATACCGGGCAGCTACTTGGTGCGCGAATTTGCCAAAAACCTGCAAGGGCTGCAGGCCCGCCAGGGCAAGCGCCGGGTGGCCGCGCACCAGGTCAACAAACACAGTTGGACCATCAAGGCCAACCCCGCGCAGCCCCTGGTCGTTCAGTACCAAGTTTATGCCTTTGACAATTCGGTGCGCACCGCCTGGCTCGACAGCCAGCGCGGTTTTTTTAATGGCACCAGCCTGTGCCTGCAGGTCGATGGCCAACAGGACGTGCCCCACGCGCTAGAAATCGTCGCTACGAATTCCATAGCGCACTGGGCAGTAGCGACGGGGGCTAGCGCCGAAAAAGTCAACAAAAATGGCTTTGGCACCTACCGTGCGGCCAACTACGACACCCTGGTAGATTGCCCGGTGGAAATGGGCCCGTTTTGGAGCGGCAGCTTTAGCGCCTGCGGCATCCCGCACCGTTTTGTGGTGGCCGGTGCACCCGCCAGTTTTGACAGTGCGAAGCTGCTGGCCGACACCCAAACCATTTGCGAGGAAGAGATCCGCTTTTGGCACGGCGCGGCCAATGGCATCAAAAAAAATAGCACCAAGCCCAACAAATTCGAGGGCCAGAGGCCGATTCCATTTAAAAATTACGTATTCATGCTCAATGTCGTGGCCGACGGTTATGGCGGTTTGGAGCACCGCAACTCCACCGCACTGATTTGCGACCGCAAAGACCTGCCGCGCTTGGAGCGCACCACGCTGGCCCCCAGCACCCACAAACAGCCCGAGGGCTACACCACGCTCTTGGGTTTGATCAGCCACGAGTACTTTCACACCTGGAACGTCAAGCGCCTGCGCCCCATAGAGCTAACCCGCTACGACTACGCCCAAGAAAACTACACCGAACTGCTGTGGTTCTTTGAGGGTTTTACCAGTTACTACGACGACCTGTTCTTGCGCCGCAGCCAGCGCATAGACAACGCGGCCTACCTCAAGCTGCTGACAAAAACCATCAACCAAGTCACCCAAACGCCAGGACGCAAAGTGCAAAGCGTGGCCCAGTCCAGCTTTGACGCCTGGGTCAAGTACTACCGCCAGGACGAAAACACCGCCAACGCCACGGTGAGCTATTACACCAAAGGCTCATTGGTGGCCCTGTGCCTCGACCTCACTCTGCGCGCCGAAGGCCACACCACCCTGGACGCGGTGATGCGTGGACTGTGGACCCGCTGCCAAGGCGGCCCCATGGCAGAAGTCGACCTGTTGGCGGTCTTGACCCAAATGGGCCAACGCCCCTTTGCCGACGAAATCCACCAGTGGGTGCACGGCACCGACGATCTGCCCGTGGCAACGCTGCTGACGCGCCACGGCATTGACGTTACGGAAGAACCCGACCAAGTGGCGCAGCAACTCGGCCTGCGGGTGAAGGACGGCAATGGCCTGCACATCAAGCAAGTGCTGCGCGGCGGCGCGGCCGAGAAGGCCGGCTTTGCCAGCGGTGACGAGTGGATTGCTATCACGCTGGACAAAGGCCTTGGCAGCGGCACTTGGCGCATCCACACGCTGGACGACTTAACCGTGTACGGCGGCAACGCCAAAAAGCTCCAATGCCTGGTCGCCCGCGACCAGCGGCTGCTGACCCTAGAGCTGACCTTGCCCAAGGCCACCCATGCGGTGCGCCTGTCAGTGAAAGACGCTACCCTGGCTGAGCGTTGGCTCGGTGGGGCTGCGTCCTAGACCTTTTCTCGTAGCAGCGACCCTGTTCCATTGCCTGTTTACCTCCCAAGACAAAAAAGAAGGCGTGGACACGTTTTTGGCCAAGCGCAAGGCCGTGTTTAGCAAACGCTAAACACGGCTCACGGGCCGCACCGCAGCACCTGGGGCAACCCGCAACGGGTTTGATGGTGCCAAATTCTGGCTATAATCTCGGACTTCGGTGATATAGCTCAGTTGGTTAGAGCGCAGCATTCATAATGCTGATGTCGGTGGTTCAAGTCCACCTATCACCACCAGATTCTGGCCCCCGGCCACTCCGAAACCCGCACGCTGCGCAGCGTGGCGGGTTTTTTTGTTGTCTCTGGCGCAGGCCCGCGGTAGCATCCCCTACCATCCAAACCAACACAAGCCCGCTGGTTGCAACCCATCACCCCATTAACGCCATGACCCTTTTCGACAAACTCCGCGCCATTGGACGCCCGTTCAAGTCCAAGCCAAAAGTCGAATCACGCCCACAGCTCTTGCAGCAAGAAGAAGCCCCTAGCACACAGGCCCAGCAGTTTGAACAAGCAGTATCACTGCACCAAACCGGCCAGTTAACACAGGCGCAAGCCCTTTATGAAGAAGTTTTGCGCGTCCAGCCCGACCACGCCGATGCGTGGCATTTTTTAGGGCTGATCGGGACCCAATCCAACGACCCGCAGCGCGCGGTGGACCAAATTGGCAAAGCCATTGCTATCAACCCCAACCACCCTTTCTACTACATCAACTACGGCAACGCGCTGCGCACCCTACAGCGGTTTGAAGACGCATTGGCCAGCTTTGACAAAGCCATTACCGCCAAGCCCGACTTTGCCGACGCCTATGTGCTGCGCGGCAACACCCAACAAGAACTCTTGCAACTCGACGCCGCCGTGGCCAGCTTTGACCAAGCGCTGGTGCTGCGACCACAGGACCTGACTGCCTGTTTTAACCGGGGTAACGCACTCAAGGCACTGGGGCAACTGGATGCAGCCATTGCCAGCTTTGACCAAGCCATTGCGATTGCGCCCGAGTTTGCCGAAGCCTTTGTCAACCGTGGTTTGGCCCTGCACGACCACAAGGAGCACGACGCCGCTGCGGCCAGTTTTGCCCAGGCCATCGCCATCCGCGCGGACTTTGCGGAGGCGTACTTGAACCGGGGGCTGGCATTGCAGGCCTGCCAACCCGTGGAAGCGCACCTCATGGAAGCGATCCGCATGTTCGACAAGGCTTGCCAGTTGCTGCCCAACGGCCCGCTGCCCCATCTGACCCATGCCCGCGCATTAGCCAAAGCACTACGCTTTGAGGAGGCCGAGGCCGCCGCGCGCCGCGCCCTTGCGGCCGACCCACTTGACAGCTGCGGCGCGGGCATGTTTTTGGCAGGCTTAGGTGTGGCGCCGATGCCTGAGCGTATTCCCGACGCATTGCTGCACAACCTGTACAACGCCCGTGCAACCACCTGGGACAGCGGCGACAACGCGCATTACCAAGGCGCAACGCTGGTGGGCCAAGCACTGCTGGCGCGGCGCCAGGGCGAGCTGCTGGACGTGTTAGATGCAGGCTGCGGCACCGGCATGGTGGGCCGCTTGGTGCGCCCGCGCGCGCGCCGCCTGGTGGGGGTGGACATGTCCCAACCCATGCTGGACCGGGCCCAGGAAAAAGGCGACTACGACACTTTGGTGTGTGGCGACCTGGTGGCCTACCTGGCGGAGCATCCACAAACATTTGATGCCGTGGTCAGCGCCGCCACACTCATTCACTTTGCCAGCCTGCGCCCTATTTTTGATGCCGCAGCCGAGGCACTGCGCCCACAGGGCTTGTTCATATTTACCGTCTTTCCCAACGAAAAGGACCCGGCCGGGTTTGGCATAGACCACCTCGATGGTATGGCCCAAGGGGGTTGTTATGTGCACGGGCACCAATACCTGCGGGACTTGGCTCTGGATACCGGCTTTGCCGTGGACGAATTGGCCGAGCAAATCCATGAGATTGAGGCCAACGGCAAGGCCAAAATTTGCCTGCTGGTCACACTTAGCCGGCAACCCATCAATGCATCCTAAGCCCTGCTGGGCATGGCGGTACGGACCCCGGCTTTACCCCCAGGTGATACACTTCGATCCCCTTTCAGCCTCTGGATAGATACCATGAACCGCTGCTTCAAAGCCCCTGCTCTATGCTCTGCCGCAACCCTGCTCACCGTGTGTGTTCTGGGCTTAACGCACCTGCCTAGTCTGGCCCAATCCGTCCCCTTCGCCGAACCAGCGGTGCGCCCCTTCCCTGTGGCCGCCGTGCGCGCCACGATGGTGGTGACCCAGCCGCCTGATATTGAGATCGACGGCAAGCCCGAGCGCCTGTCACCCGGGGCCCGCATTCACGGCGCCAACAATATGCTGGTGTTGTCCGGCACCCTGGTCGGCAAACCCTACCTGGTGAACCTGGTGCGCGAGCCTATGGGTTTGGTGCATGAGGTGTGGATACTGACCGAAGCCGAAGCGCGCCTGCCGCGCCCCACAGCGCCCCCTCGTCCCAACTAAGGCGCATCCCGGCGCCAAGGTGGGGCAACGCCACCGGCTATTGCCCGGTGGTTGATCCGCAGCAATTTATATGCCAAATAGGCCTCTAGCCCTCGCCAATATTGCGCAAGACGCTATAAATTAAATAGCATTTTCTGAATCCGTTTTTGGATATTCCATGAGTAAAAAAGTTTTTATCAAAACCTTCGGTTGCCAAATGAACGAGTACGACTCGGACAAGATGGTGGACGTGATGCACGCCGCTGAAGGGTATGTGACCACCCAAAATGTGGACGAAGCCGACTTGATTTTGTTCAACACCTGCTCGGTTCGGGAGAAGGCGCAAGAGAAAGTGTTCTCGGACTTAGGACGCGTGCGCCATCTGGCCAAGAACGGTGTGTTGATCGGCGTGGGTGGCTGCGTCGCCAGCCAAGAGGGCGCGGCCATCATCAAACGCGCGCCCTACGTGGACGTGGTGTTTGGCCCGCAAACCCTGCACCGCTTGCCCGAGCTACTCAACCAGCGCAAGCTACAAAACCGCTCACAGGTAGACATCAGCTTCCCTGAGATCGAAAAGTTTGACCACCTGCCCCCCGCCAAGGTAGACGGCGCCAGTGCCTTTGTGAGCATCATGGAAGGCTGCTCCAAATACTGCAGCTACTGCGTGGTGCCCTACACCCGCGGCGAAGAGGTCAGCCGCCCGTTTGAAGACGTGCTGGTCGAAGTGGCGGGTCTGGCCGACCAGGGTGTGAAAGAGGTCACCCTCTTGGGCCAAAACGTCAACGCCTACCGCGCCAAGATGCTTGGCAGCGAATCCAGCCTAAGCGCTGACATGGCCGACTTTGCCACCCTGCTCGAATACGTGGCCGATATCCCTGGTATTGAGCGCATCCGCTACACCACCAGCCACCCCAATGAGTTCACCCCGGCGCTGATTGCGGCCTACGACAAGATCCCCAAGCTGGTGAGCCACCTGCACTTGCCGGTGCAACACGGATCGGACCGCATTTTGATGGCCATGAAGCGCGGCTACACCGCCATGGAATACAAAAGCACGGTGCGAAAGCTGCGCGCCATTCGCCCCGACATGGCGCTCTCCAGCGACTTCATCGTCGGTTTCCCCGGCGAGACCGAAGACGACTTTGGCAAGATGATGAAGCTGATCGACGATGTGGGCTTTGACAACAGCTTTAGCTTCATCTTCAGCCCGCGTCCCGGCACGCCGGCTGCCAACCTAGCCGACGACACCCCGCACACCGAGAAGCTGCGCCGCCTGCACCACCTGCAAGAGGTCATCAACGCCAGCATCACCCGCATCTCTGAGAGCCGTTTGGGCACGGTGCAGCGCATTTTGGTAGAAGGCGCTTCCAAGCGTGACGGCGGCGAACTGATGGGCCGCACCGAATGCAACCGGGTTGTCAATTTTGCAGGCCAGCCCCGCCTGGTGGGCCAACTGGTGGATGTGCGCATCACCGAAACCCGCAGCTACACCCTGCGCGGCGAGGTACTGACCCAGGAAGCGCTGTCCAGCTAAACGGCCCGGACGACCCCTAATTGGCAGGCACGCTGGGTAGCACAACCACCTTGCCCAAAAATGGCTTGCCGTAGGCTTTCCAGTTCTCTTTCCAGGTGTCTTCGGGGCTCTGGAAGGTGAACACATGCACGGTGTCGGCCTCATTGCTGGCCAAGACAAATTTGTGCACGATGACCGGTTTGTGCCCTTCTTGCACATCACGGTAGCGAAACACGGTGCGTTCAGAGTCCGCGTTCTCGCTGCGCTCGATCATCAGCACATTGTCTTTGGTGTGGGCATCCACAAAGGGCTTCAGGTACAGCACGGCCATGTCCTTGGCCTCCATCTTCCGAATCTTTTGAGCCCCGCTGATGATCTGCACAGTAAGGCCCATCTCAAACGGCTTTTGCTCTGAAAACACCTCTGGGCTGGCAGCGTAGGTCGATATTGGCACACCACCAACGCTGGACAAGCTCTGCACCCCGTGCCAATTGGCCGCCTGCAAAAAGACTGTGTTCTTATAGAGTTGCCAATCAAAGCCCTCTGGCGGGGCGGGCAATTGGGTTTTGATGGCTTCGCGAATTTGCGCGATGTCGGCCACCGGCGCATCGGCCGACTGGGCTTGTGCGCCCGGCCCCATGCAGAAGACTGCCATGAGTACGGCGACGGCCACTGCCCGTGGTATTTGTGTGAATGCAAGGTGGATCGGTTTCATAAAAGGCCGGTTCAGTGTGGGGTAAATGGGGCTTGGCGCATGCAAGGAGGTGAGCGCAATGGCGCAAACTGTAGCCGCGCATCGTAAGTTTATAACCCCGTTACTGCCTGAGAAATGGCGCTTTTTTCAGTCCGTGCCTGATGTGCAACAGCTGCCCCCTGGCATTGATTTGCCCCGTACCCGCCCCACCACTACAAGGGAAAGCCCCTAGTGCCAACGCCGGGGTGCTTCGCATAATGTTTGACGGACCAACATACCGCAAAAGCCCGCATACCGCGCGCAGTAGCCGCTATCCATTTAGCACGTGTTGGCGTTACTTCTGACACATGGATACACGCATGGGAATCATCAAATGGGGTGGCTGGGTGCTGGCAATGGGCATGCTGGCCCACAGCGCGTACGCACAAGATGCGTTGAATCTGGAACAGGCTGAGCAACTGCTGCGCAGCGGCCAAGGCGAGCAGGCTTACCAAGCCTTGCTGCCCTATGAGTTTGCGCACGCTGGCGACCCCGATTTTGATTACCTGCTCGGTGCTTCCGCCCTGGAAGCGGGCCATGCGGACCGCGCCACCCTGGCCCTGGAGCGTGCACTGGCGGTTACGCCCAACCACGGTGCAGCACGCCTGGACATGGGCCGCGCCTACTTTGCACTGGGCGACTTGCAGCGCGCGCGGGCGCAGTTTGCACTGGCCAAAAAGCTCAACCCACCCGCGACTGCACGCGCAATCATTGACCGGTATGTAGCTGCCATCACGGCCCAAGAAACGGCGCCTGCGACCCGCACCACCGCCTATGTGGAAGTGGGTGCGGGCAATGACAACAACGTGACCCAGGGCCCGATCAACAACACCGCGTTTTTGCCCGCCTTTGGCGTCAACTTCACCACGAACGCGGCCAACCAAAAAAAAGCGGCCGACTTTGGGCAATTAAACGTGGGTGCGGAGGTGACGCACAAGCTCGATGACACCCGCTCCCTGTATGCCGGGGTCGATGCCAAATGGCGCGGTCACAACAACGCCACAGACTACGACTACGCCAGCACCGACTGGCGCGGCGGGATGCAGTGGAAGCGTGACCGCGACACCTGGCGCGCAGGCCTGGGGCTCAACGACTACACACTGGCCCAGCAGCCCTACCGGCAAATTATCTCTTTAGGTGGCGAGTTTCGCCGCACACTCACGCCGCGCCAGCAACTGGCGCTGTACGGCCAGTACGCAGCCGTGCACTACCTACCCGAAGCCCAACGCAACAACGACGTGAACCAATGGACCGCCGGTGCTGGGTGGACGACACAGCTGCAGGCCACCATGCCAACCTTGCTCAACCTGTCGGCCTATCTGGGCCAAGAAACCGAGGCTAAAACCAGCTTGTCGCGTGTGGATGGCGACAAAGACTTCGTGGGTCTGCGCGCCGCCATGCAATGGGCGTGGCGTGCCGACCTGGACTTGGTGGCCTCTGCCGGTGTGCAAAGCGGCACCTACCAGCGCACCAATCTGCTTTACCAAACCAAACGCGCCGACACGGTTTACGAAGCAACCGCCAGCGCGGTGTGGCGCTGCGCACCGGCGTGGAGCGTCAAGCCCCAGCTGAGCTGGCTGCGCAACAGCTCCAACCTGTCCGTCAACGACTACGAACGAGTGGAAGCAGCGGTGGTTCTGCGCCGTGATTTTTAAAGGAATTTCGCCATGAAAAAATTAATGGGATGCATGGGCGTACTGCTCACTTTGTGGGGTTCGTCTGCGCTGGCCGATGCGGGTAAATTTCAGTTTGTGCATGGTGACGTCACCCTGACCCGTGCCAACGGCAGCCGCGCCGTGCCCGTCAAGGGGGACCGCCTGGAAGAAGGCGACGTCATTGCCACCGGCGCACGAGCGCAAACCCAGATGGTGATGAACGACGGCGGCCTGATTGCCATGCGCCCCGACAGCCGCATGCGTATCGACCAGTTTCACTTTGACGGCGAAGCCGACGGTACAGAGCAAGGCGTATTTGGCTTGCTCAAAGGCGGCTTTCGCGCCATCACCGGGCTGATTGGGCGGGTCAACAAAGACCACTACAAGATCCACACCGCCACAGCCACCATCGGTATTCGCGGCACTGACCACGAAGTCCTCTACATCGCCCCACCCGCCCCCGGAGAGACACCCATTGGCCCACCTGGCACCTATGACAAAGTTAACGTCGGGCAGACCTACCTGCAAACACCCGCAGGCCGACTGGAGCTGTCCGGCAACCAGGTGGGTTTTGTGCCGGCAGTTGGCAATACACCACCACAGCGCTTGCCCAGCATTCCCGATTTTTTGAAAGCCACGCCTGGCATCCAGACCACCGCCAAGGCGGGTGGCACAAAAACAGCGGATAAAGCCAGCGAGAAGGACACGGCCGAGGCAGTCAATAAAGCGGACGCAGCCGCCGCAACCAGTGCATCATCTGACAACTCCACAACACAAGACGCCAACGCTGGGGCAGGCATTAGCGCTGCGGCAGCAGCGTCCAACAGCCCTGTCATTGCGCCCTCTCCAGTCGGCGTATTCAACCCGGCCAACGCAATCAACGCGCCTATCGGAACAGCGCTGGCCGGTGGAGGCATGGGCTCCACCGGGCCCAACAACGGCGCGGGAGCGGTCGGCGCTCCCCATAACACGCTGGCGCTGATGATCGACCCTGTGGGGGACGCCTTGATCGTCAACGCCGACCAGTTCAGCTACAACCGCAACGGCGCGCCTTCGGTCATGGCGGGCAGCACCACGGTGGGTGCTGAGGCCGTACGTTGGGGTGTCTATGACGGTGGCACCATGAGCGACAACGGCGTTACGGCCACAAACCCTAAGTTTTTCTGGATGACGTCCACTAGCGCATCGACCGCCGCCACGCTGTTGACATCCATCTCGGCGAACAACCTGACATTTAGCGCGGTTGGCGGCTTTACCAAACCCATCAACGAAACCGGCAACGTGGGCGGAACTATTTCTTCCGCCTACGTCACCATTGGCAACATTTCAGGGGTACCGACACTGATGAACTACAACCTGGGCGTCACCGACGCGCTGGGGCGCAATTGGAACGGCTACCTAGCAGCCGCACAGTCGCTGGCGTCGTTCCAGACCGGTGGCATCAACAACCTGTCGGTGAGCTGTTCGGGTGCCTGCATGTCAACCGGAACCGGCAATGCGCAGGGTGTGGCCATTGGCAACCCCACGACTGTGGGCATGGTTTCGTCCTACAAGATGAACGCCGGTACGGCGTCGGTAGTGGGCTCCGTGCTTAGCCGTTAAGCTCGGCATTGTCACCACCATCGCGAGAATTCCATGCCATTGCACACCCGGCTGCCTAGCACGCTTTTGCTGCTGTGGGTTCTAACCCTGACCGGCTGCAGCACCCAAGCCTGGTATGAAAGTGCCAAAAGCAACGCCGAAAGCCAGTGCCGCCAGCAACCCCCAGGCGCAATGGACGAGTGCATGGCGCGAGTCAACAAAACCCGCTACGACACCTACGAAAGAGAGCGCGCTAGCGCCAAATAGCAGCCCAGATGGCATCGTGCGTAGCTGGTCGCGGGTGCTTCACTGCCTACAATGCAGGCCTTCAGGAAAGCGCCGCATGACCACCGAAAACACCCCCGCCCCCCCAGATGTCGATGCCCAAGCTGGCGCCGCCACTGCCTCCACTGCCGCCAAGCCCTTCATGCGGACCATCAAGAGCTTTGTCAAGCGCGCAGGCCGCACCACCTCCGGCCAGGCCAAGGCATTTGACGAACTGGGGCCCCGTTATCTGCTGCCCTACCAGTCAACTGCTATTGATTTAGTAGCTATTTACGCCGATTCCATGAGGGCTAGCAGCACAAATGGTGATAAATTGGCAGCGGGTGCACCGACTGCCGCACCTATCGTGCTGGAAATCGGTTTTGGCATGGGTGAAGCCACCGCGCACATCGCCGGTGTGCTGCCCGACACCCACTTCTTGTGCTGCGAGGTGCATGAGCCGGGCGTGGGCGCCCTGCTCAAGCGCATTGGCGAGCAGAACCTAACCAACATTCGCATTTGCGCCCATGACGCGGTGGAGGTAATTGACCACATGCTGCCCCTGCAGAGTCTGGACGGCGTGCACATTTTCTTCCCCGACCCGTGGCACAAGACCAAACACAACAAGCGCCGCCTGATCCAGTCGCCCTTGATTGCCAAGCTGTCCCAGCGCCTCAAAGTGGGCGGCTACCTGCACTGCGCCACCGACTGGCAGCCCTACGCTGAGCAGATTTTAGAAGTCCTCACCGCCGAGCCACGCCTGAAGAACCGCGCCCTGACCTCTAACCCCGAGCTCAATGGCTACGCGCTCAAGCCGCATTACCGGCCACTGACCAAGTTCGAAAACCGGGGCATCAAACTGGGCCACGGCGTGTGGGATGTGGTGTTTGAACGGGTCTAGGAAATATGGCCCCCACGCTCGGCACTGCGTGTCCTCGCTGCCCCCCGAGGGGGCTAGCCCGCTTGGGGGCGGCCCGGCAGTGGACTTGTATGGCCACCACGCTCGGTACTGGCACCGCACTGGGTGGCAGTGGGTTTTGCGCAGGTAAAGGAGGAGCCCGCAGCGCGGGCGGGGGACACGGAGCAAAACCCGCTGCCGCCCAGTGCGTTGTCACACACACTGACCATGCCTGCACACCGGCCTAACACCCCACCCAGCCGCAATGGCGTGGGCGCTAGCAGCGTGGTTCTGCCGCAAGGGCCATGGGTCCGCGTGATCGACTTTTTGGCGCAGCGCTTCCCGAGCGTCAGCCTGGACACGTGGCTGAAACGCCTGCACACAGGCGACGTGGTGGACGACCACGGCCAGGTGCTCACGCCTGAAGCCCCCTACCGCGCCGGTCAACGTCTGTATTACTTTCGCGCTGTAGAGGTGGAGCCTCCCATCCCGTTCGAGTCCGTGGTGCTATGGCAAGACGCGCATCTGCTGGTGGTAGACAAACCGCACTTTTTGCCCGTCATGCCTTCAGGCAAGTACCTGCAAGAAACGGTACTGATTCGCTTGAAAAAGGCGCTGGCGCTGGACACACTGGTGCCCATCCACCGCATTGACCGCGACACCGCAGGACTGGTGTTGTTCTCTAAACAGGTGGTCAGTCGGGGCGCTTACCAAGAGTTGTTTCGCACCCGGCAGGTGGACAAAACTTACGAGTGCATCGCCCCTTACAACCCCGACCTGGCGTGGCCCGTGCGAAGGGAGAGTCGCATCGTGGTGGCGCCGCACTTTATGCAACAAACCGAAGTGGACGGCCCGCCCAATGCGCTGACCCACATCACCCCCATTGACGTGCATGGCAACTTGGCGCGTTATGCCCTCAAACCCGTCACCGGCCAGCGCCACCAATTGCGCGTACATATGGCCGCGCTGGGCCTGCCGATACTGGGCGACGGCATCTACCCCACGTTGACGCCCGAGGGTGTGCCGGATTACGCCCACCCCTTGCAACTGCTGGCCAAGACGATTGCTTTTACCGACCCGTTGAGTGGTGAGGCACGACAGTTCAGCAGTGCGCGGCGGCTCAAAAGCTGGGATGAAGTTGCAAGGGGTTTTGGCCGCTAACCCCAACGGGCAGCCGCCGTCGTACAGCATCGTGAGCGGCGCAGGTGACTCCGCCACCGTAAGCCTTTTGGGGCCTTCAGGCCGCAGAATACACCCCTATCTCAGCTTTTTTTGGACCAGGCACTGCACCAGCCAGCTGTGGCCACTTGCTTGCCGGCGAAAAGCGGGCATCCGCCTTGCTTGTCGGTCGCCTTGCCTTGGAACAGCGCACAGCTGCCGCAATGCTGGCCCGCCGCGTATTTGGGGTATTTCTTCACGTCCGCTTTTTTAGCGTCGGAAACATAACCCAAGGCTGCTGCTTGTGGGCTTTTTTCTTCAACAAGTGCTTGCGCGTTGGCCGTTGCGGCAAAGCCAGCGCCCGTGGCGGCTGCGGCCATCAAAAAAACCCGTCGTTGCATGGTCATAGGGAACTCCTTGTTTGTTTGCTGAGAGAAAATAGGTAGTCAAGCGCTTCAAGCGCGCGACACCCGGTGGGCCGTTACTCCAAAATGCAGATCACTACCCGGCGCTGATACTAGCACTCACCGCGTTACGGTGGGCTCAATACCTGAGGCCACACATCGGAAGATGGGGGCACTGGACCACGCGCCCGCGACGCACCCGAAGTCTGTACAGCCGGTGCAGCAGCCTTGCCCACCTCCCGTGCCTTCTTGGCCTGCTCCAGCCCTTGGCGGATTTTCTGCGGGTCGCGGGTGAGAAACCCTTGCGTCACAGCACGCGCGGCTTCAACCCGCTGCTGGGCATATTCTTGCAGCACCCCCAGCTCGCTGGCCGACGGCACGGGGGAGCCTGGCGTGGCGGCCACCAGTTGCGCAAAGCTGCGCGCATAGGGCTGGGTGACGCGCGCGTCAAGGGTGCCAGCCATTTGTTCAAAGGTCAGCCCCTGGGCGGGCCCGCTGCGTAGCAGTGACTCCCACTGCTGGGTAATACCCCGGTCATCCTGCAAGAAACTTTGAATGGCCTGGCGTGTGCGCACTTCTTCACCGTAGCGGTAAGGGGGCTGCGGCAGGTGTGTAGTCAGCCACGCCAGCGCCGCCACCAGCGCCAGGCCGGCAGCCCAGCGCCCCAGCCCACCGGCGCTGGGGCTGCGCGCCGTCCAGGGCCGCGCCATGAGCCGGGCAATCACGGCCCCGGTCAACAAGCCCCCACCGTGGGCTGAGTTGTCAATCCCGGGCACCACGTAGCCCATGCCGAGGATGAACAGGGTAAAAAGCACCGCGCCGCCAAACAGCCAGCGAAACTCGGACGGGTGCACCTGGCGGCGCTCGCGCCACAAAAAAACCAACAAGGCCCCGTACAGGCTAAAAATGGCACCCGACGCGCCCGCAGACACCGCCGCATTGCCCTGCACCACCAGTGACACCAGGTTACCCACCATGCCACTGGCAACGTAGAGCAGCACCGTGCGCCCGCTGCCATAAATGCGCTCCACTAGGCGGCCAACGTCCCACAATGCCCACATATTCATGGACAGGTGCACCACCCCAAAATGCACAAACATGGCGGTAAACAAGCGCCACCACTGGCCGTCTTGCGTGGCCGGGCCAAAATTGGCACCCCAGGCCAGTTGCACACCATTGGTGGTGTGCCACCAGCCTGCGCCGGCAAACAGCATCAGCACAAAAACCAGCACATTGGCGGCCAGCAGGGTGCTGGTGACCGGCACCTGCGCTGCGCGGCTGCGCATCAGCTCAGTTAGGTCCGTGGGGTGGCTGGAGTGCATGGGGTCGGTCATTGAAACGGTGCCGCCAGAGGTTCACCCACAAAAACGCCCTGCGCGGGCCACGCTACGCTGCGCCAATAGGCTTCGATGGCGGTGGCACCCTGCACGTAATTGAGCAACAGAATTTGCGGGTGCGGAAACTTTTGCGGGTGGTTGCAGGGCTCGCTGACCGTGCCATAGCTGGCGGTGGCGCCGGCCTCTAGCCAGTCCAGCGCGCTCATTTGCCCCTCAGTGGCCAGCAGGTTGCCACCGAACGAGGTGAGGTGGTCGGCCAGTGCGCCGGGTAGCCACTGTACACGCTCGGGGTGACTCACCCGAGTCTGGCCGGTTTCATAAATAAACACGCGTGGCACAGCGCCAGCGTTGTCGACGCTGCGCACAGCCACCTGCGCGCCCGTGTGGCCCATTGGGCGTTCTGGCGGGAACAAGGGTGCGCGCACGTTGCGGGCTACGTCGTTGGTGCGCACAAACACGGCATTAGCGATAGGAACACCGCGCTTGCCAAGCTGTTGGTCAGCGGCCACGCCCCGGTCAATCAGCGCCATGCCGCTTTCGATGCTGCGCGAGGCAAGCAACATGGACGGACGCAGGCCCAGGTCGGTAAACGGCTGGAAGGTGGGGGAATTGAAATAGGGCGACAAGCGGGTGGGGTCGCAGGTCTTGCGGCAGGCTTCTGGCTCATAACCCAGGGTCAACGCTGAGGTAATGGAGTTGCACCCCACCGCATAGGGCTGGCTCCAGGCCAGGGCCAAGGCTTGCACCTTGGGACCCATGAAGTCACGCACCTGGGCATACAGGGCGCCAAATTCAAGCACGGTTAGGTGCGTTTTGACGGGCAATTCGACCCGCAGCACCTGCTCAAGAGGAATGCCGCGCTTTTTGATGTAGTACTCACCCACAGCGACCGAATAAGGGTCTGCGGTGTTAATAACCAGCCCCAGGTCGGATGCACTCAGGCGCGCCTTGATCTGCGGTACCGCCATCCAGTGTGGTGCTGGCGGGGGGCGCTTGGAGAGAGAGACAGTTGGAGCGACACTGGGCGCTGACTGGGCCCAGGCCATGGAGATGCAGGCCAGCAGGCCCAGCACCCCCAAAAGCCTTTGCAGGCCGTGGCGCAATATTGCCATGGCCTGCGGAGTTACGACACCAGGGACCCAACGGCCCCAAACGCCATCAGGCCCACTGGATCTTGCCTTTGCCGCCGTACCAGGTTTCGACCTTGGGCGCGACGTCGCTCTCGATGCGGCTGCGCTTGATCTTCATGGTCGGTGTCAAAGAACCGTTTTCGATGGTCCATGGTTCTCTGGCGATAACCAGCATCTGCAGCTTCTCATGGCCAATCAGGTGGCTATTGACGTCGTTGAGCAACACGCCCAATTCGGCCTCTACCTGGGCACGCACCGCAGGCTCGTTTTGCTTGGGACGCAGTGTCTCATTGAGCACCACCATGGCATACGCTGCGGCTTGCCCGGCACCGGACACCATGCACGATTCGATCATGGGGTTGGCTTGCAGACGGTTCTCGATCGGCGCGGGCGACACGTATTCGCCTTTGGATGTCTTGAAGATTTCCTTCACGCGGCCGGTGATTTTCAGCAGACCATCGGAGCGACGCTCGCCACGGTCGCCAGTCTTGAAGAAACCATCGGTGGTGAACGACTCTGCGTCCAAATCAGGGCGCTTGTAGTAGCCCACCAACTGGCCGGGCGACTTGATTTGGATCTCGCCCTCTTCACTGATACGCACCTGCACGCCCGGCATGGGCGCACCCACGCAGCCGGGGGCATTGATCTTGGCGGTGGACATGTGGGAGAACGCCATGTCTTCGGACATGCCGTAGCCTTCCATCAGGTTCAAGCCCAGGCGGCGGTACCAAGAGATCAACTCGGCTGGGATAGGTGCCGAGCCGCTGCCAGCCAGCAAAACTTTGTCCAGGCCCAGCCCTTTGAGAATCTTGCGCTTGACGATGCCACCCAAAATCGGAATGCCCATGAGGCGGTCGAGCTTTTGGGGAGGCATTTTGGCGAACACGCCTTGCTGGAACTTGAGCCACAGACGCGGCACCGACACAAACACATTGGGGCGTGCACGGTTCAGGTCGACCAAGAAAGTGTCCAAAGACTCTGCGAAATACACATGCGCAGTGCCCGCCAACAGCGTGGTGCACTCCACCCAGGCACGCTCAAACACGTGTGCCAATGGCAGGTACGACAGTACACGAATGGGCGTCTCAGCGCCAATGTATTTCTTCAACTCACCCAGCATACCTTCGGCGACTTTGGTCACCCGCTCAAAGCTGTGCATCACGCCTTTTGGCGTGCCAGTCGAGCCCGATGTGTACAACAAAATCGCAATGTCGGTGGGGTTGCGCTTGACCTTGCCAGCCAAGGGCTGGGTGCGCTTGACGATGGCGTCCCAAGTCTCGTAACTGGTTTTGGGCGACAAGGGCAATGCCACGCAGGGCAGACTGGCAGGGATGCCGCCTTTTTGCGATTCCCACACATCCAACTTGCCGATAAACATCATGCTAGCGCCGCTGTGCTCCAGCACATACTTCACCGTGTCGGCGGCTTCCGTGGGGAAGATCGCAACCGTGGTGCAGCCGGCCATCCAAATGGCCAATTCGGCCATTACGAAATGCGCGCTATTTTTGGACAGCAGCGCAATGCGGGCACCAGGTTCAAAATTTTGCGCTTTGATGTGTGCAGCCATACGGCGGGCCTGGTCAACGACCTGTTTCCAGGTGTAATCTGCGACCTGCCCACCGCCGATGGGTTGTGTCAAGAAAATGGAGTCGCCGTACGCGGCTTCATTTTCATAAACATAGTCGAGCATCAGTTTGTTCACTGCCATTGCATACCTTCCAGTTGATTGAATTAGCCCTGCAGAATACCCGATTCCGACGCTAAGCTTACAACTGTAAAGAATAAATGTGTGCTCACGCTTTAATTTCTGGGACTGAAATCGGGTATTTGAAGTAGTCTGGCCCATCGTAGTCCAAACGGCCGACTAAAAGTGGGGTGTTAACCCAGATCATTGTTAGGGCCTTTGGGCGTTTGGGTCACGTCGTCAACGGTCCAGGCCCGCACGCTGCGCGCCATTACTGGCGCACCCGGTATATTCAGCTGCCTGGTCGGCTAATGCCTTGCGTGGCACGCTGCTGCACCCTACCCTTCTTGGATACATCCGATTGCGTTCTGAATCATTGGCCCAACTGTCCTTGGCCGCGTTTGAAAAGGTGGTCACCGCCACCAGTGGGTTTCGCCTGCGCCCTGGCCAACACGCCATGGCCGCCTGCGTGGCAGAGACTCTGGCCAAGGCTGACCTGGGCGAACACGCCAACCCCACAAAAGCGATTGCCGTTATCCAGGCTGGCACCGGCGTGGGCAAGTCGGCCGCCTACGCGTCCACCGCCATCGCCCTGGCGCTAGAGCGCAAAACACGGGTGCTGATCTCAACCGCCACTGTGGCGCTGCAAGAGCAGCTCATGACCAAAGACCTGCCTGCCTTGGCCCGCACTATGGACCAGCCCTTTGTATTTGCCTTGGCCAAGGGCCGAGGTCGCTATGTGTGCAAGCTCAAGCTCGAACGCCTGGTGGGCAGCGGCGCGGCCAGCGACCCCCTGTTTGACGCCGATGACGAGGTGCCCACCGCGCCGGCATCGCGCTTTGCGTCACCCCTGTCAGAAGAAGCGCGCGAGGAACGGCGCATGGCGCTGTACGACACCATGGCCTCCACCCTGGCCACGGGAAGCTGGGACGGCGACCGCGACAGCCTGCCCGAAACACCCGACCCGCGCGACTGGTCCACCGTCGCCGCCGAGCGCCACACCTGCACCGTACGGGCCTGCCCGCGTTTTCGCGATTGCAGCTACTACGAGGCGCGCACTAGGTTATCGGAGGCCAATGTGATCGTGGCAAACCACGACCTAGTGCTGGCCAGTCTGGGCATGAAGACGCTGCCCGACCTAGACAACTGCCTGGTGATCTTTGACGAAGGCCACCATCTGCCCGCCGTCGCGCTGGACCAGTTTTCAAGCGCTATGGACATGAGTAACCTGCGCTGGCTAGACAAGCTGCCCAAGATTTTGCAAGAGGTCAGCAGCAAATTGCAGGTAGAGCTGAACGAAGACGTGGCCACCGTCACCAGCCAACTCAAAGGCGCCCTCACCACACTGGCCCGCATGGCAATGGACTTGGTGTGGGCCCACACCGGCCAAAACGCCCAAGGTGAAGGACAAGACGGCACCTTGCGTTTTGCCAACGGCGTGCTGCCCGATGCACTGACGGAGCCGGTGACACAAATCGCTGCACAAGCGACGGGCCTATCCAAGGCACTGGAAGCACTGGGCGTCGAAGTCAAGGCCGTGGCCAAAGAAGACCCGAGCCAAGCCCTGCTGTGCGCCCAGCTGTATGCCAAGCTGGGCGCACTGGCACCACGTCTGGGCAGCGTGGTGTCCACCGCCGCATTGTTGTTGGAACACGGTGACCAACCGCTGGCGAAATGGCTGCAGGCCGACAGCGAACACGGCTACCTGACCCTGACCGCACACGCCTGCCCCATCGTGCCGGGCGACTTGCTACGCCAGTTTTTGTGGAGCCAGGCGCGCGGTGCGGTGGTTACCTCGGCGTCGCTCACCAGTTGCGGCAGTTTTGACTTTTTCTTAAACGAGGCTGGGTTGATCAACAACCCCAACGTGCAGGCCCTAGAAGTGGCCAGCCCATTCGACTACGCCACCCAGGGCCTACTGACCGTAGTGCATACCCGCGCCGACCCCAAACAAGCTGACGCCTACACCCGCGAAATGGTTTGTGAGCTGCTGCGAGACCTGGCCGAGGTCGAACATGGCGCGTTGGTGCTGTTTACCTCACGCGCGCAAATGCGCCTGGCCACCGACGCGCTGGGCACCGCCTTGCAGCAGGTGGTGCTGGTGCAAGGGAGTCAATCGCGCACACGCCTGCTGGCCACGCACATGACGCGGGTGGAATCAGGTTTTCCTTCGGTGATCTTTGGCATGCAGTCGTTTGGTGAGGGGCTGGACCTGCCCGGCGCGCTGTGCGAGACGGTGTTCATCACCAAGCTACCGTTTGCCCCGCCGTCGGACCCGGTGGACGAAGCGCGGGCCGAATGGCTGCGCAGCGTGGGGCGCGACCCGTTTAACGAGTTGGTAATACCCGCCACCGGCATCAAGCTCCTGCAATGGACCGGGCGCGCCATCCGCACCGAGGACGACCGCGCGCGGGTGATTTGTTACGACAAGCGCCTAACGCAGCAGGCCTACGGACGGCGCATGCTTGCGGGCTTGCCGCCCTACCGCGTTGAGCAACGCGGCAACTAAACGGTTAGCAACTGCTCGGGCCGGGGCTCAGGCCAGGTGCTGCGCAAACTGCGCCTTGATTGTGCCCATGGCATCTAGGGTCAGCCGGTTGCCGTATTGCCCCACCACGCGCGCTGCCGCCTGGTTGGCCAGCCACGCAGCTTGTGCATGGCTGTGGCCGTGGGTGACGGCGTACAAAAAGGCGCCGGCAAACATGTCGCCCGCGCCGTTGGTGTCCAGCGCTTTGACGGGTGCTGCTGGTACCTCGGTGCGCTGCGCACCCTCGACCACGACGCACCCTTTGGCACTGCGGGTTACGCAGACCACACGCGCCTGCTGGCTGAGTTGTTGGCAGATGGTGTCCAAGTCTTTGGAGCCACACCAAACCTGGGCTTCTTCTTCGTTGCAGAACAAATAGTCCAGACCTCCCGCCTCGGCATTACCCACCATAGCGTCCAAACCGGCACGGCAGAAGTTGATCATGCTGATGTCGCTCAGGGTGGCAGCCAAAGCCACGCTGGCCTCTTTGGCAATGACACGGCCCCGCATGGCAGCGGCCAAACCGGTGGGCGATGCAGCGAGGTAACCTTCCATGTAGTACACCTTGGACTTAGCAATGTCTTGCGGGTGTAGGGCGGAGGGGTCTAGGTCGGCCGTGGCGCCCAAGTAGGTGCTCATGCTGCGCTCGGCATCGGGGGTGACCATCACCATGCAACTACCGGTCTGACCTACAGGCGGTTTGGTGTGGGTCAGGTTGGTGGCCACACCATTGGCCAACAAGTCGTTGCGGTAAAACGCGCCCAGTTCGTCATCGGCCACGCGGCACGAGTAAAACGCCTTGCCGCCCAATTGCGCCAGTGCCACCACGGTATTCCCCGCCGAGCCACCGCCGGTGCGCCGGGCGTGTAGGCCCTGCATCTGCGCCAACAGTGCGGTGCGCCGCTCGGTGTCGATCAGCGTCATGTGGCGTTTTTCAACGCCCATGGCGGTGAGTTGGGCGTCGCTGACTTCGTATTCGGTGTCTACCAGGGCGTTGCCGATGGCGTAGAGGTCGTAATGGGACATGGTGCGTGGGCCGATGGTTGTGTGGGTGGGTCAATAGAACTGCGGCGCCAACCAGGGCGCCGCAAACGGGGAGCTAAAACACAGCGCTTGTGCGCCGTGCTTATTGGTCGGCGAAAGCGCGCTCAACCACGAAGTCGCCCTGTTTGGTGGTGTTGCCTTCCATGAAGCCACGCGCTTCCAGCATGTGCTTGAGGTCGCGCAGCATGGCTGGGCTGCCGCACAACATGACACGGTCGGTTGCCGGGTTGAGCTTGGGCAAACCCAGATCTGCCTCAATCTTGCCAGCCTCAAACAGATCAGGAATACGGCCGCGATTTTTGAACGGCTCGCGCGTGACCGTGGGGTAATAGAGGAACTGTTTGGTGACCATTTCACCCAGGAACTCGTGGCGCTGCAAGTCCATGGTCAGGTATTCGATATAGGCCAACTCTGCCACTTCGCGCACGCCGTGCACCAATATGACTTTCTCAAACATTTCGTAGGTAGCAGGGTCACGCACAATGCTCATAAAAGGCGCCAAACCGGTACCCGTGGCCAGCATGTACAGATTCTTGCCGGGCAAGAGGTAGTCAATCAGCAATGTGCCCGTGGGCTTGCGACCCACGATGATTTTGTCGCCCACCTTCAGGTGTTGCAGACGCGAGGTGAGCGGGCCATCTTGCACCTTGATACTCAAAAACTCCAGATGCTCTTCGTAGTTGGCGCTGGCAATGCTGTAGGCCCGCAGCAAAGGCTTGCCGTTCTCTTGGCGCAGCCCAATCATGGTGAAGTGGCCGTTGGAAAAACGCAATGACTGGTCACGCGTGGTGGTGAAACTAAACAGGCGATCGGTCCAGTGGTGAACGCTTAAAACGGTTTCTTCCTGAAATGCACTCATGGGAGGGGGCCTTGGTTAATTGCGGTACGGTGGCAGGGAAAACCCTCAATTGTAAAACGACTGACAAACCGGTTTTTTAGAGGCCTGTGGCGCCCTCTGGCACCAGCGTGTTTGATTAGTCCCAAAGCACTACACCGTAGCGCTGTCTGAGAAATAGAATCGTGCCCGGCGACGGACGGCGCAAACCGCACCGCACATCGCCCAATTACTACTCTTATTACACCCTATCAACACATGACTACGACTCACACTGTGCGCCATGCCGCTGTTCTTGCAGCCGCATTCGCGCTTACAACACCCACCTGGGCAACCACCATTGACTTTGACGGCACCGGTGCGCCAGCAACATTCGCCTATACGACACCGCTATCCAACCACTATGCTGGCCTTGGCATCACCTTCAGCGGGTCTGGCGGTCCTAACGGATTGGGCGGCTCTATCCTCAACAAAAATGGCGGATTCGGATTTGCAGCGCACAGTGGAACCGACTTTCTGGCCATGAACACGGCACAACACACCGGCAATGTTGAAGTCATTTCATTTGCAACGCCCATGACTGCGGTCTCTATTTGGGCGGCCTATCGTTGGGGTAGCACTCCCATTGATGCCGGCACCATCACCATGGACGCGTTTGACAGCAATGGGATGCTCTTGGCGACCGACGGTATCAATGCGTCGAGCACCTGGGCAAGGCTTTCCATTGCACAAGACGGCATCACCAGTATTCGCCTGACCGGCCCCGCAGCAACGTTCCAACATACGGACCGTTACTATGCCTATGACGACTTGCAGGTCACGGCCGTGCCAGAGCCCGAGAGTTTTGCAATGCTCGCCGCAGGCCTTGGCCTAATAGGCAGTATTTACCGCAAGAGAAAGCTGGCGGCATAAAGAGGAGCCGCGCCGCTTAATGCCACGCCCTGCTTGGCGTTAAGCGGTCTCTAAAGCCCCCCACGGCAGCAGCGCCGGTTTCTGCGATCATTGCGCCATGTCTGCGTCGCCACTCCCCTCACCAACGCCCGCCCCGACACCTTTGCTGGTCGCCTGCCTGTGCGCCAACTGGTGCAGCACCTGCCGCGACTACCAAACGCCGTTTATGCAATTGGCAGCCCAGTTTCCAGGCGTGCAGTTTATGTGGATCGACATCGAAGACGAGGCCGATTTGGTGGACCCGATTGAGGTGGAAAATTTTCCGACCATTCTGATCGCATCGCCCACCCATGCCCATTTTTTTGGCGCCGTGCTGCCGCATATTCAAACACTGCAACGGTTGATTGGCTCGCAGCTGGAAGACCCTAGGCGGGCTCTGCCACATGATGGTGGTGTGGCAGGATTGGTGGAACGGCTTTGGCAGCGCACCACCACACCAACACCTTAGAGTTTGCCGGTCACCCACTCTTGCACGCTGGCCAACGCATCAGCCAGCTTGGCAGGTTCGGTGCCGCCCGCCATGGCCATGTCGGCCTTGCCGCCGCCTTTGCCGCCCACTTGCGCGGCGATGAAGTTGACCAGCTCGCCCGCTTTGACCTTAGCCGTGGTGTCATTGGTCACGCCCACGGCGATTTGCACTTTGGCACCGTCGACCACACCCAGCACGATGACTGCCGTTTTGAGCTTGTCTTTGAGCTTGTCCATGGTGTCGCGCAGGGTTTTGGCGTCGGCGCCGTCTAGCTTGGCCACCAAGAGCTTTGTTACTTGCCCATCCTTGCCAGTGATGTCTTGCGCCTGGCTGAGCATTTCGTCGCCCTGGGCCGAGGCCAGTTTGCCCTTAATGGCAGCCAATTCTTTCTCCAGATCACGTACCTGCTCTTGCAGGTTGATGACGCGTGCAGCCACTTCTGCCGTCGTCACTTTCAACGTGCCAGCGACGCCGCCCAAGGTGGCTTCCATCGCCTGCACATAGTTGAGCGCGTTGAGACCGGTAACCGCCTCGATGCGGCGCACACCCGAGGCCACGCCACCTTCAGCGGTAATCGAGAACAGGCCGATGTCACCCGTGCGCTGCACATGGGTGCCGCCACACAGTTCGCGGCTGGTGCCAATGTCTAATACGCGAACCGTTTCGCCGTATTTCTCGCCAAACAACATCATGGCGCCGGTGCCTTTGGCCGACTCAATGTCCATGACGCGCGCTTGCGCCGCCACGTTGGCCAAGATTTCGAAGTTGACACGCGATTCAATCTCGCGAATCTGCTCGTCGGTCACCGGTGCGTTGTGCATAAAGTCAAACCTGGTGCGGTCGGCGTTGACCAAGCTACCCTTTTGCTGCACATGGTCGCCCAGCACTTCGCGCAAGGCTTTGTGCATGAGGTGGGTGGCCGAGTGGTTGCGCACGGTGGCCGCCCGCACCAGTGCATTGACCTGGGCGGTGACGGAATCACCCACCCTGAGGCATCCGCTGGTCAGCGTACCGTGGTGGCCAAACACGTCGGCCTTGATTTTTTGGGTGTCGCCCACCTTGAACTCAGCCGCCTCGCAGCGGATGATGCCCTCATCACCCACCTGCCCGCCGCTTTCTGCATAGAACGGGGTGGTGTCCAATACCACGACGCCGTTTTGACCGGCTATGAGCGTTTCGACCGGCGTGCCGTCTGCGTAGAGTGCTAGCACTTTGGTAGTAGATGCCAGTTCGGTGTAACCCACAAAGTCGTTAGAAGCGCCGGTGTACTCCAGCGCCCGGTCCATCTTGAACTTGCCAGCCGCGCGGCCTTTAGCCTTTTGCTGCGCCATGGCGGCGTGAAAACCGGCCTCGTCCACCTCGACGCCGTTTTCGCGGCACACATCGGCCGACAGATCCAGCGGGAAGCCGTAGGTGTCATGCAATTTGAAAGCCACGTCGCCGGGCAAAACCTTGGCCGATGCGCTGCCACCTTCCAAGCCCAAGGCCTCGTCCAAAATCTGCATGCCGGTGGCCAGCGTCTCAAAGAAGCGCTCTTCTTCGACACGCAGCACTTCGGTAATGCGCGCCTGCTGCGACGCCATATTGGGGTAGGCGTCGCCCATCACCGCCACCAAGTCACCCACTAGCTTGTGGAAAAACGGCGTCTTTTGGCCCAGCTTGTAGCCATGGCGAATCGCGCGGCGGATGATGCGGCGCTGCACGTAGCCGCGACCTTCGTTGCTCGGTATCACACCATCGCTCACCAAAAACGCCGTGGCGCGGATGTGGTCGGCAATCACGCGCAGGCTCTTGTTGTTCAGGTCGGTGCAGTGGGTTTCACGCGCGGCGGCCTTGATCAGTGCCTCAAAAATATCGATCTCGTAGTTGCTGTGCACGTGCTGCATGATGGCGGCCAAGCGCTCCAAGCCCATGCCAGTGTCCACGCACGGTGCGGGCAGCTTGTGCAGGCTGCCGTCGAGCTGCATGTCGAACTGCATGAACACGTGGTTCCATATCTCGATAAAACGGTCGCCGTCCTCACCCGGACTACCGGGTGGGCCGCCGGGGATGTGGTCGCCGTGGTCGTAAAAAATCTCCGAGCACGGGCCGCAGGGGCCGGTGTCGGCCATCATCCAAAAATTATCAGACTGGTATTTTTTAGCGCCTTTTTTGTCGCCAATGCGGATCACGCGCTCGGGCGGCAGGCCAATCTCTTTGGTCCAAATGTCATAGGCCTCGTCGTCGTCGATGTAGACCGTGGCCAGCAGCTTGTCGGCGGGCAGGCCGTAGACCTGGGTCAACAGCTCCCAACCCCACTTGAGCGAATCGCGCTTGAAATAGTCGCCAAAGCTCCAGTTGCCCAGCATCTCGAAAAACGTGTGGTGGCGCGCGGTGTAGCCCACGTTTTCTAGGTCGTTGTGCTTGCCGCCAGCCCGCAAGCAGGCTTGCACGGATGCAGCCCGCACATACGAGCGCTTGTCAGCACCCAAAAACACGTCTTTAAACTGCACCATGCCCGAGTTGGTAAACATCAGCGTGGGGTCATTGCCCGGCACCAGCGGGCTGCTGGGCACCACCGTGTGGCCCTTCGAGGCGAAGAAGTCGAGGAAGGTTTTGCGAATGTCGGCGACACTCATTACAGGCTGGGTCATGGCAAATCGTTCTCTGGCGGGGCTAAACAAGGGTATTGGACAAGACCAGCTGAGTAGCCAGCTGGCAAACGCGCCATTATCGCCGGGCGCAGCCTCAGCCGTGTGAAAGCGGCTACCCTTATGGCAAACGGTGGCGCGTCGTTTTGCAGTGCGCCGCCCACCCCACTGAGAGGAACGCACCCCATGGCACAACACCCTTCGCCGCTGGTCCAACTCAAAGACCCCGGCCTGCTCAAAACCGACGCGCTGATCAACGGCCAATGGCACACCGGCCCCGCCCTGCCCCACGGCGGTGCGCCCCGCTTCGCGGTACACGACCCCGCCACCGGCCAAAAACTGGCCGACGTAGCCAATATGGGTGCAGCCGACGCCACAGCGGCCATTGCCGCAGCGAATGCGGCCTGGCCCGCCTGGCGCGCCAAAACAGGTAAAGAGCGCAGCATCATTTTGCGCACTTGGTTTGATTTGCTGATGGCCCACCAAGACGACTTGGCCCGCATCATGACCGCCGAGCAAGGCAAGCCCTTGGCCGAGGCCAAAGGCGAGATTGCCTATGGCGCCAGTTTTGTCGAGTGGTTTGCCGAAGAGGCCAAGCGCGCCAACGGCGAAACCCTGACCAGCTTTAACAGCAACAACCGCGTGATGGTGATCAAGCAGCCCATTGGCGTATGTGCGGCCATTACGCCGTGGAACTTTCCACTGGCCATGATCACCCGCAAGGTGGCGCCTGCGCTGGCGGCCGGCTGCCCGGTCATCATCAAACCGGCCGAACTGACGCCGCTTAGCGCGCTGGCCGCCGCTGAACTGGCGGTGCGTGCGGGCATTCCACCCGGTGTGCTCAACATCTTGAGCGCGGACTCCGCCAACTCCATCGCCATAGGCAAGGTGCTGTGCGAAAGCGCGGTGGTGCGCCACATCAGCTTTACCGGCAGCACCGAAGTGGGCCGCATTCTGATGGCGCAAAGCGCACCCACGGTGAAAAAGCTGTCGCTGGAGTTGGGCGGCAATGCGCCCTTCATTGTGTTCGACGACGCCGACCTTGCCAGCGCGGTCGAAGGCGCCTTTGCCAGCAAATTCCGCAATGCGGGCCAGACCTGCGTGTGCGTGAACCGCATTTATGTGCAGGCCGGTGTGTATGACCAGTTTGTAGAACAGTTCGCCGCCAAAGTGCGCACGGCCAAAGTGGGCAATGGTTTTGATGATGGCGTCAACCAAGGCCCGCTGATCGAAGAAGCGGCGATTGAAAAGGTGCAGCGCCATGTGCAAGACGCGCTGGACAAAGGCGGGCGTGTCGTGCTGGGCGGCAATCGCCTCTCATCTTTGGGCTCAGGCCAGTTTTATGAACCGACCGTGGTGGCCGACGCCAGTGCCGACATGCTGTGCGCCAAGGAAGAAACCTTTGGCCCCTTTGCGCCCATCTTCAAGTTCACCACCGAGCAAGAGGCGATTGATGCTGCCAACGCCACCGAATTTGGCCTGGCCAGCTACTTTTACAGCCGCGACATTGGCCGCATCTACCGTGTGGGCGAGGCGCTGGAGTACGGCATCGTAGGTGTCAACACCGGGATGATCAGCAGTGAGCAGGTACCCTTTGGCGGCGTTAAGCAATCGGGCCTGGGGCGCGAAGGCTCGCACCACGGCATGGACGAGTACCTGGAGCTCAAGTACCTGTGTTTGGGTGATATTTTGAAACCCAACTGACACCGGGCGGGCAAAAACGGGGCAGGATTAGGACCGCGTTTGAGTCGGCATTGCTTGCACGCCCACCACCGGCGCAGCATCCTCAGCCAATAATTTGCCCAGCAACGCACCCACCCCTAAATCCGAGGCACGACCAAAGTGGTGCAGCCGAATAACACCCTGCCGATCAACAACAATCAGGCTTGGCGTGCCTTTGAGGCCCAGGCTGCGCATGGTGCTGGGTATGGCGCTGCCCGGCACGGCACGGTCTATGCCGATGGGAAACTCAAGGTGGTATTCGTGCACAAATACCTTCAGGGCGTCAGGCCCCATGACCGCATGGTGTTCAAACACACTGTGCAAACCAACCACCACCAAGTCGTCTGAGGCAAACGTGTTGTGGATCTCGGTCGCTTGCGGAATGCCATGAGAGACGCAACCGGGACACAACATCTGAAAGGCATGGATGACCACCACCCGCCCGCGTAGGCCCGAGAGTTGCAGGGGTTGGGCGGTGTTAAGCCACTCGGAGATGTCCCATTCGGGGGCTGCAAGTGCATGGGTCATGGTGATAGTCCTTGGTCAGCGCATTCTTAAAACATGCTTTCAGGCAAAGGATAAGTTTGCCTTAATTGAAAAAGTGACTATAGCCCTCGTGAAATATAGGTCTATTGCTATTAAATTAGTAGTAATCTCATCATGGTGGCGCAGCCCCCAGCCACGCACCCGGCGCCAAGCCGTCCAGCGTGTAGGGGCCAATGGCTGCACGAATCAGGCGCAGTGTGGGGTGGCCCACGGCGGCAGTCATGCGGCGCACTTGGCGGTTGCGCCCCTCCTTAATCACCAACTCGACCCACGCCGTGGGAATGGCCTGGCGCACCCGGATGGGCGGCACCCGCTCCCACACCGGCGGGGGCGGCTCTAGCAGGCGCGCTTTTGCAGACAACGTTATGCCGTCGTTGAGCGCTACCCCCTGACGCAATGCGGCGAGTGCGGCTTCGTTAGGCACGCCTTCTACCTGCACCCAGTAGGTCTTTTCCATCTTGAAGCGCGGGTCGGCAATGCGGGCCTGCAACTTGCCGTCGCTGGTAAGCAAAAGCAGGCCTTCGCTGTCGGCATCCAAACGGCCCGCAACGTAAACGCCGGGCAGGTCAATATAGGTTTTCAAACCCTGCCAGCGCCCCTCCGCGCCGAACTGGCTGAGCACGCCATAGGGCTTGTTAAAGCGAATGAGGGAGGGGCTGCTATCCGGATTCATTGCGTTAATGTTGCGGTGCCAACTCCAAGACCAGACTGCGCAAGGCAGCGTACTGGGCCGGTGTGATGGTACTGACCCATGCGGCAGTGCCGGGGTCAGCCCCGGAGCCACCACCAGCACCGGATTCCACTAGGCGATGGGTCGCATAGCCCGGCGTAATCACCCAAATTTCTTGACCCTCCCACTCCAGCTGTATCCGATCGCCCTGCACATCTACCGACTGCAACGGTGCAGAGGCCGGGCCATAGGGCAGGTCACGTAACAGGTTTATAAGCTTTTGGGCCTGCGCCGGTTGAACGCTGTGCCGCACATCGCCCAGGGTCAGGCGTAATGTCGATCTGGCCTCGCGGGCTTGCGAGCGATCACGCGGGGCTACCTCTGCCTGCATTGACTTGCTTCGGCGCTCCAAATACAAATCGGATTCAGGCGCATCAGCGCGAGCACCGCCGGTAGTGGCAACGGGTGCAGCCGCAGGGCTAGCCGCAAGCTTGCGCTCGGGTTCGGGCTTGGGTACGGCGGCAGTAGCGGCATTGGGCAGCGTCGCCGTGTTAGCTAGAGGGGCGGCAGCTGGCGTCTCGGCCTTTTGGCGCAACGCACTGGAACGCGCCAACACGGCATCACTCTTCTTCTCGGCGTTGTCTTTTGGGGCATCCGCTGCACCAGGCGCCGGGGTCGGAGCCTGGACCATCGGCTTTGCAGCGGTTTTGGACTGCTCCGCGGCACTGCGCGGCGACAGCGCGTGGTCCGGTTCTGCGTCAAGCACCTCTTGGCCTTGCCAGAGCACCGCCACAAAACCCACGACCAGCACGCTGACCAATGCGGCGCTCCAAGGAATACCGTGGTGCGCTTCGCCCGGTTGACCTACCCAGCGGTGCCACCAGCGACCCTGCGACATTGGCGCTGGTGTTGGCTCGGATTGGGTCGCCTTTGCAGCCTGCAGTGCCGCTTGCAGCACGGCTTGGCGTGTTTGCGCACGGGGTTGCATGTGGGCGTCAGGCATGTGGCGCAGAGCCTGGGCCAAACGCGCGTCGTGCGCGACGCCGTCACGGTCTGCGTCTCCTGCTACAGGGTGCTTAGGCTGGTCTGTCATGCTGCACCGCCTTGGGTTTGAAAGCCATCCAAATAGCTCCCCATACAGGTGCGCAGCTTAGCCATGGCGTAACGCAGTCGGCTTTTGACCGCCTCGGCGGCCACCTGCAGAGCGGCCGCTATTTCGACCAAGGTGCAGTCGTCTTCATGGTGCATCAAAAACGCCACCCGCTGGGCGTGGGGCAATTGGTCTAGGCAGTGCATCAATTGTTGGCCTGCGGCGCGCCAGTGGGCCGTGTCTTCGCTGCTGGGACTGCTGTGGCCCAGTTCGGCTTGCAGCCACTCCAGAGTGTCTGGCGCTTCGCCCACCGTGCAAGCACCGCCCTCACCTGCTCCACCCGACTCACCCGTAGTTAGCACCACCTCGCGCCCGTTTTTGCGCAAGCGGTCCAGGCAGGTGTTGTGGGCAATGGCAAAGGCCCAGGTTTTCCAGCGCGCGCTACCGGGCACAAAACTGGCACGGGCAGCAATGATCTTCATCCAGGTGTCTTGAAAGACCTCGTCCGCCTGCGCCGCCAGCGCGTGGCCCAGCACCCGGCGCACAAAACGAAACAACGCGCCTTCGTGGCGTTGGTAGAGCTCGGCAAACGCGGCGCCCTGCCCGGCCGCATAGGCCAGCATGAGTGCGTCGTCATCGAGTTCTTGCAAAAGCATTGCGCCATTCTCCCACTGGCTTATACGCATGGGGCGATGCAGTGGGGCTAAAAATATTTCAAAAAGATTGCAAGCGGTTTAACCCCGTTGGCAGATGTGGCGCGTGTAAGCCCTGTGACATGCAAATTTTGACAACCCCACTTTTGGAGAACCCCATGCGCAATCTTCCCTTTAAGCGGCACTTGGTGTGCCTGGTCATTGGCTCGCAGTTGCTGGGCTGCACGGCGGGTGCAACCAGCATCGCCCAATCACCTGATGGCTGGGCCCCACCCACACCGCCAGCCACCCAGCCCACCGCGATGCAGCCCAACTTTTATGCGCCATCGGCCACCCATTGCTCCGGGCCACTGCGCACCCGCGAAGTACCAGGCCGTGCAGCGCGAGGCGACACGCTGGAGGGCGACGCATGGCCCGCTGCTGCAGGCGCCCTCTCTAAATCCACAGAGCGCCGCCGCGCCCTCGCGACCGAGCGTTTGGCCGACACCGCCACCGGTGGTGCGCGCGCCGAAAGCACCGCCAGTAAGGATGGCCCAATGGCGGAGCCAGCCCCTGCATCTGCTTCTATTTCTGCATCCCCTGCCGCACCAGCCATGGCCGCAAAAAACTGGGCGGAAGAAAAGGCCGACGTAGCTACCACCAACCGCTCCACCACCGCCGTAGTGCAGCGGCAAAAAGCCCTAGGCCCTGTGACTGCCGGTGTGGTGGACGACAACGCCAACTTTGGCGACTACTTGGCGTTCCGCGCGCGCACCCAGGTCGCCCACCGCCCGGTGGATGTGGCCGAGCGCTACTTGCTGCAGGTGCGCGACACGGCCGGGCGCACGGTGCCCGACGCCGAGGTGCGGGTGCAAGCCCCCAGTGGCAGCGCCATGTGGGCCCGCACCGACGCAGGTGGCCAGGTGTGGGTGTCGCCCAACGCGTTTGACGCCAGCCACGCCAGCACCTACCAGGTGAGTGTGCGCAAGCCCGGCCGCTGGAGCGCAGTGCAGGCCACCGGCTTTTTGCAACGCGGCCAAAAAAGCGCGGTGGAGGTAACGCTAGATGCAGCCCCGCCCCAACGCGCCCAGCTCGACCTGGTGTTTTTGATCGACGCCACGGGGTCTATGGCCGACGAAATCGACAAGCTCAAAGCCACCGTGCGCACGATTGCGAACGAGGTGGCCCAACTGCCCGCCAAGCCGGACCTGTGCTTTGGCTTGGTGGCTTACCGTGACAAGGGCGATGCATTCCTCATCCGCAGCCACGACTTCACCAACGACCTGGGTGCGTTTCAGGGCGCGCTGAACCAGTTGCAAGCGGGCGGCGGCGGTGACTACCCCGAGGCCATGAGCGAGGCTTTGCACGACACCGTGCATTCGTTAAGCTGGCGCGGCAATGGCACCACCCGCATGGTGTTTTTGATTGCTGACGCACCGCCCCACTTGGACTACGGCGGCCCGCAGTACGACGAAGGCATGGTGGCCGCGCTGGGCAAAGGCATCAAAATCTTCAGCGTGGGAGCCAGCGGGTTGGACAAACAGGGGGAATACATCCAGCGCCAGATGGCGCAGTACACCGGCGGCAAGTTTGTGTTTCTGACCTACGACCAAGCCAACAACCCGAGCAGCGGCCCGGGGCGTGAGACGGTGCACGACGTGCAGAACTACGGCGTGGACACCCTAGACCGCTTGATTGTGCGGCTGGTTCGGGAGGACTTGGCCAAACTCAACCGAAGCTAATTTTTTACACAAAATCGGCCTCTAGCCCTCGGATACTGTGCGCAAGAAGCTATTGTTTTAGTAGCAAATTCAAGAGCGGAACGCGCGGCATTCGGGGGCGATTTCTGTGTATGGCGAAGGATCGCAATGGCCAACAGTTGAGAGATGCCCTTGACGGCCTATTCACCCCATCAGTGACCACCCACTCCGATCCAACATTGACCATGGCTTTGTAGTGCGTATTTCGATTCGGTAAAGCAATACCTCGCTGGCGGGTTGGGGCCCTTGCTAGTTTTAGGATTTTCTATATCCAAGCAAGCGCAGCGCATTGATAACCACCACCAGCGTCGAACCTTCATGAAAGATCACCGCCGCTCCCATCTTCAACCCAAACAACGTGGCAGGCACTAGCACCGCCACCATGCCCAGACTGATCCACAGGTTCTGCCGAATGATGCGGCTGGCCTGGCGCGACAACCCAACCGCAAAGGGAAGCTGCGCCAGGTCGTCGGCCATCAGGGCGACGTCTGCCGTTTCCAGCGCCACAGCAGAGCCCGCAGCGCCCATGGCAATGCCCACGGTCGCGTTGGCCATGGCAGGTGCGTCATTCACGCCGTCGCCCACCATCGCCACTTTGCCCTCGCCCGCGCGCAGCTTCTGGATGGCTTGCACCTTTTGCTCCGGCAGCAAATCACCTTGGGCTTCGGTCAAGCCCACCTCTCGGGCCACCGACTCGGCCACGCGCTGGTTGTCACCAGAAATCATGATGAGGCGCTCGATACCCAGTGCGCGCAACTCGGCCATCACCTGGGTCGCACCGGCGCGCGGGGTGTCCATCAGGCCTAGCACGCCCAGATAGCGCTCGCCGCGTCGCACGATCATGGTGGTGCGTCCAGTCTCGACTAGGCGTTCGTTGGCCACCATGAGAGTCGATAGCGGTGAAGGTGTGCGGTCTGCACCCACCCGATCCGGCTTGCCAAGGACCACCACCTCATCCCCCATGCGCGCTTTTACCCCGCTCCCGGTGATGCTTTCAAGGTCGGTCACGGCCAGCACTTGGGCCGATGCGCCCAGTCGCTCCCGCGCGCCGGTCACCACGGCGCTGGCCAGGGGATGGTCGCTAAGCTGCTCCACCGCCAGCGCCACATTGAGCAGTTCCTGCTCAGTAACCCCCTGCGCGGTCACCACGTCGGTCAGGCGTGGCCTGCCTTCGGTCAGGGTGCCAGTTTTGTCAAAAGCGATGGCACTCAAGGTTCCCAGGTTCTCCAGCGCGCCGCCGCCCTTGATGAGCACACCGCCACGGGCTGCGCGCGCAATGCCGCTGAGGACCGCGCTGGGCACAGAGATCGCCAACGCACACGGACTGGCCGCCACCAGAACCGCCATGGCGCGGTAGAAGCTGGCGGAAAAGGGCTCGTCCACCAACACCCATGCAAACAGCAATAGGCCGACAAAGACCAATACGGCGGGTACAAACCATCTCTCAAAGCGTTCGGTAAAGCGCTGCATGGGCGAGCGCTGGGCCTGCGCTTCGGTGACCATCTTGACCACACGCGCCATGGTGGACTGGTTGGCCGGGCGCGCTACCATGACCTCGATGGCGCCCGCGCCGTTGATCGTTCCGGCAAACACCCGAAACTTGGCCTCCATGCGGTCAAACTGCGCGGGGTCAGCGAGGGCGGCCCGCGCGGCTTGTGGGTCATCCACCGCGCTCTTGTCCACTGGCACGCTCTCACCGGTCACGGGGGCCTGGTTCACGCTGGTACGGCCCAGCACGACCAGCCCATCGGCCGACAAGCGTTCATTTGGGCGGACCACCACCACATCACCCACCACCAGCTCCGCCACGGGTACTTCTGCGCTGCTGCCATTGCGGCGCACCGTCGCCCGCGCAGGCGCGAGTTCGGCCAGCCCTTCGATGGCGTGCCGTGCCCGGCCCATGGCGTAGTGCTCCAGCGAATGCCCGATGCTGAACAGAAACAACAGCAATGCACCTTCTGCCCACTGGCCCAGCGCAGCCGCACCGGCGGCCGCTACCAGCATCAAGGTGTCGATTTCAAAACGACGGGCGCGCAGATTTTCTATGGCCTCGATCAGGATAAAAAATCCGCCAAAGCCATACGCGCCAACATAGCAAGCCGTAGCAGCCCACGCTGGCACATGCACCGACCAGCCTAGCGACAGCCAACCCAAAACCCAGCCACTGACCAGCAACAGGCCCGACATAAGCGCAAATGCCAGTTCAGACTTTTCTCCGAACAGTCCCGCATGAACGTGTTCGTGTTCGTGTTCATGTTCGTGTTCGTGTTCGTGTTCGTGTTCACCCTCATGCTCATGAGCATGATCTTCATGGCCATGCGCTTCTTCAGCAACCGGCTCAACAGGGCGAATTCCCAGGGCAGCGAGTTTGGCCAGTAGTGCAGCCTCTGTCACAAGGTTACGATCGAACTCCAGCCGTGCGACGCCCGAACCCGCCACCTCGGCCTCGACAACGCCTTCAATCGTGCGCACTTCCGCGCCCAGACTATTGGCCTCACGGGCATCAAAAGTTGCGTCGGTCCGCAGAATCAGGTGGCCCACACGCCCGGTAATTTCAGCCCCTACGCTTTGCGCCAGCTCCCGCACCCGCTCCAGTGAGATAACGCTGGCATCATAGTGAATGCAAAGCTGTGCCAAGCTACCGGCCTGCTCCACCACATGGGCCTCGGAGACGCCGGTGCGCCCCGTGAGTGCCGCTATCAACGCACTGACACAGTGGTCCCGGGCATCGGAAATATCGGGCAGCAGAAGGGGGACGTCTAGCCGCAGTTTTTGGGTTTTTGCCATAGGCCTACCGAATGGAATAGGTGGATTTCAAGCGGAGAGCCATTGCTCGACCTTGTCACGGCTGGGGACGCCGCCCGCGTGAACAACCTTGCCATTGATCACGACGCCCGGGGTACTCATCACGCCGTAGCCCATGATGTCGCGCAGCTCTTCCACTTTTTCGAGCTTGACCTCCACACCTTTGGCCTTGGCGATCTGGTCAATGAGGGCAATGGTGGTTTTGCAATTGGCACAGCCTGTGCCGAGTACTTTGATGTCCATGGTGTTTCCTTGTGAGTGTTTAAAAATTAGCAAAACGTGCCGGATTACAAAACCGCGTTGAAGACAAAGCCCACCAGCAAAATGCCGCTGGCCACCACCGCCACAAAGGTCGCAATCAAGCGCAGCTTGAGCACTTTGCGCAAAATAATCATCTCGGGCAAGGACAGCGCAATCACGCTCATCATGAACGCCAGCACCGTGCCCAAGGCCGCGCCCTTGGCCAGCAGCGCTTGCACAATCGGGATCACACCTGCTGCGTTGGTGTACATCGGCACGCCCATCAGCACCGCCAGCGGTACCGACCACCAGGCGTCTTTGCCCATGAAACTGGCCATGAAATCTTCTGGCACATAACCATGGATCAAGGCCCCCAGCGCAATGCCGCCCAGGATGTAGGGCCAGACCTTGCCCACAATCTCGTGCACCGCCGCAAAGCCACCTTGAACGCGGTCGGCCAGTGTGGCCCCACTGTCTTCAAACTGGGCTGACATCTTGGGCATGTCGCGCACCCAGTCTTCCAGGGAGGCTTCCATTTTCAAGCGGCCGATGATCCAGCCGGCCACAATGGCTACGCTCAAACCCAGCCCCAGATACAGCAACGCAATTTTCCAGCCAAACATGCCAAATAGAAGGGTGAGCGCAACTTCATTGACCATGGGCGCAGAAATCAGGAACGAGAATGTCACGCCCAGCGGAACACCGGCCTGCACAAAACCGATAAAGAGCGGCACCGCAGAGCAGGAGCAAAACGGCGTGACGATGCCTAACGAGGCCGCCATCACGTTGGCCACGCCTTCTGAGCGCCCGGCCAGCAAGGCACGGGTGCGCTCGGGGGTGAAGTAACTGTTCACCATGCCCATGACGAACACCACGCCGGTCAGCAACATCAAGACCTTGGGTGTGTCATACAAGAAGAACTGCAGGGCACCGCCCAAGTGGCTGCCGCGGTCTACCGGCAGGCTGGAGACCAGCGCCTCGGAGGCCGGGGTCAGCGTTTGGTAGAGCAACAACCAAACGATGGCTGCCAATACCAAAAAGACGATGGGCTGGCGAAGGGGCCAGGATTTCTGGGGGGTGACTAGGGTGTTCATGCTACTGAAGACGGACGAAACGCTGAAAAGACGCGCAACGCAAAAAAATATTTGAAAAAATGCCACTAGCCCTCGTGGATACTGCACAAGCAGCTATCAATACAATAGCGTCACTTGCGCGGAACAAAGTCTGCAACCCTGCCTGCGTCGCTCAGCTGCACCTGGCAAGCTTGTGACATCTGCTGTTTGAGGCGCTGCCGTGCGCGCTGAATGCGGGACTTGGCTGCCGTCAGGCTCAGCCCCTGGGCTGCAGCAAAGTCGGCCTGTGGCATGCCCTGCAAATCACATTGGGTAATCGCATCGCGGTCTTGCGGGCTCAGCTCAGAGAGCACACGGGGAAGGCAGGCGCTCAAGCCGTCCACAGAGTCAACCTCTTCCACCGATTCCGCCAGGTCTTGCGGCAGTTCTACGGTCTCGCGTGACACGCGCAGATGGTCTGCCAATGTGTTGCGTGCCACCTCAAATAGCCAGGCCCGGGCGTTTTGCACGGCGCAAAACCGCTCGCCCTGGCGCAAGGATTTGAGAAAAATGTCTTGCAAAAGGTCGTCGGCCTCCGCCGTGTTGTGCAGGCATTTGCGTGCCCAACCGCGCAACTCGGATTCGTGCGCTGTCCAGGCAGAGGTGAGGCAATTCATGGTCGACACTTTACATGGCGGAGATGTAGCGAGTTTGCGCGCTATGCAGTTTTCATGACCAATTTTGAGAGCGCCTCAACGCCAACCGGTGGCTGCGCCAACCAGGGCAATACAAACGTCTTCTTGGACAGACCATCCGCAATCCGCTGCGCTTGTTTGACTTCACCGGCCAGCCGAACCCGCAGCAAGGGGTCGTGTGTGCCCGCAGCCAGCACACTCTTGTTGATAACCCACGCGAACGGCTCAATCTTGGCTCGGCGCAGGTCTTCTTGCAAGGCTGCAACCTGCGATACCGGCGTGGTTTCCGGCAGGGTCACCAAAATAATCTTGGTGTAGGCGGGGTCTTGCAGTCGCATCAAAGGCGTTACCAACCGTGCGGTGGTGAGGCCCTCCATTTCATGCAGCATTTGCCGGTGGTAAGCGCCGGTGGCATCCATCAGCAACAGCGAGTGGCCCGTAGGTGCGGTGTCCAGCACCACAAAGGCGCTGCGCGCTTCGTTCACCACTTTGGAGAACGCATGGAACACCGCCACTTCTTCGGTACAGGGTGATCGCAGATCTTCCAGCATCAGCGCCCGCTCTTGCGCATCCAGTCCTGCGCCTTTGGTGGCCATGATCTTGTCGACGTAGCGCTGTGTTTCCACAATCGGATCAATGCGATCGACCCGTAGGCCTTCCACCGTCCCCTCCAATGTGCGGGTGAGGTGTGCTGCCGGATCGGTGGTGCTCAGGTGCACCGTCTTGCCCCGCTGTACCAGGCCCAATGCCAACGCGGCCGCCACGGTGGTCTTGCCCACGCCCCCCTTGCCCATGACCATGATCAGGCCGTGCCCGGCTTGCGCCAATTCGTCCGCAAGAGTGTCCAGGCCGAGGCCATGCACCGGGGCCGGAAGGGCTACCGCTGCAGTACTGTGGCCAGGCCCTTCTGATTCATCTTGATTGGGCAGCAACGCGCGTAGTGCACCAAGCCCCACCGTGTCAAAGGCACGCAAGGGAACTTGGTCTTGCGGCAGCGCCAGCAAATTGGCGGGCATGGCATTGAGCGCCTGGGTTCCCAGGCTTTCAATGGCCGCAGCCACAGCATCGCTGCGATCCGTCGCATGGAACACGCCATTGATCACCAGCCGCTGGTTGTGCAGACCTAAAACCTGCAACTCATCCGACGTGCGCGATGCCTCGCTAATCGCACCGGCGTCCGCTCGGGTCACCAACACCACGGTGGTCAAAGCGGGATCGCACAGCGCGTCCAGCGCGGCTTTGAAGCGCACCTCTTGCATCTTCAGGCCCGAGTGCGGGCCCAGGCATGAGGCCCCTTGGTCGTTGTCAGCCAGAAACCCGCTCCAGGCTTTGGGCAAGCTCAGTAATCGAAGC
>JBBRSA010000002.1:0-144615 GCA_038245855.1 Burkholderiales bacterium
ACTGGCGGCAAAGCCAACTCTTCAGCAATCTGGCTGTTTTTGAGCGCCGCTGCCTCGTCCAAGGTTTTGCCCTTGACCCACTCGGTCACCAAAGAGCTCGACGCAATGGCGGAGCCACAGCCGTAGGTCTTAAAGCGCGCATCTTCGATCACGCCGGTTTGGGGGTTCACCTTGATTTGCAGTTTCATCACGTCACCGCAGGCGGGGGCCCCAACCATACCGGTGCCTACGCTGTCGTCGCCTTTTTCAAAACTGCCCACATTGCGGGGGTTTTCATAGTGGTCCACTACTTTTTCTGAATATGCCATGGTGTTACCTCTGAAATTCGTTAATGGTGGGGCTTCAATGGGCCGCCCACTGGATGGAGCTAATGTCGATACCGTCTTGGTACATCTCCCACAAGGGGCTGAGTTCACGCAAGCGGGCGACATTGGTCTTGATGGTGTCGACCGCGTAATCAATTTCGGCTTCGGTCGTCCAGCGGCCAATCGTCATGCGCAGGCTGCTGTGGGCCAACTCGTCGCTGCGCCCCAAGGCGCGCAACACGTAACTGGGCTCCAGTGATGCAGACGTACAGGCCGACCCGCTGCTCACAGCCAAGCCTTTGATACCCATGATGAGCGATTCGCCCTCGACATAGTTAAAACTCATGTTCAGGTTATGGGGTACGCGCTGGGTCACATGCCCGTTGATGAACACCTGCTCCACGCCGTCAAGCCCCGCCAACATACGCTCGTGCAAGGCACGGATGCGCAGGTTCTCCGACGCCATCTCTTCTTTCGCAATACGGTAGGCCTCGCCCATACCAACGATCTGGTGCGTTGGAAGTGTGCCACTGCGCATGCCGCGTTCGTGGCCACCGCCATGCATTTGCGCTTCCAAGCGAATGCGGGGCTTGCGGCGCACAAACAAAGCACCCACGCCTTTGGGTCCGTAGGTTTTGTGGGCGGTCAGGCTCATCAAATCGACCGGTAAGGTGGAAAGGTCAAACGCCACCCGGCCGGTGGCCTGCGCTGCGTCCACATGGAAAATCACGCCCTTGTCACGGCACACCGCGCCGATGGCCGCGATGTCTTGAATCACACCAATCTCGTTGTTGACAAACATGACGCTAGCCACAATGGTGTCGGGGCGGATAGCGGCTTTAAAAGCATCAAGGTTGACCAGACCGTCTTCTTGCACGTCTAGGTAGGTCACTTCAAAGCCCTGGCGCTCCAACTCACGGCAGGTATCAAGCACTGCTTTGTGCTCGGTTTTGACAGTAATGAGGTGTTTGCCTTTGGACTGGTAAAAATGCGCCGCACCTTTGAGTGCCAGGTTATTCGATTCGGTTGCGCCAGATGTCCACACAATCTCACGGGGATCGGCCCCGATCAGCGCGGCCACTTGACCGCGCGCATTCTCGACCGCTGCTTCAGCTTCCCAACCCCAAGCGTGGCTGCGCGACGCGGGGTTGCCAAAGTGGTTGCGCAACCAGGGAACCATGGCATCCACCACCCGCTCATCGCAAGGGTTGGTGGCGCTGTAGTCCATGTAGATCGGGAAATGGGGTGTGGTATCCATAGCAGGCTCTTCAGATGCAAATATAAAAAATCAAACGACGTGACTACAACTTGGAAAAGGCATTACCCAAGGCAAACACGGAGTTAGGTGCATTGATACGCACCAATTGCTTCACCGGCATCGCAGAGATTGCCCGCTTGACGCTGGGCTTGTCCTCTACGGTATGGCCATTGGATATCTGGTCGTCCACCAGTTTTTGCAAAGAGACTGAGTTCAAGAAATCAACCATGTGCTGATTGAGCGCAGTCCACAAATCGTGCGTCATGCAGCGTGCACCATCCCCCAGACAATTTTCCTTGCCGCCGCACTGGGTTGCGTCGATGGGTTCATCCACCGAAACAATGATGTCGGCAACCGTAATGTCGGCAGCTTTGCGGGCCAAAGTGTATCCGCCACCGGGCCCCCGGGTTGACTCCACCAGGTCATGCCGGCGCAGTTTTCCAAACAATTGTTCTAAATACGAGAGCGAAATTTGTTGGCGCTGGCTGATGGCCGCCAAAGTCACCGGGCCGCTGTTTTGACGCAGGCCAAGATCTATCATTGCCGTAACCGCAAAACGGCCTTTGGTGGTGAGACGCATGACTGGCTCCTTGACGCTTAGATGGTTGACTAACGCGGTCAAGTATACCAAAAGACCCGCAACTTTACTCGGGTACTCGGTCACTCTAGGGGTTCACCCCTATTGAACGCCGGTACCTATACCGACCACGTTGTCGCTGCCGGACGCACCAAAGGCCTGCTCTTTGAGAATGGCCAACTGGTCCCGCACAGTGGCCGCCTTTTCGAACTCCAGATTACGGGCGTGCTCCATCATCAGCTTCTCTAGACGCTTGATTTCGCGGGAGATGTCTTTCTCGCTCATGTCCTCTACCTGTGCCCGCTGCAGCGCGTCGCGCTCGAGCCGCTCTGCTTCTTTGCCCGCCTTTTCGCTGTACACACCGTCAATCAGGTCACGCACCTTTTTGACGATGGCGCGCGGGGTAATGCCACGCTCAAGGTTGTGTGCCACTTGCTTTTTGCGCCTGCGGTCGGTCTCGCCTATTGCCAGCGCCATGGAATTGGTCACCTTGTCGGCATACAAAATAGCCCTGCCATTGAGATTGCGCGCGGCCCGACCAATCGTCTGGATCAAGGACCGCTCAGAGCGCAAAAAGCCTTCTTTGTCGGCGTCCAGAATCGCCACCAGCGACACCTCGGGAATATCCAGCCCTTCGCGTAGCAGGTTGATGCCGACCAGCACATCAAAAACACCCAAGCGCAAATCCCGCAAAATCTCCACCCGTTCTACGGTATCCACATCGCTATGCAGGTAGCGCACCTTGACGCCGTTGTCAGTCAAATAGTCGGTCAACTGCTCGGCCATGCGTTTGGTCAGCGTGGTGATGAGCACGCGTTCGCTTTTCTCGACCCGTATGCGGATTTCTTGCAGCACATCATCCACCTGGTGTGTGGCGGGGCGCACCTCGACCTCGGGGTCCACCAAGCCGGTGGGGCGCACCAGTTGCTCCACCACCTTGCCCGCGTGGTCTTTCTCCCACTGCGCGGGAGTGGCCGACACAAAAATAGCTTGGCGCATCTTGGTCTCAAACTCTTCAAACTTGAGCGGGCGGTTGTCCAAGGCGCTGGGCAGGCGAAAACCGTATTCCACCAGCGTGGTTTTGCGCGAACGGTCGCCGTTGTACATGCCGCCAAACTGGCCTATCAGCACATGGCTTTCGTCCAAAAACATCAGCGAATCTTTGGGCAGGTAGTCGGTCAAAGTGGCGGGCGGCGCTCCGGGCGCTGAGGCACTAAGGTGGCGCGAGTAGTTCTCAATGCCCTTGCAGTGGCCCACCTCGCTCAGCATTTCCAAATCGAACCGGGTGCGCTGCTCCAGCCGCTGCGCTTCGACCAGCTTGCCTTGGCTGACAAACTCTTTCAGGCGGTCCGATAGTTCCACCTTAATCGTCTCCACCGCCGCCAGCACCTGCTCGCGCGGCGTGACGTAGTGGCTGCTGGGGTAAACGGTGAAGCGGGGAATGCGCTGGCGAATGCGCCCGGTGAGCGGGTCGAACAGTTGCAGGGACTCAATCTCGTCATCAAACAACTCAATGCGAATCGCCATCTCACTGTGCTCGGCCGGGAAGATGTCGATGGTGTCACCCCGCACCCGAAAGGTGCCGCGCGAGAAATCCATGTCGTTGCGCTGGTATTGCATGCGCACCAGTTGGGCAATGGTGTCGCGCTGGCCGGGCTTGTCGCCGGTGCGCAGCGTCATCACCATCTTGTGGTACGCCTCGGGCTGGCCAATGCCGTAAATGGCAGACACGGTCGCCACGATCACCACGTCGCGCCGCTCCAAAATGCTTTTGGTGCACGACAGGCGCATTTGCTCGATGTGCTCGTTGATGGCGCTGTCTTTTTCGATGAACAAATCGCGCTGCGGCACATAGGCCTCGGGCTGGTAGTAGTCGTAGTAGCTGACGAAGTATTCCACCGCGTTTTTGGGGAAAAACTCGCGGAACTCGCTGTACAACTGCGCGGCCAGCGTTTTGTTAGGGGCAAACACAATCGCCGGGCGGCCTAGGCGCGCAATCACATTGGCCATGGTGAAGGTTTTGCCCGAGCCGGTTACGCCCAGCAGGGTTTGGAACACTTCGCCGTCGGTCACGCCCTCGACCAACTGGTCAATCGCCTCGGGCTGGTCGCCTGCGGGTGGGTAGGGTTGGAACAGCTCGAAGGGCGAGTTGGGGAAGCTTGCGAACGTGCCGGTGGACGGGGGCGCTAAGTCAACTTCGGCAAGGGCGGGCGTGGTGATGGGGGTGGGGGCTGGCATGGCGGCGGGCGTGGGGCGGAGGTGTCTATGGGGCAAAGGTAGGACTTTAGACTACGTGGCGGTTTTCTGGTTGGTTGGGGGATTTTTGGGTGGCCGTGGTGGTGCGCGCGCCGGGCAAGCGCCGGGCTCTGGGCGCCACTGCTGCGCGGGCCCTACGGGCTGCCCTGCGGTGCTCCGGCTGATCGGGGTCTGGCTCGAACTCGGCTGCGCCTCAAACAATCGCCAGCCCTGATCCGATCACCCGTGCGCTCCTCGGCCACGCAGAAGGGGCACCCAGGCCCCAGCGCTTGCCCGGCAGGGGCGATAGATTGCGGTACATTGGTCGAATAAAGGGGCTAAAAATGGAAACAATGGTCGCAAGGCATCTGTCAACAGTCGACGTGCTGCCAGGAGTTTTGCTATCTTAATATGAGCACCTTACGCAAATTCTATGAGGGCTACAGGCCAATTTCATGATTAAATTCACGGAATATTTCCAAGAGTGTTTTCAACTAAATTTGATAGGTTGAATACAACGCCATGAATGCACGCGATCGCCTGGGACTCATATCCGTCAAGGTAGTTCGAGCCAAGGAGCATCTTGCAACCATCACGGCCGACGTACATGCCTACCTTGCATTAAAACCTTACGGTGTCGGGACAAAGCGCGCGCCTGAAACGGGCCGAATGATCTACTTTGTGGCAAACGTTCACCCAACGCCGCTCAGAATCTCCGCGACAATTGGCGACGCAATCCACAACCTCAGGTGTGCACTAGACCACCTTGCATATCAACTAATATTGGTAGGAACAGGCAAGCAGCCTTCGAGCCGTGTGTATTTTCCGATCGCCGACGATCGAACCAAGTACCTGGAGCAACGCCGTAGGCAGTTCAAGGGAGCTACCCAAGCCGCAATCGCGACGCTTGACGGTCTCGAACCCTACAAGGGCGGGAACGACCTACTTTGGTGTTTACACAAGCTAAACAACGTAGACAAACATCGCGTTCTACTGACGGCCGGTTCAGCTCTTAGGAGCATTAATCTAGGTGCCTACTTGAGTCGCGGAATGCAGAAATATCTTGCTGCGTCCCCAATCGCTGACAACTACCCCGAAATGCCTGTCATTGACCTCTTCTATCGACCTGCGGACCGCTTATTTCCACTGAAGGTGGGTGACGAGTTATTCATAGATGCTCCCGACGCCGAATTGGACGAAAAGCTTGAGTTTCGATTTGAAATGGCCTTTGGTGAGAAAGATATAGCCTTTGGTGATCCGATCCTAGAAACCATGACGTCATTGGTTCAGTTGGTCGAAACGATACTGCCGAAATTTGAGCCACACCTTCAATAGCCTTACGGCACCCGCCCCGCCTGAGGGCGCGCTGCGCGCCACCCTTGGATGCTGCCGAGCAGCGCAGCGGTGGGCGGATCAGGGCTGGCGTTGTTTGAGGCGCAGCCGAGTTTAGCCAGACCCCGCCCGACGCGAGCAGCGCCGGGAAGTCGCGCCAGCGACCAGCATCCCAGGGTGGCGCGCAGTGTGCCCTCAGGCGTGGCCCCCCAAGCCCCCGTTAAAATACGCGATTCCCGACACCCCACTCACAGGACTCCCCTCATGTCTCTCTTCTCCGCTGTAGAAATGGCCCCCCGCGACCCGATTTTGGGCCTGAACGAACAGTACAACGCCGACAGCAACCCCGCCAAAGTGAACCTGGGCGTGGGCGTGTACTACGACGACAACGGCAAGCTGCCCCTGTTGCAGTGCGTGCAGACGGCCGAAAAAGCCATGATGGACAAGCCCACCCCCCGCGGCTACCTGCCGATTGACGGTATTGCCGCCTATGACGCCGGTGTCAAAACCCTGGTGTTTGGTGCGGGCAGCGAACCCCTTACCTCTGGGCGAGTGGCCACGGTGCAAGCCATTGGCGGCACCGGCGGTTTGAAAATTGGTGCCGACTTTTTGAAAAAGCTCAGCCCCAACGCCACGGTGTTAATTTCTGACCCCAGCTGGGAAAACCACCGTGCCCTGTTCGCCAGCGCCGGCTTCACCGTAGACACCTACGCCTACTACGACGCGGCCAAGCGCGGCGTTAACTTTGACGGCATGTTGGCATCCCTGAACGCCGCAGCCGCAGGCACCATCGTGGTGTTGCACGCCTGCTGCCACAACCCTACCGGCTACGACATCACCCCAGCGCAGTGGGACCAGGTGATTGCCGCTTGCAAGGCCAAGAGCCTGACGCCTTTCCTGGACATGGCCTACCAAGGCTTTGGCTACGGCATTGCCGAAGACGGCGCAGTGATTGCCAAGTTTGTGGCCTCGGGCATGAACTTCTTTGTGTCCACCTCGTTCAGCAAGAGCTTTAGCCTGTACGGCGAGCGCGTGGGTGCCCTGTCGGTGCTGTGCCAGAACAAAGAAGAGGCCGACCGCGTGCTCAGCCAGCTCAAAATTGTGATCCGCACCAACTACTCCAACCCCCCCACCCACGGCGGTGCGGTGGTGGCGGCGGTGCTGAGCAACCCTGAGCTGCGTGCCCAGTGGGAGCAAGAGCTAGGCGAAATGCGCGTACGCATCAAAGCCATGCGCCAAAAGCTGGTGGACGGCCTCAAGGCGGCGGGCGTGAAGCAAGACATGTCGTTCATCACCACGCAAATCGGCATGTTCAGCTACAGCGGTCTGACCAAGGACCAAATGGTGCGCCTGCGCAGCGAGTTTGGTGTGTATGGCACCGACACCGGCCGCATGTGCGTGGCCGCGCTGAACAGCAAGAACATCGACTACGTGTGCGCGTCCATTGCCAAGGTGATGTAAGGCGCGGGGTTCGCCTCCGCATGAAAAAGCCGCCCAGAGCCTATAACACTCTGGCGGCTTTTTCATGCCAAATAGGCCTCTAGCCCTCTAGGAATATGCGCAAGCAGCTCCTAACTTTGTAGCACCTTAGGCGGAATGGCCGCAGCCATTGCCCCACTCATCGTCCCATTCATCATCCCACTTTGCAGCAGCAGTTGCCGCACATTCACCCGCGCCTTGAACCGTGCCGCCAGCAAATACAGGCCGCCGAGCTTGCGGTGCAAGAACAAGGTGTCGATGGGCGGAACATGCCAAAAATCGCGGTCCAGGCCCAATGCCATGCCGGCTTCGCGCAGGCGTTGCGCCATGTCGGTGCTGCCAAAGTCATAGGCACCGTCAAAGCGCAAGGGGACTAGTGCCATCTCAAAAATGTCCAGTACAGCCTCTTGGTGTTTGGCTTGGGTGCGCGCGTCAAAGTAGCCAATGGCCAGCGCGGCCTGCGTCATGGCGGTGCGATCAGCCGCCATGGCGGCCTGCATCAACTGCAAATAGGCCTGGCCAAAAGCCAGTGCAAAGCTGCGCGTGGCGCCAAAGTCCAGCAAGATCAGCTTTTTGGCATCGGGGTCGTAGCGGTAGTTGGCAAAGTTGGGGTCGGTTTGCATCAGCCCAAACTCAAACAACTCCCTAAACAGCAAGCCCACCAAGAGGCTGACAATGCGGTCGCGCTCTGCCTGCGGGGCGTCCACCAGCGTCTCTACCGGCACCCCACCCACAAAGGACATGGCCAGCACATTTTTGGTGGTAAGGTCGGCGTGCACTGTCGGCACCACAAACTCCGGCGCGCCCGCCAGCAGTTCGGCAAAGCGCTGCAGGTGCGCCGCTTCGGCCTGGTAATCGGCCTCTTCACGCAGCTGGCGCTTGGCCTGGGCCATCAGCGGGGCCACGTCCAGCGTTTTGGGTAGCAGGCCGGATAGGCGCAACAGCGAGGCTACGTTGTTCACATCGCTGCTGATGCTTTTGCGCACGCCGGGATACTGGATTTTGATCGCCAGGTCGCGCCCATCAAGGGTGGTGGCACGGTGCACCTGTCCAATCGAGGCGGATGCAATGGGCGTGAAAGAAAACTCCGCAAAGCGCTGCTGCCAATGGGCGCCCCAGTTGGCGCTGAGCACGGCTTGCAACTGGCGCTGCGGCATGGCGTCGGCATCGGCGCGCAGGCGCCCCAAAATGGCGGCCAGCTCGGGGGGAAGCAGCTCGCCCGCGTCCATCGAGATGAGCTGCCCCACCTTCATGGCGGCACCGCGCATTTGGGCCAATTGTTGGGTGACCTTACGCGCGTTAGCGGGGGTGAGCAGCAAATCGCTGATGCGGGGGCGCTTGCCCTGGGCCAGCTGCTGCACACCGGCCACCAGCATGTTGCCGACCACACTGGTTGCCATGCTGCCCATGCGCACAAGCCGCCCAAAGCGGCTACTGGGCACTGCGGAGCTCTTGGGGCTAGGGGTGTTTTTATCGGCCATCAGTACCAACCATCGGTTGCGGGGATATATCCAATTTAATGCAGTGGCTAAATGCGGTGGCCGCAGGGCATGGGCCAATGGTAACTGCCATACTTGGCCTCCAGCACTTGCAAAGCCGTCCAAGCACTTGCGGCAAACGCCCTTCACACCCAGAGAGACTCGCAATGAATACCCCCCAATACCAAGTCGTCGTTTTTGGTGCCACCAGCTTTGTTGGCCAAATTTTGTGCCGCTATTTGATAGAACAATTTGGCGACCCCGCCACCGGTGGCCTGCGCTGGGCCGCCGCCGGGCGCTCACAAAGCAAACTCCAAACCTTGCGCAGCGAACTGGGCCCCACGGCCGCCACACTGCCCCTGATCGTGGCTGACGCGGCTAACGAGGCGGCGCTCAAGACCCTGTGCGCGCAAACCCAAGTTGTCATTTCCACCGTGGGGCCCTACGCGCTGTTTGGTGAACCGTTGGTGAAAGTGTGTTCTGAGACCGGGGTGGACTACTGTGATTTGACTGGCGAGGTGCAGTGGATCAACCGCATGATTACCCGCTATGAAGGTGCTGCCAAAAAATCCGGCGCACGCATCGTGCACTGCTGCGGTTTTGACTCGATTCCGTCGGACCTGGGCGTGCTGTTTTTGCAGCAAGAAGCCCAAAGGCGCTTTGGCCAACCCTGCACCACGGTCAAGATGCGGGTCAACGCCGTGGTCGGTGCCGCATCGGGCGGCACCGTAGCCAGCCTGATGAACGTGGTGAAAGAAGCGGCCACAAACCCCGCGCTGCGCAAAGAGCTGGCCAACCCGTATTCGGTGTGTCCCACTGGCCACGGCTTTACTGTGAAGCAAAACGAAGTGCGTTCTGGCCAATTTGACCCCGATTTTCAGACCTGGATCACCCCATTCGTCATGGCGGGCATCAACACCCGTATCGTGCACCGCTCGAACGCGCTGTCAAAAAAAGCCTATGGCAAGCAGTTTCACTACGACGAAGCCACCATCACCGGGCCCGGCTTTAAAGGCCGCTTGGCTGCGCAAGGCGTGGCGGTGGCGACCGCAGGCTTTATGGTGGCTGCTGCGCTGCCCCCCACCCGCTGGCTTATCGAACGATTCATGCCCCAACCGGGCGAAGGCCCCAGCCCCGCCGCACAGACAAAAGGGTTTTACGATCTGCGTTTTTTTGGCCGTACTGACAGTGGACAGACGTTGCGCGTCAAAGTTACCGGTGACCGTGACCCCGGCTATGGCTCAACCGCCAAGATGCTGGGCCAGGCCGGTGCTTGCTTGGTGCAGGACATTGCAAAGTCCGACTGCCCAGGTGGCTTCTGGACACCGACCACCATATTTGGTGCGCGTTTGATTACGCGGCTGCAAGCCAAATCCGGCTTGACGTTTGAGGTGCTGGAGGGTTAGTCGTAAAGGGGGCGCAAACTGGCGCTTACTTCTCCAAAGCCGCACTGATACTGGCGGCTTTTTCTTTGCCAAACACCGCGATGACGCGGGTGTGCTGGTAGCGCTGGTGCTCTATCATCCGCACGTCTTTAGGGCTGTTGAGGTCGCCCGTGCCAAATACTTTGTGGAATTCGTGCGGGGTGTTGATGAGGTATTTGTCCAAAATATCCAGCGGCACTTCAGACCGCTTCTTGGCCAGAGCCGTATGTGTAGCGCATAGAGATCCTGAATAGAGAGACTGGGGCGGGGCCTGCAATAGCCCTTGCGCCACACATCCGAACACCCCTATTTTCTGGGCAAGTGCCCAGCATGCAAAACCTCTGAAGGCCAATTTGCTGGCCCGCCATGCCAAAGGAAAGTTAGCCCCGTAAGAAATGCCAGGCCCAGCTGAGAAACAATGCGGACAGCACCGTCAAACAGGCCATGCACAAAAGCCAACCCAGCACCAACAAGGCAAACAAGCGCCTGCTGGTGGCAGTCGTGGCGGCCGGGTTATCTAGGTAGCCCTCTAGCAGACTGACGTTGCGTTGGTTGGCCTTCCAGGCGGCGTCAAACACATCACCCGCCAGCGGCACCAGCCCAATGACGCCTTCAATCGCCACGTTCAGCAGCATGCGCGCCAGCACGCTCAGCGGTGCCTGCAAGCGGGCCGCCTGCAGCACGATGTAGCCCGAAAGCAGCACGCCCAGCACGTCACCCAGAAACGGCACCAAGCCCACGATGGCATCGATACCAATGCGAAAGCCGCCGGGCAGGCGAATAGAGTTGTCGAGCCACCAGGCCAGCGCCTTGAGCTTCTCCCGGGTCTTGCCTGGGTTCACCGGTTCTATGGTTAAAAAAGTCATTAGCCCTTGCCAGATGTGCGCAAGCAGCTATCAAAACGATAGTGCTTGCGCCGCCCTAGCCCTTATGCCAACGACTTGGCTGCCGTCTTGGCGCTGGCCTTGGATTTGACAGCCTTGACAGCCTTGACAGCTTTAACCGCTTTGACCGCTTTTGCGGCGGGCTTTGGGACAGGCTTGGTGACAGGCTTGGTGACAGGCTTTGTAGCTGCTTTGGTCGTGGACCGTGCTGCGGGCTTGGCGGCACCTGGCAAATAGGCAGCTTCCAGCTCGGCCAATGCATCGGCGGTGTAGACCGCCAAGCGCTGCATGCTGGGCATGGACGAGTGGCAGCCGGTAAAGCCAAAGTTCATATTGCCAGCGTAGCTTTGGCAGCTGATGTTGAGCGCCTGGCCGTGGGTGATGATCGATGCCGGGTAGTTGGCCAGCAATTCGGCACCACGAAAGTACAGCGGCTTTTCCGGCCCGGGCACGTTGGCGATGGTGATGTTGAACATGGGCCGCGTGCGCCCGCCAATGCCAGTAAGCAGGGTCATAAGGGTGGGGGCCATTAGCAGCATCGTGTACTGCGTCATGGCCTTGCGCGGCAGGCTTTGCACATGCTCTTTGGCGCGGCGTACGGATTCGCGGATAGCGTCCAAGCGGTCGCGCACATCCTCTTGGTCTGTGCCCAAGGTAGACACGATGAAGGTAATCGCATTGCCGTTGCCGTCATCGCCTTTGGGGCGCACCGAGACCGGAATACCCGCCGTCAGCGATTTTTCCGGCAGGCTATTGCGCTCTGACAAGAACCGGCGCAGCGCACCGCCACACATGGCCAGCACGATGTCGTTGACCGTGCCATTGGCCGCGTGGGCTACGTCTTTGATGCGTTGCAGCGAGACCTGCTGCGTGGCAAAGCGGCGCTTTTCGCGCACGCGGCCGTTGAGCACCGAGCGCGGCGCTTCAAAAGGCAGCGCCATGTTGTGTTGCGGGCTCATCGCGTTTTTAACCAACTTGCCAAATGCCAGCGCCAGTTGCGGCACCGTGTTGGCCTGAAGGCGTAACTCTTGCATCACACCGGCAATAGCGTGGGTGACGGTGGGCATTAATGCCTCAGGCGGGCGGGGGGCACTTGTGGTCGGATCCTTACCGGTGGCCCAAAACGGTGGCTTGGTCAGGCTTTGTTTACGGTCCGTAGACATGCCCTGCTGCAGCAGCTTGACGCCGCTGATGCCGTCAATCAGCGAGTGGTGCATCTTGATAAACAGGCAGAAGCGGTTGCCCTCCAGGCCTTCAATGATGGTGCACTCCCATGGTGGGCGCGACAGGTCTAGCGGAGTGCTTTGTAGGCGGCCCACCAACTCACCCAGTTCGCGCTCGCCGCCGGGCCAGGGCAACGCGGCGTGGCGCACGTGGTATTCCAGGTCGATGTTTTCGTCTGTCACCCAGTTGCGCAGCGGGTTTTTGTTGAAGGACGGTTGCAGGTGCAGGTTCCACGGCGGTGTGAACTCGCGATGTCCCCGAAACTCGGCCATCATGTCGCGCATGAAATTCTGGCCGGCGTTGTCGGGTAGTTTGAACTGCAGCAGGCCCCCAACGTGGTTCGGGGTGGCGCGCGACTCGGTCACGATCCAGGCGGCGTCTAGGGGATTGAGGCGAATAGGTTTCATGGTGTTTAGTAAGTAGCAAGTAGTAAGTAGTAAGAGTTAGGTCGCCAGCATGTTAACTTGCCACAGGTGGGGGTGGCTCTGGATAATGACCATAGAAATTGACGAGCGCACCTGAAGCGCCATAACGGGATTTATCAATGTCAACGCCAGCGGCAAATGCGGGTTCTCTGCAGAACAGGCTTACTTTCCAATTGATGGATAGCTTTGTTAAACAGACTCCTACCGTTTTGAGTGGGCATGCTGTCGTCGCGACCCTTTCCATCCTGATGTTCTGGCGGCAGATCAACCACGACTTCGTTTTTGGCTGGGTCCTAGCGCTGCTGTTGGCACTGGCGGTCAGATACGGGTTGGCCGCCAATTTCAGAAGGCGACCCGAGCGGTGGAATCCCGTGCAGTGGAACCGCCGCTTCGCGCTAACCTCGCTGGCCCTTGGGCTGACCTGGTGCGTGTGGAGCCTGTACGTGACATCAGCAATCCAGTATTCGGGCACAGGGTTGCACATCGTTGTTATCACAGCGGCAGGTTTAGTGGCAGGGGCCGTCGCGTCCACCGCAGCGTCAATGTTGGCCTATTTTTGCTTCTCGACACCCGCGTTGCTGCCATTAAGTTTGTTATTAATCATCCACAACCAAAACGGAGTGCTCGACATCGGCATCCTGCTTGTGGTCTTTTTCCTCTTCAATTTAACGCAGGTCAGAAAAATAAACGGCATATTCACGGAGAGCATTGTTAACCGGCTAAAACTGGAAGAATCGCAGAAGCAAGCTGAATTGCTGGCGCAGGAGCTGTACCAGCTCTCTACGCAGGATGCGCTGACTTTGGTGACCAACCGCCGTGGATTCGATGAGGCGCTGGTGCGCGAATGGAAGCGGGCGAAGCGCACCAACAGCCCGTTAACGCTGCTAATGCTTGATGTGGATTTTTTCAAGCATTTCAATGACAGTCTTGGACACCCTGCCGGTGATAAGTGCCTTCAGACGATCGGATCCAAGTTAAAGGAGTTTGCCCGCAGGGAAGGAGACGTCATTGCACGCTACGGTGGCGAGGAGTTTGCCATCCTGCTACCCGACATCGCTGTAGATCAGGTTTTAACACTGGCACAGGACATCTTGGAAGGCATCGCCGAACTTGCCATTCCCCATCCGGCGTCTGCCATTTCGGACAGTGTCACCATGAGCATAGGCATTAAGACCGTATCCCCGAGCGAATTCGATGGTGATGCGTCAAGCCTGATCAAGGCCGCAGACCTGGCGCTCTATCAAGCCAAAGCAGACGGGAGAAACTGCTTCAAACTGGCGGCGTAAGCGATCGGGGAATTGCGCCGTCAGGTCGCTAGTCGGGGATGAAGCTCTGGTCGGAATGAGTAGGAATTTTTTATGCAAAATCGGCCTGCAGCCCTCGTAGAACGTGCGCAAGCAGCTCACCTTTTAATAGCAAGTTCGGGCGGGCAATGGCACAGCGTCTATCCAATGTAAGGCGCAGGTTTAGCCTGGGTATGAAAAAAGCCGCCAACTCTGGCGGCTCTTTTTTATGCCTACTTGACCGTCTACGCTTGAATCTGCCCACCCACCCCATTGGCACCGTCCCCTTGGGCACGACGCTGTGAGCGGCGACGCTTGCTGCCAATGAATGCCAGACCTGCCCCGAGCAAGGCCAGACTGGAGGGCTCTGGCACCGCACTGATCGGAGCGGCGTACAAGAAGTCGTCCATCACAACCACATCGGCGTCTGCATTACCCAGAACGCCGTTGGAAACAATCGTATTCAGGCCCGAAGTCAAGCGCACCCGGCTGATACGAGCGCCGTCATCAGAAATAGCGCCCAAGAAACTCAAGCCCTGGTTGCCGGCCACCAATGCGTTGTGTCCGTAGATCAACGCACCTGTCGCGTCAAAAAACTCCATTTTGGTCTGGCCGGCGTCTTCTGCATCCACAAAGATGGCGCCAAACGCGTTGGTCGTCGCTGCGGTGGTGGTGCCTGGCACGAAGAAGGTCACATCGGTGATGTTGCTGTTAACCGCGGTGAACAAGCGTTGCGCGCTAAATGTCTGAAAGTCGTTGGAAAACCCGAACAAGGCTGGCGTAGACAAACCGGCATTGGCACTCACCAAGAAGCCAGTGCCCGGCGTGTTGAAGATGACGCCACGCGGGGAGTTGACGTTAAAAAAGTTGCCCGGCAATGCATTGGAGTCGGCCCGATTGTTGGGAACGCCGTCCCAATTGATCTCGAAGCGCTGCCCCCCAAATGAACCATTGGCACCGGCAACCGTGCCGCCCCCAATAGCCGTGCGAAACGCATCACGGCTTGCGGTAATTGCCGCTGGATTTGCGCCAGATGACTCAAAGGTCGAAAACGTTCCCGGTGCTGCCCAAGTGGTAGCAGTCAAAATGCAACCTGCTAGGGCTGTCATCGTTTTATTCAGTTTCATGTAGTGCCTTATTCGGTGAGTGGGTTGAGACACCCATCAAGCATTGCTCTGTAGCAGTGATTAATGCGTGCGATGTGCGGGTGCACGCAGTAAGAACGAGGGCGCGGCCAATTTGGATGCAGGTGCGTCAACTATTTAAGTTGCGCCGCTGGCGGGGCTTGGGCGGATGATATTGAACCCATCAATCTGCCATTGCTGTTATATTGCACTGCAACATAACTGTTAAGCGAGGCTGCCATGCTGTACCAGCTCTACGAGACCCAACGCTCCTTGATGGAGCCGTTTTCCGACATGGCCTTTGCGGCGGCCAAGGCCTACGCAAACCCCCTGTCTTTTTTGGGCCAAAACCCCTTCGCGCAGCGTATTTCTGCAGGCTACGACCTGATGCACCGCCTGGGCAAGGACTACGAAAGGCCCGAATTCGGCCTGCGCACCATTGATGTCAATGGCGTCGACGTGGCCATCCATGAGCGGGTAGAAATCAACAAACCATTTTGTGAACTGCGCCGATTTAAGCGCTTCACCGATGACAACGCCACGCTGGACGCCATCAAAGACCAACCGGTGGTACTCATCGTGGCTCCCCTGTCGGGCCACTATGCAACCCTGCTGCGCGACACGGTCAAAGCCATGCTCAAAGACCACAAGGTATACATCACCGACTGGAAGAATGCACGCCTGGTGCCATTGTCTGAAGGCGAATTCCACCTGGATGACTACGTCAACTACGTGCAAGAGTTCATCCGCCACATCCAGGGCAAATACGGCAACTGCCACGTCATGAGCGTGTGCCAGCCCACGGTGCCGGTGCTGGCCGCTGTGTCGCTGATGGCTAGCCGGGGCGAGACCACCCCACTAACCATGACCATGATGGGCGGACCGATTGACGCACGCAAGTCGCCCACGGCGGTGAACAACCTGGCCATGAACAAGAGCCACAGCTGGTTTGAGAACAACGTGATTTATCGGGTGCCCACCACCTTCCCCGGTGCGGGCCGGCGGGTGTACCCCGGCTTCTTGCAGCACACCGGTTTTGTGGCCATGAACCCGGACCACCACGCCAAGAGCCATTACGACTACTTCAAAGACCTCATCAAAGGCGACGATGCCAGCACCGATGCCCACCGCACGTTTTACGACGAGTACAACGCCGTGTTGGACATGGATGCCAACTACTACCTAGACACCATCAAGGTCGTTTTCCAAGACTTCAGCCTGGTCAACGGCACTTGGGATGTGCGCGGTGAGGACGGCACGCTGGAGCGGGTGCGCCCAGCCGACATCACCGCCACGGCGCTGATGTCGGTCGAAGGCGAGCTGGACGACATTTCGGGCTCTGGCCAAACCCAAGCGGTGCATGGCATTTGCACGGGTGTGCCAGTAGAAAACCAGCGCCATTTTGAAGCCAAGGGTGCGGGTCACTACGGCATTTTCTCGGGCCGTCGCTGGCGCGACCATGTGTACCCAGAGGTTAAGGCCTTCATCGCTGCGCACCACAGTACCCGCCAAAAAAATATGCGAAATAGTGCTTCAGCCCTCGTAGAACCTGCGCAAGCAGCTACCAAAACTGTAGCACGCAAGCGCAAGCCAAAACCCCAGTGACCACCCTGCAGCGTCCCCCGGCGGGGCTGGCGGCGCGCCTGCTCGACGCCCTGCCCCAAACCCAGTGCACCCGCTGCGGCTACCCCGATTGCGCGGGTTACGCGCAGGCTATGGCGGCAGGCGAGGCAGACATCAACCAGTGCCCCCCAGGCGGTCAAGAAGGCGTGAGCCGCTTGGCTGCCATCGTGGGCAAGGCAAGCCCCCCACTGGACCCCGCCTTTGGGTTGGAAGCACCCCGATCGGTTGTTTTTATCGACGAGAAATGGTGCATCGGGTGCACACTGTGTATCCCCGCCTGCCCGACCGACGCCATTGTGGGCAGCAACAAACGCATGCACACCGTAATCGAAGCGTTTTGCACCGGCTGCGAGTTGTGCTTGCCAGCGTGCCCCGTCGATTGCATTGAAATCACAAACGCCAGCGGCACAGCTACCGGTTGGGCGGCCTGGTCAGCGTCAGCCGCCCACACGGCCCGCACCCGTTATGAATCAAGCACACTTCGGCGCCAGAACGAGGCCGACGAGCAGGCCTTACGGCTCGAAGCCAAAGCACAAACCAAACTGGGCAACTTGGCCGAGCACTCGCAACACACCGACACGGCGGTGCTGGACCAGAAGCGCAAAGTTATTGAGGCCGCACTAGAGCGCGCCCGCGCCAAACGCCGCGCACCGGGCACGGATTAAGCCAGCGGCGCTGGCCCCGTATCAAGCGGCTCTGCCGGTGCAGACAGTGGCAAGGACAACGCAAACGCTGTGCCCTCACCTGCGGTGGATTCAACCTGCACCGAGCCACCCAGCGTCTTACGCACCAGACGGTCGACGATGGCCATACCTAAGCCGGTACCGCCCATGCCCACCTTGGTGCTAAAAAACGGGTCAAACAAATGGGCGAGTACGTCCTTTGCCATGCCAACACCGTTATCCGCGAGTCGCACCAATACACTGTCACCCTGCTGCTCTGCGCGGATGGTCAAAAGTCCGTCGTGTCGACCTTCAAAGGCATGTAAGTAGGCGTTGTTGATGAGGTTGATCAGCACCTGACCCAAAGGCCCAGGGAAGCTGTCCATCACCAACCCAGGCGCGATGGCCACCACCAACTTATGCGGCGAATTTTTCAGACTGGGGCTCAGCGACGACACCACCTCAGACACCACCTCAGCCAAATCGAATGTGCGGCGCTGCTCACTGGCTTGGTCGGCGGAAACCTGTTTGAAATTGCTCAGCAGCTTTTTGGCGCGGTCTAGATTACTCACCAACATTTGTCCGCCACTGGAGAGTGCAGTGTTGAGTTCCAACAGGGTCGACTTCTTCAACTGCCCCGTGTCCAACTGGTGCTGCAGCTCTTTGGATACATCGGTCAGTGAATGGGCCACCAGCAGGCTGTTGCCAATGGGTGTACTCAGCTCGTGCGACACACTGGCCACCAGCACCGACAGCGTCGCGCGGGCTTGGCTGCGCACCAGCTCTTCGCGCGAGTCTTGCAAGGTCTGCATGGCCTGGGCCAGCTCGGCCGATCGGCGCGCCACGCGCTGCTCTAGTTCGGCATTGAGCGTCAAAATCTCAGACTCGACCCGCACCTTGTCCGTCACATCCACAAAGACGGCAAACATGCCGATCACCGCACCGTCGTGGATTTCTGGCAGCACGTTGCCGTCGACCCAGCGCAACTCACCACTGACCGCGTCATGGTGCGAACGCCGATAGTTTTGCGGCTGTCCGGCCATGGCGTTTTTCCAATAGGGCACAACCTGGTCCACCATTTCACTGGTGGCGTACTCTGAAAAGGGCTTGCCCACGATGTCGGCAGGCACCCGCCCAAACAGGCTGGCATAACGCGGGTTGCAGCGGCGCAGGCGCCCCTGTGCATCAAAAGATGCAACGGCGGCAGGCACATTAGTTAGAAACAGTTTCAAGTCGCGCTCGCGCAGCGCCAGCATCTCATTTTTTTGGGCCATGGCTGCAGCCAGATTGAGCGCTTTGGTGCGGCTGTTCCACAGATTCAAGCGCGCCGCATAAGCCAAGAATGCCGTCGCACAGATCAGCCCGATGACCGCAATCATCACCACTGGCGTCGCCGCCCGGGGCGTGGGGTGGAAATAGCCACCCATTTCAGCCAACCCCACACCTGTCAAAAAAACCACGGTGGCTAGCGTCATGGCGGCCAGCCAACGCCCACCCAAAATCCAGCCCGCCATGGCGATAGAAAACGGGAAAATGATGATGACCGCCGTGTGTATGCCAGAAAAGAGCAGCGTCGTCGCACTGGCCATCAGCCAAGCGCCCAACACTAGGACCATCACCGCACGCTCAGGGCTGTGGCGCAATTGCCAGTGGCTCAAAAGCACCACACTTGCCATACCTATGGCGGGTGCATACAGATTCCAGCCACCCACCCCACCCACCGCGACGCTGAGAAATGACGCCAGCGCCGCACCCACGATGACCGCCTGGTTCCAGCGCACAAAGCGTCGCAACCCTTCTGAGTCATCCAGATCCTGTGTGAGGTGAGTGGTGTTAGGCATGTTGTGTGCAGTGCAATTGCTCGGCAGTCTAGCAGGCAGTCCGGGTTGGCACACTGGCGTTTTCACTACCCCGCAATGGGCAAATTAGTCCCGCACCATCGCGTCAAACACCGCAGCCGACGGCGACCTAGGCCACGGCACAACCACCGCCCACACCTTCACGTCAGACCTGCGCCAACCCTGGCGAAAGGGGCATCCGCTACGTTACAACCAAATTTTTGTATACGCCGCAGCCAACATACAGGTCATCAACCTGCTGTACAAAAGACATCTTGCTTTGCACCTCGCCAGTGCTGGGGTTGGTGATGTCGTACTCGACCCAACCCGGCTCACGCGCCGCTTGGGTAACGATGGCGTCCAAAAGCCCATCACCGTCAATTCCAGCGATGTCTTGCACCCGCGTGCCAACCTTGGCGGGGTTGCCGCCAAATGCCAAATAAGTTCCGCTGCTGTCCAAAACAAACACATACATGTCACGGTCGTGAAAGCCATTAGCGGGTTTGGTAATGTCGCGCACGAACTGTTCTTTAGAGGTCCGCTGGCGATAGACCACCGCACGCTCCACCAAAGCAAGTGCTTCTTCGGCCGAGCCCTGCTGCAGTTTGAACGCCGCCACCGATTCCACGAGGGTGTCGGCCCGCCCTTCTAGGGTATAGGCCTGCTCAGCGGCGTTGCCAACCATGAGCGCATTGCGCTGTGTCAGTTCGTCGATCTGCCGAATGGCCGCCGTGATTTCCGACAGCACAGCACTTTGTTCGGTGTTACCGCTGGATATGTGCGCCATGTTGGCAGCAACTTCGCGAATCCCTGCAACCACCTGCGCCATGTTGCTGCCTGCAGCCCGTATGTTGTTTACGCTGTCGGCCACCTGGTGGGACGAATTGGCGATGAGGCTGCGTATCTCTTTTGCAGATGCGGCAGAACGCTGGGCCAGCGAACGCACTTCGCTGGCGACCACCGCAAAGCCGCTGCCCGCCTCCCCCGCGCGGGCCGCCTCCACCGCCGCGTTGAGCGCCAAGATATTGGTTTGAAAAGCCAGGCTATCGATGACGCTGACGATCTCGTCCATGCGTTTGGCACCGGCCTGAATCGTCTCTACCGAGTCAACCGCCTGCACCATAGCCGCTGCCCCCGCGTCGGCCACCTCACGCAGATGGGCTGCGCGGGCGTTGGCTTGGCTGGCGGTGCGGGCCCCATCCTGCACGGCCGCTGAAAGCTCTTCAACACTGGCCGCTGTTTCTTCCAGATTGCCCGCCTGCTGCTCTGTGCGATCGGTCAGTTCACGATTATTCACGGCCAGGCTCTTACCTGCGTGCGCCACAAAGGCAGCGTTGCTGCGCACATTGGCAACCATGGCAGAAATGGTGTGCCCCAGATGTGCAATCGTTGCTTGCAGCTGACCCAACTCGTCCTTGCCATTCGCAGAAAAGTCCAGGCGCAAGTCCCCGGCCACCATCTTGCGCGATGCACCGATGACCTGCCCCAGGTCTTTAAAGACGCTGTGGTGAAAAGCCAGCAGAAAATAAACCAGCAGCACAAAGCCCACTGCGACCACTACAACCTCGGTAACGAGCCGTCCCTCTGGAGAGCCGCCCAGGTACAACTGGGCAAACCCCACCAACACAGGAACCCCAGAGAAGAACGCCAGCACCAGCAATTTGTGCGACAAACGCAGCCGACGCAAGACCCAAACGCCAGATTTTAACACGGAGGTCAACGACATAGACAACTCTCCTGAATGGACACACACGCCCCAACTTAAGGCACACCCGATGAAATCATAGGGTGCAGAATCGGCCTATATCCAGAAAGCCAGCCTCTATTGATCCATGTCAACAGAAGGCTACGGGGCCATTTCCAGCACCGCAAACGCCCCAATAACTGCCGGTGGCGCCTGCACCAGTTCGATCAAAACGCCCTCGCCCCCAATCGGAAACGCGTCGTTGGACTTGGGGTGCAAGAAGCAAACGTCAAACCCAGCGGCCCCCTTGCGAATGCCGCCCGGCGCAAACCGCACGCCCTGGGCGGTTAACCACTGCATGGCTGCGGACAGGTCATCAATCCACAGCCCCACATGGTTCAGCGGGGTGGTGTGCACTGCGGGCTTTTTGTCCGGGTCCAGCGGCTGCATGAGATCGACTTCGACCTTAAAGGGGCCACTGCCGATGGTGCAAATGTCTTCATCCACATTTTCTTTTTCGCTCTGAAAACTGCCGGTCACTTCCAGGCCCAGCATATCGACCCACAACGTTTGCAGGCGCTTCTTGTCTAGCCCGCCAATGGCGATTTGCTGGATACCCAGCACTTTGAAGGGGCGTATGGTTTGAAGCATCGCGCTCATACAAACTCCACAATCGGTTGGTCCACGGACAGACTCTCGCCCTTGGAAGCCAGCACCTTGCCAACCACGCCATCGGCTGTGGCAAACAAGACGTTTTCCATCTTCATCGCTTCAATCACGGCCACCCGTTCACCGGCCTGCACCTTTTGGCCCACCACCACCGACACCTCGGCCAATAGGCCGGGCATGGGTGAGAGCACATAACGGCTCATGTCTGCCGGGGCTTTATGGGGCATCAGCGCGTGCAACTCGGCCATACGGGGCGAGATCACCAACGCGTCGATACGGGTGCCGTTGTGCTGCACCCGCAGCGCCAGCGGGTTCTTGGGCGTGCCGCGTTCGATTTGAGCGGTGAACGGCTGCCCGTTGACGGTGCCGTCAATGGCAATGTCGTTCAAGCGCGAGTTGCTACGAATTTCATAGCTGCTTGCGCCCACTTTGACGCGGGCGGAGCCCAATTCACCCACAAATTCGTCCACATGCACCGGGGTGTAGGTGTGCTCACCCGCGCCGTCCAACGTGACCACCACGTAGTCTTTACCTGCATTGACCGCGTAGCCCGGAAGCTGACCGGTAATGGTGGCAGCCCGTTCGCGCGACTTGCGCCGCACAAAGGCTGCTAGGGCAATCAGAAAATCGGCGTCGTCATGCGGCACATCCTCTGCCGCAAACCCCTTGCCGTAATGCTCGGCAATAAAGCCGGTATTGAAATCACCACTCACAAACTTGGGGTGCGCCAAGAGTGCGGCCTGAAAGGGGATGTTGCTCGACACGCCGCGAATGACAAACCCGTTGAGCGCCTCACGCATCTTGGCAATCGCGTCGTTGCGGTCGGTTCCGTGCACGATGAGCTTAGCGATCATCGAGTCGTAATACATGGGGATCTCGCCGCCGTCTTGCACACCCGTGTCCACCCGCACGCCCAACACGTCTTGCGTGCGCGCCTGGAACATGGTTTGGCGCGGCGGCACAAACCGCACAAGCCGACCTGTAGAGGGTAGAAAGTTGCGAAACGGGTCTTCGGCGTTGATGCGGCATTCAATGGCCCAGCCGTCGCGGCGCACGGCGGACTGGGTGATGGGCAATGGCTCACCGGCCGCCACGCGGATCATGATCTCTACCAGGTCCAGCCCGGTAATACATTCGGTCACCGGGTGCTCCACCTGCAAGCGGGTGTTCATCTCCAGAAAGTAGAAACTCTGGTCTTTACCCACCACAAACTCGACCGTACCCGCGCTTTGGTATTTCACCGCCTTGGCTAAGGCCACGGCTTGCTCACCCATGGCCTGGCGGGTGGCGTCGCTGATGAAGGGGCTAGGTGCCTCTTCAATCACCTTTTGGTGGCGACGCTGGATCGAGCATTCGCGCTCGTTCAGGTAAATGACATTGCCCTGGCTGTCGCCAATGAGCTGGATCTCGATATGGCGCGGCTCTTCGACAAACTTCTCAATGAACACGCGGTCATCGCCAAAGCTGTTGCGCGCCTCGTTACGGCAGCTGGTGAATCCTTCCAGCGCCTCTTTATCGTTAAAGGCTACGCGCAGGCCTTTGCCACCGCCGCCCGCACTGGCTTTGATCATGACGGGATAACCAACACCCTTTGCGATCTCCACGGCCCTCTCAGGGGTCTCAATAGCATCGTTAACACCGGGGATGCAGTTGACCCCGGCTGCCCCCGCGAGCTTTTTGGATTCGATCTTGTCGCCCATGGCGGCAATGGAGTGGTGCTTGGGGCCGATGAAGACGATGCCTTCTTCTTCCACCCGCTTGGCAAACTCGGCGTTCTCGCTCAAAAAGCCATAACCGGGGTGCACCGCTTGGGCGCCGGTTTGTTTGCAAGCGGCGATGATTTTGTCGGCCATCAAATAGCTCTCGCGGCTGGGCGCCGGGCCGATGTGCACGGCTTCGTCGGCCATCAGCACATGGCGGGCGTCTTTGTCGGCTTCGGAATATACGGCCACAGTTTTAATGCCCATTTTCCGGGCAGTAGCGATGACGCGGCAGGCGATCTCGCCGCGGTTGGCGATCAGTATTTTGGTAAACATTTCAGTGTCCTAACGGTGTTTGGTGTGCCAACGGTGGCATTTATTGGCTTGGTGTTGTTTCTTCACTGGGCCCGCAACAGGCTGGGGGTATCTACTTCCGCTCATGTCCTCCACCCAAAGGCTCCCGCCTTTGGGCTCCTCCTTTACTTCGCTGCAGCAGACACCCCCAGCCTGTTGCTGCGAAGTAGCTGGCGTATAACGCGCATAGGCATGCCCCATTACCTGGATCGGGCTGTCCGGCCGTTTTGCGCAGGTCAAGGAGGAGCGCGCAGCGCGGGGGACACGGAGCAAAACGTCCGGGCAGCCCGAGCCAGCGCGATTCAACGTGGTGTCCATAATTTGGCAAATCAAAGCGGAATGTTCCCGTGCTTACGCCAAGGGTTCTCAATCTTCTTGTCCTTCAGCATGACGAGAGACCGGCAAATGCGCTTACGCGTCTCGCTGGGCAAAATCACATCATCAATAAACCCCCGCGCCCCAGCCACAAACGGGTTAGCAAAACGGGCTTTGTATTCCGCCTCTTTAGCCGCCAGCTTGACCGGATCACCCTTGTCTTCACGGAAGATGATTTCCACCGCACCCTTGGCTCCCATAACCGCAATCTCAGCATTGGGCCAGGCGAAGTTCACATCGCCGCGCAGGTGCTTGGAAGCCATCACGTCGTACGCGCCGCCATAGGCTTTGCGGGTGATCACCGTGATTTTTGGCACCGTGCACTCGGCATACGCATAGAGCAACTTGGCGCCGTGCTTGATGATGCCGCCGTACTCTTGGCTAGTGCCGGGCATAAAGCCGGGCACGTCAACAAAGGTGATGACGGGGATGTTGAACGCATCACAAAAGCGCACAAAGCGCGCCGCTTTGATGCTGCTCTTGATGTCTAGGCAACCCGCCAACACCAGCGGCTGGTTGGCCACAATGCCGACCGTCTGGCCGTCCATACGGGCAAAGCCAATCAGGATGTTTTTGGCGTACTCAGGCTGCAGCTCAAAGAAGTCGCCATCGTCCACCGTTTTGACGATCAGCTCCTTCATGTCGTAGGCTTTATTGGGGTTGTCCGGCACCAGCGTGTCCAGACTGGTGTCCAGTCGGTCGATGGGGTCACCGCTGCGGCGCACGGGAGCCTTTTCGCGGTTCGACAACGGCAAGTAGTTGTAGAGGCGGCGCAGCATCAAGAGCGCCTCCACATCGTTCTCAAACGCCAAATCGGCCACGCCACTCTTGGTGGTGTGGGTGATGGCGCCGCCCAGTTCTTCAGCGGTCACCTCCTCGTGCGTCACGGTCTTGACCACTTCAGGGCCGGTCACAAACATGTAGGACGAGTCCTTGACCATGAAGATAAAGTCGGTCATGGCCGGGCTGTACACCGCGCCACCGGCGGATGGCCCCATGATCATGCTGATCTGGGGGATCACACCGCTGGCCATCGCATTGCGTTGGAACACGTCGGCATACCCCCCGAGCGAGGCGACGCCCTCTTGGATACGCGCGCCGCCCGAATCGTTCAAGCCGATGACTGGTGCACCCACCTTCATCGCCTGATCCATCACTTTGCAGATTTTCTCGGCATGGGCCTCGCTCAAGGCACCGCCAAAAACGGTGAAGTCTTGGCTGAACACAAACACCAAGCGACCGTTGATCATGCCGTAGCCGGTAACCACACCGTCGCCCGGAATCTTTTGGTCTTGCATGCCAAAGTCCACACAGCGGTGCTCGACAAACATGTCCCACTCCTCGAACGTGCCTTCGTCGAGCAAGATGTCCAAGCGCTCGCGGGCGGTGAGTTTGCCTTTTTTGTGCTGGGCCGCAATGCGCTTCTCGCCGCCGCCTTGGCGTGCGAGTTCGCGTTTGGCTTCTAACTGTTCAAGAATGTCATGCATGGGGGGTCCTTCTTTTGTTTCGCTTAAATCGGGGTTCATTCAGGATGAACGTGCTATTGTTTTAGGAGCTACTTGCGCAGGTTCTGCGAGGGCTGCAAGCAGATTTCGTGCTGCAGTGGAGGCCGCCAGCGTGCCGGCAGCAACCGCATCCGTGGTGGCCTGCAAGCGCGCCTGCACAGCTGGGTTGGTTTTGAAAGCCTGCTTAAGTCCCGCGTCAACGCGCTCCCACATCCAGGCCAGTGCCTGGCGCTGGCGGCGCGCTGCCAACTGGCCATTGGCTTGCGCCAAGGTTTGAAATTTGCTGACGGCGGCCCAGAAGGCATCCACACCGGTGCCCTGCAAAGCGCTGAGAGAAATCACTTGCGGTTGCCAGTGTTTGTCGCTATGCGGATCGTTGGCATTGCCATGCATACCCAAAAGTCGCAGACTGGAACTGATTTGCGCTTGCGCACGCCGAGCTGCATCGGCGTCAATATCGGCCTTGTTGATCACCACCAAATCGGCCAACTCCATGACACCTTTTTTGATGGCCTGCAACTCGTCGCCCGCATTGGGTAACTGCATCAGCACAAACATATCCGTCATACCCTGCACTGCGGTCTCGCTCTGGCCAACACCTACGGTTTCCACAATCACGATGTCATAACCGGCCGCTTCACAGACCAACATGGCTTCACGCGTTTTCTCGGCCACGCCACCCAGGGTGCCGCTGCTGGGGCTGGGGCGGATGTAGGCTTCCTCACGCACCGACAACTGCTCCATACGGGTCTTGTCGCCCAAAATGGAGCCGCCCGACACGGTGCTAGACGGGTCAATGGTGAGCACCGCCACGCGGTGGTCTTTGTTGATGAGATACAGACCCAAGGCTTCGATGAAGGTGGACTTTCCCACGCCGGGTACACCGCTGATGCCGAGGCGGAAAGATTTTCCGGTGTGCGGCAGCAAAGCGGTGAGCAGCGCGTCCGCCTGCGCGCGGTGGTCGGCGCGGGTGGACTCCAGCAAGGTGATGGCTTTGGCAATGGCGCGGCGCTGGATCGCACTCTTCCCAGCCAGGATGCTTTGCAAATCATGCACGCGCGCGCCCTCCGCGCTTGGGCACGCACCGGACGATCAGCGACACAATCTCACGCAACCCAGTTCTCCAGCTTCAAGCCCTCAATGCGCTCGAACTCACGGGTATTGTTGGTGACCATGGTGGCGCCAAGGGCTAATGCCTGACAGGCCAGCAGCAAATCCCGCTCGCCAATGCGTTGGCCCTTGGCCTCCAGCGTCTGGCGCACATTGCCATAGACCCACGCTGCATCCTGATCCCAATCCAGAATGGGGAATTTCGACAAGAAATTCTCCAACTTTGCACGGGAATCCGCGCGCGTACTTTTTGCGATACCAAACGCCAACTCAGCCACGGTCACGGTGGAAATTACCAACGACTCTCGGCCGACTTGGATCAATCGCTGCAACACCGGCGCGGGCTGCCCATTGATGATGTAGATGCAGATGTTGGTGTCGAGCAGGTACATCATGGGAGCATCGGCTCACGGTCTGCTTGGGGCCAATCGTCGGCACGCTCCAATTGCATGTCTGGGCCAAAAGCCGCCACTGCCGCAATGACTTGCTGCGCCCACGTTGCGTCGTCCAGCTTGGGGCGCAAGATAAGCGCGTCGCCATGTCGCTCGATCGTGACCTCCTTAGTCGCAAACCGAAATGCTTTGGGCAGGCGCACAGCCTGGCTTCGGCCGGTGGTGAAGACTTTGGCGATATCGACGGATACGGTGGTCATGTCATTCTCCTTACGAGGGATAGGTATCAAAAGTATATATCAATAATAGATGCTTCTGGTATATACCAACGCATACCCATCAACCAATCGCCTTTTCAATCTGGCTCAACACATCCCGAGCACTGACGGGAATCGGCGTGCCCGGCCCGTAGATGCCTTTGACGCCGGCCGCATACAGCATGTCGTAATCCTGGCGCGGCACCACGCCGCCCACAAACACCACGATGTCGTCAGCGCCCTGCTTTTTCAGCTCAGCAATGATGGCGGGCACCAGCGTTTTATGGCCTGCTGCAAGTGTTGACACACCCACGGCGTGTACGTCGTTCTCAATCGCCTGGCGGGCGCATTCTTCGGGGGTTTGGAACAACGGGCCCATATCCACGTCAAAACCCAAGTCGGCAAACGCGGTGGCCACCACTTTGGCGCCGCGGTCGTGGCCGTCTTGACCCAGTTTGCTAATCATCACACGGGGGCGGCGGCCTTCTTTCTCGGCGAAGGCGGCGATTTCGGCTTTGAGCTGGTTCCAATATTCCATGGTCTCTCCCGGGGTGGAGCCCGCATCATAGGCGGCGGCATACACGCCGCTGACCTTGCTGGGCTCGGCGCGGTGGCGGCCAAAGGCTTTTTCCATGGCGTCACTCACCTCACCTACCGTTGCACGCAGACGCATAGCTTTGATGGACAGGTCGAGCAAGTTGCCGGTGTTAGTCTCTGCTGCAGAAGTGATAGCAGCCAGCGCAGCATCCACGAGGGCTAAATCGCGTTTTGCCTTGATATTTTTCAAGCGCGCTATCTGAGAGTCGCGCACCGCCACGTTGTCAATATCGCGGGCTTCGATGGCGTCTTCTTTGTCGAGCTTGTATTTGTTGACGCCCACAATCACGTCTTGCCCACTGTCGATGCGGGCTTGCTTGTCGGCCGCCGCCGCCTCAATCTTGAGCTTAGCCCAGCCGCTGTCCACCGCCTTGGTCATGCCGCCCATGGCTTCGACTTCTTCGATGATGGTCCACGCCGCATCGGCCATGTCTTGGGTGAGCTTCTCCATCATGTAGCTGCCAGCCCAGGGGTCGATCACGTTGGTGATGTGGGTCTCTTCCTGGATGATGAGCTGGGTGTTGCGGGCAATGCGTGCGCTGAACTCGGTGGGCAGGGCAATGGCTTCGTCAAAGCTGTTGGTGTGCAGGCTTTGGGTACCGCCAAACACAGCGGCCATGGCCTCAATGGTGGTGCGCACCACGTTGTTGTAGGGGTCTTGTTCGGTCAGGCTCCAGCCGCTGGTCTGGCAGTGGGTGCGCAGCATCAGGCTCTTGGGCTTTTTGGCGTCAAACCCTTGCATGATGCGGCACCACAGCAGCCGCGCCGCACGCATCTTGGCCACCTCTAAATAGAAGTTCATACCAATGGCCCAGAAGAAAGACAGGCGCCCGGCAAAGTCGTCCACGTCCATGCCCTTGGCAATGGCTGTTTTTACATACTCCTTGCCGTCGGCCAGAGTAAAGGCCAACTCCAGCGCCTGGTTGGCGCCCGCCTCTTGCATGTGGTAGCCGCTGATGCTGATCGAGTTGAACTTGGGCATGTGGCTTGCCGTGTACTCGATGATGTCGCCAATGATGCGCATGGAGGGCGCGGGTGGGTAGATGTAGGTGTTGCGCACCATGAACTCTTTCAGAATGTCGTTCTGAATGGTGCCGCTCAATTGGTCTTGGGAGACGCCCTGCTCTTCGGCGGCCACCACGTAACCGGCCAGCACCGGCAGGACCGCGCCGTTCATGGTCATGGAGACACTCACCTTATCTAGCGGGATCTGGTCGAACAGGATCTTCATGTCTTCGACTGAATCGATCGCCACGCCAGCCTTGCCCACGTCGCCCGTCACACGCGGGTGGTCGCTGTCGTAGCCCCTATGGGTGGCCAAGTCAAAGGCCACTGACACGCCCTGCCCACCGGCCGCCAAGCCTTTGCGGTAAAACGCGTTGGACTCTTCGGCGGTGGAGAACCCGGCGTACTGGCGAATCGTCCAGGGGCGTGATGCATACATGGTGGCCTGCGGGCCGCGCAGGTAGGGCGCAAAGCCGGGCAAGGTGTCGGCGTGCGCCAAGTTGGCGGTGTCGGCTGCGGTGTAGAGCGGCTTGACGGTGATGCCGTCCGGGGTGACCCAGTTGAGTGCATCCACGTTGCCGCCGGGCGAAGATTTGGCGGCAGATTTGGTCCAGTCTTGCAGCGTGGCGGATTTGAATTCGGCGTCTCGGTCGGTCATGGCGGCATCCATTGGGTCAGGTTCAGGGCGCTTGCGGGGCACCAGCGCGTACTACGGCATTGTGGTGCTACGACTGCGTTTTCAGGTTGGCAATTTTACATTATTTATAATTATTGATTAGGAATACGGATTACGACTTACAATTTCTGCCATGCCCGCCACGACGCAACCGCCCCGCTCCAGTGGTTCACTCTCGCCCCGCGCCTTGTATGTCGAGGTGGCCGAATTGCTGCGCCAGCGTATCTACAAACGCGAGCTGGAGCCCGGTAGCTGGATTGACGAGCTCAAAATTGCGCAGGAATACGGCATCAGCCGCACGCCGCTGCGCGAGGCGCTCAAGGTGCTGGCCGCCGAGGGGCTGATCACCATGAAGGTGCGCCGGGGTGCGTATGTGACCGAGGTATCTGCCCAAGACCTGGCCGACGTGTACCACCTGCTCAGCCTTCTGGAGAGCGATGCCGCCGCCGTAGTCGCGCAGCGCGCCAGCGACGCCGAACTGGCCGAGTTGCAACAGCTGCACCACGAGCTGGAAGCCGCTGCCGCACTGGGTCAGGCGGACACGCAGGCATTCTTTGCGGTGAACGAACGTTTTCACACACGCCTGCTGGCCATTGCCAACAACCGCTGGCGCGACCAGATGGTGGCCGACCTGCGCAAGGTGATGAAACTGAACCGGCAAAATTCGCTGCTCAAGGCCGGCCGTGTGGCCGACTCCTTGGCAGAACACCGCGCCATCATGGCAGCTCTGCTGGCGCGCGATTTTCAGGCAGCCCAGCGGTGTATGCAAGAACACTTCAACAACGGGCTAGAGGCGGCGGCGTAAATCGACGCCCGCCCATCAAAAACCACCGCGACATCCTCATCAAGGCCCACGGTGTATCCTGCGGCAGTTTGCCAACGCGCGCGCCAGGCAAAACCGCGGTCGCCCAAACTCACGGTACCCCTTACTGCACAACCAAGGAAAAACGATGAACGCCATCTTGAAAGACAACGCCACGTCCCCTGCGTCACCAGCACCGCTGACCGCCTTTGCCGAACTGGACCGCGACCTTCAACTGCTTGCGAGCAACCGCGAAAAATGGGTCAAAACCCCGATCGCTGAGCGCATTGCCATCTTGGCGGAAATCAAAGAAACGCTGATGCCCGTGGCCCAGGCGTGGGCGGAAACGGCATCACGCAAGAAAGGTATTGCACCAGGCTCGCCGCTGGAAGGTGAAGAATGGCTCTCGGGCCCCTACTGCATCTTGAACTATTGCAACCAGTTGATGTACACCCTGTCCGACATACAGAGTAAACAACATTTGAACCACACCAAGGTGCGCCAACTTGCCAACGGCCAGGTTGTTGCCCGCGTGCTGCCCGCCTCCATATGGGACCATCTGCTGCTCAGCGGCGTGAAGGTCGACGTATGGATGCAGCCCGGCGTAACGCCAACCAATCTGGCCCAGAACACTGCCGGCCTGTATAACGCCACCAGTCCGCTGCACAAAACCGGCAAGCTGTCCTTGGTGCTGGGTGCGGGCAATATCGCATCCATTGCGCCGCTAGACGTCTTCCAAAAGCTGTTCTCTGAGAACGAAGTGGTGATTCTCAAGATGAACCCGGTCAACGATTACCTAATTGAGTTTTTAACCCCCGCGCTCAAGCCCCTCACCGACCGCGGCGTCTTGCGCATCGTGCGCGGCGCAACCGATGTGGGGCAGTATTTGTGCAACCACCCTTTGGTGGAGACGCTGCACATCACTGGCGCCGGCGCTTCGCATGACGCCATCGTTTGGGGACCCGGAGCCCGGGGCCTGGCCAACAAGGCCGCCAACACGCCCCAAAATACCCGCGCCATCACCTCCGAGTTGGGCGCGGTGTGTCCCACCATCGTGGTTCCTGGCCCGTGGTCGGCGGCTGACATCAAATTCCAAGCCGAACACATTGCAACCCAAAAGCTGCACAACTCGGGCTTTAACTGCATTGCCTGCCAGGTGCTGGTGATGCCGCGTGACTGGGCCCAAAAGGCCGCATTGGTCACGGCCCTGGAGGGGGTTATCTCCCGATCCGAAGCCCGGGCGCTGTACTACCCCGGCGCCAAAGACCGCCTCGCCAACTTCAGTGCCAACAACCCGCAGACCCGGGCGCTGCACCGCGTGGGCGGCGACGACGTACTGATTGCCAAGCTCGATGCCAGCAGCGGTACGGCCATCAAGGCCCTGGAGGTCTTTGCGCCCGCGCTCAATGTCACCGAACTACCAGGTACCGACCCCGAAGCCTATTTGAAAGCGGCCATCGAATTTGCCAACACCCAGCTGTACGGCACGCTGGGCGCCAACATCGTGATCCACCCGGCCACCATCGCCCAAATCGGTCGCCAGCGCCTGGAAGAATTGCTGGTGACGCTGCGCTACGGCACCATCGCCATCAACGCCTGGACCGGTGTAGGCTTTTTAACGCCGCAAGCGACCTGGGGCGCCTTCCCCGGCCACACCCTGCAAGACGTGCAAAGCGGCATTGGCGTGGTGCACAACACCTGCTTGTTTGACAAGCCCGAACGCACCGTGGTGGAAGCGCCGTTTAAGCCCTACCCGCGCAACCTGCTGAGCTTCTCGTTCACCCTGCTGCCCCGCCCGCCGTGGTTCATCACCAACCGCAAAGGCGGCATCTTGGGCCGCCTGTTGGTGGCGTTCCAATACCGCCCTAGCTTCTTGAAGATTCCGCGCATCTTCTTGAACGCGCTGTTGGGATAGACGACCGACAACCGAAACGGGCAGTTGCGCGCTTGCGCAGCTGCCCGTTTTTTATTGCCAAATAGGCTTCTAGCCCTCGTCGACAGTGCGCAAGCAGCTATTAATTTAATAGTGGCTTCGCCCTGCGATCCGGTCGACACCAGGCCGTCGTTGGCCAGGCCCGAGCCCGTCAATGCCAGAGACAAGCGTAGAAGTTAAGCGCCGATGTGGTCCCCGGGGACTTGCCAGTGATGTTGACTGTCCAGACGCCATCGCCACCAGCCCTGGGGTGGGGCAGCCTAGGCGCTGGGTTTGAGCAAGCGCTCGAAGTCAGCCGCTGGCTGCGGCCGACCAAAGAGGTAACCCTGGAAATGGGTGCAGTGGTGCTTGCGCAACTGCTCGTGCTGTAGGGTGGTCTCGACCCCTTCGGCAACCACTACCAGCCCTAAGCTGTGGCCCATGGCGATGATGGTGCGCACGATGACCTCGTCGTCGGGGTCGGTGGCGATGTCACGCACAAACGACTGGTCAATTTTCAACGCGTCCAGCGGCAAACGTTTAAGGTAGGCCAGCGACGAATAACCGGTGCCAAAGTCGTCCATCGAAAAGCCAATGCCCAGTGCTTTGAGCTGGTGCATTTTTTCGATGGAGTCCGACACGTTGTCCAGCACCAGGCTCTCGGTCAACTCTAGGGTCAAGTTGTGCGCCACCACCCCAAACTCTTGCACCACGCTGCGCACCCGCTCCACAAAATCGGCTTGGCGGAATTGGCGCGCGCTGACGTTGACCGACATTTTGAAATGTTCTCGACCGGGCAGCTGGTTCCAAGCACGCAGCTGCAGGCAGGCCGTCTCTAAAATCCAATGGCCCATCGGCACGATCAAGCCGGTTTCTTCCGCCAAAGGGATGAACTGCCCGGGAAACACTTCGCCACGCACCGGGTGGTTCCAGCGCACCAGGGCTTCGCACCCGACAATGCCGCGGTTTGCATCAATCTGCGGCTGGTAGACCAGGCGAAACTGCTGCAGCGGTACGGCGCGGCGCAGATCTTCCTCCAGCACGGCGCGCATTTCCAAGCTGGCCTGCATGGCCGGGTCGAAGAAGCACAGGGTGTTGCGCCCGGCGGTCTTGGCCCGGTACATGGCGGCATCGGCGCGTTTAAGCACCTCGTCCACCGTCTCGTCGGCGCTGCCTGAGAACATGCACAGGCCCAGGCTGCCGCTGGTGTGAAATTCATGCGAACCCAGTTGGTAGGGCTGCCCCAAAGCCTGCAGCACATGGTGGGCAATCGCCTCGGCATGGCTGGCGGCCTCTTGCGTCTGACCCTGCAGGTCTTCGATCAAGACAACAAACTCATCGCCGCCCAAGCGTGCGACCAGGTCTTTGGCGCGGGCGTTGGCCACCAAGCGACGACTCACCTCAACCAAGAGCGTGTCGCCAATGTCGTGGCCACGAGTGTCGTTAAGGGCTTTGAAGTTGTCCAGGTCAATGAACAACACCGCCCCCCAACTCGCGCGGCGCTTGCAGGCGGCAAGCGCCGTGCGCAGCCGGTCCACGACTTGGCGGCGGTTGGGTAACTGGGTGAGTGAATCGAAATAGGCCAGGCGCAAAATCTCACTCTGCGCCTCTTTGCGCTCGGTGATGTCGCGCACAATGGCTTGCATGCACACCTCGCCGCCAAAGTCGATGCGGCTCAGACTCACCTCCACGTCCAGTGACGATCCATCCGGACGAAATTGGCGCCACTCAAACATCGCAGGCTGGCCGGACTCTACCTGAAGCACCATGTCCCGCAACACATCTTCTGAGGCGCGTCCGTCGGGTTGAATGGCGGGCGACGCAGACAAGGGCGTGGTTCCCAAAAACTGTTCGCGGGTCAGTCCGTAGAGTTCAAGGGCACGTTGGTTGCAATCAATGGCCACCGGCCCGCGCATGATCAAAATCGCGTCATTGGCCTGCTCAAACAGGGTGCGAAACCGCGACTCGGATGCCTTTAAGGACGCCACCGTGCTCGATAACTCCAGGGTGCGCACCTGTACTCGTCGACGCAAAGTGCGGCTCCAGAAAAGCAAAATCAGCGAAGACAAGGTCAACCCAAACAGCGCATAAGCCCCGTAACGCCCCCACTGGGACCAGTAAACATCCTCAACTTTTTCCCCTAACCAACGCTCTTGCAACGCATCCATCTCCTGCGGGCTGATGCGCGCGAATCCATCGGCGACAACCTGCTTTAGGTTGGCCTGGCCTTTTCTAACCGCCCAATGGAACTGCCCCTGGTACATCGGCGCGGTGTGGCGAAATTCGTCAGCAGCGTGTTCGCGGTTAAAAAAATAAATGGCAGGCGGAGCGTCAATACACAGCACCCGCACCTCTTGGGCAACCGATGCTTTGACCAAAGCCTCGTAGCTGGCGTAGCGGCGCAATTCTGTAATACCGTTGGCGTTGAGGTATTCCACACAGGCGTCACCGTCTTTCACCCCCACGGTAAACCCCTTGAGCGACTTTGCATCGGTGATACCGCCCATGCTGCGGTGGAAGTAGATCGGCACCTCGATCGTGGCGTAGGGTGCAGAAAAGTCGTAAATTTTTCGGCGCTGCTCGGTATCGAAAATCGTGTCGATTACGTCGGCCTTGCCGTCCACCATGGCGGCTTGCGCGGCGGCCCAGTCCATAGGCTGAAAATCGACCGCAATGCCGGTCAGCTTCTGCCACAACTCCCATTTTTCCTTCAGCAGGCCTTGCGGGTTGCCTTCTGCATCGCGAAAGGTGTAAGGCGGGTAGTTGTCGTCTGTTACGACGCGAATCGTGCTTGGCTTGCCTTGCGCCAGAGCGCCAAGGCACAGCCAGCACACCAGCAATGCGCCCCAATACCGCGATAGGCGAGCAGCAGTTTCAGCAGCCATCGGTTCCAAACAACAGAGTCAGAATGGCTCCGACTCTAGCACGCACACCGCGCGATGGCGCATTCAATGTCAGAGGGCACCAAACCTGCTATTTTTTTATACAGAAATAGCCGCTAGCCCTCGTAGAACATGCTCAATCAGCTATTAACTTGATAGCACAACCGCGTGCAAGTGGTTCCGACGCGCCCGCTTGTTCGGCATCACTGCCAGCGCACTTCTGGTACCGTGCGGTGACGCCGCGTCCATCGCATGTCGCGCCGCAACCGCGCCTTAATCGGCATGCGCCAGCGCACCACCGTGCGCCAAAGCCATCACCGCACGGGGCGGCATACCTTTGAGCCGGTGGTCGCTCCACACCTGGCGCCACTTGCGCGCACCGGGTAGCCCGTGGCGCAAGCCCAGCATATGGCGGGCAATCGCAAAACACGAGGTTCCATGCGCGGCGGCCTCGCGCTCCATGTAGGCCACCATTTGCGCTTCCACAGACTCGCGTGTGTGGTCCGTGGGTGCAGCGCCAAAAAAAGCCGCATCCCACTCACTGAGCCACCAAGGATTGTGGTACGCCTCACGCCCCAGCATGACACCATCCACCGATTCCAGCTGAGCCTGCACCTGGGCCGTGGTGGTGATTCCGCCGTTGATGGCGATAGTGAGGTGCGGGAAGTCGCGTTTGAGCTGGTGCACCACGCTGTAACGCAGAGGAGGCACCTCGCGGTTTTCTTTGGGGCTTAGGCCCTTGAGCCAAGCGTTACGGGCATGCACGATAAAAACCGAGCAACCCGCATCAGCCACGGCGCCAACAAAATCGCGCACAAAGGCATAACTCTCGTCTTTGTCGATACCAATGCGGTGCTTCACGGTCACTGGCACATCCACCACGTCCACCATGGCCTTGACGCAGTCGGCCACCAGCGCGGCCTCATGAATCAGGCAGGCGCCAAACGCGCCGCGCTGGACCCGCTCACTGGGGCAGCCACAGTTGATGTTGATTTCGTCGTAGCCCCATTGCTGGCCCAGCTTGGCGCAGTGCGCCAAGTCGGCCGGCTCACTGCCCCCCAGCTGCAGCGCCAGCGGGTGCTCTTCGGCGTTGAACTGCAGATGCCGCGGCACGTCACCGTGGATAAGCGCGCCGGTAGTCACCATCTCGGTGTACACCAGCGTATGGCGGGTCAGCAGCCGGTGGAAATAGCGGCAGTGCCTATCGGTCCAGTCCATCATCGGCGCAACAGACAGGCGCCAAGGGCTGGTCACCGAATGGCGCGGCAACACAACGGGAATAACAGAGCGGTCTGGGTAATCAATAACGGCGGACATGCGCCGATTATCCCAGCCCGCCCACATTCTGGTGGCGGCCGCAGTGCATGGACCCGTTCGACCCACCCATGTCCACCAACACAATCTGCAGGGTGCCCCGCTCAACACGCAAGAGCTGATCAAAAGTACGCCGACTGAAACCTTTTACGGCGTGACACACCAGGGCGCCGCATTATGGGCCAAGGCCATCCACAAGGCCCAGGCCGAACTGGCCGCTAAAGCCGCACCCGCGATCCGCACACCCCATTGCCCGCTGGCAGGGCTTGCATCGGTGCGCCGCAAACGCAGCCAGAGCCATGGCCCCAGCAGCATGCTCACACTGGTTCCGGCCGCAAACAGGGCCATGACAAGAGCGCCTGCGCCAATACTGCCCGCCAATGCGGCCACCATCAACGCCGAATACAGCAGGCCACAGGGCAGCAGCGCCCACACCACACCCAGCACCAATGGAGCCCCCCTCCCCTGGTTCGCACCGAGCCCGCGCACAGTCGCCCAAACCCTGCGTGCGCCCGCCTCTAACCACACCGGTTGGCGAGCCTGCCACACCAGCAGCAAACCCAGCACCAACGCGGCCACATGGAACAGCGACCACACCGGGCGTAGTGCCGCAGACTGAATCGTCAACCAACCCAAGCCTTGCAAGGAAGCCGCCGCCAACGCGCCCAAAGCCGAGTAGCCCAAGATGCGCCCAAGCTGAAATGTCCACAAAGCAGTGTTTTTATGGGTACCTGCAGACTGCCCAATGCCGGCACAGGCGGCACCACACATGGCCACGCAGTGCGGGCCGCCTACCAAGCCCATCATGAGGGCCGTCAAGGCCAGAGACAATTGCATCGGGCGAGGCTAAATGATCTTAGAGAAGCGCACCCGCGTACGGTCAGTCTGCAAGTGCCGGTCAAACACCATTGCCACGGCGCGCACAAAAAACCAGCCCTGCTCAGTCACAGTAATGCCCGTGTCGTCGAACGTGACCATGCCCTGCTCGCGCAGTTCGGCCAAGGCCTCAAGCTCTTTTGCAAAATAACTTTTGAAGTCGATCAGATAGGCCAGTTCAACAGATTCGTACTGCAAGTCGCCCTGGCACATCAACGCCATGATGACCGCACGGCGCAGCACGTCGTCCCGGGTTAAAGCCAGGCCGCGCACAACCGGGAAGCGGCCTTGGTCCAAGTAGTCGCAATACTCCTCCATGGTCTTGGCGTTTTGACTATAGGTGGCACCAATGCGCCCAATGGAAGATACGCCCAATGCAATCAGATCGCAGTCCGGTTGCGTGCTGTAACCCTGAAAGTTGCGGTGCAAGCGGCCCTGGCGTTTGGCCACCGCCAGTGCGTCGTCAGGCAAGGCAAAGTGGTCCATCCCAACGTAAACATAACCCGCATCCAGAAACGCGGACAAAGAACGTGCCAGCATCGAGATTTTGGCGCCGCCACTGGGTAACTCGGCCGTGACAATACGCCGCTGCGGTTTAAATCGCTCTGGCAGGTGAGCGTAGCCATACAGCGCAATACGATCAGGGCGCAGGGCATTCACTTGGGCCAGAGTACGGTCAAAGGACTCGGGCGTTTGCTGGGGCAAGCCGTAAATAAGGTCCACATTGATAGACGCAAAGCCCCGCTTTCGCGCAGCCTCCACCAGTGCAAAAACCTGCTCTGCTGGTTGTATGCGGTGCACCGCCTTTTGCACGGCCGGATCGAAGTCTTGCACACCAAAACTCAGGCGATTGAAGCCAAGGTCTGCTAACACATCAAGCCGCGACGCATTCACGGTGCGCGGATCGATCTCAATGGAAAGCTCGGCATTGGCAGCAAATGCAAAATTGCGGCGCAACATGGCCAAGAGGTCCCGCAACTCATCGTCACTCAAAAACGTTGGGCTGCCCCCTCCTAGGTGGAGCTGGCTGACGACCTGACCCGCGCCAACCACGGCCGTATGCAAATCCACCTCACGACTGAGGTAATGCAAATAGGGGGCCGCTCGCTCATGGTGTTTGGTAATAATCTTGTTGCACGCGCAGTAGTAACAAAGCGATTCACAAAATGGGATATGCACATACAGTGACAAGGGCAGTGTCATGGCGGCCGCACCGCTGCGGCGCTGCGACAAGGCCAACGTATAGTCGTCCGCACCAAACGCCTCAACAAAACGGTCCGCCGTCGGATAGGACGTGTAGCGCGGCCCCGCGACATCGAACTTACGCAATACATCGGCGTCAATAGAATGGGCCACTTCGACCATGAATACTCCTAGTAAACATCGCCACTTTGCACTATTCTTGAGAGTTTGATCTTGATTTCTGTCAAGATAGTGGAAATTGATTGCAGCGATAATTGATATACATCAGGGGATCTTCATGCTCGAACACAAAATCAACCCTTCAGACGACAGCGCACGCTCGCAACCCCACTGCACGCGCCCAGCCGTCAAGGTATTGGACACCCATGCGCAGACCATTAAGGTCGCTTGCTCCAATTGCAATTTGCGCGAGCTGTGTATGCCCATAGGGTTGGACAGCGACGACATGGAGCGCATTGACGACATGGTGGCAAGTCGCCGCAAAGTCAAACGCGGCGCGCTGCTCTTTCGCAATGGGGAAAAATTCAACAACCTATACGCCATTCGCACCGGATTTTTCAAAACCTGTATCGCCTCAGAAGACGGACGCGACCAGGTGACTGGCTTTCAGATGGCGGGAGAAATCATCGGGCTCGACGGCATTGTCAACGATACCCACACCTGCGACGCCGTCGCACTGGAGGATGCCGAGGTCTGCGTCATGCCATTTGACCGCATCGAAGAACTATCGCGTGAAGTCAAAGGTCTGCAGCGACACGTTCACAAAGTCATGAGCCGCGAAATTGTGCGCGAAAACAGTGTCATGCTGCTTTTGGGTAGCATGCGCGCCGAAGAACGCCTCGCGGCCTTTTTGTTGAATTTGGTTCAGCGCTTGCACGCACGTGGATTTTCACAATCAGAGTTGGTGCTGCGCATGACGCGGGAAGAGATTGGCAGCTATCTGGGCCTCAAACTCGAAACGGTAAGCCGTACATTCTCCAAATTTGTAGACGATGGCATCGTAGAGGTCAAAAAGCGCCATGTGCGTATCGTCAATGCGGATGCGCTGAAGGCCATCGCCACCCCAAATACGGCAAGCTAGCCACCTCGAAATAGTGCGTCAAGCACCATCTTGCTTGGGACAGCCGGGAGTGCGTTTTTTGTCGGGCAATGGGCATCGATTAACCTCAAAGGGCGACATCGACAAGAGCGTTGTCAGGCTACTCGACACAATAAACGTCGCCCAGAATACAAAAAAAGCTACCGTGTAAATGAATTCGCGCGACCATTCCAGCGGCTGCCCGAACCAACTCAGGTCGTGTGGATCAACCACCGCAAAAACCACCATTTCCATCACACCCGCCATCAAAAAGGCGGGCCACAAGATCCACATCAGGCGTTGCTGCAGCATCTTAGTGCCTTAGGGTTTGGACGCCGGTGGCGGCATGGTTACGCGCCTGTATGGCGGGCGCCAAACTGGCCGGATTGTCCGCGAGCGTCTTGTTGATCTCCATACCTTTGCGGTAATAGTCTTCATCCAGCACCGGGTCTTGCCCAAAAACTGCCAAATAAAAGGTAATGAAGCTGGCGACCACCACCACGGCAGGCCCCGCGATCACCAGCCAGACATGGCCAAATTGCCACCAGGCCTGCTGCGACTTCGATGATTCTGAGGTCATACTTACTCCTTCAACGGGGAACAATAAAAACGGACTTCTCAAACACCTGGGCCGCCGAGCCCTGCGCTGAGATCTCAAAGACAATCGGATGGGACCCAGCCGGGGCCGCATCATAGGGTGCCTGCACACGCACCACCACCCAGCGAGATTGCGTCGCTTCGATATCAACGTCAGTATCTGACGCGACTTTAATGCCAGCCAACCCTGATACGGAGATGCGATAACGCTGGTCGGCTTCTGTGGCATTCATCACCTGCAGGCGGTAAACGTTTTCAATGTTGCCACCCGACACGATACGGGCCAGCATCGCGCGGTCACGCACCACATCCACTTTGAACGGCGTGCGCATTACCAAACTCACCACCATTGCCAGCACCACCGCACTCAAGATGGCGGTGTAAACCAAGACACGCGGGCGCAGTACATGGCGCAGTGTCTCACCGCGGCTCCAATTTTGGCTGACTGCATTTTGGGTGGAATATTTGACGAGCCCGCGTGCGTATCCCAGCTTGTCCATCACGGTGTCGCACACATCGGCACACGCTCCACAACCGATGCATTCGTATTGAAGGCCATCACGGATGTCAATTCCGGTAGGACACACCTGCACACAAAGGGTGCAATCCACACAGGCACCCAGGTTAAGAGTCGCCAAATCCGCCTTGCGTGAGCGCGCACCACGGGGCTCTCCACGGGCTTCGTCATAAGTCACGATGAGCGTGTCCCGGTCAAACATCGCACTTTGGAAGCGGGCATACGGGCACATGTGTTTACACACCTGTTCACGCATGAAGCCCGCATTGCCATAGGTGGCAAATCCGTAGAAAAATACCCAAAAAGATTCCCACGAACTGAGCTGCAGCTGAACCAACTCTATCCCCAACTCGTGGATAGGGGTGAAGTAGCCCACAAAGGTAAAACCCGTCCAAAAAGCAACGGCTAGCCAGATGAAGTGCTTGGCTGTTTTGCGACTTATTTTGTCGGCAGTCCAGCGTCCGGCATCGCGTCGCATACGCGCCGAGCGATCGCCTTCGGTAAACTTTTCAATCCAAAGAAATATCTCGGTGTAGACCGTCTGTGGACAGGCGTAACCACACCATAAACGCCCGGCGACCGCCGTAAATAGAAACAGCGCCAAGGCCGAGATGACCAACAAACCGGCCAAATAAATGAAGTCCTGCGGATACAGGACTAAGTTCAGAATATAGAAACGGCGCGCTCCCAAATCAAACAAGACCGCCTGCCGTTGACCCCACTCCAACCAGGGCACACCGTAAAAGACCAACTGGGTCAGAAATACAAAACCCCAACGCCAATTGGTAAAACGTCCCGAAACGGATCGGGGGTAGATTTTATTGTGGGCCTCATACAGAGAGACCATCTCCGGATCGGCATCCGCTGGGGGCTTGATGGGGCCCTTGTCAGCGGACGGTTGGATCGGAATTACCTTGTGTTGAGGAGGTTTCATCGGTGCCAAATAAACAGCGTTTTCAGGTCAAGTGATCTATTTGGCTTTGGGATTATTCGACAAACCCCAAACGTACGATGCCAGAACGCGAATTTGACTTGGTGTCAACTTTTCAGCCTGAGCGGGCATTTGATTGGTTTTCCCGTTATTGATCATCGCAATGATGGCGTTTTCACCGTACCCATGCAACCAGATGTCATCGGTCAAATTAGCCGAACCCAATGCTTGATTGCCTTTGCCGTCCATTCCATGGCAAGCGGCACAGACTGCAAACTTGGGTTTTCCGAGTGCCGCACGCACCGAATCGTGGGGGCTGCCGGACAAGCTCAACACATAATTGGCGACATTCTTCACATCGTCCGAGGTGCCAACGGCTGCGGCCATGGGCGGCATCATGCCAATGCGACCCAGCGTAATCGTCTCCTGGATCTTCTCGGGTGTGCCACCGTGGAGCCAATCTGAATCGGTCAAATTAGGAAATCCTTTGGAACCTTGAGCGTCTGACCCATGGCACTGCGCGCAGTTGTTCATGAACAGGCGCTCACCTATCGCATGGGCTTGGGGGTCGCGTGAGACCTCTTCTGGTGTCATGGCTGCGAACTTGGCGTACAGAGGCGCAACCTCGGCATTACCCTTGGCTACTTCCTTTTCATACTGCCCCTCTTGTGTCCACTTCTCGGTCAACATGCCAGGAAAGCTGCCTAAACCTGGGTACATGGCCAAGTACACGAACGCGAACACAATCGTGATCACAAAGAGCCACACCCACCACCGAGGCAGGGGGTTGTTCATCTCCCGCAAATCACCGTCCCACACATGGCCGGTGGTGTTGTCGTCTGCAGTGGGGGCTTTGGCTTTGCTCGTCAGCCACAGCAGCAGCGCACAAGCCAGAATACTGACCACCGTGATGCCGGCAACGTAGATTGACCAAAAGTTGCTTGTAAAGTCACTCATTTCAAATCCTTAAAGGGGTCAGTCCTGCTCAAATGGCAGGTTGGCGGCTTCGTTGAAGTCAGAAGCACGCCCACGGGACCACGCCCACCACACAATACCGATAAAGATCACAAAGCTGGCCACAGTGGCCGCCGAGCGCAGCGTATTGATATCGATATTCATCACCGACTCCTATTCACTTATTTCAACGCCAAACCCAACACTTGCAAATAAGCGATGGTGGCATCCAGCTCTGTCTTACCTTTAACGTCTTCGGCCGCGGCGGCAATTTGTGCGTCGGTATACGGCACGCCGACTATGCGCAGGGCTGCCATGTGGGCAGGCATCACGCTCGCATCAACGGGTGTCTTTTCCAGCCAAGGGTATGCGGGCATATTGGACTCCGGCACCACATCGCGCGGATTGGTCAAGTGGATCCGATGCCAATCGTCGCTGTATTTTCCCCCCACACGCGCCAAATCAGGTCCGGTGCGCTTGCTACCCCATTGAAACGGATGGTCATATACCGACTCACCAGCCACCGAATAGTGTCCATAACGAAGTGTCTCGGCTCGGAATGGACGAATCATTTGCGAGTGGCAGCCGTAGCACCCTTCTCGTACATAGACATCGCGCCCAGCCAACTGAAGTGCGGTGTAGGGCAGGATCCCTTTGATAGGCTCTGTCGTCGATTTTTGGAAGAAAAGGGGAACAATTTCAACCAGTCCACCAACCAGTAGCACCAGCAGAATCAGAACAATCATCAAGAAATTGTTCGTCTCAATTTTTTCGTGGGAAAACCCAGTTTTCGTGTTGTTGTTTGCCATGTGTAGTTCTCCTTCAAGCGTGCGCTACGGCTGTGGGGATGCGGACATCCACGGCGCGCCCAATGGTGACTGTCTTCATCGTGTTCCACAGCATGATCAGCATGCCCGACAGGTACAACAACCCTCCCAATAAACGCAAGACATAGAACGGGAATGTAGCCTTCACCGACTCGACAAAGGTATAGGTCAGCGTGCCATCGGGGTTGACCGCACGCCACATCAAGCCCTGCATCACACCGGCAATCCACATGGCAGCGATATACACCACGATGCCGATCGTGGCCAACCAGAAGTGAACTTCAACAGCCTTAGCGCTGAACATCTGCTTACGACCAAAGAGCCGCGGAATCAGGTAATACATCGAACCCATGGTGACCAAGCCTACCCAACCCAGCGCACCAGAATGTACATGCCCGATAGTCCAGTCGGTGTAATGACTCAAGGCATTGACCGTCTTGATGGCCATCATGGGCCCCTCAAACGTCGACATACCGTAGAACGACAAAGAAACAATTAGGAAACGCAAAATGGGGTCGTCTCGTAGTTTGTGCCAGGCGCCCGACAAAGTCATGATGCCGTTTATCATGCCGCCCCAACTGGGCGCAAGCAGAATCAGAGAAAACACCATACCCACCGACTGCGTCCAACTGGGTAGGGCCGTGTAGTGCAGGTGGTGAGGACCCGCCCACATATACGTAAATATCAACGCCCAAAAATGGACGATGGACAAGCGGTAGCTATAAATGGGCCGTTCCGCTTGTTTGGGGATGAAGTAATACATCATTCCCAAAAAACCAGCGGTCAAAAAGAAACCCACCGCATTGTGGCCATACCACCACTGCACCATGGCATCCTGCACCCCTGCATAGGCAGAGTACGATTTCATGAAGCCCGCAGGTATCGCAGCGCTGTTAACCAAGTGCAAAAGCGCCACCGCCAGAATGTAAGCACCGAAGAACCAGTTGGCCACGTAAATGTGTTTAACCTTGCGCGTACCCACGGTGCCAAAAAACACCACCGCATACGATATCCACACGATCGCAATCAGGATATCAATGGGCCACTCCAACTCGGCATATTCTTTACCCTGGGTGTAGCCCAACGGCAGTGATATGACAGCCGCCAAAATCACCAGTTGCCAGCCCCAAAATGTGAATGAAGCCAGCTTGTCCGAAAAGAGCCGCACTTGGCAAGTACGCTGAACCACGTAGTACGAAGTGGCAAACAATCCACAGCCGCCAAATGCAAAAATAACTGCATTGGTATGCAAGGGCCGCAGGCGTCCATAGCTTAACCACGGAATGCCAAAATTGAGTTCAGGCCAAGTGAGTTGCGATGCAATGATGACACCCATCAGCATCCCGACCACCCCCCAAACCACCGTCATGATGGCGAACTGACGTACAACGGTGTCGTTGTAGGTCGTCGCCTGCTGATTCCCAACTGCCATAGTGACCCCTGCTAAATTGATCTCAGGCAAGTTTCTACGAAATCTCCTTCTGGTTTACTGACGCAAATCAAGTTCCAGCGCAATAACGCACGATGCGATCTTGTCAATCCTTCAAAATGCGCTCACCCTCAGCGTCGATGTCCTCAAACTGCCCCCGGTTGATGGCCCACCAAAGACCGCCCAAAATAAAAAAAACCAATATCACCGATAGTGGAATGAGTAAGTACAAGATATCCATCAAATCTCCTTATTGAGGCCAAGTAGAGCCCCCTTTCGGCTGAGTCGCAGCGCATTAAGCACCACGACCAACGAGCTCGTCGCCATACCCAGCCCGGCCAACCATGCGGGCAGAAGACCGATCACCGCCAGCGGCACGCAAACCATGTTGTATGCCAAAGCCCACGCTAAATTTTGACGCACGACCACAAGGGTGGCACGCGAAAGTCTTAAAGCATGGAGAACACCGGTAAGTTCGTCTCCCAAAATAACAAAATCTGCTTGCGCTTGCGCCAGAGGGACGGCCCGACCCAAAGCAAATGCTACGTGGGCTCCTGCCAGGATTGGGCCATCGTTCATACCGTCGCCGACCATCGCAACATGGTGCCCTTGGGACTGCAATTGGTGCAACACGGCCAACTTATCGTCCGGCGAGCACCCGCCTTGCGCCTGACTTATCCCCAGTTGCTGCGCCACACGGGCAACCGATGCCGGCTGGTCACCCGACAACAGACGAATACACACGCCCTCGGACTTGAGCGCAGCAATCAGCTCTGTCGCCTGCGGGCGCAACATCTCGGTCATATCAAAGCGCGCCACCGCTCCATGGGCGTCGCTCAGATACACCCGTGAGCCAGCCCCTTCCTCCGCCTCCAAACCACAAAACCGGGCCGAACCCAAGCGCACACTATTGGGGTTGCCTTCAAAGACGGTTTTGCCGTCCAAAACTTGCGCGTGCAGGCCTTGCCCCGCGACTTCGGTAATCCCACGTACCTGCCATTGCCCCAGACTGATGCCCTCTGCGCGCGCCGCCGAAACGATCGTTTGGGAAACAGGATGTAGTGAATGTTCAGCCACCGAAACTGCCAGCGCAAAAGCGTCGGCGCGCGTCCACCCAGCACGCAACTCCACCGCGCTCACCTGCATGGCATCCATTGTCAGCGTGCCGGTCTTGTCGAACACAAAGGTATCAACTTTCGCAAGGGCCTCCAGCGCATGCAAACGCCGCACAAGCACACCCGCGCGCGCTAATGCTCCGGCAGACGCCAACATAGCCGTTGGCGTAGCCAATGACAGCGCGCATGGACAGGTCACCACCAACACCGCAACGGCCACCATCAAGGCATGGCCCGGATCATAACTCCACCACCATGCACATGCCCCGGCTGACGCCAAAAGGACACCGATCAAAAAGGGCTTGGCCAAACGATCAGCCAATTGTGCGATCTGCGGTTTACTGGCGGATGCGCTCTCCATCAAAGCCACGATTTGTGCAAAGCGGGTGGCCTCTCCAATACGGTGGACCTGCACCCCAACGGTGCTACTCAGGTTATGGCTTCCACAGAGCACCGTCGAACCCAAGCCACGGGGCAATGGATGGGATTCACCCGTCAACAAGGCCTCATCCACAAGGGTTTCGCCCCATTGAACGACACCATCGGCCGCAAACGCCTCACCGGGATGCACCCGAACGGTATCACCCACCACCAGCCGACGCACGGGCACGCGTTCATAGTGACCATCGCTACCCAGGCGCTCAACGCTGTCGGGTAGCCGATTCATCAACGCCTCCAGTGCACCAGCCGTGCGGTCTCTCAGTCGCAATTCCAACCACCTGCCGGTCAGCAAGAAAAAGACGAACATGGTCAAGGAGTCGAAATAGACCTCTTTGCCAAAAATGCCCAGTGGCTCAAAGGTACCAGCCGTACTCACCGCAAAGGTAATGGCGATGCCCAGTGACACCGGCAGATCCATGCTGATGCGTCCTTGCACCACATCACGCAAGGCATTCCTAAAAAACGGTCCACACGAAAACAGTATGACGGGCAGTGTCAGCACCCACGAAGCCCAGCGCAGCAACTGCTCCATCTCCGCGCTGAGGTCACCGGACCGGGCGACGTAGGCAGGATAGGCATACATCATCACCTGCATCATGCACAGGCCTGCCACCAACCAGCGCCACAATGCCTGCCGGGTTTCCTGCTTGCGGCGCTCGCTCAAAAAAGTGTCGTTGGCGGGGACGACCCGGTAGCCGCAGGCCTGCACCGCCCCCATCCACTGGGACGGCGTCACCTGTTGAGACGACCATACGACCTTTGCGCGGCGACTGGCAGCGCCTACCTGTGCGCTGATGACACCGGGTACGCGTGTGAGCAGGTCTTCTACCGTTAACGAACAAGCGGCGCAGTGCATACCCTCGATCAAGACACTGGACTCCCAGCAGTCGTTGTGCTGCGGGTCGGGCCGGCTGAAGGCGCTCCACTCCTGAGGCGCATCAAGAACCGCTAAATCGGCTGCAGTGTGTAGGGTCACACCGTCCGGCAGAAGACCAACAGAGGCTGCATTGGGTATAAATGGCGGTGCAGTACTGGTCTCAGACATACAAGAAATGGCGAATTTGTGGTGTACAGGCTGGCGCCCACTGGGTATATTTTCATGCATGCTCCAACTTTGGCACTTTGCTGGAGTAATCTGGGGTCCTCGTCATCGTCATCGCCAAGGAGCACACATGTACAAACGTATTCTCGTCGCTACCGACGGAACTAACCTCTCTGAGAAGGCGGTCGTCGCCGCCGTTGATTTGGCCGCCTTGTGTGGCGCCGAGCTGGTCGCGCTCAAGGTCGTTCCGCGCTACCCTCAAAGCTATTTTGAAGGCGGCATCGCCCTACAGCCCGACGAGGTGCGACGCGTCGAAAAACAATGGGCCGATGAAGGCCAAGCCATTGTTGATACGGTTCAGAAAATCGGGGTCGACAACGGCGTAAAAACCCAAGCCATTACCATACAGGCAGACGTTGTGTCAGAAGCCATCTTGGCTGCCGCACAAACCCACGCATGCGATCTCATTGTCATGGCTTCACACGGTCGCAAGGGCATTACACGCCTATTGCTGGGCAGCGAAACCCAACATGTTCTGACCCACTCTCCCATTCCCGTACTGATGTTGAAATAGCGCAGAGACCAGCCGTTAGTCGACTTCCTGGAAGCGATTGCGTATCTCCAGAACCGTATCCCAGGCCGCCAAAAAGGCCTTCACGCAATCGGGATCAAAGTGCTGTCCAGAGCCCTTGACCAGAAAGTCAACGGCGGCCTCCAAGGTCCAGGCCTTTTTGTACGGGCGCTCCGACGTCAGGGCGTCAAAGGTATCGGCGACCGCGACAATCCGACTGAATATGGGAATAGCATGCCCTGCCAAACCCGCTGGGTAGCCTGATCCATCAAACTTTTCGTGGTGACCGCGCGCAATTTCAGCCCCCGCCTGCAAAACCTTGGAGGAGCTTCCTCGCAGCAATTCATACCCGTACATAGCGTGCTGCTTCATGATTTCAAACTCATCAATTTCCAAGCGCGCTGGCTTGAGCAAAATTTTGTCCGCAATGCCCACTTTGCCAATATCGTGCATAGGCGCGGCCTCCAAGAGCAAATCTTGGTCCGCCACCGACAAACCCATCCCCCGTGCGATGAGCTGGGAGTAATGCGCCATGCGCAGAATATGGGCGCCGGTTTCCGGGTCGCGGTATTCTGCGGCTTTACACAGCCGAATCACCGTGTCACGCTCGCGCTCTAATATCTCGGCCGTTGCCTTGCGGACCTCGTCGGCCAGCCACGCAGCACGGTCTGACAGACTCTTACGCGCCTGACTCAGATTCAACATATTTTTGGTGCGGGCCAAAAACTCGACCTTGTCGACGGGCTTGATCAAAAAGTCGTTGGCTCCCAAATCGAGTGCGCGGTATCGCAGCTGCTTTTGGTCGTTGGCAGTGATCATGAGCACCGGAACGCCGTCGCAGCCAGGCAACTCCCGTAATCGCCGAATGAACTCAAGACCGTCAATCTCCGGCATCATGTAATCCACAATGACCAAATCCGGCGCATTGTTAGCGGCCCATTCCAGTCCCTGTATCGCACTGGAAAAGGTATGGGCACTACAACGCTCCAGTTTCTTTACCAATGCGCCAAACAAGATTAGGTTGATTTCAGTGTCGTCAACGATCAGTACAGTTTGCGCCACAGCGATGATGCCTTTTTAAGAAATAAAGCGTTAATCAGAACGTACTCCGCTCAGAGATGACCTGCAGCAAGTGCTCCACTTCACTGACAAAAGGCGAAAAAAATAATTCCACGCCCGCTGCATCTGAGCGCTCCGCACAGCGCTCGATTTGCTGGGCCAACTCCCGCGCAGGCTGGGCACCGAACATTGCCAGCGTACCCTTGAGCGCATGCGAGATGTGCAAGACGGTGCTCAACTCACCCCGATCCAAGGCATCGCGCAGGCGAGCCAGTTCTTTGGGCCACTGCATCGAAAACGGGACAGACACAATTTGAATTACCTCTTGGTCTACCGTTGCCAGGGCCGATGAATAGTCAAAATCCTCGGGATAAGAATCTTCAATTAACAAGTCCACCATCATCGACGACTGGTTCAAAGTACCCTGCTCTACCGCCGTGGCCACACTTTGCAGCATAGCCTGCAAGACGTTGGCTTTGATGGGTTTGGACAGGTAATCATCCATGCCGGCCGCAAGACAACGGTCACGGTCCGAGGCACGCGCATTAGCGGTCATTGCAATGATCGGCGTTCTGTAATCTGTCTCAGAAGCCCGAATCCGCCGCGCGGTCTCCAAACCATCTAAGACCGGCATCATCATGTCCATCAAAATGACTTCGTAGGTGTGGTCCCGCAGGTATTCCAAAGCCATCAAACCATTGCTGGCCACATCCACCCGGTGACCCCAGCGCTCTAAGAGGGTTACAGCCAGCTTTTGGTTAACCAGATCGTCCTCAACCAACAAAACCGACAGTACCTTTTGGTCACCAAAAGCAGGGCCATGTATGCTAGTCGGCGCGGCGGTGCCAGGCTGGATCGAACGATCTACTTCCACACGAACCGTAAAATGAAACTCGCTGCCTGTATCAACTTCACTCTCTACCCAAATGCGCCCGCCCATGGCTTGAACCAGACGCTGGCAGATCGACAGCCCTAGGCCAGTCCCCCCAAAGCGACGGGTGATGGAGCTGTCTTCTTGAGAAAACGAATCGAAAACCGCTTCGCGTTTATCCTCGGGGATACCAATGCCGGTATCACGCACGGAGAGATGTAGCAAGCGGCCATCAATAGAGCCCTTGGCCTTCTGAATACGCACTGTTACCGACCCCTGATCGGTGAATTTGATGGCATTGCCAACAATATTGACCAGCACCTGACGCAAGCGCCCAGGGTCTCCCACCACGGCCAAGGGCACGTCATCCGCAAATTCGCATTGCAAAGACAGGCCCTTCTCCCGCGCCCGCAAACCCAGCGTTTTGAGTGTTTCAGTGATGGCCTGATCCAATCGGTAAGGGATGTTTTCGATCTGCAGCTTGCCAGCCTCGATTTTTGAGAAATCAAGAATATCGTTAATGATCCGCAAAAGCGCTTCAGACGAGGATTTCACAATGCCCACGTATTCCCGTTGGTCGGCGTTGAGTTGGGTGTCCAGCAGCAATTCGGTCATGCCAATGACGCCGTTCATAGGTGTGCGAATTTCGTGGCTCATGTTGGCCAGAAAATCGGACTTGGCCCCACTGGCCGCTTCGGCGTGGTCCTTGGCGCGGCGCAGCTCCTCGGATGTTTTTTTGGCCTGCGTAATGTCGGTCAAATACCCGTTCCAGGCGAGCCCCCCGTTGGGCAAACTGCGGGCGCGCGCCTCGCCGTGAACCCACGCGATGGCGCGGGTGCGCAAATGCACCACCCGGAAATCCAGCGACCAGGGCTGAGAATTTCGGCTCGATCCGTCAAGCACCGCGCCAAACAGTGCACGGTCTTCTGGATGAACCTGCCGCACAAAAGATTGGGCATCTGTCATGACCCAATCGGGCGCCACGCCAGCGATTACCTCCACTGCATGACTGACAAAGGTCATCCTAAATTTGCGATTGGCCTCTACCAAATACTGGAACACCACCACGGGCACATTCTCGGTCACCTCGCGCAGGCGGTCGGCAGCGTCCTTGAGTTGGGTTACGTCCAGCCAAATTCCGGTGAACACGGTGGAGCCGTCCGGTGCCAAATCCGGTTCAGGGTTCATTTCGGCCCGCACCCAGCGGATCGCGCCGTTGGGAAACTGGACCCGGTACTCATCACGCCACACCACCCGCTGGCGGGCCGATGCCGAAATACCGTCAATCACCCGCTTTTGGTCCTGTTTCAGGATTTGACGGGTCGCCGCGCGCGAGTCAGCCAACATGACATCGCGGGTGATGCCGCGCACCTCGAACACGCGGTCGCTGACAAAGGTGTACTGCGACGCATCCCCTTTGACATTGACCTGAAACACCACGCCGGGTACGGTGTTGGTGATGTGGCGCAAGCGCTCCTCTGCGCCTTTGATCGTCGCATCGAGCTGCTTACGCTGGGTGATATCGGTGCGAATAGCGATAAACATGGTGGGGGTACCAAAGTCATCTGCCAAGGGCACAATGGTGGCGTCAAGCCAATACAGGTCACCATCCTTGGTACGGTTGCAGACTTCACCGTGCCAGACCATACCGGCGGTAATCATGTCCCACATCTCGACAAAAAACTCAGGGCCATGAACCCCCGAATTGAGGATTCGATGGTTGTGGTTTAGCAGTTCAGCTCGGGTGTATCCGCTAATCTCGCAAAACTTGTCATTGGCATAAATAATGTCGCCTGCCAAATTGGTTGTGCTAACAATGGCATGCTGGTCCAAGGCGAATTTCTGGTACGCCAAGTCGGTTAATGCCGAATGCAGGTCACGCTGGGCGGCTTCGTGTTGGCGCACCAGATCGCGCATCAACGTAGACAGGGTTTCCAGGGTATCATCGTCCGCCATCGTGTGCCCAGTGTCGATAGACGCCATGAGATCGCGGGCTGATACGCGTAAAGAATCAATGGCTCTGGTACGGCTGCTCAGATCATCACGCAACCGGTTGTTTTTCTCGGTCAATTCGATGGAGCTCAATTCAAGACTGCGGGTCTTAAGCTCCAGATCGCGATCACTTTGCACATAGGCCTCGTCGACCCGCTCAATAAAGGTCGACAAACCCGTGAGCAAGCGGGCGGCCTCCGTCGACACCGCACCGCTGGCGGCCAAGCGCAGAAGCTCCTGCTGCAGCGCAGGCAGGCTGGCCGGGTCCACATCCAAAACCCGCTTCAGTTGGCGTGTCAGTAGTTTGTGCATGAATTGCGTTGCGGCCCGTTTTTAGGTGCGTTCTGAAATATAGGTGACGGTCATCGTTTGGTTGTGCAATTTACATTCAACTGCCGGACTAAAGGGGCTGATTTCCCCATAGGAATAAAAGCCGGCCAACGTAGCACCCTGCCCAAATACCGCACCTACAGCCTCCACCTCTTCGTCGACCCTACCGCCCATCACCAGTTTGCGTCCAACACAGCTAACCAGCAAAGCCAGGCCATCACCCGAGTTGGCATCCATCGCTTTGGCCGCCTGCGCAGCCGCTTCGGCGCCGTCAACCAAGGCGTCGGTACTGGCATGCATGAGTTTGAGGTAACCCTCCGGGTCAATGTCACCGGCCAGTGTTAGGCTACCAGCGGCCTCATCAATGCCCAGAATGGTCCTGATCAAGCCCACTTCGGCGTGGTCTTTACCCAACATAGCAAAGGGAAATAACAGGCCAGAGGCAGGCAAACCATCGGCATGTTCGCCCAAGTAGCGCCGGTATACGGCTAAAGCCGACTCGCCGTCGAGCTCATAGAGCACATTGTGTTCGGCGCGGGTAACCTTGCGCGCTGGGCCAAATGGCGACCAGCCGCCAAACGAACCATGCAAAAACACCAAATCGTCACCGTACAGGCCCACACAGGTTAGTCGCTTAGAACTGGCGCCATTGGCGTCCAAGACCCAGGTCTGCTCAAACGCGCCGCCGTCGCCGGCTAACCCACCCGTAATAGGAATGCGGCTGCCCACAATGTCGGTCATACCGGCTAGCACAGCGCTGCCATTGATGTGTACGCCCTGCCCAAAAATCAAAATGGCACGCAAGCCAACGATAGGCAATGCAGTGGCCAAACGCCGACCCGCCGCAAAGGAGTCGGCCATGGTGTCCAGCGTGGTGCTCACCTGGGCAACGCGGGACTTTTCAAAGCGCAAGGCCGTGACCACCAAACCACCGTCTTGCACACCCTGCGAGGAAATTTCACCGGCGGTGGAGCATCCCGCGCGTATTGCTTGGGGGAAAACTCGCGCCAATGCCGAGGCACTGTGCTGCAGTGCGGAAACAGCCCCAAACGCCAAAACTAAATTGGGCTGCAGGGCCGCCAATGCGGAAAAATCGACCGACTCAAACGGGGCTTGACGCACAACAGTCTGCAACACGTTCATCAAGAGGCTCCAGTCGCTAGCAGATGCCCATACCGCGCACGCAGCACGTTCTTTTGTACCTTGCCCATCGCGTTGCGGGGAAGCTCTGCAACGACCTCACACCGCTTGGGTATCTTGAAGTTTGCCACCGTTGTCTTTAGCGTGAGCAAAATATTTGCCGCATCAACAAACTGTCCCGACTTGGCAACGACCACCGCCACACCGACCTCCCCCCAGTCGGCGTCGGGCACACCCACCACTGCACACTCCTCCACACCCGGCAAGGCGTTGATGGCCCATTCGATCTCAGCAGGGTAGACGTTGTAGCCCCCGCTGATGATCAGATCTTTGCTGCGCCCCACGATCGTGACGTAACCATCTGCATCCATGTGCCCTACATCACCCGTCTTAAAGAAGCCATCGGGCGTGAAGGCCTCTTCGGTCGGGCTCGGCATGCGCCAGTAGCCCTTGAAAACATTGGGGCCACGCACCTGGATACCACCAACTGCCCCCTCCCCCAGCGTGGTTCCCGCATCATCTTGCAGGCGCAACACCACGCCAGGCAAAGGCGGCCCAACGGTACCGCCGCGGCGTGGGCCATCCTCGACCCGACACGGGTTGGACGTGAGCATCGCCGTCTCGCTCATACCGTAACGCTCCAAAATGGTATGCCCGGTGCGCTGCTGCCACGCCTCAAAAGTGTCCACCCGCATCGGCGCGGAGCCTGAGATAAAAAGACGCATACCAGTCGTTGCCGCAGGGGTGAGGTCCGGCTCTGCCAACAAACGTCCATACATGGTGGGCACCCCCATCAACACCGTGGCCTGCGACAGGTAGCGCAGCACAACACGGGGACTGAATGCAGCGCACCAGATCATTTTGCTGCCATTTAGCAGCGCGCCATGGATTGCCACAAAAAGCCCGTGCACATGAAAAATCGGCAACACATGGAGCAACACGTCGCCCCCCTGCGCGGGCGAGCGCCAAGCCCAGAACTGCTGCAAAACTCGCGCATTGCTCAGCAGGTTATTGTGGGTCAGCATGGCGCCTTTGCTGCGCCCGGTGGTACCGCTGGTGTAGATGATGGCGGCCAGGTCATTCGGCCGTACCGGCGCAATGGCATGGGTGCGCGCACAATGCGCGGCCCGCTCTAGCAAAGACCCCGTGCGCTCGGCACTGAGGGTAAATACATGGCGGCATCCCGCCACAAAGGCCATCGAGCTGAGCCAACCAAAGTTGGCGACCGTGCAAACCAGCACAGCCGGTTCAGCGTCTTCGATGAAGTAGGCCATCTCGGCGCGCTGGTAAGCGGTATTCAGGGGCAAAAACACCAACCCGGCGCGCAGGGTCGCCAGGTACAGAACCATGGCTTCGACCGATTTTTCAACCTGCGCAGCAATACGTGCGCCTGGCGGCAAATCCAGCGACTGCAGCAAATTGGCCACCATGGCGGTAGCATCGTCCAAGTCTTGCCAAGAATAATGCAGGCCGCTGTCAGTTTCCACCACGCAGGCCTGCCGATCAGCAGGAAAGGCGGCTTGCAGTGCGCTAAACAGGTTGGCGTGCCGCGTTGCCGGGCTGGGCGCGTGGGAAGTGGTGTTGGTTTGGGGTGGTCGCATAGGCCAATCCCTTTCAGAACTGGGGCGGGCGTTTGTCCAAAAACGCTGCAATACCTTCGCGATGCTCTGCGCTGTCTGCATAGGCGTAAGGGTCCAAATCAGCGGCTTGGTCGCCCTCAAACGCTATATTTTCAGTAGCAGAAGGTCCATATTTAACGAGGGCTACAGCGGTATTTTTATCAAAAATAACACGCAAGGTCTGCTTGTTGAGACGCGCCGCTTGCGGCGCCAGCGCCGCAATGCGCTGGGCAGTGTCCGCGCAGGCCCGAGCAACTTGCACACTGGACACTGTGCGCGTTAGGAAGCCGCAGGCTTGCATGTGTGCGGCATCAAACACCTCCGCAGCCAACAGCATGGCGCGGGCGGTAGTAGCACCCACCGCGCTAGCCACCAACGACGCTTCGCGGGCCGCCATAGGAAACCCCAGCCTAGCAATCGGCGCGCCAAAGCGCGTGTTGGCGCTGGCGATGCGCAGGTCGCAGCAACTGGCGATCTGTACCCCGGCCCCCATGCAATTACCCTCCAGCTGCGCCACGATTGGTAGGTCACAGTCCAACATGGCCTGCAGGGCGCCCCACACTTCAATCTCGTGGAAATGCCGCAGTTGCACAGGGTCAAACCGAAATTTTGGGTACTCCGCAATATCACCACCGGCACAAAAATCGCCACCTTCGCCCCGCACCACGACGCAGCGCACACTGGCATCGCTCTGAAGGGCCACAAAGGCACTGCGCAGCGCGATCCACATGCTGCGCGACATGGCGTTGAACTTGCCTGGGTGAACCAATGTGACCCAAACGACAGCACCTTCGTGCGCTACTGAAACGCTACCCACCATCGTAATGTCCCTCCACAGCAGCATGCGCGGCTGAAAATGCTATCTTATTTATAGCTGATTGCGCACATTCTATGAGGGCTAGACGGCTATTTGACTGATGACTGGGGACGCCGGGATGCCCACAACCACAAGCCAACGCCCGCCACAACCATGGGCACGCACAACCATTGCCCCATGCTCATACCCAGCGAAAGTAGACCCAAAAAGGCATCGGGTTCGCGAAAGAACTCCGCGATAAAACGCAAGACACCGTAACCCACCAAAAACGCGGCCGCAACCTGGCCCTGTTTGCGTTCTGTGCGGGCATATAACCATAGCAACACAAATAGCAACAAACCTTCCATCAAAAATTCGTAAACTTGGGACGGATGGCGAGGCAGATCGCCCGCCCCTTGGAACACCATACCCCAGGGCAAGCTGGGGTCCGCCAAACGGCCCCACAGTTCACCATTAATAAAGTTACCCACCCGTCCAGCGGCCAACCCGGTTGGCACGCAAGGCGCTACGAAGTCTGCGACCTGCAAAAACGGCTTTTTGCGGGACACTGCATACCAAACCATGGCGACAATCACGCCCAACATGCCACCATGGAAGCTCATGCCCCCCTGCCAAACGGCGAATATCTCTAGCGGATGCGAAAAGTAGTAACCGGGCTTGTAAAACAAGCAGTAACCGATACGCCCCCCCAAGACCACTCCCATAACACCCATAAACAAGATGTCTTCCACGTCCCTATATGCCCACGCTCCCTCTCCCTTGATGGACGCAAACGGTGGATGGCGCAGACGCAATCGCCCCAAGTACATGAATAACCCAAACGCGGCCAGGTAGGTGAGCCCGTACCAATGGATTGCGACAGGGCCCAGTTGCAGGGCAATGGGGTTTATTTGGGGATGAATCAACATGGGCGGTTAGCGACTCGTACGCGGGTAGTGCAAAACCAAGAGTGTAGACCGACTGGCAGTTGTCCCACCCGATGCGTGACGCACTTTTATTTGGACAATTATCATTTGTACAAATATAATAGACCCGTCTCTGTTAAACGAACGCAGAGCAAAGGAAAACGATTGAGTTAGGGGCCCTTAGGGGGCCCCTTTTTTTTCTACTTCGGGAACAAAACGTTTGGCTTGCAGGTCAGCCAAGGCAGAGTACAAAGGTGCACTTACCAGGCGCGAAACTGCGCTGGCCAACATGGCGCACGCCATCAGGCTTAAAACTAGGCCGTGTCCATCGACCATTTCCATCACAATGACAAAGGCGGTCATTGGAGCTTGCGTTACGGCCGCCAAGAAGCTCGCCATCCCCAAGGCAATCAACGTGGCGCCCTGCGCATGGCCGCTCCACTGTGCAATATCGTTACCCACCCCCCCACCAATGGCCAAGCACGGGGCAAATATTCCTCCAGGAACACCACTCCAAGCCGTCAGCCACGTGGCAACAAACTTGAGCAACACATAAAACGGCGCGGGATCTGCGGTGCCCTCCAACATGGACCGGGTATGCAGGTAACCACCACCATCGGTCGCACCGTTGGTGGCCAAACCAATAATGGCGATCACCAAACCACAGGCAGCGGCAAAATAAATCGGAAACCGCTGGCGCTTTCGGCTAAACCAGTCCCCTGCGCCACCAGAGAGTGAAATAAAGAACAGTCGCGAGAAAAGCCCCCCCAACAAACCACAGGACAAGGTCACCGCCAGACCGGGGCCAAGCAATGAAATTCCAATTTTCTCAGAAGGGATGACACCAAAATACGTCGAATTTCCAAACGCCGAAACCGCCATCAAGCCGCCCAAAACGATGGCGGCCATGATGAGCCCGTTGCTGCGCTGTTCGGGCTTGCGCGTCAACTCTTCAATCGCAAAAAGAATCCCACCCAAAGGGGTATTAAATGCGGCGGCAATACCGGCCGCACCACCCGCCATGATGAGACCGTGGTCCGACACCACGCCATTTTTGGGTAACCACCTGCGTGCGCTGTGCATCACCCCTGCGGCAATTTGTACCGCAGGGCCCTCGCGCCCCAGCGACAGACCGGCAAACAAACCCGCAATTGTCAAAAATATCTTGGATACCGTAAGACGCATCGACACAAACAAGCTGGTTGCTGCCTTGCCGGTTGACAGTGCCGCCATAACCTGGGGGATGCCCGAGCCCACAGCCCCTTGCGCAAAGCGGCGGGTACACCAGACGATGGCTGCGGTACACGCAGGTGTCAGCAAAAGCGGCAACCACCACGCCAAAGCTTGAAGGGCAAAAAACTTACCTATCGCAAAATCACTCAGCAAGGTGAAGCCGACAACCGTCAAACCCGCCAAACAGGCAAAGGCCAAAACGACCATCCGAGTGATCCAAAGCCGCCAGTCGTACAGCTCCGTTTGCAATGAGGAGATGACATCAGGGTGGCGCGACATCGGTCAATTGTAGTCGCCGCCTATATTTGCACACATCTTTGCGTGTCGTACCGCGCGGTACCGCGCGCGTCATTCGGAGAAATCCGGACCCATTTTGCAGACAAGCAGCGCAGTAGCCCTGTGCATAAATGGAATCAGGATAATGAAGGTCCCTTTGACGGATCCCACACGACGCCCATGAGCACCCGCCCTCTCGCAAAACCCCGCAGCGCGCGACCCAACCCCACCGCCGCATCCCCTGAATCCGCAGCTGCAACCCAGGTCTTACGGCAGTTTCGATCGGTCTTTAACGCCGTCAAGTCGCACTTCCAACAGGTCGAAAAACGCGCAGGTATAGGCGGCGCCCAAGTATGGGCCTTAAGCACCATTCAGGCACAGCCCGGAATTGGCATGACCGGCTTGGCGACGGCCATGGATATCCACCAGACAACGGCCAGCAACCTGGTGAAGGCCCTCTTCAAACTCGAACTGGTCAGGGTAGAAAAAAATGCGCCAGACAAACGCGCGGTGCAGCTTTTTGTGCAGCCCAAAGCACGTGGCGTCTTAACGAAAGTGCCTGGTCCTTTTTCCGGTGTACTTCCGTCGGCGCTGGCCGCTCTGGATGCGCCAACGCTCTTGCGGCTCGAAGCAGACTTGGCGCGGCTATTGGTGGTGTTGCAGGCGGATGACAAGGCCGCCAAGACGCCGCTAGCCACCCTGTAAGGCGTCCATGGGCAAGCGCCCTCTACAGACTAGCGTTTTTTGTTTTTTGTATGCAGCGTGCCGATCGCAGCCCGATTCTGATCGTGGCGTGCCTTGACCTTGGCGTCCTGCACGTCCATTGCTTTTCGCTTGGTGAAGCCACTGGCATCCGCCCAAACCCACCAAGCGATGGTCAGACCGAACGGCACCAACACGATGATCCAGTCATTCATAGACCAGTCAGCAGGCCCGCCCACGGAAGACCATTTCCAAAACATCACCGCAAGAGCGATTCCCAAGAGGTACATACAAAACTCCAAATCCACACAGTTGACGCCAACTGTACCCCAACCATCTTAAAAAGGCGCGAAAAGGCGTCGCGTAATCGACGCCGCAACACAGCGCAACAACACCCTTAGTAAGCTTGGCCCAGCTGGTCCAAAATCGCCGGATTTTCAAGGGTCGATGTATCTTGGGTAACGGACTCACCTTTGGCCAGTGAGCGCAGCAGTCGGCGCATGATCTTGCCCGAACGCGTCTTGGGCAGATTCTCACCAAAACGAATGTCTCTGGGTTTGGCAATGGGCCCAATCTCTTTGGCCACCCAATCGCGTAACTCTTTGGCAATGGCCTTGGCCTCGTCACCGCTGGGACGCCCACGCTTGAGCACGACAAAGGCACAAATGGCTTCGCCCGTTACGTCATCGGGGCGGCCCACCACCGCAGCCTCTGCCACCAGATCAGATTTGGCCACCAGCGCCGATTCAATCTCCATGGTGCCCATACGGTGCCCCGAGACGTTTAGAACATCGTCAATACGCCCCGTAATACGGAAATAGCCCCGGTCAGCGCTGCGCACCGCGCCGTCACCGGCGAGGTACACCTTGCCCCCCATCTCTGGCGGGAAGTAGCTGGATTTGAACCGCTGCGGGTCGTTCCAGATGGTGCGAATCATCGCCGGCCAGGGCCGTTTGATGACCAAAAGTCCGCCCGTTCCATTGGGAATATCATTACCCGCTTCGTCCACGACAGCAGCCATGATGCCGGGCAGCGCCAATGTGCAACTACCGGGCACCATGGGCGTGGCACCGGGCAGCGGTGTCATCATGTGCCCACCGGTTTCGGTCTGCCAAAAGGTGTCCACAACGGGGCAGTTTTCGTGACCGACGTGTTTGTAGTACCACATCCACGCTTCCGGGTTGATGGGTTCCCCCACGGAGCCCAAGATGCGCAAACTATCCAAGTTCGAGCGGTCAGGGTGAACAGCCGGGTCGCTCTCGGCCGCCTTGATCAAGGAACGAATGGCCGTGGGTGCGGTGTAGAAGATGCTGCACTGGTGGCGTTCAATCATTTGCCAGAACCGGCCTGCATTGGGGTAGGTCGGAATACCTTCAAAAATAATTTGGGTGGCTCCCGCCGCCAGCGGCCCATAGGTCACATAGGTATGCCCAGTAATCCAGCCAATGTCTGCCGTGCACCAAAAAATGTCACTGGGTTTTAAGTCAAAGGTCCAGTCCATGGTGAGCTTGGCCCACAGCATGTAGCCCCCCGTGGAGTGCTGTACCCCTTTGGGTTTACCCGTGGAACCCGACGTATACAAAATAAACAGCGGGTGCTCAGCACCAACGGCTACTGGCGCGCAACGGGTGCCCTTGCCTGCCAGCGCTTCGCTAAAGGTCTTGTCGCGCCCGGCAACCATGGCACAGGCCGTTGTTGTGCGCTGGTAGACATAAACAATCTTGATCGTGTCGCAGCCGCCCAGTGCCAAGCCTTCGTCCACAATGGCCTTGAGGGGCAGCTCCTTGCCACCGCGCATTTGGTAATTGGCAGTGATGACGGCCACCGCGCCAGCGTCGATGATGCGCTCTTGCAGGGCCTTGGCCGAAAACCCACCAAACACCACACTATGGGTGGCGCCAATGCGCGCGCAAGCTTGCATGGCGATAACACCTTCTAAGGTCATGGGCATGTAAATCAAGACCCGATCGCCTTTTTGAATGCCGTCAGCCTGCAGCGCGTTAGCAAACTGGCACACACGTGCCAGCAATTCTTTGTAGGTGGTTTTGGTCACCGTGCCGTCATCGGCTTCAAAAATAACGGCAGTTTTGTTTTCCGTCGGTGTGCCCATCCATTTGTCCAAACAATTGGCGGAGGCATTGAGTTCGCCATCGTCAAACCATTTGTAAAACGGGGCGTCCGATTCATCCAGGGTCCGGGTAAAGGGTTTACTCCAGACGAGGTTGGCACGCGCTAGCCTGGCCCAAAAACCTTCGAAATCACGCTCGGCCTCTGCGCACAGGGCGTGGTAAGCCTCCATGCCGGAAATGGCGGCGTTTTTCACCATGTTCTCGTTGGGCATAAACACCCGGTTTTCGACCAACATCGATTCAGTGGTGGCGGATGGCATAGTCATTGTTAGTTCTCCTCGTTTATCTGGTGAAAGCCATGCGTATGGTCGCGAACCGCACTTACAGGCCACTGACTGGCTGCGGGCGCAAGCCGATGCAGGTTATCAATGGTCGCACAATGCGATGTCCCCGTCGACACGATGAAGCCGCCTTTTACAATAGCGGCTCAAGCCACATTCACCAGCACCAGTATGCAAAAACACCCCCGACCAGCACCACAACAAAATCGATGCCCCTGCTGTCGCAATTGATATTTACCAGCCACTGGTTACGCAAAGGCACCGCACCCATCGTCGGGCTGAATGCAACTCCTGTCTCGCGCATTAAATAACTTTGTTCTGATTCTTCACATTTCGGGAACCCCACCATGACCACTATTCGCCAGGCTGACCTCATTGAATCGATTGCTGCAGCCCTGCAGTACATCAGTTACTACCATCCGGCTGACTACATTGCCCACCTGGCGCGGGCCTATGAACGCGAGCAAAGCCCAGCCGCCAAAGACGCGATTGCGCAGATTCTTACCAACAGCAAGATGAGCGCCATGGGGCACCGCCCCATTTGCCAGGACACGGGCATCGTCAACGTGTTCCTCAAAGTGGGTATGGATGTGCGCTGGGAGGGATTCACTGGCAGCCTCGATGACGCCATTAACGAAGGTGTACGCCAAGCCTACAACCACCCAGACAACACACTGCGGGCCAGCATCGTGGACGATCCCGAATTCCTGCGCAAGAACACCAAGGACAACACGCCTGCTGTCATCGTCACTGAAATTGTGGCCGGCAACACTGTCGATATCACGGTGGCTGCCAAGGGTGGCGGCAGCGAAAACAAAAGCAAGATGACCATGCTCAACCCCGGTGACTCGGTGGTGGACTGGGTGCTAAAAACCGTGCCCATGATGGGCGCAGGTTGGTGCCCGCCCGGCATGCTGGGCATTGGCATCGGCGGCACGGCCGAGAAGGCTGTATTGATGGCCAAGCAAAGCTTGATGGACGATCTGGACATGTACGAATTGCAAGCCAAGTCAGCCAGCGGTGTGGAGTTGAGCCGCACTGAAGCCCTGCGCCTGGAGCTATTCAAGAAGGTCAACGCGCTCGGTATTGGCGCGCAGGGCCTGGGTGGCCTGACCACCGTGCTGGACGTCAAAATCAAGATGTACCCCACCCACGCTGCCAGCAAACCCATTGCCATGATTCCCAATTGCGCCGCCACCCGCCACGCCCACTTTGTGATGGATGGCAGCGGCCCGGTCTACCTGGACCCACCATCGCTAGACCTGTGGCCCGATGTGCAGTGGACACCCGACTATGTAAAAAGCAAAAAGGTGGACTTGAACACACTCACCAAAGAAGAGGTTGCGAGCTGGACACCCGGTCAGACACTGTTGCTAAACGGCAAGATGCTGACAGGCCGCGACGCCGCACACAAGCGCATCAAGGACATGCTGGCCAAGGGCGAGACGCTACCAGTGGACTTTACCAACCGCGTCATCTACTACGTCGGCCCGGTGGACCCGGTGCGCGACGAAGCCGTTGGCCCCGCCGGCCCCACCACCGCCACCCGGATGGACGATTTCACCGAAATGATGCTCGCCCAGACTGGCCTAATCTCCATGATTGGAAAAGCTGAGCGCGGTCCCGTTGCCATTGAAGCCATCAAGAAGCACCAAAGCGCCTACCTGATGGCCGTGGGCGGCGCTGCCTACCTGGTGAGCAAAGCCATCAAAACCGCCAAGGTGGTTGGCTTTGCCGACCTGGGCATGGAAGCCATTTATGAGTTTGACGTGATCGACATGCCCGTCACCGTGGCGGTGGACGCAGGTGGCACCAGCGCCCACATCACCGGCCCGGCTGAATGGCAAAAGCGCATTGCAACCGGCGAGTTCAAAAACATCGCCGTGACTGCAAAATAATGCAAAAAATGGCTGAAGCCCTCGTAAAACGTGCGCGAGCAGCTATTTAATCAATAGCATGAATCAAGCCCCGACGGTGCATATCCCTGCGGACCCGATAGGGGTTTTTGACAGCGGCGTCGGGGGCTTGAGCGTCCTCAAAGCGTTGCTTACCGAATTGCCTCTGGAGCGCTTCATCTACGTGGCCGACAGCGGCCATGCACCGTACGGGGAGCGCGACGACGCCCATGTCATCACCCGGTCCCACACCATCACCGACTACCTGATCCGCCAGCACCACATCAAAGCTTTGGTAGTGGCTTGCAACACGGCGACGGCCGCCGCCATTAAGCACCTGCGCACCGACTACCCCCAACTGCCAATCGTCGGTATTGAGCCCGCGCTCAAGCCCGCTGCTGCACAGAGTAAAACCGGACGTATTGGGGTCATGGCGACACGCGGCACCTTGAACAGCGAGAAGTTTCGGGGCCTGTTGGAAACTCTGCATGGCAGAGCCACGTTTGTTCTGCAACCCTGCGACGGGCTGGCAGACGCCATCGAGCAGGCAAATGCTACAAAAATAGTAGCTGCTTGCGCAATGTACACGAGGGCTATGGGCCTATTTGGCAATAAATATGACGCAATGGACGCCCTGGTTTTGGGCTGCACCCACTATCCGTTTGTCAGCGACACGCTGCGGGAATTGGTTGGCGCGGACGTTTCATTTTTTGAGGGCGGCGCACCGGTCGCCAGGCAAACCCGCCGCATTCTCACGGACGCTGGCACACTGGCATTGACGCCGGACCTGGAATCCCCGCCTATCGCTGCAGCCCGCTTTTGCACCAGCGGCAACCCCGAAGTACTGGGCGCAGCGATCGCACGCTGGCTTGGAATGCAGGTGGAGCAGCCGATGCGTATATTGGTGTAGGTGGTGTACGAAGTGGTCCTGGCGTGCCCGGAGGGGATCGAACCCCCGACCCTCAGCTTAGAAGGCTGATGCTCTATCCGACTGAGCTACGGGCACAAAGGACAAAGGCCCCTAAGTCTTAACACTCTGGGGCCTTTGCTGGATTGGGTGGTCGGCGTACAAGGATTCGAACCTTGGACCCCCTGCTCCCAAAGCAGGTGCGCTACCAGGCTGCGCTACACGCCGACAGCCAGTATTCTAACCGCTCCAGACGGCAGGACTGGTCCTTCTGGCATATATTTGCGTGAGATTCTTGAAGTTTTTAACTGGTATGCAAACACACTCTCCACCGCTGCCCTGGCTTGAACCGGGAGAGGCGTTTCCGCCAGCATGCAACGCGTGGGGCGAACACTCGGGCGCGCCCGGTCTGCTGGCCGCAGGCGGAGCGCTGGACTGCAGCACTTTGCATCAAGCCTACGCTTCTGGAATCTTTCCATGGTTTAGTGAGGGCCAACCCATTCTGTGGTGGAGCCCCAATCCCCGCATGGTGCTTGCGGTGGCCGATTTTCGCTTGCACCGCTCTTTGCGCAAGACACTCACGCGGTTCCGAGACGATCCGCGTTGCGAGATTCGGATCGATACCGCCTTTTCGGAAGTGATGGCATCCTGCGCCTATGCACTGCGCAAAGGCCAGCCTGGGACATGGATTGTTCCTGCCATGGAGCGCGCCTACGAAGACCTGTTTAAGGCTGGATATGCCCACAGCGTGGAGACCTGGATCGACGGGCAGTTGGTCGGCGGACTCTATTGCGTAGGCTTGGGGCACGCCGTTTTCGGCGAGTCCATGTTCACCCGCGTGCCGGACGCATCCAAGATCGCGCTGGCAGCCCTCGTTGCCTTCAGTCGCGAAAAAGGCATCTCTCTCATTGACTGCCAGCAAAACACGCTGCATCTGGCGTCACTCGGTGCGGTCGAAATAGAGCGTGAAGCCTTTATCGCCGGTGTGCGTGCTGCGCGGGAATTTCCTAAGCCCAAATGGCATTTCTCGCCCCTATACTGGCAACACCTATTGTCGCCCTGACACCCCATCCGTGACAGACCTCAAAGACCTACCGCTACAAACGCTGCAGTTCTACGCCACCGCGCCGTATGACTGCAGTTATCTGCCTGCGCGGCAGGCACGCTCCCAAGTGGCAACGCCGAGCCACCTCATCAACAACGCAGCGTATTCGGAACTGGTGAGCAAAGGATTTCGACGCAGTGGTATGTTCACCTACCGCCCTTACTGCGACGGATGCCAAGCATGTAAACCGTTGCGCGTCAACGCCGACCAATTTCGCCCGAATCGCAGCCAACGGCGTGCTTGGACGCAACATCAGTCACTCGTCGTGCGGGTCGTGCGGCTGGGCTTTGTGAAAGAACATTACGACCTGTATTTGCGCTACCAAAGTCAGCGCCATGCCGGCGGCGGCATGGACGAGGACAGTGTGGACCAGTACACCCAGTTTCTGCTGCAAAGCAGAGTCAACTCGCGGCTGGTGGAGTTCCGCGCACCAATGGTTGACGGATCGGCGGGGGCCCTCAAAATGGTGTCGATTCTTGACGTTCTGGACGACGGACTGTCGGCGGTTTACACCTTCTTTGAACCGTCGGAAAAGGCCAGTTATGGAACGTTTAACGTACTGTGGCAAATCCAGCAGGCGCAGCACCTGCGACTTGCCTATGTATACCTCGGCTATTGGATCGCGGAGAGCGAAAAAATGAAGTACAAAGTCGGCTTTTCGCCTAGTCAGATTTTGGTCGATCAGCAATGGACCGAGTTTTCGAAAGTTGTGTCCCAACGCGCCCTTCCGCCAAATTCTGCATGCGATTCTTGAACGCTTGCGCGTATGTGGAGATTGGGCACAGGGTAAGATTCACGCACAGAAAGAACCATGGCGAAACACGACTCCGACATTCCTAGCGTCCCTGCCGTTCAGGTGCTTGAACGCATGTTCACGCTGATCGATGTACTCGCCTCCCGCGAAGACGCCCTCACGCTCAAAGAAGTCAGCGAAAAAGCGAAGTTGCACCCGTCTACCGCGCACCGTATTTTGAATGATTTGACCATTGGACGATTTGTCGATCGTCCGCAAGCCGGCCATTACCGGTTAGGGATGCGCTTGCTGGAATTGGGAAACCGGGTCAAAGACCGCCTTAACGTGCGCGATGCCGCTGTCAGCCCCATGCGCAGCCTGCACGAGCTGACCCAACAGCCGGTCAACCTCAGTGTGCGTCAGGGCGATGAAATCATCTATGTTGAACGCGCATTCAGTGAGCGCTCAGGCATACAAGTCGTACGCGCCATTGGTGGACGCGCACCCTTACACCTTACGTCAGTCGGAAAATTATTTTTGGCGACAGATGATCCCAAGCGCGTCAGCGACTACGCAGCAAGAACAGGCTTACTGGGGCACACCAAGAACAGCATCACTCGCATAGATGACTTGGAGCGCGAACTCGCAAAGGTGCAGCAATTGGGATATGCAAACGACAACGAAGAACTGGAACTCGGTGTACGCTGCATGGCAGCATGCATTTACGATGACCAAAACAAATTGGTAGCAGGTCTTTCCATTTCAGCACCAACCGCCAGAATGGAAGAAGCGTGGCTGGCAAAACTCAAAGAAGCGGCGCAAACGATTTCGTCCACACTCGGTCATACCAATGGCCAGCAGCGCTGAACGCGTCCTTTAGTTCGTCAGCACATCGCCCGCTACATCAATACTTGCCAACGGCGACGTCGATGCCAAGGGGTGGACGGGTGTCGCTTCAACCCAACGCCGTACGCGTTCGGCATCGGCGATACGGCTGAGCTTTCCAGCAGAATCCAAAAACACCATGATCAATTTCCGGCCAGCAACTTTGGCTTGCATGACCAGGCACTGCCCCGCCTCGGTGATGTAGCCGGTTTTCTGCAAACCAATGTCCCAGGCCGGATTTTTGACCAGCCGATTGGTATTGTTGTACTGCAAGGTGCGGTTGCCCACTTCGACCTGATACCCTGTGGAGGTCGACAACTCACGCATCGTAGGGTCGCCATAGGCAAACGAAACCAAGGTCGCCAGATCTCGGGCGCTGGACTGGTTCTTGCTAGACAAGCCGGTCGGCTCGGCATAGTTGGTGTCTTGCATGCCCAAGGCTTTTGCCCTGATATTCATCAAAGCCACAAATTGCGCTAACCCACCCGGGTAACTGCGGCCCAGCGCATGTGCAGCCCGGTTTTCGCTGGACATGAGTGCCAGATGCAGCAGCTCACCACGGCTCAACTCGGTACCCACACGCAACCGAGAAGAGCTTCCCTTTTCGGTATCAACATCGGCCTGGGTGATGGTAATCATCTCGTCCATGGGCAACTTGGCTTCACTAATCAGCAAGCCGGTCATCAACTTCGTGATCGATGCAATAGGCAAAATGGCATTTTCATTTTTCCGCAGCAACACCTCGTTGGTGTCTTGGTCAATCACAAAGGCCACGCTGGACTTCAGGTCGAGCGGATCATGCACGCCATGCAGTCCGGCCAACTGTCCAAACGAAGACGCCTTTGGCGCCGATGTCGCAATCCTGACCGGTACCCTCTTGTGGGCGGACTGGGCGGTAGCCACGATACGTTTGTGTACGCGATGGTGCTTGGTCGCTTTAGAGCTTGAATGTGCACCGGCCGCAAATGCAGGCGCCAGCGCCAACATGGATGCAATCGCAATAAGACCTGTACGAATCAAGAATCGGTTCATGGCTTATCCCAAGGTGTTAGTGCACTATTGGGGCAAAATCGCCCACAAAGTCGCATCTCTTGCGCCAAGTCTATTACAAAAATATGTCGCTATATCAAGTACTTGCGAGATGAATTTAAACAATTAGCTAAAGACTTAGGGTTGACCCCAACCCTGGGCCGGCACATGGTCGGCCTTGCTTCTCAATTTATTGAGCGCGCTGAGGTAGGCTTTGGCCGACGCAACGACGATGTCTGGGTCCGCCCCCACCCCATTGACAACGCGCCCCGTGTTTTGGAGGCGTACGGTCACCTCGCCCTGACTTTCGGTTGAGCCGCTGATGGCATTGACCGAATAAAGAACCATCTCCGCACCACTGTTGACATGGCTTTCGATGGCTTTTAAGGACGCGTCAACCGGGCCGTTGCCCTCCGCCGCCCCCGTGACTTCGGCGCCACTCACGGAAAAGGTCACCATGGCATGGGGCCGCGCGCCAGTCTCGCTGTGTTGCGACAAAGATACAAAAATATATTGCTCATCGCCATGGGCCACACTCTCCTCACTAACCAGCGCCAAGATGTCTTCGTCAAATATCTCGCTTTTTCGATCTGCAAGTTCTTTAAAACGGACGAAAGCAGCATTGGTTTCCGCTTCACTCTCCAACTGCACACCCAACTCCGACAAGCGTTGTTTAAACGCATTGCGCCCACTGAGTTTGCCCAAAACGATTTTGTTGGCACTCCAACCTACATCTTCGGCTCGCATGATTTCGTAGGTGTCGCGGGCTTTTAATACCCCGTCTTGGTGAATGCCGGATGCATGTGCAAAGGCGTTGGCACCCACCACCGCCTTATTGGGCTGCACAATAAAACCCGTAGTCTGGCTCACCATACGGCTGGCAGCAAGAATGTGCTGGGTATCAATCCCCATCTCTAATCCAAAATAGTCCCGGCGCGTTTTGACCGCCATAACCACTTCTTCCAGACTGCAATTACCCGCTCGCTCTCCCAAACCATTGATGGTGCACTCTACTTGCCGGGCGCCGCCTATCTTGACACCAGCAAGGGAGTTGGCGACGGCCATACCCAAATCGTTGTGGCAGTGAACCGACCAAATCGCCTTGTCTGAATTGGGTATCCGCTCTCGCAAGTCCTTGATGAAATTACCATACAACTCAGGGATAGCGTAGCCTACCGTGTCGGGCACATTGATGGTAGTCGCACCGGCCGCGATGACTGCCTCAATCACACGGCACAAGAAGTCGGGGTCGCTACGGTAGCCGTCTTCCGGACTAAATTCGACATCCTCCACCAAATTGCGGGCAAATCGAACCGACTGTATGGCTTGCTCAAAGACCTGATCAGGCGTCATGCGCAACTTCTTTTCCATGTGCAGCACAGATGTTGCAATAAAGGTGTGAATACGCGCCCGGCTGGCATCTTTAAGTGCCTCCGCCGCACGGGCAATATCACGGTCATTGGCCCGCGAGAGCGAGCAAATAGTGGAGTCCTTGATGCTCCGTGCAATGAGTTGAATCGCTTCGAAGTCGCCGTTAGAACTGGCGGCAAAACCGGCTTCAATCACATCGACCTTTAAGCGCTCTAACTGACGGGCAATACGCAGCTTTTCATCCCGTGTCATTGAGGCGCCTGGTGACTGCTCACCGTCACGCAGGGTGGTGTCGAAAATAATTAACTTATCGGCCATTTCACTACTCCGTTTAACAGGCTGCCTTAGGTAACCCGATGCGTAAAATTTACTAATGCAATCCGCGCTCTTCGGGTTCATCGGTTGAGGTACTGATGACACTGGTTTGAACGCCCTTGGCTTTGCGCCATGCGTAAACAGCATACCCACTCAAACCATAGAAAACGAACACACTGAACATCACCGTAGGGGGATCAATGTTAATCACCGCAATTCCCAGCGCGACCATAACAATAACCACAAAGGGAACGCTTTTTTTCATGCCGACGTCTTTGAAGCTGTAAAAAGGCACGTTCGTCACCATGGTCAAACCGGCATACAAGGCAATCCCGAACATGGGCCAAGCCATGATATGCCTCTGAATTCCGACATCGGTACATAGCCAGATAAACCCGGCAACCAACGCTGCCGCAGCCGGTGAAGGCAAGCCTTGAAAGTACCGTTTATCAATAACCGTGGTGTTGACGTTAAACCGTGCGAGCCGCAAAGCGGCACAGGCACAGTAGACAAATGCAGCAAACCAACCCCAACGCCCCAATTCTTTGAGTGCCCACACGTACGAGATCAACGCAGGCGCAGCACCAAATGACACCATATCTGACAATGAGTCCATCTGTTCGCCAAACGCACTTTGTGTGTTGGTCATGCGTGCCACACGGCCATCAAGACTATCCAGCACCATCGAACAAAAGATGCCCACGGTCGCCAAGTCAAAACGATCGTTAATCGCCATCACAATGGAAAAGAAACCACCAAACAGCGCGGCCAGTGTGAACAAATTGGGCAATATGTAAATACCCTTTCTCAATTTATTCGCCACCACCGTGTCATTGTCAGCAGACATTGACTCGTTTCCGTCGTGCATATTTTTCCTTCCAAAACCGATTTACGGGAGAAATTCAAACGTCGCTTGCCAGCGCTCCAAGCCGAAGTGTAAGGCCGTGCCCACATTCAACTACACAGCATCAGACCCAAAAAAAAGGCCACCGAAGTAGCCCTTTGCAGATGGGTTGAATCCGCTTAGTTGCGGGTCTGGTCCACCAACTTATTTTTTGCAATCCAGGGCATCATTGCGCGCAGGGTTTCGCCAACTTTCTCGATCGGGTGCTCGGCGGTCAAGCGACGGCGACTCAACAGGGTGGGAGCACCCGCCTTGTTTTCCAAAATGAAACTTTTTGCGTACTCACCAGTCTGAATGTCTTTCAGGCATTGGCGCATTGCATCTTTGGTTGCGCTCGTCACAATGCGCGGTCCTGTGACGTATTCACCATATTCAGCGTTATTGGAGATGGAGTAATTCATGTTGGCAATGCCACCTTCATAAATCATGTCCACGATCAGTTTCAGCTCGTGCAAGCATTCAAAGTAGGCCATTTCTGGCGCATAACCGGCTTCTACCAAAGTCTCAAACCCAGCCTTGATTAGCTCAACGGTTCCACCGCACAAGACGGCTTGCTCACCAAATAGGTCAGTTTCGGTTTCTTCTCGGAAATTGGTTTCAATGATGCCGGCTTTGCCGCCACCATTGGCCATGGAGTAGCTCAGCGCCAATTCGCGGCTGCGACCAGACTTGTCTTGGTGCACGGCGATCAAATGCGGAACACCACCACCTTGGGCATAGGTGCCGCGCACAGTGTGACCGGGGGCCTTAGGGGCAACCATCCAGACGTCTAAATCAGCACGGGGGGTAACCAAGCCGTAATGGACATTAAAGCCGTGGGCAAACACCAGTGACGCGCCTTGTTTGATGTTGGGCTCGATGTCATTGGCGTACACAGCGCCAATTTGCTCGTCCGGCAGCAAAATCATTACTACATCGGCAGACTTGACGGCTGCGGCCACTTCGGCGACTTTCAATCCGGCTTTTTCAACCTTGGTCCACGACGCGCCACCTTTGCGCAAACCAACAACCACGTTTACGCCGCTGTCGTTCAGGTTTTGCGCATGGGCATGCCCTTGACTACCATAACCAATGATCGCCACGGACTTTCCCTTGATCAGGCTCAGATCGCAGTCCTTGTCATAAAAAACTTTCATGTTCTCTCCGAAATAAATAGTGGCGATAAACGCCCGGTTGCTAAAAAATAAATACGGCCTATGCCAATTACACACGCAAGATGCGCTCACCACGACCAATACCGCTGGATCCAGTACGCACGGTTTCGAGAATCGCGGCTGGCTCCAGCGCCTCCAAGAATGCGCCATTCTTGGCATGATCACCAGTCAACTCAATCGTGTAACTCTTGTCAGTCACGTCAATGATGCGGCCACGGAAAATATCAGCCATACGCTTCATTTCCTCCCGCTCTTTACCGACCGCGCGCACCTTGACCATCATGAGCTCACGCTCAATGTACGCACCCTCTGTCAGGTCAACCACCTTTACCACCTCGATGAGGCGGTTCAGGTGTTTGGTAATTTGTTCAATGACATCATCCGACCCGGCGGTCTGGATGGTCATGCGCGACAAACTGGGGTCTTCGGTCGGCGCGACCGTTAGCGACTCAATGTTGTATCCACGGGCCGAAAATAATCCAACGACACGGGACAGCGCACCAGCCTCATTCTCCAACAGTACAGCAATAATGTGTTTCATATGAACAGATTCCTCTTTTCGCTGCCCTCCCCCGAATGCGGTAACACCCGAGCTTGGCAAACAATAGATTCGTCAATAAAAGGTTAAAAAATTGGCCCAAACTAGAGGTCTTCTGACCCCAAAAGCATCTCTGTGATGCCTTTACCGGCCTTCACCATAGGGAACACATTTTCGGTTGGGTCTGTTCGAAAGTCCATGAAGACCGTGCGATCTTTCAGCTTACGGGCTTCGCGCAACGCCGGCTCAACGTCTTGTGGCTTCTCAATGAGCATGCCGACGTGGCCATATGCTTCAGCCAACTTCACAAAATTGGGAAGCGCGTCCATATAGCTGTGGCTGTAACGGCCTTCGTACTCAACCTCTTGCCATTGGCGAACCATGCCCAAGTAGCGATTGTTGAGTGAGACGATTTTGATAGGCGTGTTGTACTGCAAGCAGGTTGAGAGTTCCTGGATACACATCTGCACCGAGCCCTCACCCGTAATACAAAAAACCTCGCTATCCGGCTTGGCAAGCTTAATTCCCATGGCATAGGGTATCCCAACGCCCATGGTGCCCAGTCCGCCCGAATTGATCCAGCGTCGGGGCTCATCGAACTTGTAATACTGCGCGGCCCACATCTGGTGTTGGCCCACATCAGACGTAATATAAGTTTCCACGTCTTTGGTCATATTCCAAAGAGTCTCTACCACATACTGCGGTTTGATCACATCGCCTTTGCCAGGACTGTATTTCAGGCAATCGCGCTTGCGCCATGCATCAATGGTTTCCCACCATGCACCCAATGCACTGGCATCGGGTTTCACAGCACTCTCCTTGATCATTGCGATCATCTCCGACAACACATCTTTAACGTCGCCGACAATTGGAATATCGACTTTCACGCGCTTGGAAATGCTAGACGGGTCAATATCAATGTGAATGATCTTGCGCTCGTTCTGCGCGAAGTGTTTGGTATTTCCAATCACCCGATCGTCAAACCGCGCGCCAACGGCCAAGAGCACGTCGCAGTTTTGCATAGCATTATTGGCTTGTACCGTGCCATGCATACCCAACATACCCAAAAATTTGGGGTCTGTTCCAGGATAAGCACCCAAACCCATCAAGGTATTGGTGCATGGGTAGCCGAGCATGTCCACCAAGGTGCGCAATTCCGCCGACGCGTTGCTCAACAACACACCGCCACCCGTGTAGATGTAGGGCCGCTTCGCGGCCAGCAATAACTGCAAGGCTTTGCGTATTTGCCCGCCATGCCCTTTGCGCACCGGATTGTAAGACCGCATTTCCACCGAAGTCGGATACCCGGTGTAAGGCACCTTTTTAAAGGACACGTCCTTCGGAATATCCACTACGACAGGGCCTGGACGGCCACTGCGGGCAATATGAAAAGCCTTTTTCATCGTCTCTGCCATATCACGGGCATCTTTGACGAGGAAATTGTGTTTAACAACGGGGCGCGTGATACCGATGGTGTCACACTCCTGAAACGCGTCCAGCCCAATCGCGTGGGTTGGCACCTGACCGGTAATGATGACCATAGGAATGCTGTCCATATAGGCAGTCGCAATTCCCGTAACCGCGTTGGTAGCCCCAGGCCCCGATGTCACCAAAGCGACTCCAACATCACCCGTCGCCCGCGCATAACCGTCAGCAGCATGCACAGCACCCTGCTCATGGCGCACCAAGACGTGTTGAATCGTATCTTGTTTGTAAAACGCGTCGTAGATGTGGAGCACCGCACCACCAGGATAACCCCAGACGTATTTGACGCCCTCGGCCTGGAGTGCCTTGACCAATATTTCCGCTCCGCGCAGTTCTAATGCGGCAGGCGCCGTATTCTGATTTTTGCTGCCGACTGCAGCCGTTGATGCCGAATTAATATCGGATTTTGAAATTTCCATGATGAACCTTTGTGAATTTCTCTGACGAAAAACCTTGGGTGCCCCTTCGCAAGCTCTTTTGGAGCCACGTCGGAACTTAAAGTTAGAGCCATGGGCGCATTGAATCGTACGCCGAGCCATAACCCGTTTGCCTTTTGATTGCAGCGAGCATTATCGCACTGACAACCCCCAATTGTGGGGAATTTCAAAAGAAACCCAACACAAGGATGCGATAATTCCGAGTCTTCGTTGACCAGTTGGTCTTTTTGTGACCGTCTCTGCCCGTTAGTTTCCGCCTATTTTCGCTGGTTTTTCACACTTGGCATCTGAACACGAACTCTCCGAATTTCTGAAAAGCGTGGAAAAGCGCGCTTTCAAACGTTCGGTCTACCACGTCCGCAACGACGAGTCAGCGCTAGACATCGTTCAAGAAAGCATGATGAAACTGGCCGAACACTATGGCCACAAGCCGGTGGAAGAACTGCCTATGCTGTTTCACCGAATTCTGTCCAATTGCACCCTTGATTGGTTCAGACGCCAGAAAACCCACAATGCACTGTTTTCCAACATGGGGAGCTTTGAGTCGGGCGATGACCATGACTTTGACCTGCTTGAGACACTGAACGCCTCGAGTAATTTAGAACAAAATGAGAGCACCGAAACCAAGGCAGATCGGGCACAAACCTTGCTTGCCATTGAATCCGAGATTCAACAGTTGCCGGCGCGTCAACGGGAAGCCTTCTTGATGCGTTATTGGGATGAATTTGACGTTTCCGAAACGGCGTCAGCCATGGGGTGTTCACAAGGAAGCGTCAAAACACACTGTTCAAGGGCTGTGCATGCCTTGGCGAAGGCATTGGGTGCAAAGGGGATCAAACTATGAATGCAGAACTAAATATTTCCCAGGACATGATCGGGCGCCGTATTGCCGTGCGTATGCTCGACAATGCCGACCACCTTCCAAATGACATCTCAGAGCGGCTGAAGGCTGCGCGTATGCAGGCATTGGCCAAACGAAAAGTCGTGAAATTGCAAACAGCATCCGCGACATTCGTTCAAGGCGGGACTGCCACCCTGCAACCGGGCGATGACGGGCGGAACATATGGAATTTCGTGGCTTCTTTACTCCCACTGTTCGCATTGGTTGCTGGGTTGATGGCAATCAGCGTTATACAAGACCGAGACCACGCGCGCGAAATTGCAGATGTTGACGCGGAATTGCTGAGTGATGTACTACCGCCTACTGCGTATGCTGACCCGGGTTTTATCCACTTTTTGGCGATAAATCGCCGCGATTGATCTGGCATGCAATCCCATGGCATCTGCTAATTTGTTCAACCATGGCTGTGTGACCGCAGTTACCTACAACCCGCTTGTAAAACTCGTCAAGACCTTCGTTGCTGGCATGACCTTGATGCTGCTGGCCGGGTCGGTGGCGTGGGCCCAATCGGGTGAGCCAGCGTCCGCAACGCCCTCCGCGCAAACATCCCTTAGCGCCGATGTCTCCTTTACGGGACCACAATGGCGCGAATTGAGCCCAGGACAGCAAAAAATTCTGCAGCCGCTTGCAGGCAAATGGAATGACTTGCCGGCCGAGCGTAAGGGCAAATGGATGGCGTTGACCGAGCGTTACCGCACACTCACCCCCGCAGACCAAGAAAAACTGCAGGGTCGCATGTCGGAGTGGGCTGCGCTAAAACCCCGCGATCGGGAGCGCGCACGATTCAATTACGTAAAAACCAAAAAACTCTCACCGAGTGAGCGTAATGCTGATTGGGAGGCCTACCAAGCACTCAGCCCAGAAGAAAAGAAACTACTTGCAGCCAAAGCCGCTGCCAAGCCCAAGGGCGCGGCCATCGCGGTAAAGCCGGTGTCTGCAAGTCAACTAACAGCCGTTCCGTTGACACGCAGAAACACTGGTCACAACCCATTCCCGAGAGCGGAAAAGCCAAATTTAGATCGCAACACCCTGCTGCCTTTGCCCCCTCAGGCCGCCCCTGATCAACCTGCACCCGGCAATTAATGTCGATATGCCTGACGCGGGTGTGATGCCGCGCTGCGCACCCTCTCGGCGCTTCGTGGTCGGTGCCACCCTACAATGACCCGTCGCTTTTTCTCCCATTCAAAGATGCAGCAAGAATCCCCTACTCCCGGCCTGTGGCGTCGCATGGCCAGTTGGTTATACGAAGGCATCTTGCTGTTTGGCGTTGCTTTTGTCGCCGACTACATGCTCGATACATTAAGCCAAAGCCGACACGCGCTCAAAAATCGTGAATTGCGGCTGGTATTTTTATTTATCGTATTTGGCATCTACTTTGTTTGGTTTTGGGCCAAAGGCCAGACCTTGGCCATGAAGACTTGGCACATTCGGGTCGTTGACCGGCAAGGATTGGCGCTCACTCAGCAGCGTGCACTGCTGCGGTATTGCCTGAGTTTGGTTTGGTTTTTGCCCCCACTTGCCGGTAGTGCCTTATTGCATGCGAGCGTGGCGGAGACGGCCCTGCTGGTGGTCGGCTGGGTCATTTTTTGGGCGGTACTAAGCAGGCTGCACCCCAACACCCAGTTCTGGCACGATGCCCTAGCGGGCACGCAACTGGTCACATCACAACCGACGACACGTTAGCCAATCACGGATAACCCGCCATGCAAATGCCAACGCCACCGCAAGTGGCCAACCTGCAAAAAGGCCGTAAGGGGATTCACCGTATTTGGCACGCGGGCCTGTACTCGGTCTCTGGCCTGCGCATGGCCTGGTTCGAAAAAGCGTTTCGCCAAGAAGCGCTGCTCGCGCTGGTGATGCTGCCAGCCTCGTTGTGCTTGGGAACCACCTGGATTGAAACAGCCCTGCTTTGCGCCAGCACGGTGCTGGTGCTCATTGTCGAGTTGCTCAATACGGCGGTGGAGACTGCCATCGATCGCATCGGGCCGGAGTGGCACGAACTCTCCAAACGGGCCAAAGACATAGGCAGCGCTGCCGTATTGCTGAGTTTGTTACTCTGCGCGGGCATCTGGGCGGCGGCCTTGTACCACCGCCTTCAATAGGATTAAACGGCGGCTTCGTCCTGCTCGCCGGTGCGAATACGCACCACCCGCTCGACGCTGGTGACAAAAATCTTACCGTCACCGATCTTTCCAGTATGGGCGGCTTTGACGATAGCATCCACGCAGCGGTCCACGTCCTCCGTCTTGACCACCACCTCCACCTTCACTTTGGGCAAGAAGTCGACCACGTACTCAGCGCCCCGGTACAACTCGGTATGTCCTTTTTGGCGCCCGAAGCCTTTGACTTCGGTCACGGTCAAACCAGTGACGCCGCACTCGGCGAGCGCCTCACGGACTTCTTCGAGCTTGAACGGTTTGATGATGGCGGTAATTTGCTTCATATTCTTTCCAATAGGTGAAAAACACGCCGTTTTGCAGCCCCCACGTTGCAGCGGGAAGCCACTTAGGCCCGAAAACGATTGGTAATAGGATAACGCCAATCCTTGCCAAAGCTGCGGTGGGTCACCCGAATGCCCACAGGCGCTTGTCGGCGTTTGTATTCATTGATTTTGATTAGCCGCGTCACTTTTTCAACGTCTGCCCGCGCATATCCGGCCGCCACGATGGCTTCGATGCTTTGGTCGTTTTCCATGTAGCGGTCAACAATGGCGTCCAACACCTCGTAAGGGGGCAAGCTATCTTGGTCTGTTTGGTCGGCGCGCAACTCCGCACTGGGCGGGCGGGTGATGATGCGCTCAGGAATGGGGCTGCTGCCCGTGGCGTAAGGATCGTTGGCGTTGCGCCACCAGGCCATTTTGAACACGAGGGTCTTGGCCAGGTCTTTGATCACTGCAAAACCGCCCGCCATATCGCCATACAGAGTGCAGTAGCCCGTGGCCATCTCCGACTTGTTGCCGGTGGTCAGGACCATGCGTCCGCTTTTGTTACTCAAAGCCATTAACAGCGTGCCGCGGATACGGGCTTGGATGTTTTCTTCCGTAGCGTCCTCAGGCAGACCGGCAAACTCGGCCGCCAGCGAAGCCTTAAACGCCTCAAAATGCGGCAGGATAGAAATTTCGTCGTACTGCACCCCCAAGCGGGTTGCCATCTCCCGTGCATCGAGCCAACTGATGTCTGCGGTATAGGGCGACGGCATCATGACCGCGCGCACATTGCGTGCACCCAGTGCATCAACTGCAATCGCCAGAACCAAGGCGGAATCAATACCGCCCGACAGGCCCAAAATTACCCCAGGGAAGCCGTTTTTGCCAACGTAGTCGCGCACACCCAAGACCAAGGCATCCCACAGGTCTTGCTCAGGACTGCGTTTGGGCTCGATCATTGCTACGATATTCATAGCTGTTTGCGCAGTATTGACGAGGGCTAGAAACAGATTTTCCTTAAAACTAGGGGCCCTTCCGGCCACCGCACCATCGGCATTGAGTGCAAACGAATGCCCCTCAAACACCAACTCATCTTGGCCGCCAACGAGGTGGGCATAAACCAGGGGCAAGTTTGTCTCTTGCACCCGCAAGCGCATGGTGTCCTCACGCTCGTAGCCTTTACCCACATGGAAGGGCGAGGCGTTGATGACTGCGAGTAATTGCGCGCCGGCCATTTTGGCCATGCGAGCGGGCTGGTCAAACCAAGCGTCTTCGCAAATCAACAGGCCGACACGCACACGGTCGCCCGCAGGGCCGACCTCAAACACACAGGCGCCCTGCCCCGGCGTGAAGTAGCGCCGCTCGTCAAAAACCTGGTAATTGGGCAGCTCTTGCTTAGCGTAGGTTGCAACCACATGCCCCTCGCACAGCACGCTGGCGGCGTTGTAGCGTGCGGGTACCGCCACCGAGCGGGTGCGCTGGTCGCCGCCAGTGGGGTGGCCCACCACCACGCTCAGGTCTTTTAACCCGGCCAAGGCATGGGCCACTGCTTTCACGGCATCATTACAGGCAGAAATAAACGCGGGGCGCAAAAACAAGTCTTCTGCTGCGTAGCCACAAATCGACAGCTCGGGCGTCAGCACCAAGCGTGCGCCACGGTCGTAGGCATCTATAGCAGCAGTGATGATTTTTTGCGAATTACCGTCCAGATCACCGACGATGAAATTGAGTTGTGCAATGCACACAGTGAGAGTCATGTACCTACTTTGTCCTGTTATCGACGCCCCGCATGGGCTGACCGTGGCCAGAAAAGCGCCTTATGGCTGAAGCGGATTATGTCATTCGGGTGTTGGGCTCACCGCTGGCAGTCGACGCCACTGCGTGGGACGATTTGCTCGACTCCCAGGCAGAGGCCACCCCTTTCATGCGCCACGCCTACCTTGCCGCCCTGCACACCAGCGGATGCGCGGTCCCCGCCACAGGCTGGAGCCCCCATTTTTTCACGATCGAGTCCCGAGGTGAACTGGTAGCCGCCTGCCCGCTGTACACCAAGGCACACTCGTATGGCGAATACGTGTTCGACTGGGCGTGGGCCAACGCCTATGCCCAGCATGGCATTGCCTACTACCCAAAAGCGGTCGTGGCTATACCATTTACACCCGTTCCGGGCGCACGGCTGATGGCCCGCACACCCCAGGCGCGCGCGGCGCTGATTGGCGCTGTTGTGCAATGGTGCCAGCAGAACAAGCTGTCGTCCCTGCATCTGCTGTTCGAAAGCGATCTGGACCGTGCGGCCTGCGCCCAGGCCGGGCTGATGCTGCGCCACACGGTGCAGTTCCACTGGACCAACACCGCACCACAGTACCCCAACTTTGAGGCATTCCTCGGGACGCTCGCCCAAGAAAAGCGTAAAAAAATCCGCCAAGAGCGCCGAAAAGTGGCGCAGGCCGGCGTCACCTTTCGCTGGGCACAGGGGCACGACATTGGAGATGCTGACTGGGATTTCTTTTACCGCTGCTATGAACGAACCTACCTAGAGCACGGAAACGCACCCTACCTCAACCGGGCCTTCTTCCAGCAGGTTGCAATAACACTCGCACCCCATTGGTTGCTGTTTATTGCCGAGCGCGATGGGCTCCCAATTGCTACCAGTTTAATAGCAATAAACCAAGCAAATACGAGGGCTACAGGCCAAAATGGCTTAAATATTCCAGCCAAGGTGGCGTATGGGCGCTACTGGGGTTCTATCGAGCAGGTGGACTGCCTGCACTTTGAGACCTGTTATTACCAGCCGCTGCAGTGGTGTATTGACCATGGTTACCAACGTTTTGAAGGAGGTGCCCAAGGCGAGCACAAAATGGCGCGTGCGCTACTGCCGGTGCAAACCACCAGTGCCCACTGGCTGGCGCACCCCGATTTCTCTAATGCAGTGGCCGACTTCTTGCAGCGTGAAGGCGAAGGGATAGACCAATACCTAGGTGCACTGCATAGCCGCAGCCCCTTCAAACCGCGCGACTAATTGGCGCGCTGCATCAAAAAACGCCCCCACCACCCAAAGCCGCCACCTTGGCCGTGGCCAACCGCACGGGCGCCTTGAAAGGCCGCATGACGTCCCCTGCACCATCCTGTTCGTCTGCCAGTTTGAACTCGGCAACCGCGCCCACCAAGTCTTGCGCCTGTGATTTCAGGCTACTGGCAGCTGCGGCCATCTGCTCGACCAAGGCGGCGTTCTGCTGGGTATTGCGGTCCATATGGGACACCGCTTCACCAACCTGGGACACGCCCAGCGCCTGAGAGGCACTAGCCGCATTGATCTCGCCCATGATGTCGGTGACGCGCTTGATGCTGCTAACCACCTCGGCCATAGTGACCCCGGCCTGGTCCACCAAGGTCGTACCAAGGGCCACGCGGGCCACGCTGGCGCCGATTAGGTTTTTAATCTCTTTGGCAGCCTCGGCCGATCGGCCTGCCAAGCTGCGCACTTCACTGGCGACCACGGCGAACCCCCGCCCTTGCTCACCCGCCCGCGCCGCCTCGACAGCAGCATTGAGCGCCAAAATATTGGTTTGAAAGGCGATACCGTCAATGACGCTGATGATGTCGGCAATCTTGTGCGACGACTCATTGATTCCCTTCATGGTCTCAACCACTTGCCCGACGACCGCCCCGCCGCGCACCGCCACAGTAGACGCGCTCATGGCCAACTCATTCGCTTGGCGGGCGTTGTCGGCGTTTTGCCGCACGGTGTCACCCAGCTGTTCCATGGACGCGGCCGTTTCTTCCAGAGCGCTGGCCTGCTGTTCAGTGCGTGCGGACAAGTCCTGGTTGCCATGTGCAATTTCTGAACTCGCATTTGCCACCCCCTCAGAGCCTTGACGAACATTGGACACCACACGCGCCAAGCCCAAACGCATCGACTCCAACGCGTGCAGCAACTGGGCCGGCTCATCGTTACCCCGGGGCTGTAACGCCATCGTCAAGTCGCCACTCGCAAACTCCTTGGCTGCAACTACGGCAAATGCAATCGGACGTGTGATCTGGCGTACGATCCACACCCCCATCAACGCCGCAAGCGCCACGGTCAGCACCACCAAGAACAAAACGCTGGCCTGCGAACTGGTATAGGTCGACCGCGCACCAGCGTGCGCCTCATTAACCTCTTGGGTATTGCTGGCAATCATTTCTTCTGTGCTTTTGAGCAAGGTACGAAACGCTGTGCGCGAGTCACCACCCAGGTATTCCAAGGCCGCCAATGCCTCGGCCGGGCCAATATCCGACAACGCCAGCAGCTTGGTGTCGGTCGCGTAATAGGCATTGAGCTCCTTACCAAACCGATCCAGCATTTGTTGCTCTGTAGGCGAGCGCATCAAAGCACTGACTTTGCCCACAGCGGCTTCAAGTTTGCTCTTGGAGGCGTAAATGCGATCAGCCTCGGGCTTCTTGTCTTCGGCCGTTACCCCAATGACGTGTTGCAGTTCCGCCTGCCGCACACCATTGAGCAAACCCTGAATGTCGTCCAGGTATTGGATGCTTGGTATCCAGGTAGAGGCCATTTCCTCGGTATTGGCATTAATGCGGGCCAACTGCAGCAGTGCAAAGCCACCCATGAGCGTGCTCAGCACCACCATGATTGCGAAGGCGGAACCGAGTTTGACGCCAATTTTGATATTGGAAAAGTTCATAGCCAAGGGTCTCTGGAAAATGGAAAAGATTCCGCGCCAACTGCGCCCGGTACGGCGAGGGCTTACATCAAGCCCAATTCGGCATTACTCATCAAGGTTTCGATATTCATCACGATCAGCATGCGCTCGCCCACGTTGGCCAGCCCGACGATGTAGCGGGACTCGATCGCCGACTCGAATTGGGGCGCTGGCTTGATGTTATTGGCATCCAGGGTCACCACGTCGGAGACACCATCTACCACGGCGCCAATCACTGAGCCTTTGACGTTGAGGATAATTACGACGGTAAATTCGGTGTAATCTACTTTGCTGATGTTGAGCTTCATCCGCAAATCAACAATCGGAACGATCACACCGCGCAAATTCACCACGCCCTTTACAAAACTAGGCGAGTTCACCATGCTGGTGGGTTCTTCGTAAGAACGGATCTCTTGAACCCGCAAAATATCAATCGCGTATTCTTCTGAACCCAGCCGCAGCGTCAAATACTGCCCGGAATGGGCGATGAAAGACTGGGATTGCGTGGCGTCCATGGATGCTTCCTTGATTACAGAGCGCCTAAGGCTAAGGCACTGGCGAAAATCATCATACACGTGGCCTACCACGGCGCCAATAGCGAAAACCACCCGTGTTGCAGCAATGGCGCCATGCCTAAAGGCAGGCGGCGCTTGAGCCCAGCAGCATCGAGTCACACCCGCACCAATCAGGCAAAAAAAAAGCCTGTCGGCTTAGCCGCAGGCGTGGATGCTGGATGGATCGCGCGCACTTGCGGCTCAGGGCCGCGCAGTGCCGCTTTGGGTCAGGCCCCGGCAATTTCCTTGTTGTAATTGGCAATGCCTTCCAGGATTTCTTGTTGGGCCGCGTCAACGCCTTCCCAACCCAAAACCTTGACCCACTTGCCTTCTTCCAGGTCCTTGTAATGTTCAAAGAAGTGGGCGATAGTCTTCAAACGCGCGGGGCTCAAATCGTCAAGTGTCTTCCAGCGGGTGTACAAATTTAACACTTTGTCGATTGGAACAGCCAATACTTTGCCGTCTTGCCCGGCCTCGTCTTCCATTTTCAAAATGCCAATCGCACGGCAAGTCACCACAACGCCCGGAATCAGCGGAACCGGGGTGATAACCAGCACATCGACCGGGTCACCGTCGCCAGAAATCGTCTTGGGCACATAGCCGTAATTGGTCGGGTAGTGCATAGCCGTACTCATGAAACGGTCCACAAAAATCGCGCCTGTGGCCTTGTCCACCTCATATTTAATCGGGTCTGCGTTCATCGGAATTTCAATAATGACATTGAATGCTTCTGGAACCTTGCTGCCCGGCGTAACGTTATCAAGTGACATGGATGCTTTCTTTTCTAGATAAATATCAAAAGTAAGGTAAGGATTAACCCTGATTTTACCGGCTTGACACTTGGGAACCGATTGTGTGCCCGTTTTTTCACGGTACAGTCCGGCCGTTGGCCAATCGTCTCCATCCTGCTTTGTTGAGCTGGGGCTTCGAGGAAGCAACGCAACGGGGGCGCCGTTTGCGTTACGCCCCTCCTCAGCGACACAACAACAGGAGAATACTTTATGACGGGCAACTCAGCGCTAATACTGGCGCTTGTCTGCGGTTTGATAGCCGTCGGATACGGCTTTTGGGCACGCAGTTGGATACTTTCCCAAGATGCAGGCAATGCGCGCATGCAAGAAATTGCGGCCGCCATTCAAACCGGTGCCGCCGCATATTTGTCACGGCAGTACAAGACCATTGCCATGGTGGGTGTGGTGTTGGCTATTTTGATTTTTTTCTTCCTGGACTCCCTTAGTGCCGTGGGATTTGTAGTCGGCGCAGTGCTATCGGGCGCGTGTGGATTCATCGGCATGAACGTATCCGTACGGGCCAATGTCCGCACCGCGCAGGCCGCAACCAAGGGTATTGGCCCCGCGCTGGATGTAGCCTTCCGTGGCGGCGCCATCACCGGCATGCTGGTGGTGGGTCTGGGCCTGCTGGGTGTCACCGGTTTTTACTGGTTACTGACCCGCAACGGCATTCCTGAAGACGGCAAAGCCTTTGCAGCCCTACTCAACCCGTTAATCGGTTTTGCATTCGGTTCCTCCCTGATTTCCATCTTCGCCCGACTGGGCGGCGGTATTTTCACCAAGGGCGCTGACGTAGGTGCCGACTTGGTGGGCAAAGTGGAAGCCGGTATCCCCGAAGACGACCCGCGCAACCCGGCTGTGATTGCCGACAACGTGGGCGACAACGTGGGCGACTGCGCCGGTATGGCCGCCGACCTGTTCGAAACCTACGCAGTGACCTTGATCGCCACTATGGTTTTAGGAGCGCTTCTCGCAAGCAGTGCGGGGGCTACAGCGGTTTTATATCCCTTAGTTTTGGGAGCGGTATCGATTGTGGCGTCCATCATTGGTTGCTTCTTCGTCAAGGCATCTCCTGGCATGAAAAACGTGATGCCGGCGTTGTACAAGGGCTTGGCAATTGCGGGCGTACTGTCCTTGGGCGCGTTTTACTTTGTCACCAACGCCCTGTTCCCCACAGCCATTACGTTGACCGATGGCCACGTTATCACCGCCGGCAGCCTGTTTGGCGCCTGCGCCGTCGGCCTGATTTTGACGGGCGCGTTGGTCTGGGTTACCGAGTACTACACCGGCACGCAGTACGCCCCAGTGCAACACATTGCGCAGGCATCCACCACCGGCCACGGTACTAACATCATTGCTGGCCTGGGCGTGTCTATGCGCTCGACTGCTTGGCCTGTGCTGTTCGTCTGCGCGGCCATCTACAGCGCCTACTCGCTGGCCGGCTTGTACGGTATTGCTATTGCGGCCACCTCTATGCTGAGCATGGCTGGCATTGTGGTGGCGCTGGACGCTTATGGCCCCATCACCGACAACGCCGGTGGCATTGCCGAAATGGCCGAGCTACCCGCTAGCGTGCGCGACATCACCGACCCGCTGGACGCCGTGGGCAACACCACCAAGGCAGTGACTAAGGGTTATGCGATCGGCTCTGCCGGCCTGGCTGCGCTGGTGCTGTTTGCCGACTACACGCACAAGCTAGACGCGTTTGGCAAGCACATCAGCTTCGATCTGAGCAACCCCATGGTCATCATCGGGCTGTTCATTGGCGGCCTGATTCCCTACCTGTTTGGCGCGATGGCGATGGAGGCCGTAGGTCGCGCAGCGGGTGCTGTGGTGGTAGAAGTGCGGCGCCAGTTCCGTGACATCAAAGGCATCATGGACGGCACCGGCAAACCCGAGTACGACACTGCGGTCGACATGCTGACCACGGCCGCGATCAAAGAAATGATGATCCCCAGCTTGCTGCCGGTGGTAGCGCCCATTGTGGTGGGACTGGCTCTTGGCCCAGAAGCGCTGGGCGGCTTGCTGATGGGCACCATCGTGACCGGCTTGTTCGTGGCGATCTCTATGTGTACCGGCGGCGGTGCATGGGACAACGCCAAGAAATACATCGAAGACGGACACCACGGCGGCAAGGGATCCGACTCCCACAAAGCAGCGGTCACCGGCGACACCGTGGGCGACCCCTACAAAGACACCGCAGGGCCTGCAATCAACCCGCTCATCAAAATCATCAACATCGTGGCCTTGCTAATCGTTCCGGTCATGATGAAGCTGCACGGCGGCTAACCGCGCCAACATGGACCGCACTAAAGTCCACGGCAGTGGGCTTTAGTGCGCCATCAGACTGCGTTACCATTTAGCCGTGTGCAATTGTCGGCTTTTGTGTAAGTCCACCCCGTGAAAATCCTTGTTGTTGATGACCATGCGCTCGTACGCGAGGGCCTGCGCCAAGTGCTGCGGGGGCTGGATGACGCCGTAGAAGTCATCCAGGCCAGCAGTTGCAAGGAGGCCTTTTCGGCTGCAGAGGAACACAACGATCTGGACTTGGTATTGCTGGATTACCACCTGCCAGATAAAACGGGGCTGGATGCATTACTCATCTTCGGAAAACAGCACCCGGAATTGCCTGTCATCATGCTGTCGGGATCAGCAAACCACCACATCATGCGCCAAGTTCTAAGCGCAGGTGCTGCCGGTTTTGTTACCAAATCCAGCCATAGTGACGAATTGCTCCAAGCAATTCAACTTGTGCTCAACGGCGACATTTACATTCCTGCTGAACTCAACGCCCAGCCTGCGTTAGGCGCAGACGGCGCACAATCCGAAAAGGCCAGCTTGACCCAACGGCAAGAATTGGTTCTGCGTGGTTTATTGGACGGCCGATCCAACCGGGAAATCAGCGACATACTCAATGTCTCTGACGAAACCGTTAAAACCCATGTCGCAGCGATATTGCGCCACTTTTCAGTACAAAATCGAACGCAAGCGGTTGTAGCCGCCGCGCGCCGCGGCTACCGATCACACGGCACAAACTAATCCAAGGCATTGACGTCTGTCATCGGGTTGTCTGAATTGGCCGCAAGTGCCATTCGACGCAAAAAGGCCCGCAATTTGGCCGGTCGAACGGGCTTATGCAGCACGGTAAGCCCTGCAACTTTGGCGGCCTGTAACAACTCGGCGTCCGCATCACCACTCATCAGGCACGCCGCAATCGGGTACTCAGCCACTTTGCGCAATGCAGCGATCACCCGCAGGCCGTTTGTGCCCTGGCCCAATCGGTAGTCACTGACGATGACCTGCGGCTGGACACCGTTTAACAAGGCCTCCCGTGCCTGCGCCTCGGTCTGCACCGCACAAACCACGCAACCCCAACCGGTCAACAAGCCCCCGATGGCAGCACATGCCGACGCGTCATCTTCCACAACCAGCACCCGCAGGCCTACCAAACTGAGCAGACTGGATTCCGCCAAAGGAGCCGCCGAAACGGGATAAACCGATGCCGCAATGGCTGGCAAAAACATCGAAAAACGGGTGCCACAACCCACGTTTGAACGCAAAACCATAGGATGCCCGAGCAGGTGCGCGCTGCGCTCCACAATACTCAACCCCAAACCAAGCCCCATGGCGCGGTCGCGTCCCGAATTGCCCACTTGGAAAAACTCGGTATAAATTTGCGTTTGGTGCTGCTCAGAAATGCCAATGCCACTGTCCCACACCTGAACACAAACGCTAGTGCCCGCATTTGCCGGTCGGCACGACAGCAATACCGTGCCTTTGTCGGTATAACGAATAGCGTTGTGAACCAAATTCATGACGATGCGCTGAAACAGCACCGAATCGGTCTGCACCCAACGCGCGCTCGTGTGCACCCGCAGGCGCAAGCCTTTGGCCAGCGCCAGCGGTTCCAAGGTGGAACGCAAGGTTTCAAAAACCTCTCCCACGTTTACGGGGCCACAGTGCGCTGCGACCGCACCAGACTCCAAACGGGAGAGGTCCAGCAGGCCATCCAACAAATTTTGCATCGCTTGTACAGATGCTTCGATATTCGCGACGACCTGGCGCGAGTCGGCATCCAGCGATAGCTGGCCCAAGCGCGCAACAAACAACCCCAGCGCGTGGGTCGGTTGCCGTAGGTCGTGGCTGGCGGCCGACAGGAAGCGGGACTTTGCCAGTGTGGCTGCTTCGGCTTCCTCCTTCTTGAGCCGCAACGCTTCGGTCACCAAGGCGACCCGCTGCTCTAGCTCGTCCCGGCCCCATGCCAGACGACTGGCCATTTGGTCCAATCCCAGTTGCAACTCATGCAGAGGGTCCGTTGCGTGATCGGAGTCATCACTTGCAAAGTCGCCCTCCTCAATACGCCGAATCCGGCGGGACACGCGCGCAATCGGCTCCATCACGTCAGAACCCAGTCGCATTGCCAGCAAGCCACCAAGCAGAACGCCTATGAGCCCAACCAACAAAGAAACATAAACGATCTCCCGTTCGCGGGCGTGCAGTGGGTCGAGCGACATTTCAAGCACGACATGACCAATCGAATGGGCCTGGGGTAGACCCGTTCCATTTTTCGCAAAAAACAAATCGTCGCCCAAGTTCACCGTATCCGACACGATGGTTTGCGTCAGCGTATCAACGCGACCACCTATCACCCCACCTCGCTGCAGGCCCTGGACGTCGTCCCAGCGCTCATAGCCCGACACACCAGCACGGGCTAACACAGCGCCATCCAGGTTGAATATGGTCACGGCGCGCACGTCTGGTTCACGCAATACTGCTTCACTGGCGCGCTGCAAATGGGTCAAGTTGCCTGAAAAAACCCCATACTCACTTGACTGTGCAATCTGACTCACCAGGAGCTTAGATCGTTGTTGGTAGGCTTCATTTACGTCGGCCACACGAATGAACGCGTTGATCGCTAGCAGCACAATAACCACAACCAACACGGGAACCAAAGCGGTTGCCAAAATGCGGGTTCGAATCGAAGAAAACATCATGGGTGTTTCTCCAGGCGGCGCAAACGGTCTGCTAGGGCTACCCCATCCAACGCCAGACCCAACGAGCGCGCCACATAATCATTTACACCAACAACGTAGTCATTTGGGTATTGCGATGGCGGCACGCCCGTCCCCTGCAAAACCACCCGGACCATGGTGGCCGCTTGCACACCAATCTGACTTGGTGTGCTGTACAAAGCCAACAATGCGCCCGCTTTAACGTATGCGGGTGAAAACGCAAAAACCGGAATACGCGACCGGTAGGTTGCCAGCAAAATATTCGACACGGTGGTGCTGTTGAACACCAGTGGATCAGCAACCGCCATAAACACATCGACCTCATCCAAGGCCTGCTTGAGGCCCGAGAAAAGTGCCCCTTCGCCGCGCACCATGCCGTACACCGGCTCGAATCCGTGGCTTTGCAATGCCGCGGTCAAACTGTGTTGTAGCAAAACCGACTCTGGGCCCCATAACACGCCCACACGTCGGCTGGCCGGTAAAGCCAAGCGCAACAAATCCAACTGACGGTCAAAGGGCTGGTCTAAATAGAGTGCACTCAGCCCTTGTAGTTTTTTCCCCGTCGACTCTGCAAGGATTCGTTCAAAGCTCACCCGAGGAATCAGTGCCGCAACCACCGGCGCCCGAGGCGCGCGGGAAAGCACCCGTACCAGCGCATCCCCGCCCAAAGTAAGCCACATCCTTGGGCGCTCAGACGCGACCCGGTCCATCGCAGCCACATCGGTGGCCAAAACGACCCGAACGTCAGAAGTCGGCACCGCAGTGCGCTCCAACTCTGCCAATACCACATCGCGCACCTGCACATAGCCCGGACTCGACTCACTCAGAACAACAACCAATCCAGTCGCTTGTGCCCATGGCGCAATGCACCACAAGCATGTCAGCCACGCCAGCAAATGGATCAGTGTACGCGGCACGGGTACAACCTAATTTTCAATACGCAAGGTTACGAACGTGCGGGTATCAAAGAAGTACTTCCGATCCCCATCGCGGTAGGGAACATCAAGATTTTGGCCCGTCACTGCCAATTCCGCCTTGTTACTGCCTATACGAAAGGCCTTTGCCACCCGAATGTCGGTTCGTCCCATGGAGTACAGCGGATTGCCACCACCGTTGGACATTAATGCCGTATCGTCAGCACGTTGGTGCATCAATGACAAGGCAACACCTGAGTCAAATGTGTGCATCACCGTCAAGGCCCCAGCGTACCGCGGCGCACCATGTGCAACCCTAAAACTATGGGTGTCAAAAAGGGACACGGCGTCTGGTACACCAGAAATATCCGTCCAACTATGGGTTGTAAATACCTCGGTAGACTTACTCGGACGCCATGTCAACTGCAGTTCTGAACCGGTGACGGTGTAATTATCCAAATTAACATAGTCCACTGGAGCACCAGCATCGGGACCGTAAGGATCGTTGTACGGCGATGCAATACCATCAGTAATGCGTTCATTAAACATTCGCAAATCGGCACTAAAACCCCGCGTTGGCACGCTCCAGTTGTAGCCCAATTCATGTGAATTAATATGTTCGGGTCCGACGTTCCCCTTGGCATCCACTGTGGTCTGTAACAAGCTGCCATCAAAGCCGTAATACCGTACGCCTGCGTATTTTTCAAATGCACTGGGAGGACGAAACCCGTTTGAAATCCCAGCACGCAGCGTGTGCCCGTTTGCCACATGCCAGTTCAGCATGATGCGGGGCGATGCGGAATCGCCTCCAATATCACTGTGCTCCGCCATCAAGCCCGCATTCAAAATCAGTGCGGGGCTCATGCGCCACTCGGCATTTCCAAAAAAGCGCACAAAGTCCGTTGTCACCTGACCGCGCTTGTCAAAAATGGATGGCGAAACCACCTGTTCACGTCGAAACTCAGACCCCCACACAGTACGCACCGTGGGCGAATGGCGAACCGTGTGCTGCAGGGTTACTGCGTCGTTATAGTCCTGTCCGCTAAAGTCCAGTGGCAATCCATAGTTGGCGGGACCGGCATCGTTGCTCAAGTAAGGGAATCTATCAACCGTGTTATTTTCAGTATGAGAGGCAGTGATTTGCAAGTCTTGGTTAAATCCCAGAGGCGTGCTCCAGTCCATCTGTACAAACCGTGACCCCATGTAGCGCATCCGCCCGTCGTTACCCACATCACCTGGCGTGCCGCGCCCCGCTTCAATGTTTACACCGCCGGCGCGTACAAATAAATCTTGCCCTGCCTGAGGCGCGAAATGGCTGGAGAAGTTGAATCGGTCAATTTGATTCTTGCCAAACGCACCGCGCAAGCCATTGTCACCCCGCGTATCGGCGCTAATGCGGTAGGTCGCCTCTGGGTCGCCCCACCCCACGCGCGCACTGGCGTCTGCCACCGCGTTATCCCCGCCGGTGACACTGCCGACAGAGCCCACGGTTTCACGCACATCACGCGAAATGATATTGATAACACCCAAGAATGCGCGTGCGCCGTAGGCTGCGGAATTGGTGCCACGCAAAACTTCGATGCGCTCAATATCGTCGATCGCAAGGGTCTGCAAGCCCACCCCCACAGACCCCATAAAGAAATCCGAGTACACGGAACGTCCATCAACCAAAACTTGCAGCCGATTAGAGAAGTCGTCGTTGCGGCCATGGTAGCTCGCCATCGGTGCATCGGTTTCAAACGACGTGGTGGTCTGAAACCCTGGCACAAACCGCAGCAAGTCCGCTACGTCCCTAGCGCCGGTCATGCGAATGAATTCGCGGTCCAAAATCGTCACCGCACCGGGTGTTTCATCAATACGCTGCGCCAAGCGCGACACCGACAAAATAATTGGCATTTCCGCAAGAAAATCTTGCTCAGACAGAGCGGAGGCTGGGGCACCGGTTTCGGCCAGCGCAACTGATGCGTACAGCACACAAAAAATGGTAAGGAATGTCTTCATCGTCTAACTGTTCTGGCTTTCAGCGAGTTTGTCCTGGAATCCTATGGATTTTGCACCGCATGCCGTAGCAAATTCTCCACAGTCGGTGGACAATATAGCCATGACCGATCGTTCACCACCGCGGGTTATCCCTTTACTGGACCAAAGACAACGCGCTGCCGCTGGTTTGGCAGCCCCCGTTAGCGGCGACCACCCGGTCGTTGCAACCGGTGTTCTGCCTGACGCGCTGGGGCGTAATCTGCGCGATTTACGCATCAGCGTGACCGACCGATGCAACTTCCGCTGCAGCTACTGCATGCCCAAAGTTATTTTTGACAAAGACTACCCGTACCTTCCCCATGCGTCCTTGCTGAGTTTCGAAGAAATTACACGTATTGCTCGGCAATTTGCCAGTCATGGCGTTGAAAAAGTTCGCTTAACCGGTGGTGAACCGCTACTGCGCAAAAACCTAGAGGTGTTGATAGCGCAGCTGGCAACGCTGCGCACCACCAGTGGCAACCCGCTGGACTTGACCCTCACTACCAATGGGTCCTTGCTGGCGCGCAAAGCAACCGCACTCAAAGCTGCGGGCTTACACCGGGTGACTGTCAGCCTGGACGGGCTGGACGATGCGGTCTTTCGGCGCATGAATGATGTGGATTTTCCCGTCGCCGACGTGCTCCACGGCATAGAGGCTGCACAAGCGGCGGGCCTAGGCCCGATCAAAATCAATATGGTGGTGAAACGGGGCACCAACGACCAAGAAATCTTACCAATGGCGCGGCACTTCAAAGGTAGCGGCATTGTGCTGCGGTTCATTGAGTACATGGATGTCGGTGCCACCAACGGTTGGCGCATGAACGATGTACTGCCCTCGGCCGAGGTAATACAGCGGCTTCAGTCCGAACTGCCACTGATCGCGTTAGAGCCAGCCCACCCGGGTGAGACGGCACAACGCTGGGGCTACGCCGATGCCAACGGTGCCCACGACGTACAGGCGGGTGAGATTGGGGTCATCAGCAGTGTGACGCAGGCCTTTTGTGGCGACTGCAACCGCGCCCGCCTCTCCACCGAAGGGCAGCTGTACTTGTGCCTGTTTGCCAGCCAAGGCTACGACTTGCGCAGTATCGTGCGCGGTGAAGCCGGTGACGATGCGTTGGCGTCGGCTATTGGTCACATCTGGATGGGGCGCAAAGACCGCTACTCCGAACTACGGGGGCAAATGAACGCCGACACGACCCTCGGCACACGCCGGGTAGAAATGAGCTACATCGGGGGTTGACACGCAGCTGTCTACAAGAGCGGATCAGCGTTGGCGCAAGGCCAATTCGACGCCTTGATTGGCCAACACGTCAGCGCGTTCATTGCCCGGGTCGCCCGCATGGCCCTTGACCCAGTGCCAATCAATGGTGTGCCCCCCTTGGGTAACCAAGTGGTCGAGTTGCTGCCAGAGGTCTACATTTTTAACAGGCTGCTTGGCGGCGGTTTTCCAACCCTTGGCCTTCCAGCCGGGTAGCCACTCAGTAATACCCTTGAGCACATATTGGCTGTCGACATGCAAGGTGACGCGGCAGGGACGCTTGAGTATGGCCAGCGCTTGAATCACCGCCATCATTTCCATGCGGTTGTTGGTCGTTGCCAACTCGCCGCCAAAGAGATCTTTCACCGAGCCATCGCTTGATCGCAGCATCGCGCCCCAGCCACCCGGACCGGGGTTGCCCTTGCACGCACCATCGGTATAAATAACAACGTTCGCCAATTGTGATTCCTATTTAATGTCCAACTCTGAGATCGATTCTTGACAGTGTGCACGGTTGGCCACTGAGACAGGTTTTTGCCCCCGCACAGGAATGGTTTTCCACGCTGGCTCAAGTAATCGCATACCACGTACCCGCTTAACCGCGACAATAAAATACGCCGCACCAAAAATCGGCCACCACCTGGCGCCTGCGCGGTCCATCCATTCAAACTGCTGCAACCACTTCTCACTGGTCACACTGGGGCGGTAGCATCCAAACTCACCCACCTCTACTTCAAAACCGAGTAAGCGCAGCCAATCACCCAGACGCCAATGGCCAATAAACGCACCGCCATCGGGCAAGAACAATTTGCCGATGCCGAGCTTGCGGTACAGATGCCCGCGGCGCTGACGCAAGCCCCACAAACTCACCGGGTTCAGTCCGCAAATCACCACCCGCCCTTCGGGCACCAAAACGCGCTCCACCTCACGCAGCGTCGCGTGCGGATCTCGGCTGAATTCCAGCGTGTGGGGAAGCAGCACCAAGTCCAAGCTGGCGGCGGGAAACGGTAGCGCCGAGAAATCACACTCAATCGCAGGGAGTTGGGGTAAGGTCGCAGCTTTCAGAATAGGCCGCTCAGTCGCCAGCCACTGGTGGGGCATACGGTTAGCCCGCAACCCCTCCAAAACCGGCACACCGAGCTGCAGCGCGTGGTAGCCAAAAATATCGGCCACCGCCGCATCCATCTGATTGCGCTCCCAAGCCAGTAAATAACGGCCGGCCGCCGTTTCCAGCCAGTCCTGCAAATCTATAATTTGATTGCTCATGAAGTTAATACCGCTACCCGCATTTGTCGACAACTACATCTGGATGTTGCACGACGGACAACACGCATGGGTGATTGATCCGGGAGACGCACAGCCCGTCATGCAGGCTCTGCAGCGCGAAGGCGTCAAACTCCAGGGTATTCTAGTCACCCACCACCACCCGGACCACACCGGCGGGGTTAATTTTTTGCGCGACGCCACGGGCGCACAGGTGTACGGCCCCGCGTTTGAGACCATGCCCGAGCCATTGCAGCGTCTACACGGCGGTGATACCGTGTCCGTGCTGGGCCTGACCTTTAACGTGCTGGACGTTCCGGGACATACAGCAGGGCACATTGCCTACTACGGCGGCGCTGCACCCGACGCTCCCATTCTGTTTTGCGGCGACACCCTGTTCAGCGGCGGTTGCGGGCGCTTATTTGAAGGCACGCCCGCGCAGATGCAGGCTTCACTGGAGAGCCTGGCAGCGCTACCTGGCACAACCCGCGTGTGCTGTGCACACGAATACACGTTGAGCAACCTGCAATTTGCCCTTGCCGTAGAGCCGGAAAACATCACGTTGAGACAATATATGGACCGTGCGCAAGACCTGCGCAAGCGCGGCCTTCCGACCTTGCCCTCCCACATCGCGCTGGAGCGCGATGTGAATCCTTTTTTACGCAGCACACAGCCAGCCATCAAGGCATCGGTCCGTGCTTATAACGCCCAGGGCGTTGAACGCGACGGCGTCTTTGCGACGCTGCGCCAATGGAAAAACCAATACTGATGAACCTTTTTAAGACCGCTTGCCTGGCCACCCTGGTGTGGCTCACAGGGTGCGCCAGCACCCACATGCCAACCGAAGCCACCTCCCGCGATGCAACATCGACTAGCGCCCCAGCTGGCGACGGCATAACGCTTGTACCCAGTCGCGATATGGGTCGCCCTGCGGCAGTCGCCGCAACCGCAGCATCCGGTGCTGGCCTCGCTGAGCGCACGCCATTGCCACCGGGCGAATTCCAAGTCGCGCCGTCGCGCGCGGTGATGTCACTCGCACCACCGGTGGACCTGTGGGACCGCATTCGGCGGGGCTATGGTATGCCCGACTTGGACAACGAATTGGTGCATGACCGGGAGCAGTGGTACGTGTCCCGCCCCGACTACATCTTCCGCATGACGGACCGCTCCAAAAAGTACCTCTTCCATGTGGTTGAAGAGCTGGAACTGCGCAACATGCCAACCGAGTTGGCCTTGCTGCCTTTTATCGAAAGTGCATTTAATCCCCAAGCGGTGTCCAGCGCCAAGGCAGCTGGCATGTGGCAATTCATGCCCGCCACCGGGAAATATTTTGAACTCAAGCAAAACGCCTTCCGCGATGATCGGCGTGACGTGCTGGCGTCCACCCGCGCGGCCTTGGACTACCTGCAGAAGCTGTACGGTATGTTTGGCGATTGGCACCTGGCTTTGGCAGCCTACAACTGGGGCGAAGGCAGCGTCAGCCGCGCCATTGCAAAAAACAAACGCGCCGGCCTTCCAACCGGGTATGCAGACCTGAACATGCCGATGGAAACCCGCTTCTATGTGCCCAAATTGCAGGCCATCAAGAACCTCATTTCGCACCCCGAAGCTTTCGACACCAAGCTGCCTTTAATCGAAAACCACCCCTACTTTCAATCCGTGGCGATTCAGCGCGATATCGACGTGGTAGTCGCTGCCCGATTGGCCCAAGTGTCCATGGAAGACTTCAGATCATTAAACCCGTCAGTCAACCGACTGGTCATTCTTGCGGCGGGCACACCTCAGATTCTGCTGCCTTGGGATAACGCTGAAATTTTTGAAAATAACCTCAACGCCTACGCGGGCGGCCCCCTCGCCAGCTGGACGGTGTGGATGGCGCCCACCACCATGCGCCCCGCAGAAGCGGCGCGGCGCGTGGGTATGACCGAGGCGGAGTTGCGCAGCGTCAACGCCATTCCACCGCGCATGGTCATACGCGCTGGATCGTCGCTGCTCGTGCCGCGATCCCGCCAAAGTACGGTCGACGTCAGCGAAGCCGTCGCCGACAACGGACAGCTGAGTCTGGGGCCGGAGACGGTTCTCAAGCGCACGGTAGTACGGGCCAGGAAGGGTGACACCATTGCCAGCGCCGCACGCCGCTACAAGGTCAGCGCAATACAACTAGCCGAATGGAACAGGTTACACACCAGCAGTCGCCTCAAATCGGGGCAATCGCTTGTGATCTTTGTGTCGGTCAGCGCAACGGGCAGTCGCCATACCACGCGCAGCGTCAGGTCGACATCGCGCCGTCACGGACACTCTGGCAAAGCGGCCCCGCGAACAACTACCACGAAAAAAGCTGCTACCAAAAAGACCACCGCCAAGTCCACAAAGGCGCGGAATAAAAAACGCTGAATCAGCGTCTGTCTACCAACGCATGGGCAATGGTGCCCAGGTCGACATATTCGAGCTCGCTGCCAGCTGGGACGCCGCGCGCCAAGCGTGTCATGCGCAGCCCGCGAGCCCTCAAAGCCTCGCTGATGACATGGGCCGTGGCCTCGCCTTCAGCGGTGAAGTTGGTAGCCAAAATAACCTCGACCACCTCGCCATCAAGCGCGCGGTCAAACAGCTTTTTTAAACCAATATCGTTGGGGCCAATGCCGTCCAAGGGACTGAGCTTACCCATCAGTACAAAGTACAGCCCCTTGTAGGCGCCGGTGCGCTCTAGGGCAGACTGGTCGGCCGGTGTCTCCACCACGCACAGCGTGCTGTGGTCGCGCCGGGGGTCTAGGCAAGTCGTGCAAACACTGGCCTCGGTAAAGGTATGGCAGCGCTCGCAATGGTGCACAGAGCCCACGGCATTTTGCAGAGCCCTCGCGAGCACTTGCGCGCCGTCACGGTCGTGCTGCAGCAAATGAAACGCCATGCGCTGGGCCGACTTGACGCCTACACCGGGCAGGCGTTTGAGCGCCTGAACCAAGACGTCCAGGGCGTGTGTGTCAGCCATGCGCCTAGAACGGGAACTTCATTCCGCCAGGTAGACCGGGCATGCCCGCAGAGAGCTTGCCCATTTTTTCGTTCGACAGGTCTTCGGCCTTACGCACGGCGGCATTGAAGGCAGCGGCAACCAAGTCTTCCAACATGTCTTTGTCATCGGTCAACAGGCTGGGGTCGATGGTGACGCGCTTGACATCGTGCTTGCAGGTCATAGTGACCTTGACCAAACCCGCACCGGACTCAGCGGTGACTTCGATGTTGCCCAGCTCGTCCTGCGCCTTCTTCATGTTGTCCTGCATAGTTTGCGCCTGCTTCATCAGGCCCGCGAGTTGTCCTTTGTTGAACATGGAATTCCTTTGAGAGTGTGAATAAAAAAACGATAACGCCCTTTACAGGGGCTTGATGGAACCGGACACAATTTTCGCGCCAAAGTCCTGCATCATGCTCTGCACGAAGGGATCATCAAAAATAATCTTCTCGGCCGCCAGCAGCTTCTCTGCCGACGCGGCCTGGTTGCGCCGACTGGGGCTGTCGGTGACACGACCAATTTCGATGCTGAGCCCTACACCATGCCCGGCCGCCTGCAGCGCGGCAGCGAGCCGATCGCGGGTGCCCGACTGATTCAGCGATTCACGCTCGACCCGCAGCACCCATTGGTCGGTGTCGCGCGCCACCAATTGCGACTGCAAGGCCAACTCGCGCACCATGGCGTTAATGGCCTCGGCCGCAACCAACTGCTGCACCGTGGCATACCAAAAATCGCCCTCGCCGGTGGGTATCAATACGGGAGCCGCCGGTTGCATGGGCTGATCCGCGCGGGACTCGGTGGCCACATGCACCGGAATTGCTACAATTTTAGTAGCTGCCTGCGCAGTATTGACGAGGGCTACAGGGCTATTTTGCTTAAAATTTTGCGCCGTACCTGCATCCGACTCGCCCGCTGTCGGGTTGCTTCGGACCGTGTGCGCGCCAGAGTCCCGCACGGGCAAGTTCTGCCCTGGCGGTGGAACCGTTGGCGTCATCTGAGTTTCAACCGTACTTGCGGGATCATCATCCCAAGGCTGCAGCGCCGACGCCATGGACCTTGCCGGAAGTGTTGGGTCTTGCGCAGCGACGGGAGCGCTTGGCAAAGCAACCCGCGCCGTCGCGGTTACCGGCGCAGCTGCGTTATTTAGAGTTTTTTTTTCCACTAGCGGCGATGCGCCTTGGGGCTTAAACGCCAACAGGCGCAGCAGCACCATGGTGAGCGCCGCATACTCGTCCGGCGCCAATCCCAGGTCCGCCCGCCCATGCAAACAGATACTGTAGAGCAACTGGGTTTCATCTTGGGGCATCAATGCCGCCAAGCGCGCGGTGTCGGCGGCGTCCGGGTCCGCGTCATCCTCCCGTGTCTCACCCACCACTTGCAACACTGCCATGCGCTGCAGCACAGTCGACATTTCTTCTAGGGTCGATGCGGCACTCAGCCCATTGAGGCGCAGGGTTTCTGCAACTTCTACCACCACCTTGCCGTTGCCCAGCGCCAAGGCCTCGATTAAACGAAAGACGTAGGAACGGTCGACACTACCGAGCATTAGGCGTACGGTCGCCTCTTGTAACTGCCCTGACCCAAAGGAGATGGCTTGGTCGGTCAGGCTCAAGGCGTCGCGCATGGAGCCCCGGGCCGAGCGGGCCAGTAAACGCAAGGCTTGGCCCTGCACTGGCACCTGCTCGACGTTCAACACCTTGGCCAGATGCTCACAGATGGTTTCGGGGGCCATAGGGCGCAGGTTAAATTGCAGGCAGCGCGACAACACCGTGACCGGCACCTTTTGCGGGTCGGTCGTGGCCAGCACAAACTTCAAATACTCGGGTGGCTCTTCCAGCGTCTTGAGCATGGCGTTAAACGCCGTGTTCGTCAGCATGTGCACCTCGTCGATCATGAACACCTTGAAGCGCCCCTGCACGGGCTTGTAGACCGCCTGCTCCAGCAGAGCCTGCACTTCGTCTACACCCCGGTTGGAGGCGGCATCGAGTTCGGTGTAATCGACAAACCGGCCAGAATCAATGTCCTTGCATGCCTGGCACACGCCGCAGGGTGTTGCCGTGATGCCCCCAGTGCCATCGGCCCCCACGCAATTGAGCGATTTAGCCAAGATGCGCGAGACCGTGGTCTTGCCCACACCCCGCGTACCGGTGAATAAATAGGCATGGTGCAGGCGTTGGGTGGTCAGCGCATTGGTCAGTGCTTGCACGACGTGGTCTTGCCCCACCATCTCGGTAAAATTGCGAGGGCGGTACTTGCGGGCGAGCACGAGGTAAGACATGCGTGGATTCTACGGTGTAGCCTCCGGTACAATTGGCGGTGACGGGCCTTCCCGCATGGTAAAGCGGCCAACCGGGTCAGATGGGGAACCAAGCAGCCCTAACTGTGGAGCCAGTGCCGGGGTCAAGGCTCGTCACCTAATTTCTTGGTCACCGCTGTGCTGCGTACGCATACACGGCGCGTCGCACCAGCCACGTTGTGTGGCCCCAACAATCCAAAACACAGTACTATCAAAAGCTAATCCACGCGCCAACCGACCACACCACCGATGCAAGACCGGGCCCCCTTAGCTGCGAAGCCTCTCAGTCATCCATTGGGGGTTGCACTGGCTGTATTTTTGGGATCGCTAGCCTTGTGTGTGGCGGGTATTGGGTTTTTGAAGCACAGCACCGAACACCGCGAGCGGGTGCGCGTGGCGGCCTTGGGTGACAGTTACGCCCACGCTATCCAGTCCGAAACAGAACACGTTTTATCAGCCAGCTACACGCTGGCGGCCTTGGTACGCCAAGGTGCAGGGAGCGTCCCCGACCTCGAAGGGGTAGCCACAGAGTTGCTAGCCCACCGACCCGGCGTATTGGCGTTGGCCTTGGCGCCAGGAGGCATTGTCCGGCAGGTTGTGCCGTTGATGGGCAATGAAAATCTCATGGGTTTTAACACCACACTGGCGTCCCACTACGCCCAAGATTCACGCTTGGCGCGAGATACTGGGCAGCTAACGCTCACCGGCCCCGTCCCGCTACTGCAAGGTGGAATCGGCGAAGTAGCGCAATTGCCTGTCTTTCTAAACAATGCCCAGGGTGTGCCGCAATATTGGGGCATGGTGATGGCGGTTATGCGGGTACCCGAAGTGCTGGAGTCGGCCAAACTGGGCGACCTAAGCGCACAAGGACTTGGTTACACGCTTTGGCGTGACGCGCCAGCCACCGGCAGCAAGCAGATTTTGGCGGCTTCCAGCACGGTGCCATTACCCACGCCCATAAACTACATTGTGGAAATGTCCAGCGGGCCATGGGTTTTTTCGCTCGCGCCCACCGAAGGGTGGTCCGCCACTTTTCCATGGATGGCGTATGGTGCGCTGGCATTGGTACTAAGCACTTTGCTGGCATACGCCACCAAGCTGCGCCTGGATTTGGGTCACGCAAAGAAACTGCAAAACGTTCTGAGCGCCCAGCGCGAAGACGACATATCTGCCTCACAAGACGATTTGCAGTCAACTTTGGATGCCATCCCTGACATGATTTTGGAGCTGGGCCTGGATGGAACCTGCCACTCTTACCACGCGTCACGAACCGACACGACCTTTCCAGCATCCGAGTTTTGGCTGGCAAAAAACATTGCGCAGCTTTTGTCACCCGAGGCCACACGCGGTGTGATGCTTGCACTGCAGCTAGCAGACCGCACCGGCTACGCCAAAGGCCATGAATTTTCTTACCTCGCACCGGACAATGTGCTGCACTGGTTTGAAATGTCCATCACCCGCAAGCAAGATAGCCCAGCAGGCGACAGCCGATTTATTGCGCTCACCCGCAACATCAGCCATCGCAAGCAGACCGAAGCCTACTTGCGGGTAGCCGCAGTTGCCTTCACCTCCCACGAAGGCATGGTGGTCACCGGAGCCGATGAAAAAGTATTGCGGGTCAACCCCTCATTTACCGAAATGACGGGCTACAGCGCCGCCGACGCGATCGGTAAGAAATTGGACTTCCTTTACTCCGGTCGGCATGATCCGTCGTATTACGAAAACATCCGCCACAGCGTCGAACAAACGGGCGCCTGGCGCGGCGAGTTATGGAGTCGGCGCAAAAGCGCAGAAATATTCCCCAGCCAATGCACCATCACTGCGGTATTTGACGACGACGGTGTGGTCACCAACTATGTGCACACCCTGACCGACATTACCCAACGCAAGGCGACCGAAGAAGAAATCAACAAACTTGCGTTTTACGACCCCTTGACGGGGCTGCCTAACCGCCGCCTACTGATAGACCGACTGCGCCAAGCCATGGCCCTGAGCAGCCGCAACGGCCAGGTGGGTGCCCTGTTGTTCATGGACCTGGACAACTTCAAAACCCTTAACGACACCTTGGGCCATGACATGGGCGACCTGTTGCTGCAACAAGTCGCCAAGCGCTTGGGCGACAACGTACGCGAGGGCGATACCGTTTCGCGCCTGGGCGGTGACGAGTTTGTGGTGATGCTGGAGGAGTTGGGTGAGAACCAAAATGAAGCCGTCGCCTTGGCCAAAGCCATTGGCGAAAAGGTGCTGGGCTCATTCTTTTTGCCCTTTCGCTTGGCGGGGCTGGATTACCAAATTACGCCCAGCATTGGCGTCACCCACTTTTTGGGGCACCAGGACACCACCGACGAATTACTCAAACAAGCAGACTTGGCCATGTACCAAGCCAAGGCGGCAGGGCGCAACACGCTGCGCTTTTTTGACCCAACCATGCAATCGGTCGTTACCGCTCGCGCGGCGCTGGAGGGTGACATTCGCCAGGGCATCGCCAAAGGTGAATTGCTCCTGTATTTTCAGCCTCAAATCAACCGCGATGGCGGCACATTTGGGGCGGAAGTTTTGCTGCGTTGGCCCCACCCAGTGCGGGGCATGGTGCCGCCCAACCACTTCATTCCCCTATCCGAAGAGACCGGGCAAATTTTGTCTTTGGGCAACTGGGTGTTGGAGACCGCCTGCCAGCAACTCACCGAGTGGGCCAAACTGGAAAAAATGGAACACCTGACCCTGGCCGTCAATGTCAGCGCGCGGCAGTTCCGTCAACAAGATTTTGTGCCCTACGTGCTGGACTTGCTCGATTACACCGGTGCCAACCCGCGCCGCTTGAAACTCGAACTCACCGAGAGCATGCTGGTCCACGATGTGGAGGAAACCATTGGCAAAATGAGCGCCTTGCGCGAACGGGGCATCAGCTTCTCGCTGGACGACTTCGGTACGGGGTATTCGTCGCTCTCGTATCTCAAACGCCTGCCACTGGACCAACTCAAAATTGACCAATCGTTTGTGCGCGACCTGATGACCAACACCAATGACGCAGCCATCGCCAACACCGTCATCGCGCTGGGCCACAGCCTGGGTTTGAGCGTCATCGCCGAAGGCGTGGAGACCACCGCACAGCGCGACTTTTTAGCCGCCCATGGCTGCGACGCCTACCAAGGCTACCTGCTGGGCCGCCCCATGCCTTTGGCCGATTTCGAGCACCACATCACCCATGCGTAATAAACCGGCATAGTCCGGCCCCCAGCAAGTTGCAAGCGTTAACCCATGCCTGGAACCTGGCTTTTAAAAAAGTTCAAAACACCTTAAACGCCAGCCAAGCAATACCCGCCGCCATAGGCAGCGTAGCCACCCACGACAGCAAAATGCCGCGCAGTGCGCTCCAATTAACCGCGCTACCGCCCACTCCGACAATGGAGCCGACCGACGCATGGGTAGTGGGCGCCATTACCAAAAGCCAGAAACAGCGCGATCGGGATCAGGAGGAATTCCATGGTTCAAGGCCTTTCGCGCTTCAGCAGCAAGTGCCCACGGATGCAGCGCCACTTTGGTCGAAGGGCAAGTCACTGCCGCAGCCTTCAAAAATGCCATAGTGAATGTCGAAGTCGCCAATGAACTGAAAGTGCGGCGCGAACCGTGTGTCCGCCAGCATGTGCCAGGTGTTGCCGCAGACGGCAAATACCTTTGCGGTCTGCATATCGTGGTGTTTGTCCAGTACAAAGTGACCTGCATGCTCGGGCATAGTCCCTCGGTAAATGACGGCCTGTCCATAGTCCTCACACGCCGATTCCAGTGCAGCGAGCTTGAACAGGCGATAGGTGGCCGAGAAAAATCTCAGGTTGCCGGTGCGGGCAGCAAGCTGCGGGTCGGTCACCTCCAGCGGGCGGTCTTCCAGCAGGCGGGGGTCGGCAAAGCCCTGGCGTTTGGCCAGGCGCACAAAATCGTTCCAATACAGAGCACCACCCAGGCACTCGCCGTAGAGCACCGGGTCGTTCTTCACCGCCAGTGGCACACGGCGGTCGGCGTACACGTCCGAAAAGTAGAACTCGCCACCGGGCTTGAGCAGGCGCTGCACACCGGCCAGCACGGCGTCTTTGTCGGGCGAAAGGTTGACCACACAGTTGGAGACAATCACGTCAAAGCTTGCGGGCTCTAGGCCCAGCGCATCAAGCTGCTCAATGTAGCCGTGCAAAAACTCCACGTTGCTGTAGCCAAAGGCCTCGGCGTGGTAGCTCTGGTGGGCGCGTGCCACTGCCAACTGTTCGTCGGTCATGTCCACCCCCACCACCGAACCGGTGGGCCCCACCAGCTGCGCCAGCGCATACACATCACGCCCCGCGCCACAACCCAGGTCCAGCACCCGGCAGCCACTGAGCAAGGGCGGGCACACCAAGCCACAGCCGTAATAGCGCGACAGCACTTCGGGGTGGATGCGCGAGAGCAGCGGCTTAAGCCACTCGGGCATGCTGCTTACATCGCAGCAGGCGCTGGTTTTGAGGTCCGCCGTGCCCTGCAGCTGGCGGCCATAGTAATCTTGAACGATGCTATGGATGGTGGTGTCAGCGGTAGTGCGGTTGGCGGCAGTTTTGTTCGTAGTGATGCTGTCGATCGTGGTGGTCATGGTGGGTCTTTCGTGCTTCGTGTTCAATGAGGGCGGCGATTGGCTTGTCAGGCGGGTGCGCCGATAATGCTATTTATTTGATAGCTGCCTGCGCTTGTTACATGAGGGCTACAGCCTATTTTTACCATTAAATGGTGGGCATGAATGTGGGCCAGGTCAGCCGGTTCGTCGATGTCTGGCAACACCTCGCCCTGCCACACGCGCAAATCCTGCTGTGCCAGGCGGTGCAGCGTCAGGGCGGCAACCTGGGCCGTGCTCCAGGGCATGGCGGCAAAAATATCGGGGCATGGTGCCTTCAGGCCCAGCAGGACATAACCCCCGTCGGTGGCGGGCACCATAACGGCGTCGTGCTGCACCAGCATGCGGGCAGCTTGCACCAAGCGCGCCGGTGTCAGCGCCGGGCAATCGGTGCCTATCAGCATCACGCTCTGGCCGGGTACGCGGGTACAACGCTGCACGGCGCGCCCCATGCGCTCACCCAGGTCACCCTGCCCCTGCGCACTGCGCTGCACAGTGGGCGCAATGGCAACACCCTGCCAGGCCGGGTCATCCGCGTGCGGGCTCATACACAGTTCGACCGGCCCGATATTTGCCAACAGGGCTTGCTCCAGGGTATGGGCCAACATGCGCCGCGCCAGTGTGGCGGCACCCTGTGCGCCCAGCGCCGGAATCAAGCGGGTCTTGGCAACACCGGCTTGCGGCGCTTTGGCAAACACCACCACGCGGGTTGGCTCAGCGGTTGTCTCAGCATTGGGGGCGGCGGGATTCATCGGTACAACTCCGCCAGTTTGGCGGCGGGCACACCGCGCCAATAGGCAAAACGCAGCCGCCACATGAGGGCAATGGTGCGTGCCACACCACGGCCTTCCCAGCGGCGCCCGGAGGTCACCACTTGGGCACGCAGGCATGCGGGGCGCGACAGCGTTAGCAGCCGCTTGGACATTTCTATGTCTTCCATCAAAGGCTGATCAGGGAAACCACCCAGTGTGTCAAACGCGGCGCGGGTCATAAACAGCGCCTGGTCGCCGGTGGCAATGCCTGACCAGCGTGAGCGCCGGTTCATGAAGGCGGCAACCACGCGCAGCAAGGGCGACTGGCCTGCGATGGCAACGTCAAACCGTCCCCACACGGCGCTGCTGCCCGCCAGAGCGGCCGCTATGTGGCGGTCAGCATCTGGCGGCAACACTGTGTCGGCGTGTAAAAACAGCAGTACCGCACCAGTGGCGTGGGCGGCGCCCGCATTCATTTGCGCGGCGCGGCCACGCTTTGCTGCGATCACTGTGGCGCCGTGCTCTGCCGCCAGCGCTTTGGCGGTGGGCATTGTGCCATCGGTACTGCCGCCATCGGCAATGACCAACTGAGTGCCACGTGCGAGCAGGGGCGTTAGGGCCTGAACTGCGTGGGCAATGCCAGCCGCCTCGTTAAGCACGGGCATAACGATGGACAGGGCGACGGATGGGGCGATCGCTTGGGCGGGCATTGTCAAGTCCACCCTCTAAGCCGATACCGCGCCCAACGCTTCTGGCTCTAGCGCGCCACCGCAACTGCTGCCCTGCCCTGCGGTGCACCCATAGCAGTGGCCGGCCACGCGAATTGCCTGCCCTTCAAGACCTACCTTGAGCAGATCACGCAAGTGGCGTCGCACGCCGCTGGTACCCAGTGGCAGACCAAGCTGCTGGTTGAAGTCGCAGTCCGACAACCAGCCTTGCCAATCCACACTCACCGTGTTACGGCACATGACACCGGCCAAATTTTCTTCCTGGTAGCTGCTTTGCAGCAGATCCATGTAGGTGTCGAATGTGCCTTTGGACACCAGTGTGGAACCAAAGCGCTGAATCGGCATGTTGGTCAAGACAAACAAGTCGTTGAAAACGATGCCAAAGTGGGCCCACAACTCGCGCTTGTAGTCCACCTGCAGCGTGTGTTGGTCTGGTGGCAATGACGCGCCTTGCGGGTTGTAGACCAGGTTCAAGGTCAAGCCCGATCTGGGCTTCCCGTAGCCCAGTTGGTTGAGCAACTGCAGCGCCGCAACGCTCTTGTCAAAAACACCGTCACCCCGCTGCTTGTCCACATTCGCAGCCGAATAACAGGGCAAGGAGGCGACCACTTCGACCTGGTTGTTCGCCAGAAACTGGGCCAAGCCGTCTTGGCCCGGCTCAAACAAGATGGTGAGGTTGCAACGGTCAATCACGCGCACGCCTTGTGCCCGCGCCGCTTGGACCAAGGCACGAAAGCCCTCGTTTAGCTCGGGCGCGCCACCGGTGAGGTCTAAGGTTGTGATCTTGCGCGCGGCAAGCACCTGCGGGATCAACGCCAGCATCTGGTCATCCATCATCTCGGTGCGGTTGGGCCCGGCGTTGACATGGCAGTGCAGACAGGTCTGGTTGCATTTGTAGCCCAGGTTCACTTGCAATATCTCTAGGCGCGCGCGGTCAATGGCGGGAAAGCGGGTTTTCTTCAGCAGAGGTAAGGTGTCATGCATGGTGGTTTTCTCCAAATAAATTGCGTGGCCCAACTCAGGCCAACAGCGCAGCCAGCCGCTCGCGCACCTCCGACGTCATGGCATCAGGCTGGGTGACCAGCGCGTTTTGCAGCGCGGTATGCGCCTCGCTTACCGGCCTCTCAGCACCCAGCAGCGCAATGGCTTTGGCAACCACGCGTTGGGCCCGGTCGGCGTTTTGCAGCAGGTTGGCCAGCGCCATGTTGGCATTGACGTGCGCTTCGCGCGGGTGCCAGCAGTCAAAGTCGGTCACCATGGCCAGCGTGCTGTAGGCCATTTGGGCCTCGCGGGCCAATTTGGCTTCGGGCATGTTGGTCATGCCGATGACGCCTGCGCCCATGCTGCGGTACCAGTGCGATTCGGCCATGCTGGAAAACTGCGGACCTTCAATACACACGTAGGTGCCGCTTGTATGCACCGTAATGCCTTGGGCTGGCCCGCCAGATAGCGCGCCCTCGTCCGCCAGCACGGTCTGCACCGCGCGCGCCAGCACTGCCGCGGTGGGTGCGCATACCGGCTGCGCCATCGACACGTGGGCCACCGCGCCCTGGCCAAAGAAGCTGCTGTCGCGGCGCTTGGTCAGGTCAATAAACTGGTCTGGCAGAACCATGTCCAGCGGCTTGAAATCTTCACGCAGGGAGCCCACCGCAGAAACGGACAACACGTAGCGCACACCCAGCTGCTTGAGTGCATACATATTGGCGCGGTAAGGCACCTCAGAAGGCAGCAGCCGGTGCCCACGCCCATGGCGTGCCACAAAGGCCACCGGCACGTCATACACGCGCCCGGTGACCACCACATCTGACGGGGCACCAAACGGTGTGCTGATGGTGTGTTCTTGCGCATCTTGCAACGCGTCCATGTGGTAGAGGCCGCTGCCGCCGATAACGCCTACGAGTGCCTGGGTCATGCTTTCTGGTTCCTTGATTGGTAGTCAATAGCGATACGGTTACACCGCAGCCTACGTGAATTTGTCGCCGCGAAAGCCAAATTCTTACAGTGAATGGGAATTTTTTCGAACGATGGCCGCAATGGGCAACGTCGCCGTCTTCAACGCCGCATTGATTGGCGTGTTGACGTAAAAAAGGGGTTTTCAGGCGCTCCTCACCCGGCGGAGCGAGTGGCTGGGGAGTGGGTTGTTACGACAATTGGCCGACCATCACGTCACAGCGATGCGTTTGCGCTGTGATTGCAGCCGCACCGAAATGACCGAACCCAGCCCCATGGCCAGCGCCAAAGCCGGGCCGGGGTGGCGGCGCGACATTTCTTCAAAACGCGGGGCCGACAGGCGCCAGATTTTGCAGGGCGAGGCCGCGTGCACCGTGGCGCTGCGCGGCAGGCGCGAGAAAAAGCTCCCCTCTCCCAGCGCAGAGCCCGGTCCCAGCACCGCCAGTCGGATACGGCTGTTGGCGTCTTCGTAGTGCACGGTAACGGTGCCCTCTTCGACAAAATAGAGCGAACGGTCGACGGAGCCCTGGCGGATCAGCTCTTGCCCGCCGGCCAGGGTAAAAAGCTGCAGAAATTCGGCGATAGTTTCCCACTGCTGGTGACTAATCAAACGGACGAGCGAGTCCTCGCTGCCATTGGCCTCAATAGCAGCCAGCAGACCCTTAAATTGGTCTCGCGCGAAAAAATCTGTACTCGTATGAATCATCCCGGCAGACCGTTGTGTCCGTATTTATTCCTGTGGTGTGGCGACGTGTGGCGGCTATATCGGGCACATCCCGCCTGTTTGGGGCGTGACAGCATCAAGCGGCAACCCGCAAGCCCGCAGCTAGCCGTCTGAGTTTAGGGCGATCACCGGCTCCTGCCTATAGTCCGTTCGGGCCAATGCCTTGGCCTTGCGGGCATGATTTGCGCCCCGTATGGCGCCATTTTTGCCACCAATAGCCCTGCTGTGTGCTTGTGTAAGATCGATAGATTGCATAAAAGGAGCGATTCCATGTCCCGTGAAGTAGTTGTTGTCAGCGCCGTGCGCACCGCCATTGGTACTTTTGGCGGTAGCCTAAAAGACATTCCCCCCACCGAATTGGCGGCCCAGGTGGTACGCGAGTCGCTGGCCCGCGCCCATGTGGAAGGCCGCGATGTCGGCCATGTGGTGTTTGGCCATGTGGTCAACAGCGAACCCAAAGACATGTACCTCTCGCGCGTGGCGGCCATCAACGGCGGCTGCGCCGAGGCCACACCGGCTTTCAACGTCAACCGCCTGTGCGGCTCGGGCCTGCAGGCCATTGTGTCGGCCAGCCAGAGCATTTTGCTGGGTGACGCCGACATCGCCATTGGCGGCGGTGCCGAGAACATGAGCCGTGCGCCCTACGCCTCGCTGAACACCCGTTGGGGCGCCCGCATGGGTGACACCAAACTGGTGGACATGATGATTGGGGCGCTACACGACCCTTTTCACACTGTTCACATGGGTGTGACGGCCGAGAACATTGCCGCTAAATGGGGCATCAGCCGCGAAGAGCAAGACGCCATTGCAGTCGAGAGCCACAACCGCGCCCAAAAGGCGACCGAAGCCGGTTACTTCACCAGCCAGATCATGCCGGTGATGCTCAAGAGCAAAAAGGGTGATGTGGCCTACGCCGTGGACGAGCACTTTCGCGCCAACTGCACCATGGCCGACATGGCCAAGCTCAAACCAGCGTTTTTGAAAGAAAACGGCACCGTGACCGCCGGCAATGCCTCTGGCATTAACGACGCAGCAGGCGCCGTGGTGCTGATGGAAACCAGCATGGCCAAGGCCCGTGGCCTCAAGCCTATGGCGCGCTTGGTGTCGTATGCCCACGCCGGTGTCGACCCCAAGTACATGGGCATTGGCCCCGTACCCGCCACCCAAGCCGCGCTGAAAAAGGCCGGTTTGACCGTGAATGACCTAGACGTGATCGAGGCCAACGAGGCCTTTGCCGCCCAGGCCTGCGCCGTGACCCGCGATTTGGGTTTGGACCCCGCCAAGGTCAACCCCAACGGCTCGGGCATCTCTCTGGGACACCCGATTGGTGCCACGGGTGCGGTCATTACCGTGAAGGCGCTGTACGAGCTGGAGCGCATCCAGGGTCGCTACGCGCTGGTCACCATGTGCATTGGTGGCGGTCAGGGTATTGCGGCGATTTTTGAACGTATCTAACGCAGGCGACCAGCGGTGTTTGACGCCTAAGCCACCACCAACTGGTTGCGCCCTTTGCGCTTGGCAATGTACAGGGCTTCATCAGCAATCTTGATGGCAGACGGGCCACCCAGCCCGCGTGTGAACTGGGCAATACCACCCGAGAACGTGCACGAGAATGACGTATCACCCACCGCGTGCTGGAACAGCGAAAAATCCACCCGAATACGGTCCAGCAACTGGTGCGCCCGCGCGGCATCGGCGTCGGGCAGGATCACCAAAAACTCTTCACCGCCGTAGCGACCCACCGCATCGGTCTTGCGCAGGCGCTGCTTGAGCAGCCAGGCCAGGCTACGAATCACCTGGTCGCCCAACGGGTGGCCGTAAGAGTCATTCACGTTTTTGAAGTGGTCGATGTCGATCATGGCCACGCACAGCGCGGTGCCGTCGGCATCAGACGCGGTGGCGGCCGCGTCTAGCCGCTGCTTGGATGTGAGGTGGTTGAGCAAACCCGTCAGACTGTCCAGCGTCATGGAGCGGCGCAGGTTGCGGTAGCGGTCAATCTTGCTTTTAACCACGGCGTTCAATATCACCGGGTTAAAGGGCTTGGTCAGAAAGTGGTCGCCGCCCAGGCGCAGTGCATCCACTTGCAGGGCGATGCTGGAGTCGCCCGAGAGGTAGACCACCGGTGTGGACAAAAACTCTTCGTGCTGGCGAATCACTCGGGTCACCTCTACGCCGGTGCAGCCGGGCATAAACATGTCCATCAGCACCAGATCGGGCTGAAATTTGGCCATGCTGGTCAATACCTCTTGCGGTTTGGCAATCGCCAAGGACTCCATGCCAGACTGCTTAAGGGTGCGCTGGATCACCGCGCTGGCGGTTTTGGAGTCTTCTACCACCAGCACGCGGTAGGGCAGCTCTTCTTCCTTACCGCACATTTTCACAATGCGCCCCATGATCAAGGCCTGCGCGGTGCCCACGGTAAAGCAAAATTCGCAGCCAGACACCAAGGCCGTGCGCAGTGTCTCGAAGTTGGATGCCAGGTTCAAACCAATGATCGTGGTGGCCGAGAAACGCGACCGCAACGACTTGACCGCCGCCGCATACTCGGCCAGTTCGACCCCGGCGGCATCCACCAGCACGATCACCGGCTCACGCTCGGCGGTGGGGTTGTCTTGCAGACGGCACATCTCGACCTGGATGTTGAAGTACCCAGCCTGGGTGGCCAAGTCTTTCCAGACCTCAGGGGTGGATGTCAAAAACCAGATGGTCTTGGAGGTGAGTAGCTCCGTCACCGCCTCGGCGTCGGGGTCTGGTTCGGCGTCGGTTTGCAGGCGCCGCTCGGCAATGGGCGGGGTGTTGGCCACCAAGAACGAATCGATGCGTGCACCAAGCTCATTAATCTGGCGATCTAGCTCAGCCAACTGGTCTTCGGGCATGGTGTCGTCGGTCAGCTGGTCAAACAGCGACAACACGTTTTTCTCTAAGGCGTGCGCGCTTTGGTGCAAACCGGATAGCGCTTTGGACTCCAGAAAACCGGTGAAGCTCGATACGGTAACCGCGAACTCGACATAGCCATCAAACCCAGGCTGGGTTTTGGCTGCGTGCCATTTGGCGAGAAATTCGTCGCTCTTGCGTTGTAGTTCTGCGGGAGAACAGGACATGGGCTTCCCTAGAGGCTTTTCAAAGCCGACAAATGATTCTAGATTGCCTATCTCGTGGGAAAGCCACCCGAACGCATGGTAATTACCAGAGTGTCGCGATAACCCCCTTCAGCAATGGGCTGTATAGGTGTGGACTCGTGCACCACACGTGCGTCGTCCAATAACAACAGTGACCAGGGTTCGGTCAGGGTGAAGCGCTGCCCGCTGGGGCCGAAGGCATCAAACACACGCGTCTCTCCGCCTTTGACACCCTGGCGTGCTACCAAAAAAACAGCAACCACATCTACACCATCGCGGTGCGCGCCTTCCGGTGTCGGGCGGCCGATACCGTCGGTGGTGTCAATGCGAAACTGGTGCGCCTCCACAAACCAAGGCCGCGCACCCATTTGCTGCGAGCACACCCCAGCCAGCCAGCGTAACAAGGCGCCAAACGCAGCGCTGCCTTCTGTATGCGCGGCCATGGGCGCAAACCAACGCTCCATGCCGCCGTGCAAAGCGTTGTATTCCAGAGGCTGCCAGTGGGCGCGATGGGGCACTTTTTCAACCGTATCGCCATCGACCACAAAACAACTGTGGCGGCGGCGGCGGTAGCGGCCACCGTCTTTAAGGTACGCGTCGGGTTCCAGGTCGTTCCAACTGGGCACCAAGGCATTCAATTCTGCCAACGGCGCGCCAGACAGCGCGGCCACCGTGGCAGCGCTGAGCACCACATAACCTTGCTCGCGCAGCGTGGCATCGAGTTGGTCGCCGGGCACACAAGGCGCCGGCAGGTTTGCAATGGTCATGGTCAGCCAATCAACCCAATGGGATTACAGGGCTTTGCGCCCCAACAGCCCGCCAATGCGGCGCACCAACCACTTGGGTGTGCCGCGCGAGGCGATCATGGCCGCCTGGTTAACGGCGCCGGGCACGCAAATGGCGTCGCCTTTCATGCAGGCGGCAAAGGCCAACTCCGCCACGTCTTGCACGTCGCCAATCAAAAAACCCGGCAAGTGACCGATCTTGTCATTGGCGCCTGCCGCTTGCGTAAACATATTGGTCGCGGTAATACCCGGACACAGCGCGGTCACGGTCACGCCGGTGCCACGCAGCTCTTCGGCCAACGATTCCGACAGCGACAGCACATAGGCTTTGCTGGCCGCATAGGTGGCCAAGGTGGGCACCGGCTGAAAGGCCGCAATCGAAGCTACATTGAGCACCTTGCCCGAGCCGCGCTTAACCATGTCCGGCACAAAAGCGCTCAGCATGGTTGTCAGGCCAGAGATATTGAGGTCAATGATTTGCTGATGGCTCGCGTTTGGAATGGCGGTGAACGAGCCCTGCTCCAACACACCGGCACAGTTGACCAGCACATCGACAGAAGCGTTCTGGCGCCGTGCAGCAACGTGCAGTTGTTCTACCGAGCCTGACAGGGACAAGTCAACCGCCTGCACCCGCACCTCAACGCCGTGCTTCTCTGTCAGCGCACGGGCCAGCGTTTTGAGCTTGCCTTCGCTGCGCGCAACGAGAATCAAATTGAAATGGGCGGCTGCAAAACAATGGGCCAAGGCTTCACCAATGCCGGACGAAGCGCCGGTGATTAAAGCGGTGGGGGCGGTGGTGTTGGTTTTTTTTGTCATGGTCCTAAGCGATGCAAGTAGTTAAATAAGTGACCCGTTGCCGGGGCTCCGGCATTGCCAGAGCCCATAAATGTAGCGCCTGCAGGGTCATGCCGGCCAGGCGCAGGCGCTGCACCAACACGTCACCCAGGCCACTGGCAGGCGTCATCATGCCGCCGTGCTGGCGCCCACCGGGCAAGGCGTCAAGCTGCAAGGCCAGCGCCAGCGCCGACTCACACAGCATTTTGGTGGTGGCGCGGTTGCCGGGGTCGCCCTGGTCGGCCACCACGCCGCGCACGGTTTTGCCGCTGGCGCTGTGCCCGACCCATTGGCAGCGAAACGAGCCGCCGTCCATGCTGGCCTCAGAAGGGCCTGCGCCAGGCTGCGGTGCCAACTTTTGCGCCAAACGGCGCAGTGGGCCGACCTTGAGTGCCGCGTCGGACACCGCCATACCGGCACTTAAGCCCGTAGCGGCCATGGCCGCACCGACACCCTTGCCCAAGCGCACGTACTCTTGGTAGACGAACCCTTCTGCGTAGCCCAACAAAGCGGCGCTGCGGCGCACCACCCGGGTGTTGATCGGCGCCATCATGAAAGGCCCGAGCCACGCCGAAAAGTCGGTGTCAAACCGGGGGCCCTTCACATCGGCATGCTCTTTAACATTGGCCGGGCGAGTGCCTTCGGGGTTAAGTAAAAACGGGTCGGCCATGGCTGCCGATTGGCCTGAGGCCAGCATGTTGAACAACGACGCCAAAGTGCCGCCGTTAAAGCCGCCCCGAATGTTGTACGCCGTTTTAACCTGGGTGCAGGCTTCGCCATGGCGCTCCCACATGGTCTCAATCGCCAGGCGCACGCTCAGCTCTGATGGCACCGAGTCAAACCCGCAAAACGGGATGATGCGTGCGCCCTTGCGCTGGGCCTGTTCATGGTGCTGGTCGATCATGTCTTTGACCCATGGCGTCTCGCCGGTAATGTCCACATAGTGGGTGCCGTGGCGCACACAGGCCGCGACCAGCGCACTGCCGTACAGGGCAAAAGGCCCAGCCGTGCTTAGCACCACGCGGGTGCTGGCCGCCAGGGCGTCCATGGCCACCACATCATGCGCCTCGGCCACCACAATGCCTGCATTTTTGGCGCCACTGGCAGCACGCACCGCCTCCAGCTTATCGGCCGAGCGGCCGCCCAGCGCCCAGCGCAGGCCGGTGGCTTTGACCTGCTTTGAGCGCGCAAAATAGTCCACTGTTTGGCGGCCCACAAAGCCGCTGGCGCCGTACAACACCACGTCATAGGGTCTGGATACAGAAGCGTTTGGCATAGTTGCTCTTTCTGGTTTGCCGGTGGTGGCCGCGCGAGCCCGCACGGCCTAAAAAAGCACTGGGACTTGGAGCATAGACGCAATCCAAAAGGCGTACAAACGCCGTGGCTGATGGCGCCGCACTGTCACGTTGGCAACCCGGCGCGCACCCTTTGGGCGTTACCATGGCCAGCTCAGCACGCAGCCCCTTGAAGCGCGTGCGTTTCAAATTTCTCAACGCACTATATTGGAGCTACACATGTCCCTTGCCAACCTCGTCAACCACCAGATTCGCTTGGCCGCGCGCCCGGTTGGTATACCCAAAGCATCGGACTGGAGCCACACATCAGAGCCCGTGGCTGAACCGCTTGATGGCGGCGTCACACTCAAAACCCTGGCACTCTCGCTAGACCCTGCCATGCGCGGCTGGATGAACGATGCCAAAAGCTACATCCCACCCGTGGGTATTGGCGAGGTGATGCGCGCCGGTGGTGTGGGCAAAGTGATTGCGTCTAAGAATGACAAGTTTGCGGTGGGCGACTATGTAAGCGCCGGTTTTGGCGTGCAGGAATACATCACCGTTGCCAAAGACGACATCCGCCGCAATGGCATGGTCAAGATCGACCTGCGCGCAGGCACGCTGACGCAGTGGCTCAACGTGCTGGGCATGCCCGGCATGACCGGCTACTTTGGCCTGATGGATGTGGGCATGCCCCAACCCGGCGAGACCGTGGTGGTGTCCGGTGCGGCCGGTGCGGTGGGCCAGACCGTGGGCCAAATGGCCAAGCTCAAAGGCTGCCGCGTGGTGGGCATTGCCGGCGGACCAGAAAAATGCGCTTGGGTTGTGAAAGAGCTGGGCTTTGACGCCTGCATTGACTACAAAGCTGGCCCCGGATCGGTGCGCGCGGGCCTGAAAGAACACTGCCCTAAAGGCGTGGACATCTACTTTGACAACGTGGGCGGCGAAATTTTGGACGACGTGTTGGCACGCATCAACCGCAAGGCCCGCATCATCATTTGCGGCGCCATCAGCCAGTACAACAACACCACCGCCGTGCAAGGCCCCAAAAACTACCTGAGCCTTTTGGTCAACCGCGCCAAGATGGAAGGCATTGTGGTGTTTGACTACGCCGACCGCTACCACTTGGCTGTGGCCGAGATGGCGGGTTACATCCAAGCTGGCAAGATGAAGAGCAAAGAAGACGTAGTGGTGGGATTGCAGACCTTCCCCGAAACCCTGCTCAAGCTTTTCAACGGTGAGAACTTTGGCAAGTTGGTGCTGGAAGTGGCCAAGGACTAAACAAGCCACCGGTACCGAGTGCGCAAGTTGCTATATTTTTAATAGTGGCTTGCGCATATTCCATGAGGGCTACCGGCCAAAATGGCTTGTATATATCCGGCGACTGGGCTGCCTAGGCCGCCCGCGCAGTAGCAGTAACCTGTTCCAGCACGCCAAACAACTCATCCACCTGCGCTGTCGTAAACAGCGCATCGGGCCCCTGCGGGGCGTAGCTGGTGAATGGCGGCTCGTACAACAGGCTTGCGTCCATCACGCCGCGCTCGGTCAGGTGGGTGACGACCAAGTTCACAAACTCTAGCTGGTTGGCACTCAGCGACTTCCCCGCCACAAAGCCATTCAAAGCCTGCGTAGCCGCTTCACGGTCCAGCCCCACCAAGCCACGCACAAACAAGCCCAGGCCATGGGCCTCTTGACCAGCACGGGCCACATCTTCGGCAGTACCGGTGCCGCTGTCGATTAGCAGTCGCTCCAACTCACTCAAATCGCTGGCGGTCAGCGGCTGGTTGCGACGCAGCTTGTGCAGGGTGATGTGGTTCTCATGGGTGCGCAAAAATGCCCGCACCTTGAGCCGAAAGCGTTCAAAGTCTCCGGCGCTTCCGCCCAGTGACAATTCAATCACCGTTGCGTCGCCCACCGCGTCTTCAAAATCGGTGTACACCACCTTGCGGCGCGTCTTTTCCAGCAGCTTGATCAAGCCGCGCAGGTGGTGGCGCGCCTGCTCCAGCATCGGCAGAGTCACGTCTTGCCACCACTCTTCACCTGCCACCGCTTCGATCAGCACCATGTGTTTTTGCACATCGGGAATGTTGGCCAGATCGCTTAAAGCCTCTGCCAGTTCACGAACCCGGTCACGCAGGCGGGCAAAGCCAATGTCGCCGCGCACACTGCCCAGCTGGGTGCGCAGCATGAGCAGGTCGAAGCGCTTGGCTTCTTCATCGTCGTCGCGCACGCTGCTGGGCAAGCCCGACACGTGTTCTGCCAGTTCCGCCAGCTGGTCGCTGTTCACCCTGTGCCAGGCCGTAGCCTGGCTCCATGTCTCCACCCAACGGCGCTGGGGGCGCACTACAAAGTTGTCCAGGCGCATACCGGCCACCACGGCGTGCAGTTGGCTGGCCGTGGCGGCGCGCAAAGTGGCCTCAGTCAGGCCATAGGCCACCGCCGGTTCCGCCACCGCATGAGCCCCACCATCCGTACCCGCATGTTGCTGGGCCAACTGCTCATCCAGCACCGCCAGCAATTCCAACCGCGCCTTAAACGTGCGCTGACTCAAGGGTTCGACCACATTGCCTTTGCTGCCTTCCAGGTTTTGGCTGAAAAACTCTAGGTTTTGGCAGAAGTCGAATACCAAAAACTCTTGCTTGTCTTGCTCCGGGCCAAACAGGTCTTTGCACAAGCGCGTGCCACGCCCCAGCATCTGCCAGAACTTGGCCTTGGAGCGCACGATTTTGAACAACACCAAGTTCACCACCTCGGGCACGTCAATGCCGGTGTCCAACATGTCCACCGAAATGGCAATGTGCGGCGATTTCTCTTTGACGCTGAAGTCGTTAATCAAACTCTGCGCGTATTCGGTTTGGTAGGTAATGACGCGGGCGAACTGCCCCGCGTAGTGCGGGTAGTTGGCGTTGAAGCGGTCAGCAATAAAGTTGGCGTGCGCAGTGTTTTTAGCAAACACAATGGTCTTACCCAGCCGGTCGCCGCCTGCGACATAGCGGCCTTCGTCCATCAGAGTCTTCAGCACCTTGTCTACCGTGTCGGTGTTGAACAGCCACTTATTCACCGCCTCTGCGCCAACCTCATCCGGCGCGTGGCCTTCATCACCATCATCTGACCAGTCAAGCCCGTCCCACTGATCGCGCTCGTCTTCGCTCAGCTCGGCGTACTTGATGCCTTCGCGCTGAAACTTCAGTGGCACCGAAACGGCGCGCGGTGGAACCAGGTAGCCTTCGTCAATCGCATCCTCTAGCCCATAGGCATCGGTAGGCACGCCGTCTTCCAGGCCAAACAGGCCGTAGGTGTTGCGGTCAATTTCGTCTTTGGGCGTGGCAGTCAGGCCCACCAGCAACGCATCAAAGTAGGCAAAGATGGCGCGGCATTTTTGGTAGATGGAGCGGTGCGCCTCGTCCACGATGATCAAATCGAAATGACCCACGCCAACGCGGCGTTGCCCACCAGAATTCGCTTCGTCCGTCTCGTTGATCAAACCCATCATCGTGGGATAGGTGGACACAAAAACCCGCCCCTCGGTCGCCTTGTCGGTCACCAAGTTCACCGCCGCCGCATCGGGCAAATGCGCCTTAAAGGCATTGGCGGCCTGGTTCACCAGCGCCACGCGGTCGGCCAAAAACAGGATGCGCTTGGCCCAGTTGGCGCGCTGCAGCAGGTCTACCAGCGCAATCACCGTGCGCGTCTTACCCGCGCCGGTGGCCATCACCACCAAGGCCTTGCGCTGGCGGTCGCGCTCAAAGGTTTCGCCAATGCGGCGAATGGCGCGCAGCTGGTAGTGGCGCTCCACAATCTCGGCGTTGATGCTCACGCCCGCCAGCGGCTTGGCAGAGCTGCGGCGCTGCACCAGCAGCTGCAACTCGTCCTTTTTATGAAAACCCTGCACCGGGCGCGGCGGGTAGGTGGTGTCGTCCCAAAACCAATGCTCGTAACCGTTGGTGGTGTAGACCAGCGGGCGCTGGCCAAACTGGTTTTGCAGGCAATCGGCATACAGCTTGGCCTGCTGTTGGCCCACGCGGGCATCGCGCCGGGTGCGCTTGGCCTCCACCATGTTAGCGCCGCTTGAATACTGAGCCACCGGCTCAGTTTTCGTACATGGACGCCCCCGAATTTGCCAGGCTTTCAATTCATGACGGCTTGAAGGTAGAGATTGCACCCGTACATTCGGACTTTGGATGCGGCTTGCGCCGCTGTCCCTGATGGGATTCGCTGGTTGACGCCTCTATCGGTCGGACGCACTTTGTGTGCTTCGAAAACTGCGGGCTTTGCCAACCACGGTCTGACCTGTCTTGCCATCACTTCATGCTCGCCTGAGCAATCGGTGGTTTATTCTCCCTGAATCGTTTTTGTTGAGCTGAGTTCTTACTGGTCAGGTTACTCAACCGACCGCGTGTAACCTGTCTCGTAGCGTCGGTCGTGGGCCAGCAATGCCCATACGATGCGCGCATTCTTGTTGGCCAAGGCTACTGCCGCCACGTTCTTATTTCGTCGGTTTACTATTGTGCTGATCCAAGTGCATGACTCAGGTCGCTTTGCAGCGTGATAGATCACCGATCGAGCTCCGTGTATCAGGAGCGTTCGAAGATAGGTATCCCCACGTTTGCTGATGCTCAGCAGATTGGACTTGCCGCCAGTTGAGTGCTGCCTGGGAACGAGCCCCAACCACGCGGCAAGTTGACGGCCATTGTCAAAGTTCTTCGCGTCACCGATGGCTGCGACCAGCGCACTAGCGCTGATTGGTCCGATACCCGGTACCTGAGCAATCTTGGTACTGAGATCACTATTGCGATGCCATGCTTGAATCTGCGCCTCAAGCTCATCGACTTGGCGATCGAGTTCTTTGAGATGGTCCAGCAAGCGCTGCACCAGTACCCGAAATGCGCCTGGTAATTCGTAGCTGGCATCCTCAATCAGTTCCGGAACGCGCGACGCAATATTGCTAATGCCCAGGGGGATGATGATTCCGAATTCGGCGAGAAGGCCTCGAATCTGGTTGCCTTGTGCCGTGCGCGCCTTCACGAACCCCTGTCTCACCCGATGAAGTGCGAGAACGGCTTGTTGTTCGATATTTTTGACAGGCACAAAGCGCATGTTCGGCCGCCCGACAGCTTCGCAGATCGCCTCCGCATCGGCCGCGTCGTTCTTGTTTGTCTTGACATAAGGTTTGACGAACTGCGGAGCCATCAATCGTACGGTGTGACCCAGTGACTGCAGTTTGCGAGCCCAGTGATGTGCACTGCCGCAAGCCTCAATGCCAATCAGGCACGGCGGCAGGTTGATGAAGAACGGAGCCATCTGGGCTCGCTTTAGTTGCTTCTTCAATATCACCTTGCCATGCTGATCGATACCGTGGACCTGGAACACATTCTTTGCCAGATCGATGCCCAATGTTGTAACTCGCATGTCGCACGCTCCTGTCTGTTCAAGTGGGTTGATAAACGACTCCACTTTGGCACACTACGGTGCCACTTGGGTGGGGGCGTCCATCCCATTGGTCGGCGGCAACACGCAGGTTCTGCGAGGGCTGGAGGCCTAATTTGTCTTCAGGCAGCAGCGGCTGGCGTTTGTCGTCCAGGCTGTAGCCGTCGGCCTGCATGTCGTAGAACCAGACCTTGTCGGTGCCGCCGCTGTTGGTTTTGGTGAAGAACAAGATGGCGGTGCTGACACCCGCATAGGGCTTGAACACGCCGCCGGGCAGGCTGACGATGCCGTCGAGCTTTTGGTCTTCTACCAGCATTTTGCGCAGGGTCTTGTGCGCGGTGCTGCTGCCAAAGAGCACGCCGTCGGGCACGATGACCGCCGCACGGCCACCGGGCTTGAGCAGACGCAGAAACAGGGCCAGAAACAGCAGCTCGGTCTTTTTGGTTTTGACGGTTTGCAGCAGGTCTTTGGCGACGTTTTCATAGTCCAGGCTACCGGCGAAAGGCGGGTTGGCCAGCACCAGGCTGTAGCGGCCTTCTTCGGCGCCGTGCTCTTGGCCAAGCGAGTCGCGGTTAGGCCGCGTGCCGGGCCGCCCCAAGCGCGGCCCGCCCCCTTGGGGGGCAGCGCAGCACACGAAGTGGCAAGCGTGGGGGCCATTCGCTCATGGCGGGGTTGTCCACGCCGTGCAGCATCATGTTCATGCTGCCGATGCGCAGCATGGTGTTGTCGAAGTCGTAGCCATGGAAGAGGCGATGGTTGAAGTGCTGGTTCAGCTTGGCGTCGTGGAACAGTTCTTTGTGGTTGCTGCGCAGGTATTCGCCCGCCGCCACTAAGAAGCCACAGGTGCCCGATGCGGGGTCGCAAATGGTGTCTTGCGGCGTGGGCGCGGTCATTTCCACCATCAGCTGGATGATGTGGCGCGGGGTGCGGAACTGGCCGTTTTGCCCAGCGCTGGCGATCTTGCCCAGCATGTATTCGTAGAGGTCGCCCTTGGTGTCGCGGTCTTCCATGGGCACGGCGTCCAGCAAGTCGACCACCTTGGCCAAGAGCGCGGGCGTGGGGATGGTGAAGCGCGCGTCCTTCATGTGGTGGGCGTAGGTGGAGTCGGGGTTCGCGTCCGTAGTGCCCAGGGTGCGCAGGAAGGGGAAAACGTGTTCGCCCAAGATGACAAACATCTCAGATGGCGCTTCGTTTTTGAAGCGGCTCCAGCGCAGGCTCTCAAACGCCCTGCCCCGTGCGTCGTTGCCTTCGGGGAAGACGCGGCGCACTATGGGCTTTTTGAGGCGGATGGCTTTGGATTCTTCCAATATCTGCAGATCGTCCAGGCGGCGCAGGAAGAGCAGGTAGGTGATCTGCTCGATCACCTCAATGGGGTTGGCGATGCCGCCGGACCAGAAGGCGTTCCAGATCTGGTCGATTTTGCTTTTGAGGTCGCCGGTGAGCATGGGGGTTCTTTATCGTTGTACAGTGGGTGTGGCTGCGGGGAGGATCGCGGATGCCGGGGGCAAATTCCGCCGCAGGCTCACTCCAAAGCGAATGAATCCATGGCCAGCATGCCGTGCATCACCTCGCGGCTGATGTAGGTGGGCCGCGCGGCGTCACCGCCCGCACCCAGCGCGAAGAACAGCGGCAGAAAATGGTCTTCGGTGGGGTGCGCCCGGTGGGCGTGTGGGGCAGCTACGCGGTAGGCCAGCAGGGCCTGCGTGTCGCCCTGCACCAGCGCGGCTTCTACCCAGCGGCTGAAGGTGTTGACATACGGTGCGGTGGGTGCGCCGTCGCCTGCAAATTCGCCCAGGTTGTGCGTCATGCTGCCAGAGCCTATGACCAACACACCGCGCTCCCGCAGGCTGCGCAGCGCTGCCCCCAGCGCAAACACTTCGGTCGGGCCATAGCCGTGCGGCAGCGCCACCTGCACCACCGGCACATCAGCCTTGGGAAACAGGTGCATCAAGGGCACCCAAGCACCGTGGTCTAAGGGGCGCGTGTCGTCTGGCGCGGCCGCAATACCGGCGCGGCCCAGCAGGGTCAGCACCTCATTGGCCACTGCGGGGCTGCCCTCAGCGGGATACTCCAAGGCGTACAACGCGGGCGCAAAGCCGCCAAAGTCGTGCAAGGTTTTTGGCTTTGCCGTGGCCATGACGGTGGGCGTGCGGGCCTGCCAGTGCGGTGACATGATGACCACTGCGCGCAGGTCAAACCGCTGACGCAGTGCCTGCGCCCAGGTGTGCAGCGCCGGGCCACTGGTTCCCGCATCCAAGGCAAAGGACGGCGCGCCGTGGGAAACAAATACAACCGGCAATGAAACAGCAGAAGTCATACAGCGCTCCAAAAAATCGAAGGCATACAGAGCCTTGGAATCGGCCATGCCAATGCGGGCAAGCCGCCCGCACTGCAACAAAGTATGCACACAAATGGATGCTCCTGATAAGATAGCGAGCCATGCCCCTGCGCCGCTTTACCCAACCCCTGCTCCAGCACAAGCTCACCCGCTGTGCACTGCTGGTGATGGTGGTACTCGTGTTCGGTGTGCTGCTGCACTACGCTACCAGCACCAAGCCGCTGCGCGAAGACCTCGAATCAATGCTGGTTACGCAGCAGATGGCACTGGCCAACTATGTGGCGCGTGATGTGGACTACAAGCTGGCCGAGCGCAACGCCCTGCTGTCGACCATGGCGGCCGCGCTACCCCTGCATTTGCTGGGCCACCCGGCCCAGTTGCGCCACTGGCTGGCACAGCAGCAGCGCCAACAACCCCTGTTTAACCAAGGCCTGATGGTGACCGACACCAACGGGCGGGCCATTGCCGACTACCCACCGCGCCCCGAGCGCACGCCGGGGCGCTTGATTGAGCGGGCCTACATCCACAACACCCTGGCCGGTGATGCTAGCGTAGGCCGCCCCATAGTGGGCCGCGCGGCGCACGAGCCAGTGCTGCCCATGTCGGCACCCATCAAAGACGCATCAGGCACCGTGCGCGGCGTGCTGGTGGGCATTACTGCGCTGGCCGCACCGGGGTTCTTGTCGCTCAACCCGAAAAACCACGGCAAAGACACTGCCGACTTTTTGCTGGTGTCGCCACACGACCAGTTGTTTGTGGCATCTACCCAGCCCAATCTGGTGCTAAAGCCCACTCCATCCGTGGGGGTCGACACCCTGTTGGACCGCGCTATGGCCGGCTACCGCGGCACGGGGCTGAGTGTTAATTCTGACGGGGTTGAGGAAGTGGCCGCCGTTGCATCGGTTGCCAGCACCGGCTGGTTTGTGGTGGCCCGCAACCCCAGCGCCGAAGCGCTGCAAAATCTCAGTACCACGATTCACAACAGCGCCCTGCCAACACTACCCCTAGTGACTATTCTGCTGCTTATCACCGCAGCGGGTCTGGTACTTATCCTTAAACCAGAGGCAATCAGCCAGCGATTGGCGCCTTTGACAACCCCCATTGGGCGCCTTCTGCCGAGCTGGCAAGGCGACAAACCATTGGCCGCACAAGCAACGCTGCATGACAACCTGACCGGGCTGCCCAACCGGTCCTTGCTTAAAGACCGCATGGCGCAGGCCTTGTCACGCGCCCACCGCAACGACGGCCGGGTGGGCCTGCTGATCGTCGACCTAGGGCAATTCAAGGCGCTCAACGAAGAATTGGGGCGTGACGCCGGGGACGCAGCGCTGATGGAGATGGCGCGCCGCTTGGCAAGCGTGGTGCGCGAGTCAGACACCCTAGCGCGCATCGGCATGGATCAATTTGCCGTGGTGATGGAAGAACTCGACACCGACTTTGAAATGGCCAAGATTGCCGCCTGCGCAGTGGCCGCCAAGTGCCTGGACTGTGTGCTGCCGCTGGTCAACCTGCACGGAGTAAGGCGCCAACTGCGCGCATCGGTAGGCATTGCGCTGAGCGACGGTGCTATGGGGTGGACAGAATTACAAGCCGCCGCCAACCAAGCCTTGCAAGAAGCCAAACAGGCTGGGGGCGACCGCTACTTTGTGGCCGCTGCAGACGGAGCAGCCATACCGGCCAGCCCCGCCACCGCCAAGGCATAACCGTTCACACCAAAACCCGCCATGACCGCCTTGGCGGCAGGCGATATGTAGGATTGGTGGCGAAACGCCTCACGCGCATGCACATTGCTGATGTGCAGTTCAATCAGCGTTACACCCGTGCCCTTAATGGCGTCATGCAGCGCCACGCTGGTGTGGGTGTAGGCACCGGCGTTCAAGATCACACCGACCAATTCGCCCTGCGCCTGCAAGCGCCCGGCCTCGTGCAGCCAGTCAACCAGCTCGCCTTCGTGGTTGCTTTGCCGAAAATCCATGGCAAACCCGTTGGCAGCGCAGGCGCGTTCACACAGGGCACGCACGTCGTCTAGCGTTTGCGAGCCATAGACCTGTGGCTCACGCGTGCCCAAGAGGTTAAGGTTGGGGCCATTGAGGATGAACACGGTTTTCATGGGCGATGTCTCATTCAAGCGCGGGGTTGCTCGCTATTACTTTAATAGCTTCTTGCGCATATTCTACGAGGGCTAGCGGCCTATTTGGCACTAAATATGGCCAGCGATGGGGGGCAATGCGGTGTGCACGTCACCACACTGGGCGCGGTGGCGCAGAGCGTGGTCCATCACCACCAAAGCCAGCATGGCCTCGGCAATGGGCGTGGCGCGAATACCCACGCAGGGGTCGTGCCGGCCTTTGGTGATGACCTGGGTGGCGTTACCCGCCACGTCGATCGAATCACGCGGGGTAATGATGGAACTGGTGGGCTTGATGGCGATGCTCACCTCCAGGTCTTGCCCGCTGGTAATACCGCCCAGCGTGCCGCCAGAATGGTTGGTGGCAAACCCAGCGGGCGTGAGGCTGTCGCCATGCACCGTGCCGCGCTGGGCGACGCTGGCAAAACCGGCACCAATCTCGACGCCCTTGACGGCGTTGATGCCCATCATGGCGTAGGCAATGTCGGCGTCCATCTTGTCAAACAGCGGCTCACCCAGGCCCACTGGCACCTTGGATGCGCTGATGCGAATGCGTGCGCCGCACGAGTCACCGGCTTTGCGCAAGGCGTCCATATAGTCTTCCAGCGCTTGCACGTCGGCCACCGGGGCGAAGAACGGGTTATTGGGCACATGCTCCCAGGCCTCAAAGGCAATGGCTTGCTCGCCGATTTGCGTCATGCAGCCGCGAAAGGTGGTGCCAAACTTTTCAAACAACCATTTCTTGGCCACGGCACCGGCAGCCACCATGGGTGCGGTCAGGCGTGCGCTGGAGCGCCCGCCCCCGCGTGGGTCGCGGATGCCGTATTTTTGAAAATAGGTGTAGTCGGCGTGGCCGGGGCGAAAGGTCTCTAGGATGTTGCCGTAGTCTTTGCTGCGCTGGTCGGTGTTCTCAATCAGCAGCGCAATGGGCGTGCCGGTCGTCTTGCCCTGGTAGACGCCGCTCAAAATTTTGACCGCATCAGGCTCATTGCGCTGGGTGACGTGGCGGCTGGTGCCGGGGCGGCGGCGGTCCAGATCAAACTGGATGTCGGCCTCGCACAAATCCATGCCAGGGGGGCAGCCGTCAATCACGCAGCCAATGGCCGGGCCGTGGGATTCACCAAAGTTGGTGACGGTAAAGAGATGTCCAAATGTGTTTCCGCTCATGCGCAGGATTATCGCCCGGCGCCGTTGTTCAAAAACTTTTAACATAGGCGCCAATTCAATTGAACCCAATACAAACGCCCGACTCCTAAACTGAGCACCCATGTACCCAACTCCCGCCCAAAAGCGCTACGACACTGTGGCCATTACCCTGCACTGGGTTTTGGCTGTGGCCTTGGTTGGTATTTTTTCCGTCGGCCTGTACATGGCCGACCTGCCGATTTCGCCACTGCGGCTTAAGCTGTACAACTGGCACAAGTGGGCGGGTATCACGATCTTGACACTGTCCATAGTGCGCCTGCTCTGGCGCCTAAGCCACAAGCCGCCCCCGCTGCTGCCTGCGGTGGTGCAGGCCATGCCGGGCTGGCAAATGCGGGCTTACCACGCCACCCATGTAGCACTGTATGCGCTGTTTTTTATCGTGCCTCTGTTGGGCTGGGCCTATAGCTCGGCGACAGGTTTTCCGGTGGTGGTTTTTGGCGTGTTGCCCCTGCCCGACTTTGTACCGACCGACAAAGCCTTGGCCGCACTGCTCAAACCGATGCACGCCGCAGCGGCCTTCACCCTGGCTGCGTTGGTGGTGTTGCATGTGGCAGCGGCCCTTAAGCACCATTGGGTGGACAACGACGGCCTGCTCAAGCGCATGCTGCCCACCCGCAACTAACCCCCTTTGCAACAAAAGCCAACCATGTTTAAAAAATTTCTAAAAACGCTCTCATTGGCCACACTACTGCTTGGCGCGCTGCTGGCCGCACCGGCATGGGCGCAGCAAAAACTGGTGCCCGCGCAGAGCGAAATCCACTTTGCGATTCAACAGATGGGGGTTACGGTGCGGGGCCAGTTCAAACGGTTTGACGCACAAATCGCCTTCGACCCAGCCAAGCCCGAGGCTGCCAAGATGGCCTTCACGGTAGACATTGCCAGCGCCACCATGGGCTCGCCTGAGATTGACACCGAGCTGCCCAAGCCGGTCTGGTTTAACGCCGCTAAGTTCCCGCAGGCCAGGTTTCAGTCAACCAAGGTCAAGTCCTTAGGCGGCGGCAAGCTGGAGGTAACCGGCAAGCTGACCGTCAAGGGCAGCACGCGCGATGTGGTGGTGCCCGTCACCCTGACGCAAAGCGGCGCTACCACCCTGGCCAGCGGCCAGTTTGTGGTCCAGCGACTGGCCTACAAGATCGGCGACAACGAGTGGGCCGACACCTCGATGGTGGCCGATGCGGTGCAGGTGCAATTCAAGATTGCACTCACCGGCGTGGCCAAACTGTAATTTTTTAACCCCTTTTTTTACAAGGACTGCACCATGCGTAAATCACTTCTCACCCTGACCCTTCTCGCCTTTGCCGCCACTGCGGCCATGGCTGCACCCGAGACCTACAACATCGACAGCAGCCACACGTTTCCCCACTTCTCTTACAGCCACTTTGGCATGTCCACGCAGCTCAGCCGCTTCAACAAGGCCACCGGTACCGTGGTGCTGGACAAAGCTGCCAAGACGGGCGCGGTGGATGTAGTCATTGACATGACGTCGGTCGACACCGGCTCTACTGCGCTAAATGCGCACATCCAGGATGCCGACTTTCTGGACACGGCCAAGTACCCCACTGCCACCTTCAAGTCCACCAACGTGGTGTTTGACGGCGACACGCCCACCAAGGTGGAAGGCAACCTGACCATCAAAGGCATCACCAAGCCGGTGGTATTGACCGTTACCCACTTCATGAACATGCCCCACCCGATGCTCAAGCGTGACACCATTGGTGCGAACGCCAGCACCACCATCAAGCGCACCGAGTTCAATGCCGGCAAATACGCACCCAACGTGGGTGACGAGGTGACCATTACCCTGTCGATTGAAGCAATCAAGAAAGAGTAATTCACTGCGCACAATCAACAACGCCCCGTCAGGTGCAAACCTGCGGGGCGTTGTTGCGTCTGGGTTGGACCGACCCAGCGTTTAGGAAGCGGCCGCGCTTTGGACCGCAGCGTCGTCTTCTTCTGGCCAATCACGGATGTAGGCCTTGAGCATTTTGTTCTCAAAACTCTGGCTATCGACCACGGTTTTGGCCACGTCGTAGAAGCTGATGACACCCATCAACATGCCCTGGTCCATCACCGGCATGTAGCGGGCATGGTTGCCCAGCATCATGTGGCGCACGTCGTCCATTTCGGTCTCTAGGGTGCAGATCAAGGGGCCGGGGTTCATGGCGCGGTAGACCGACGTCGTGCCAAAGTTACCGCCGTTTTTGACCGCAGACTGAATCACTTCGCGAAAGGTCAGCATACCCACCACGCGGCCATACGACATCACTACCAGCGAGCCAATGTCTTTTTCGGCCATAAGCTGGGCGGCATGGGCCAAACTGTCTTCGGGTGTGGTGGTGTAGAGCGTGTTGCCCTTGAGGTGCAGAATGTCGCTGACTTTCATGGTGTTTCCTAGTGACGCGGGTTGAGCAACCGGTTTGCAAATATAGCCCACAATGCCAACCATCACCCTTGACCGCATTTGAGAGAGCCCTATGCCTGGCCACAACGACCCCGGATTTGACACCCTAGCCCTGCACGCAGGCGCTGCGCTCGATGCTACCGGCGCACGCGCGGTGCCCATCCACCTCACCACATCGTTCGTATTCGAATCAAGCGAACACGCGCAATCACTCTTTAACCACGAGCGCGCAGGCCATGTCTACAGCCGCATCAGCAACCCCACCAACGCCGTGCTGGAGCAGCGTGTTGCAGCCTTAGAGGGCGGCATTGGCGCCATTAGCACCGCCAGCGGGCAAGCGGCGCTGCACCTGTGCATTACCACCCTCATGGGCGCGGGCTCGCACATCGTGGCCAGCACGGCACTCTACGGTGGCTCGCACAACCTGCTGCACTACACCCTGCGCCGCTTTGGTATTGACACCACCTTTGTGCCCCCCGGCGATATGAACGCTTGGCGCGCCGCCATCGGGCCCAACACCAAACTGCTGTTTGGCGAAACCGTGGGCAACCCCGGCCTGGAGGTGCTCGACATCCCCAGCGTGGCGGCCATAGCGCATGACGCCGGTGTGCCGCTGCTGGTGGACTCCACCCTCACCTCACCATGGCTGGTGCAGCCCCTGGCGCTGGGCGCTGACTTGGTCTACCACTCGGCCACCAAATTTTTGAGCGGCCACGGCACGGTGGTCGGTGGCGTGGTGGTGGACGGCGGCAGCTTTGACTGGGCGCGTGCGTTTGAGGCCAGCGGCAAATTTGCCGAACTGGCGGCGCCCTATGACGGCTTTCACGGCATGAACTTTAGCGAGGAAAGCACCGTGGGCGCCTTCTTGCTGCGCGCCCGCTTTGAGGGTCTGCGCGACTTTGGCGCCTGCCTGAGCCCACACTCGGCCTGGCTCATATTGCAAGGCATCGAGACCCTTAGCCTGCGCATGGCGCGCCACATGACTAATACCGAAAAAGTGGTGCAGTTTTTGGCAACCCAGCCCCTGGTCGGCCGTGTGGGCCACCCGCTGCTGCCAAGCCACCCGAGCCACGCGCTGGCGCAAAAGCTGCTGCCGCGCGGTGCGGGCTCGGTGTTCAGCTTTGACCTTGTTGGCACGCGCAAGCAAGGCCAAGCCTTTGTCGAAGCGCTCAAGGTGTTTAGCCACCTAGCCAATGTGGGCGACTGCCGCAGCCTGGTGATTCACCCCGCCAGCACCACCCACTTCCGCATGGACGAAGCCGCTTTGAAAGCCGCTGGTATCACCCAGGGCACGATACGCCTGTCCATCGGCCTGGAAGACCCGGACGATTTGATTGATGACCTGCAGCGCGCCCTGAAGTCGGCCGAAAAAGCGGCGAAAAAAGCAGCGTAAGGTTATGCGAACGCTCTCAATTTAATAGCTGCTTGCGCATATTCAACGAGGGCTAGCGGCCTATTTCGTTATAAAAATAATGTACCTCACCGTCCACAACGCCCGCACCTATTGCTACACCGGGGGCAAGCCATTTGACCCGGCCCAACCCACCGTGGTATTCATCCACGGCGTGATCAACGACCACAGTGTCTGGATTCTGCAAAGCCGTTTTTTCGCCCACCACGGCTGGAACGTGCTGGCCGTAGACCTGCCCGGCCACTGCCGCAGCGCGGGTGAAGCGCCTGCCAACGTGGAAGAAGGTGCTGCCTTTATTGCCGCCCTGGTGGACGCTGCGGGTGTGGAAAAAGCTGCGCTGGTGGGACACAGCTGGGGCTCGCTGATTGCGTTGGAGGCAGCCTCGCAGTTGAAAGAGCGGGTAACCCACCTGATGCTGATCGGCAGCGCCTACCCGATGAAGGTGTCGGAGGCCCTGCTGGACGCTGCCTTGCATAGACCAGAACAAGCCTTAAGGCAGATCAACATCTTTTCGCGCAGCACCTTGGCGCCGCCACCGTCTGCACTGGGGCCGGGCACCTGGGTGTATGGCGCCGCCTTGGCGCTGGGGCGCCGGGTGCTGGCCAGCAACCCAGCCGTCAACGTGTTGCACCGCGGCTTTCTGGCCTGCGACCGCTACACCAACGGTGAGGCCGCCATGCAGGCCGTCACCTGCCCGGTGCTGCTGGTGCTGGGCGCCAAAGACCAGATGACACCCCCCAAAGCTGCGCAGTCGTTGGTTGCCGCAGCCCGCTCTAGTGGCAAAGCGGTGCACGTGGTGCAACTGGCCGTGGGTCACCACCAGATGGCCGAGGCGCCGGATGCTACGCTGCAGGCACTGTGGGATTTTTTACAAACCCACCACAACACAGGGGGTGAACTATGAGCAAGATCGTTGGCATTATTGGTACCGGCTGGGTGGGCACCAGCGTGGCGATGGCGGTGTTGCAGACCGGTGCTGCGCAAGAGCTGTGGCTGTACGACATGCGCACAGCCGTTGCCGAGGGCGAGGCCATGGACCTGTCGCACGGAGCCGCCTACTACCCCCGCTGCAGCGTCAAGGCGGTAGCGCTGGCAGACATGCGCAACGCCGATGTGGTGGTGGTTGCCGCTGGCCGTAACGGCAAGCCGGGCGAAAGCCGCCTGGATTTACTGCGCGATAACGCCCGTTTGGTGGCCGACATCGGCCGTCTGCTGGCGGGTTTCGCGGGCATGGTGGTGCTGGTCACCAACCCGGTGGATGTATTGACCCAGGTGATGGCCCGCGCCAGTGGGCTCCCATTGCAGCGGGTGCTGGGCACTGGCACCATGTTGGACACGGCCCGGCTGCGCCAAATGCTGGGCGAAGAGCTGCAGGTGGCCACGCAGTCGATCCACGCCCAAGTGATTGGCGAGCATGGTGATTCCGAGCTGGTGCTGTGGTCTGGCGCACAGGTGGGCGGGGTGCCCTTGCGCCAATGGCCGGGCTGGAGTGCAGCCACGGAGGAGCGTCTGGCGTTGAGCGTGCGCCGCGCGGCCTACGAGGTAATACAGCGCAAGGGCGCCACCAACCACGCCATCGGTTTGGTAACCGCCCGGCTGGTGCAGTGTTTGTTAGGTGATGAGCGCCGTATCCTCACCGTGTCCCGCGTGCAGCAAGGCCGCTGCGGCATTCACGATGTGGCCATTTCGCTACCTGCGCTGGTGGGGCAGCATGGCGCTACGCAGGTGCTAGAGCCGGCCATGGATGCTGTAGAGCAAGCGGCCCTGCAAGCGTCGGCCGAGGTGTTGCGTGTAGCGCTGGATTCGCTACCAATTCAATAGCTGCTTGCGCAAGCAGTACGAGGGCTAGAGGCTGATTTGGCTTAAATTTATACCAAACGGTAGCCCACTGCCGTCTCGGTCAGTAAATGCTGGGGTTGGCTCGGGTCGGCCTCTAGTTTTTGTCGCAAGTGGCCCATGTAAATACGCAGGTAATGGCTTTGGTCGGCGTGCGAAGGGCCCCACACTTCGCGCAGTAGCTGGCGGTGGGTCAGCACGCGGCCCACGTTGGCCACCAGCACCAGCAGCAGCCGGTACTCAATGGGTGTGAGATGCACTTCTACCCCTGCGCGGCGCACCAGGCGCGCCTTGCGGTCCACCGCCACATCGCCAAAGGTGAACAGCGATTCGTCGGGCTTGTCATCGGCACTGGCGGCGCGGGGGCGGCGCAGGTTTGCGCGCACGCGGGCCAGCAGCTCGCCCACCCCAAAAGGCTTGGTCAAGTAATCATCGGCACCGGCATCCAGCGCGGCAATCTTGTCGGCTTCATCCACGCGGGCGGATAGCACCACGATGGGCACGGCCGACCAGCTGCGCACATCGCGGATCACGTCCAGCCCATCGCCGTCGGGCAGGCCCAGGTCCAGCACCAACAAGTCGGGCTTTCGGGTGCCCGCTTCGGTCAGGCCACGCTGGGCAGTGTCGGCCTCAAAAACCTGCCAGCCTTCGGCCTCAAGCGCTGCACGTACAAAGCGGCGGATCTGGGGCTCATCTTCAATCAGTACCGCAACAGGTGATGGGGTGGACATGGGTTTCAGGCTACTTCGGTTTCGGCGGTTTCGGTGGGTTCTTCAGGTGCGAGCGGCGGTGCGCGCCGTGGCAGCGTAATGGTGAATTCTGCACCACCGCCATCGGCATTGCGGGCGCTGATGCGGCCTTTGTGCGCATCCACCACCGCCCTGCAAATGGCCAAGCCTAAACCTACACCACGGGTCGAAGATTCATTCTTGCCGCGGGTGAATTTTTCAAAGACGTCAACCTCTTTTCCCGAACTGGCGCGCGGCAGGCCGGGGCCGTAGTCGCGCACGCGCAATTCCAGCGCATCGGGCGTGGCCTGCGCCGTTAGCTCGATTGCGGGCACATGCAGCGGGGTGCCAACGCCGTACTTGGCGGCGTTTTCCATCAGGTTGACCAACACGCGCTCCATCAACGCAGCATCAAACTCCACCAAAGGAAGGTCGGCCGCAATGACGGTATGCACTGACAACGCCCCCAGCGCATGCCGCGCGGCGCGAATGGCGCTGCCCACCACCTCTTCCACCGATTGCCATTCCAAGTGCAACTCGACCTGGCCACTCTCCAGACGGGCCATTTCTAGCAAGTTGCCCACCAAGGTGCTGAGCTCGCGGGCTTCGTGGCTGATGGCATTCGCTGAGAGTTGCTGGTCTGTGCTGAGCGGCACCGAGCTGGCCAGTGATTCGGCCTGCCCAATCAGTGCAGTGAGCGGTGTGCGGACATCGTGCGACATGGCTGCCAGCAGCGTGTTGCGCAGGCGCTCGGATTCCATTTGCACCACAGCCCCCTGCGCCACCTCCACATAGTGCACCCGCTCCAGCGCAATGGCAATTTGCCGCGCCAGGGTGTCTAGCTGCTGCACCTGTTCGGGTATCAGCAACCAGCGTGGCTGGGCCGGTTTTAGCGCCAGCACGCCACGCAAGCGCATGGGCGCTTGCAGCGGCACATAGTGCCAAGCGTTGGACGGCAGAGTCGAGGTGGCCATGCCAGCGCGCTGGCCGTTGCGCAGCACCCAATCGGCAACACTGCTGTCCAGGTCTGCTGGCAGATCGCTTGGCACAATGAGCCGGTCGTGGGTATCTGGCAGCAGTACCTTGGCCTGACCACCGAAGGTGCGCTGTACGGCGGCCTCACCCATGCCAACCACTTGCTCCCACTGCAGCGCAGCCGACAACTCGCGCGAGAGCTCAAACAAGGCCTGTGCGCGCTGCTCCCGGCTGGCCGACACGTTGGCGGAAAAACGCAGATTAGCGGTGAGCTGACCGATTAACAAACCCACCACCAGCATCACCCCGAAAGTGACCAGGTACTGCACATCGCTCACGGCCAGCGACATGCGTGGTTGCACAAAAAAGAAATCGAACGACGCGACCGCCAGCACGGCAGCCAAGCTGGCCGGGCCACGCCCCAGCTTGACGGCGACCAGTACCACGCACAGCAAAAACAACATGACGATGTTGGCCAGGTCAAACCGGGGAAGCATGGGTTGCGTCAATACCGTGGTCAGCAAACAGGCAGCGACTGCGCCGCCATAGCGCGCCCATTGCGACTCCCAGACAGACGTGACGGGGGCCTCTTCTGCCAAACGTCCTAAAGGCTGCGCCAACTTGCGCACGCTCTCGGTAAAACCCACCTCCACAACATCCAGTGCAGGTGCTAGCGTGGCCAGCTGCCGTGTCAGCGTGGGGATCAGCACGCGCCACAGGCCGCTCCAGCGGCGTGGAACCGGGCGGCCCAGTACCAGCGTTGCGCAGTTCAACGTGCGCGCGTGCTGCAAGAGCGCTTCGGCAATGTCGTCGCCCGTCAACACCGCCGTGCTACCGCCCAGCTCTTCAGCCAGCTTGAGCACGGCCAGCGTGCGGTCGCGGTCCTTTGGGGCGAGGCGCTGCAGCGCAGGGGTTTCGACAAAGGCGGCGTGCCATCGCACATTGAGCTGCCCGGCCAGCCGCGCAGCGGTGCGGACCGCATGCTCCGCCCCCGCCTGCGGGCCCACGCACACCAGCAGCGCGCCCGAGGTGTTCCACGCCGAATGGTCGGCACCATTTTGCTGGTGCGAGGTTTGCATCATGTGCTGACGGTAGCTGCGCACATCGTCGCCTACATGCTCCGCCGTGCGGCGCAAGGCGATCTCGCGCAGCGCAATCAGGTTACCTTTGCGAAAGAAATTTTGAGTGGCACGCTCGGCCTGCTGCGGGATGTAGACCTTGCCGGCCTTGAGGCGGGCCAGCAACTCGTCGGCGGTCACATCCACCAGCACAATCTCGTCCGCGTTGTCCAGCACGGTGTCGGGCACGGTTTCATTCACGCGCACACCGGTAATGGCACCCACCGTGCCGTTCAGGCTTTCTAAGTGCTGTACGTTCAGTGCGGTCCACACATCAATGCCGGCATCGAGCAGCTCTTGCACGTCTTGCCAGCGTTTGGGGTGGCGCGAGCCCGGTGCGTTGCTGTGGGCCAGCTCATCGACTAACAGCACGTCCGGCTTGGCGGCCAGTGCGGCGTCAATGTCCAGCTCCAGCAATACCTGGCCACGGTAAGCGATCTCTTGAAGCGGCAGCACCTGCAAGCCGGCTTGCAACTCCATCGTGTCTTTGCGGCCATGGGTTTCCACCACGCCCACCAGCACCCGCTGGCCAGCGTGTTGGGCGCGCTGCGCGGCGGCCAGCATGGCGTAGGTTTTGCCAACGCCCGCGTTGGCCCCAAAGTAGATGCGCAGCTTGCCGCGTGCGCCGGCCTGGCTTTCCTCGTTCAGGCGCGCCAGTAGCGCATCGGGGTCTTGCCGGGAGTCAGGGGTGCTTGCCATGCTGCATTGTTAACGCAAAGCGGCCAGCGCCAGGTTCAGTTGCAAAACATTGACCTGCGGCTCGCCCAAAATTCCCCACAGGGGTGCTTGCGTGTGCTGCGCGACCAAGGCCTGCACCTGGGCTGCAGGCAGCTTGCGGGCGCGGGCCACGCGGGCCACTTGGTAGTTGGCGGCAGCCGGGCTGATGTGCGGGTCTAAGCCACTGGACGACGCGGTGACCAGGTCCGTAGGAACCAGCTCGGTGTTGCCAGGGTCGGCCGCACGCAGTGCATCGACGCGGCCTTTCACAGCATCAACCAGTGCAGGATTCAGCGGCCCCTGGTTGGAGCCGCTAGAGGCGGCTGCGTTGTAGGGCATGGGCCCGGTGGCGGAGGGGCGACCCCAGAAGTTCTCAGGGCCAGTAAAGTTTTGCCCGATCAGGGTGGAGCCAACTGGCTTGCCATCACGCAGTACCAAACTACCATGGGCTTGCGCCGGAAAAATGGCCTGCGCAGCGCCGGTTACGGCCAACGGGTAGACCAGACCGGTGACCACAGTGAGTGCGCCAAAAATGACCAGCAAAGGGCGAATAAAAGTTTTCATACAAATGTCCTTTCGCAAATTCAGAAGAAAGTGGCTGATAGCAGCATGTCGATGGCCTTGATGCCAATAAACGGCACGATCAGCCCGCCCAGACCATAGATCGCCAAGTTGCGGCGCAGCAAGGCTGCAGCGCCCACCGGCCGGTACTTCACGCCCTTGAGCGCCAGGGGAATCAAGAACATGATGATCAGCGCGTTGAAGATCACGGCAGACAGGATGGCCGAGTTGGGGCTGCCCAAACGCATCACATTCAGAACCCCCAACTGCGGGTAGGTGCTCAGAAAAATCGCCGGAATGATGGCGAAGTACTTGGCCACGTCATTGGCGATGGAGAAGGTGGTGAGGGAGCCGCGCGTCATCAACAGCGCCTTGCCGGTCTCCACAATCTCCAACAGTTTGGTGGGGTTGGAATCCAAATCCACCATGTTGCCGGCCTCCTTGGCGGCCTGGGTTCCGCTGTTCATGGCCACGGCGACGTCGGCTTGGGCCAAGGCGGGGGCATCGTTGGTGCCGTCGCCGGTCATGGCCACCAGGCGGCCTTCTGCTTGATACTGGCGGATGAGTTTGAGCTTGTCTTCGGGCGTGGCCTCGGCCAGAAAGTCATCTACGCCCGCCTCGGCCGCAATGGCGGCTGCAGTGAGCTTGTTGTCGCCGGTGATCATCACCGTTTTGATACCCATGCGGCGCAGCTCGCCAAAACGCTCTTTGATACCGGTCTTGACGATATCTTTGAGCTCCACAATGCCCAGCACCACGCTGCCGTCTGCCACGGCCAACGGCGTGCTGCCCCGGCGCGCTACGTCGTCAGCAGCCCGCAGCACTTCTGCAGGCATCTTGCTGCCCAAGGATTCCACGTATTTGCGAATCGCGTCCACCGCGCCCTTGCGCAATTGGCGCGTGCTGCCGTCGTCGTTTTGCACATCCATACCGCTCATGCGGGTCTGGGCGGTAAAAGCAACCTCAGTACTGTGGGCCAGACGTGGCTCGGTAACGCCTTGGCGCTGGGCCAGTGCCACGATGCTGCGGCCTTCGGGCGTTTCATCGGCCATCGAGGCCTGCATGGCGGACTGGGCCAACTGTGCGGGTGACACGCCGGGAGCGGGAATAAAAACAGTGGCCTGGCGATTGCCGTGGGTAATGGTGCCGGTCTTGTCCAGCAGCAGCACATCCACATCGCCGGCAGCCTCTACCGCGCGGCCCGAGGTGGCAATCACATTGGCCTCCATCATGCGGCTCATACCGGCCACACCCACGGCCGACAACAAGCCGCCAATGGTGGTGGGAATCAAGCACACCAAGAGCGCAATCAACGCCGTCATGCCCACCACCGTGCCACTGCCGGCGGCCTGCACGCTGAAGATAGAGAACGGCAGCAGTGTGACGGTCACCACCAAGAACACGATGGTCAATGCCACCAGCAGAATCGTCAGCGCCACTTCATTGGGGGTCTTCTGGCGTTTGGCGCCTTCCACCATGCCAATCATGCGGTCCAAAAACGACTCGCCGGGGTTCACGCTGATGCGCACCACCAGCCAGTCCGACAGCACGCGGGTGCCGCCAGTGACCGAGCCAAAGTCACCACCCGACTCGCGCACCACGGGTGCCGATTCGCCGGTGATGGCGCTTTCGTCCACCGTGGCAACGCCCTGGATCACCTCGCCATCAACAGGAATCATGTCACCGGCTTCCACCAGCACCACGTCGCCCTTGCGCAGGTTTTCGGCCTGCTCTGGTAACCACGAATAGGCCCCCACGCTTGCCACTGCCCCGGTATCGGCCGTTGCCGATTCCGCAGGTGCTGCGCTGCCCCCCAAGGGGGCTGTTTCGCCTTGGGGCGGCCCGGCCACGAAACGTTCACCTACAGGTACTTCTTTGAGCTTCTTGGCCCATGTGCTTTTCTTCAAGCCCTTGAGCGAATCAGCTTGCGCCTTGCTGCGGCCTTCGGCCAAGGCTTCGGCAAAGTTGGCAAAGAGCACGGTGAACCAGAGCCACAGTGAGATGCCCAGAATAAAAGCGGGGCGGTCAGGCCCGTCACCGCGCAGGGCCGCAAAGCCCAGCAGCGTGGTGACGATGCTGCCGATGTAGACCACAAACATCACCGGGTTGCGCCACTGCACAGCAGGGTTCAGTTTGGTGAAGGCAGCCAGCACAGCAGGCTTGACCAACACGGGGTCCATCAGGTTCAAAGAATTTTTGTTTGACATAAGTTACTCACTCAATAGGGGCGTGCGGTGCCGTCGGCTCAACGCGTGATCCACAACATCAGGTGCTCAACGACCGGGCCCAGCGCCAGAGATGGCACATAGTTCAGCAGCCCCACCAGCAGCACGGTGCCAATCAGCAACACCACAAACAGCGGACCGTGTGTAGGGAAGGTACCGGCGTTGGCTGACAGGCGTTTCTTAGCCGCCAGCGAACCGGCAATGGCCAACACTGGCACGATCACGCCAAAGCGCCCCAGCGCCATGGCCAAGCCCAACCAAATGTTGTAGAACGGCGTGTTAGCCGACAACCCCGCAAAGGCGCTGCCGTTGTTGTTGGCAACTGACGTGAACGCATACAGAATCTCTGAGAAGCCATGGGCACCCGGGTTGGCGATGCCGGCTTGACCGGCGGTGGTCACCACCGCGATGGCCGTACCTGCCAGCACCACAATGGGCGTGACCAGAATGGCAATCGAGGTGAGCTTCATCTCATGGGCCTCAATCTTCTTGCCCAGGTATTCTGGTGTGCGGCCAATCATCAAGCCGGCAATGAAGACGGCCAAGATGGCGAAGATCAGCATGCCATACAGGCCGGTTCCTACGCCACCAAATATGACTTCCCCGAGCTGCATCTCGACCAGTGGGACCATTCCACCGATCGGGGTGAAAGAGTCGTGCATGGAGTTCACTGCACCGCATGACGCACCGGTGGTCACCGCAGCAAAGAGGCTGGTGCCGTTGATGCCGAAGCGTGTCTCTTTGCCTTCCATATTGCCGCCCGATTGCAGGGCGCTGGCCGTCTGGTCCACACCCAGCGGTGTCAGCAAGGGGTTGCCGGCCTGTTCAGCGGGCGTAACGACCATAACGGACACCACAAACATGATCGTCATCGCGGCGATCACGGCCCAGCCTTGGCGCTGGTCACCCACCACACGGCCAAAGGTAAAACACAGCGCAGCCGGGATCAAGAAAATTGACAGCATCTGCAGCAAGTTGGCCAACGCCGTGGGGTTTTCATACGGGTGGGATGAGTTGGCATTGAAGAAACCACCGCCATTGGTACCCAACATCTTGATGGCCTCTTGCGATGCCACGGGGCCCATGGCCAAGGTCTGCGTGCTGGTTTTGACATCCTCCATGACGGGGCTGCCTTTTGCGTCCACGAGCGGCTGCCCATCCGGACCGTTTTTAGCGATCTGGTAGCTCGTGGTTTCCAGCGTATTGACGTCTTTGTAGGCATCAAAATTCTGGATCACACCTTGGCCCACAAACAGCAAGGCCACCACCAGTGACAGCGGCACTAGCAACCAGGCGGTGATGCGCGTCATGTCCACCCAAAAGTTGCCAATCACGCTGGTAGAACGTGCGACAAACCCGCGGACCAACGCGAACACTACCGCGATACCCGTGGCGGCCGACAGAAAGTTCTGTACCGCCAAGCCCAACATCTGGGTCAGGTAGCTCATGGTGGTCTCGCCGCCATAACCCTGCCAATTGGTATTGGTAACAAAGCTGATGGCGGTATTGAAGGACGAATCCACCGTCACTGCAGCCATGCCCGCCGGATTGAGCGGCAACACCGCTTGCCAGCGCTGCAGCAGATAGACGGCCACAAAGCCCAGCGCATTGAACGCCAGCAAGGCCAGCGCGTAGCGGGCCCAGCCCATCGATTGATCGGGTGAAACGCCCGCCAGCCGGTACAGCAGTTCTTCGGTGCGCTGCATCCAGCGCGGCAGTTGCCCGTTGCAGATACGGGTGATCCATATGCCCAAAGGCCACGATGCGGCCAGCAGCAAGACCAAAAACAGGGCCAGCAGCCCCCAAGCAGAGCTGCTCATTAAAACTCCTCCGCGCGAATCAGCGCATAGACCAAATACGCCAGTAACAGGGCAGCACACATGCCGCCCAAGCCATACACCACGTGAAGTGTGTTTACCGCTTCCATCGTTCTCTCCTGCATCAAATTGATGAAGGGAGTGTGGTTAACGGGGCGTAAAAATGGGGATGAGTTTTAGTGTGCGGGTGTAAAAAAAGCGTAAATACGCGACGAAAGAATCACCGCGTTATACAAAATTCATAGCGCATCACCCAGCATTGACGTGGGCCAGTGGCCTACAGCGTCTAATTTTCTGGTCTCAGAGCTGGGGTCTATCAGCAAGGCGTTCATCAGCGGCGCCAGGGGCGTGTGGGCCGGGTCAATCAGCAGCACATAGCGCGCATCGGGCATTTGCACCGAGGCCTCGTTAAGCTCGCCCACCCAGTCCAGCACCAAGAGTGCTTCTATCACCGGCTCTAGCTGTAGCGGGTCTACCCGCAGCGCTGCACACAACTGTGCAGTCATACAGCCCTTGTCCGCCAACTGACGCGCATCGGCCAACAGCTGCAACAATTCCAGAGCCAACTGGAACTGCCAGCCTTGGCCCAGGCGGCGTTGTGGCACGCGGGTCAGCAGACTGGGCATGTATGCTGTTAGCGCTGCACCCAGCAGCACAATCACCCACGACACGTAGATCCAGATCAGCAAGATCGGCACCGTAGCAAAAGCGCCATACACCACCGAATAGGTGGGCACTTTGACCAAATACAGCGTCAGCGCCTTCTTGGCGATCTCCATACAGGTGGACACAAACACGCCGCCCATCCAAGCGTGGCCCCAGCGCACGTGGGTGTTGGGCACGTAGCGGTACAAGGCGGCCATACCGGCGGCCACCATCACAAATTGCAGCGCATCAAAGACCAGGGTCAGCCCAGCCGCCGAGCCGCCTGCCAGCCCCTTAGAGGCCGTCAAGGCATACGAGGTCATGCTCAGGCTCACGCCCAGCAGCAGCGGCCCAAGGGTCAGCGCTGTCCAATAGATTTGCACCCGCCGTGCAAAGGGGCGCGGCTTGCGCACCCGCCAGATGCTGTTGAGCGTGCGGTCTATGGTGAACAGCAGTGCCGACGCCGTGCCCAGCAAAAAGAGCAAACCCACGGCCCCCAGGCGGCTGGCCTTGCCCGCAAACTGGTTGAGGTAGCCCAGCACCTGGCGCGCAATGTTGTCGGGCACCAGGCTCTCGATCAGCCACTTTTGAAGCACGTCTTGGAACTTGGAGAACATGGGGAAGGCGGTAAACACCGCCAAACACACGGTAATCAAAGGCACCAGCGAGATGACGGTGGTGAAGGTCAAGCTGCTGGCGGTCAGGCCCAGGCGGTCTTCGCGAAAGCGCTCATACAGGGTCGAGGCGGTGCTGCGCCACGGGATGTTGGAGACATCACGCAACCAAAATTGAAGCCGTTGTAAAAATTCCATGCCGCTATGATGCCACCGTGATAAATACACCCCTGCTACCAACACCCCCTACCCCAGGCGTAAATACGGCACGCTGGCTTGCCGTAGGCTCCCTGCTAGGTCTGATTCTGCTAAGCCTTGGCTGGGAGCTGCTGTGGGCACCACTGCGCCCTGGTGGCTCATGGCTGGCCCTGAAGGCCCTGCCGCTGTGTATTCCGCTGGCCGGGCTGCTGCGCAATCGCATGTACACCTACCGCTGGGTCAGTTTAGTGGTGTGGCTCTATTTCATTGAAGGTGTGGTGCGCGCTTGGGGCGACAAAGCGCCGGGCAACTATTTGGCACTGGCCGAGGTTGCCCTGTGCCTGCTGCTGTTTGTGGCCGTTGTTTTGCACATCCGGCTGCGCCAGCGCAATACCAAGGGCGCGCTGGCCGAACCCGCCGCCACAGCATGACCACCCACGCCACCCTGCTCAACGCCCTGCGCACCATCGTAGGCGCCAGCCATGTATTCACCGACGGCGACCTGAGCGCCTGGGAGCAAGACTGGCGCAAGCGTGAACACGGCCGCGCCCTGGCCGTGGTACGCCCCGCAAGCACCGCCGAGGTGGCCGCCGTGGTGCAAGCCTGCGCGCAAGCCGGCGTGAGCATCGTCCCCCAAGGCGGCAACACCGGCATGGTGGTGGGCTCTACGCCCGACGCCAGCGGCACGCAGATTGTGCTGAGCCTGCGGCGCATGAACGCCGTGCGCCATGTGGATGTGGCCAACCTCACGGTCACCGTAGAAGCCGGTTGTGTGCTGCAAACGCTGCAAGAGGTGTGTGCGCAAGACGGCCTGCTGTTCCCACTGCGCATGGCGTCCGAGGGCAGTTGCACCATCGGCGGCAACCTGGGCACCAACGCGGGCGGCACGCAGGTGCTGCGCTACGGCAACACGCGCGAGCTGTGCTTAGGCCTGGAGGTGGTTACCGCCCAAGGTGCGGTGTGGGACGGTTTAAGCGGCCTGCGCAAAGACAACACCGGCTACGACCTGCGCCACCTGATGATTGGCTCAGAAGGCACGCTGGGCATCATTACTGCGGCGGTCATGAAGCTCTACCCCCTGCCGGTGGCCCAGCTCACCGCCTTTGCCGCCGTGCCTTCGCTGGAGGCAGCGGTGGCTCTGCTGGGCCTAGCCCACAAACACCTGAGCGCGAGCCTGACGGGCTTTGAAGTGATGGGCGCGTTTGCCCTAAGCCTGGTACGTAAACATTTCCCCAGCCTAACAATGCCTTTAGCCATCACGCAAGCCCCTTATTGCGTGGTGCTAGAGGCGTCTGACCACGAGTCCGAAACCCACGCCCGCGCCCAGTTGGAAAAGCTGCTTGAAAGCGCCCTAGAGCAAGGCTGTGTGATCGATGCGGTGGTGGCCGAGAGCCTGAACCAGGCCCGCGCCCTGTGGCACATCCGCGAAAGTATTCCCCTGGCGCAGGCCCAAGAGGGGCTCAACATCAAGCACGACATTGCCATTGCTGTGTCCAAAATTCCTGAATTTGTGCGCACCACGGGCGCCCTGCTGGCGCAGCAGTTCCCCGGCATTCGCTTGGTGAACTACGGCCACCTGGGTGACGGCAACCTGCACTACAACGTGCAAGCGCCCGAAGGATCGGACGCCGAAGCCTTCTTGCAAACCCAAGAAGAGGCCGTCAATGCCGTGGTTTATGGCATGGTGGCGCAATTCGGCGGCTCCATCTCGGCCGAGCACGGCATTGGGAGCCTCAAGCGCGAGACCCTGCAGCACAGTAAATCGCCCGTGGCACTAAGCATGATGCGTGCGATCAAGCAGGCGCTGGACCCGCAGAACCTACTAAACCCGGGACGGGTGCTGCCAAGGGCAGCACAAACCGGCTCCTAATAGCGCACAAAATTCTCCCATCAGGTTGGAAATTTGTATCCCCGCTCCAAAAACAGCGTATTACACGCCGCTACAACCTGCGCGTCGTACCGCGAACCCTTGAACTGTTCTATTTCGGCCAGTGCCGCGTCAATGCCCAGCCCCGGGCGGTAGGGTCGGTGCGAAAACATGGACTCCACTACGTCGGCCACTGACATGATGCGTGACTCCAAAAGAATCTCATCCCCCTTGAGCCCATTTGGATAGCCACTTCCATCCAAACGCTCATGGTGCTGAAGAGCGACCTCTGCGATTGGCCAAGGAAACTCAACGCCTTTGAGAACGTCATACCCAGCCTGTGCGTGGACGCGAATCAAGGCCATCTCTATATCCGTCAGGCGCGTGGGTTTGGCCAGCAACTCTGCGGGCACTGCGATCTTCCCGACGTCATGGACAAAGCCGGCCAACCGAAGCCCCTTGATCTGATGTTCAGACAACCCCATCTCTTTGCCTATGGCTGCCGCAAGCTCACCAACACGGCGCTCATGGCCTGCGGTGTAGGGATCTCGCTTCTCCACGATGACCGCTACGGACTGAAGGGTGGCTTCGGTAGCGTGCTCCAAGCTCTTGATATAGCGCTGTATTTCGGCCTTGTCTCGTTCGCGTTCGCTGACGTCTTGCGCCATGCCAATCGAGACAGTTTCATTTAAGAACCTTCCCTTGACGTATTGGATACCCAGTGTCGTCACCATGCCATCATTGCGTTTGACATTCATTAAAAAATTGCCGGTTCGGCCCTGCGTTGCCAGCTGCTCCTTGGCATGTGCATAAGCGCCACTGGACTCCGGCATAACGAGCGCTTCAACCCGCGCGCCCAGCAGGCCGCCCAATCCAGAACCCATGATCTCATCCATGCGCGGGTTGGTATAGGTGCACACGCCATCGTGCAGCACATGGATACCAATGGGGAACTGCTCAATCAGGCTGCGGAACTGCGCCTCACTTGCGAGCAGCGCAGCCTCCAGTGCCACACGTTGCGAAGCGCTGCGGATGGTCGCAACACCATAGGTCAGGTCTCGGCTGAGCTCTTCGAGCAATTCCAATTCAGGTTCATCAAACGCATTGGGATCGGAGGAAAACACCGTCAAGGCCCCCATCACCAGTCCATCGACAATCAGCGGCATCACACTCACAGAATGGTAGCCGCGCTGCATGGCCGCATCGTGCCATGGGGCCATGTGCGGGTCCACCATCAGGTCATGGGACACCTCGACCGTTCCACTGCGAATCGCTCGTCCAATTGGACCCCGACCATTCGGCGTATCTGCCCAACTGATCGACGTTTGGTCAAAATAGCCTTGATAAAAACCTGCATGGGCCACCACACGCACCGATTTATCTGCGTCGTGCTCAGCAATGCCCACCAAGACCATTCGATAGCCCCCCCTTTCGACAATCACATCGCAAACACTTTGCAGCAAATCGGACTCTGTCTGTACAGTGATCAAAGCCCGATTGAGCGCACTCAGCGCCTTGAGCGCGCGGGTTCGGCGCAACAGTGCCAATTCAAATTCTTTTCGCTCGGTGGCCTTCGTATGGGCTATTACGCAATTGCCACTGCTGCCCGCGAAGCGGGTTACACGCGCCATGAACCAGTGCTGCTCCGTGGGACTGTGGCACGAATACTCCAAGACGAACTCTTGCATCTCACCCCGCATCACCGCACGAATGCCCGCAGCCATGGACGCGGCGTCCCCTGCCCCGGCGCCGGTTGCAGCATCACAAACATGAAGGTAATTGCAACCTAACCCAAGTCTGGGAAAGTCACCAGATGAGGTGGCATCGGGCTTGGAATTTTCCTCAGCAAATGTATTCCACGGCTGGTTTACGGCCACGATAGCACCCTGACGATCAATCACGCATATATGCGCAGCGATTGCATCGATGGTTGAACGGCCAAACTGCTCTGAAGTCCGCAATGCGGCTTGCGCCGCTTGGCGTTCGCTAATATCGCGGACGAAACTTTGTCGATAGAGTTTGTCGCCAATCACCACCAAGCCTGACTTAACCTCAGCTGGAAAAACATGCCCGTCTTTGTGCCGTTGCAGTGTTTCATACAACGCCGTTTCGTCACCACACCCCGCAGCACACTCGTTATCGGCAGTCTCTTTGGAGACCGGGTCCGCGCGCAAGTTGGTCAGGCTGAGCTGGCGCAGCTCGGCTTCGGTGTAGCCGTAGGCGTCACACGCGGCTTCGCTGGCATCGACAGTATTTTCCAATTCAGGTATGAGCCTGAAGCGGGCTTGAGTCAGCACCCTTTGCTTCTTGACCTGACCGGGTTAAAACCGGAAGTTTAAGGGACTTGGTTTTTGTCTTCTGATTTGCATTCATGCAGGCCCCCGCCAGG
>JBBRSA010000003.1:0-137544 GCA_038245855.1 Burkholderiales bacterium
ACGCCACCAAGGCGGCGACACGCAGCCAACGCCTGAGTCTGCTCAGCGTCCCGACGTAGATCAGCTCCATCACGTTCATCATGGACGCGATGGTCGGTCAACGTCTGCCTCAACTCAAGATGCCGCGGCTGGACGCTTACCGTGATCGTGACCAACGAGCCGGATTACATCTACGCGCAGTGCACTACCAAGCTACTCAAGTTCACCGACGACATTGAGTTCTGGCTAGACCGCAACGCGGGCGTCATCCAAGTGCGCTCGGCCAGCCGACTGGGCAAGAAAGATTTCGACGTGAACCGCAAGCGGGTTGAGGCGATCAGGGCGCAGTTCAACAGCAACTGAGGCTTGGCGCGGGTACCGCCGCCAAAAAAAGGCCCGGTTCACACAGAACCGAGCCTTTATTGGATGGAGCGCGCAGACAGGCGCATTTAGCCTGCGGTGGCCTCTTCCGGTTTGGACTTACCCTCTTTCTTGGACACCGGTTGAATGTCCAACTCGACCTCTCCGGTTTCCACACCTTTTTCGTCGGTGGTAATGATCATGTCCACGGTCAAGCGGCCACCGTCGGTCAAGCGGCCAAACAGCAGTTCGTCGGCCAAGGCACGGCGAATGGTGTCTTGAATCAGGCGCTGCATGGGGCGTGCACCCATGAGTGGGTCGAACCCTTTTTTAGCCAAGTATTTGCGCAGCTTGTCGGTGAAGGTGACGTCCACCTTCTTCTCGGCCAACTGGGTTTCTAGCTGCAGCAAGAACTTGTCGACCACCCGCAGGATGACGTTTTCGTCCAAAGCCTTGAAGCTGACAATCGCATCCAAGCGATTGCGGAACTCGGGCGTGAACAGGCGCTTGATATCCGCTGCCTCATCACCCGCCTCGCGCGGGTTGGTGAAGCCAATGGTGGCCTTGTTCATGGTCTCGGCACCAGCATTGGTGGTCATGACAATGATCACGTTGCGGAAGTCGGCTTTGCGGCCGTTGTTGTCCGTCAGCGTGCCGTGGTCCATCACCTGCAGCAACACGTTGAAGATGGCGGGGTGGGCTTTTTCAATCTCGTCGAGCAGCAACACGCAGTGCGGCTTTTTGGTGATCGCCTCAGTCAGCAGGCCACCCTGGTCAAAACCCACGTAACCTGGCGGCGCGCCAATCAGGCGGCTCACCGCGTGCTGCTCCATGTATTCGCTCATGTCAAAGCGAATCAGCTCAATACCCATGATGTAGGCCAACTGCTTCGCCGCTTCGGTCTTGCCCACACCGGTAGGGCCACTGAACAGGAAAGAGCCAATGGGCTTGTCGCCCGTGCCAATGCCCGAGCGCGCCATCTTGACGGCAGAGGCCAACACATCCAGCGCCTTGTCTTGGCCAAAGACCACGCTTTTAAGGTCGCGCTCCAGGGTTTTGAGCTTGCCGCGGTCGTCGTTGGACACGTTGGCGGGCGGAATACGGGCAATCTTGGCCACGATCTCTTCAACCTCGGCCTTGTTGATGGTCTTTTTGCGCTTGCTGGCGGGCAAGATGCGCTGCGCTGCACCGGCCTCGTCGATCACGTCAATGGCTTTGTCAGGCAAGTGGCGGTCGTTGATGTACTTGGCGCTCAGCTCTGCCGCTGCTTGCAGCGCCGCCAGTGCAAATTTGACGTTGTGGTGTTCTTCAAAACGGGATTTGAGGCCTTTAAGAATTTCTACCGTTTGCTCCACGGTTGGTTCGACCACATCGATCTTTTGGAAGCGGCGTGACAGGGCTGCGTCTTTTTCAAAGATGCCGCGGTATTCGGTGAATGTGGTAGCACCAATGCATTTGAGCTGGCCAGAACTTAGGCCCGGCTTGAGCAAGTTAGACGCATCCAGCGTGCCGCCTGATGCCGCACCGGCGCCGATGAGGGTGTGAATTTCATCAATGAATAACACTGCATGGGGTTTGTCTTTAAGCGCCTTCAGCACGCCTTTAAGGCGCTGCTCAAAGTCGCCCCGGTATTTGGTGCCAGCCAGCAGCGCACCCATATCGAGCGAATACACAATGGCCTCAGACAAAATCTCGGGCACTTCGTTTTGCGTAATGCGCCATGCCAAGCCCTCGGCAATGGCGGTTTTGCCAACACCCGCCTCGCCCACCAACAAGGGGTTGTTTTTGCGGCGGCGGCACAGGATTTGGATGACGCGCTCAACTTCGTACTCGCGCCCAATCAAGGGGTCAATCTTGCCTTCCTTGGCCAACTGGTTGAGGTTCTGGGTGAACTGCTCCAGCGGTGAAGACTTTTCATTCTTCTCGCCACCACCGCCCTCCTCGCCCTCAGGCGCGCTTTCGCTGGCCTTGGTGGACTCGGGTGGATCGCTCTTTTTGATGCCGTGGGCGATGAAGTTGACCACGTCCAAACGCGTGACACCCTGCTGGTGCAGGTAGTAAACCGCGTGGGAGTCTTTCTCGCCAAAAATGGCGACCAGCACGTTAGCACCGGTGACTTCTTTTTTGCCGCTACCGGTGGATTGCACATGCATGATGGCGCGCTGGATGACGCGCTGAAAACCCAGCGTAGGCTGGGTGTCAACATCGTCAACACCCGACACCTGAGGCGTGTTGTCTTTGATGAAGTTGGAGAGCGATTTGCGCAGGTCGTCGACGTTGGCCGAGCACGCACGCAATACCTCTGCCGCGCTGGGGTTGTCGAGTAAAGCAAGCAACAAATGCTCCACCGTGATGAATTCGTGGCGCTGCTGGCGCGCTTCCACAAACGCCATGTGCAGGCTAACTTCTAATTCTTGGGCAATCATGTGAATTCCTTTTTGCCTTGCTTCGATGGATAACTGTAAACCGTTTCTATCTCTGTCACCACATCTGTGGTCAATCGTCTAAAAATCAACCGGCTCACTGATGCATTTCAAGGGATGCCCTGCCTTGAGTGCCGCTTCCAGCACCTGGTCCACCTTGGTGGCTGCCACGTCCTTGGAAAAGACGCCACACACACCGCGGCCGTCGAGGTGGATCTTGAGCATGATGCGCGTGGCCGACTCTAGGTCTTTACTAAAATATTCCTGAATGACGACGACCACAAACTCCATGGGTGTGTAGTCGTCATTGAGTAAAACGACTTGGTGCATCTTCGGAGGCTCGACGCGCAGAGTTCGGCGCTCCAGCAGCACGGCGCCACCCTCGTCCGGAATCGACGGACGAACCAGGGGTTCGGGAGGTTTTGTAGGTTTTTTTGTTGCCATAAATTCGATTCTATCGGCCACGGACAATTTCTGAGGCACAGCCCTGACTTGGCGCCACCTTGCCGCTATTCAAGCGACCATACATAAAAAAGCCACCCAAACCCTTGCGGATTTGGGTGGCTTTTCAAATGGGCGACGACTACATGTTGTCGATCATGACTTGGCCGAATCCGGAGCAGCTTACCTGGGTTGCGCCCTCCATCAAGCGGGCAAAGTCGTAGGTAACTTTCTTGCTGTTGATGGATTTTTTCATGGAGCTGATGATCAGGTCAGCCGCCTCAGCCCAACCCATGTGGCGCAACATCATCTCAGCCGATAAGATTTCAGAGCCGGGGTTGACGTAATCTTTGCCCGCATATTTTGGCGCAGTGCCGTGGGTGGCCTCAAAACACGCCACCGAATCAGACAGGTTGGCACCTGGCGCAATACCAATGCCACCGACCTGTGCCGCCAGTGCATCAGACACGTAGTCACCGTTGAGGTTCAGCGTGGCGATGACGCTGTATTCAGCGGGGCGCAGCAAAATCTGCTGCAAGAAAGCGTCGGCAATGCTGTCTTTGACTATGATGTCTTTACCGGTCTTGGGGTTCTTGAACTTGCACCATGGGCCACCGTCGATCAATTCGGCACCGAATTCTTTTTGTGCCAAGCCATAGGCCCAATCACGGAAACCACCCTCGGTGTATTTCATGATGTTGCCTTTGTGCACGATGGTGACGCTGGGCTTGTCATTGTCAATGGCGTACTGCATGGCCTTGCGCACCAGGCGCTCGGTGCCTTCGCGCGACACGGGCTTGATACCAATGCCCGAGGTATTGGGGAAACGAATTTTTTTGACGCCCAGTTCCTCTTGCAAGAACTTGATCAGCTTCTTGGCTTTGTCACTTTCGGCTTCGAACTCGATACCGGCATAGATGTCTTCCGAGTTTTCACGGAAGATCACCATATTGGTCTTGTGGGGTTCTTTGACCGGGCTGGGAACGCCGTCAAAATACTGAATGGGGCGCAGGCACACATACAAGTCCAGCTCTTGGCGCAGCGCCACGTTGAGTGAACGGATACCACCACCAACAGGCGTGGTCAAAGGGCCCTTGATCGACACCACGTAATCACGCAGTGCGTGCAGCGTTTCCTCAGGCAACCACACGTCTGGACCGTAGACGTTGGTGGACTTCTCACCCGCATACACTTCCATCCAATGGATTTTGCGTTTTCCGCCATAGGCTTTGGCCACGGCAGCGTCTACAACCTTCAACATCACTGGCGTAATGTCCTGCCCGGTACCGTCTCCCTCGATAAATGGGATGATCGGCTGCTCAGGCACATTCAGCGACATGTCGGCGTTCACCGTGATTTTTTGGCCATGCGCAGGGACTTTGATGTGTTGGTACATAGGTATAGCTCTCCAAGGATTTTGTGAATCTGAATTTCCTGACAAAAGCAGTTTGTAGTGCTTTCGGAAGTGAGACAAATTCTAGTCTTAAAAATTTACGCCATTCTGTCAGCGCGGGCGTTTTATCCGCGTTTAACATTGCATGTCAGGACCACTATCGCACCATGAATAAACTTTTCGTTACCATTATTGCCACACTGGCACAGCTTGGAGGCGCCGCCCAGGCGCAAGAATCCCCACAAACTGACCTGCAGCGCATAACGCTAACAGCGGGCATCCACCAAATTGACACGCAAGTGGCGATTACACCTTCACAGCAGGCGATCGGGTTGATGTACCGCAAAGAGTTAGATCAACAAGAGGGAATGCTCTTCGTCTTCCCAAGCGCAGGCATGCAGTGCTTCTGGATGAAAAACACCCAGATCCCGTTGACAGCAGCATTTCTAGGCGACGACGGCATGGTTTTGAACCTGGCTGACATGAAGCCGCAGACCGAAGACTCGCACTGCCCGATCAAACCAGTGCGCTACGTTCTGGAAATGAACAAGGGCTGGTTTGCCAAGCGTGGCATCAAACCCGGCATGCGCTTGTCTGGCGCGCCCTTTGCGACCATCAAGTAGCCCCAAATCCCAGGGCGAAGGCCCAACAAAAAAGCCGACATAACGTCGGCTTTTTTGCGTGCGCGCTGGGCTTAGGCGAAGTTGGTCTCGGCAAAGCCCCAGTTCACCAATTTGTCGAAGTAAGTATCGACATACTTTTGGCGCAGATTGCGGTAGTCGATGTAGTAGGCATGCTCCCACACGTCCACGGTTAGCAGGGCTTTGTCTGCGCTGGTCAGCGGTGTGCCGGCTGCACCGGTGTTGACGATGTCGACCGAGCCATCAGGGCGCTTGACCAACCATGTCCAACCCGAGCCAAAGTTGCCAACGGCCGACTTGACAAACGCTTCTTTGAACGCGGCGTAACTGCCCCACTTGGCGGTAATGGCTGTGGCCAACGCACCAGAGGGCTCACCACCACCAGCGGGCTTCATGCCGTTCCAGAAGAAGGTGTGGTTCCAGATTTGCGCTGCATTGTTGTAAACACCGCCGCTGGATTTTTTGATGATTTCCTCGAGCGTCATGCTTTCGAACTCAGTACCCTTTTGCAGGTTGTTGAGGTTCACGACATACGCGTTATGGTGTTTACCGTAGTGAAACTCCAGCGTCTCTTTGGAGTAAGCAGGGGCCAAAGCGTCAATGGCGTAAGGCAGTGCGGGCAAAGTATGTTCCATAAGTCTCTTAGTCCTCTCAGTGGTTTGGAAAAACAATCATTGTAGAAACTAATTTGCGCGCACGCCGTCTACCGTTAGTGCAACCACGCCATCGACAAGGGTAGCCTGCACCTTAGCGCCGACTTGTACCTGCGCCACACTACTGACGGGGTGTCCGTCGGCCACCGTGAGCCAAGCGTAGCCCCGTTTAAGCACCAAAGACGGATCTAACAGGCCCAGTCGCAAGTCGGCACTTTCTGAGCGCTCCCGCTCAAGCCGGGCACACTGGTGCACACCTGTTACCAGCTCGGATTGGGCTTGTGTGCAGCGCGTCCAATGGGCTTGCATGGACCCACGCAGCGCACTGCGCATGCGCTGTTCGCTCTCGAGTAAGGCCACGCGCTGGTGGCTCGCCAGGATTGATGGGCGACCCATGCGGGTGGCGGTCAGGTCCAAACGCTGGGCCTGGCGATCCAGAAAACGCGTCATAGCGGCCGTCAAGCGGTCTTCCAACAGTTCTGCAGCGCCCAACCATGTCTGACGAGGTTCGCAGACCAACTCCGCCGCAGCAGTAGGGGTGGGGGCCCGCAAGTCGGCCACAAAATCGGCGATGGTGAAGTCAGTTTCGTGGCCCACGCCGCAAATGAGCGGGACCGGGCTTTGCGCGATGGTACGGGCCAAGGCTTCGTCATTAAAGGCCCACAGGTCTTCCATGCTGCCACCACCGCGCACCAATATGATCACATCGATGTGAACACCCTCCTCTATCGGCCCATCCGTTGCCAAGTTGTACAAGGCACTCAGGGCCTGTACGAGTTCGCGGGGCGCATTGTCCCCCTGCACCGACGCGGGCGCTAGCACCACCGGTATGTGGGGCAACCGCCGCTGCAAGGCGGTGACCACGTCGTGCAGCGCGGCAGCACCCAACGAGGTAACGACACCAATACCTCGGGGCAAAGGCGGTAAGGCCCGCTTGCGGTTCGGGTCAAACAGACCCTCTTGTTCGAGCTTGGCTTTGAGCTTGAGGAAATCTTCAAACAGCGTACCTTGGCCGGCTGGGCGCATCGACTCCACTACCAGCTGCAACTCGCCGCGCTGCTCATAGACCCCAAGGCGACCACTCACCTCGACCCGGTCGCCGTCGCGCACCGCAAAGTCAAGGGATGCGGCAGCACGCCGAAACATCGCGCAGCGAATCTGTCCACTCTCGTCTTTGAGCGAAAAATAGCAGTGGCCGCTGGCCGCCCGGGAAAAGCCCGTCATTTCTCCGACCACAGTGACCGGGTTAAAGCGTGCATCCAATGTGTCTGCAATGGCATGGCACAACGCGCCAACCTTCCAAACGCGGGGAGCTGCAGGGCGCAGTGAAACGTCATTCATGGGTTTACACCCACAGCGCCGCCGCGAGGCTGCCAATTGATCCACAAGCCTGGGTTGAGTCGGCAGCCCATCAGCACCATAGCGCAAAGCGCCACTCGACGTTGTAAGTCATTGATTTCATTGATCTTTATACTGCTGAATTTGTCATCATTTTGTTGAACGGCCCCGTTTATGCGGCCTGCAGCGGAGCGGTGGGGTGGTTATGCACAAAGTTATCCCCACATTTTGTGGAGTAAAGGCTACTGCAGCTACGCCATAATGGGCATGCCTTTCATTTGTACGGAGCGACACTTTTGATTTCCATCATACAAGCCGCCGGTTGGCCAATTTGGCCCCTTATTGCATGCTCTATTTTGGCCTTTGCCATTGTGCTGGAGCGTTTTGTGAGCCTCAAATCCAGCAAAATTGTCCCGCCACGGCTGCTGGACGAAGTACTCAGCGTAACCCGCAATGGCGTGCCTACGCCGGACGTGGTCACCCAGCTTGAAAAAAGCTCCGCCATGGGCGAAGTGCTGGCCAGTGGTTTGCGGGCGATCAACATTGACACACGGTGCTCTGAAGAAGACCTGCGCGCCACGATGGAGGGAACCGGCCGTATCGTGGCACACCGCCTAGAGAGCCACCTCAGCACCCTGGCGACCATCGCCTCGGCTGCACCACTGATGGGCCTATTTGGCACCGTCGTTGGTATGATTGAGATATTTGGCTCCCAGGCCCCTGGTGGATCGACGGGTGGTAACCCGGCCCAATTAGCCCACGGTATTTCGATCGCGCTCTACAACACGGCATTTGGTCTGATGATCGCCATTCCGTCGCTGATCTTCTGGCGCTACTTTCGGGGTCAGGTCGATGCGTACTTGTTGACCTTAGAACTGTCGGCAGACCGCATGGTCCGCCACCTAAAGTCGGTGCGCAAGTAAGTCCATGAACTTTCGTCCCAAACAGCGGGAAGAGCCCGAGATCAACCTGATCCCATTCATTGATGTGCTCTTGGTGGTGCTGATTTTCCTGATGCTGTCCACCACCTACAGCAAATTTACCGAGCTGCAAGTCAAACTACCGGTGGCGGACGCTGACGCCCAACGCGATTACGCCAAAGAACTGGTGGTTGCCGTGGGCGCAGACGGAACCTACAGCATCAACCGCCAGGTGGTGACCGGGCGCACCATGGAAAACGTGGCTACAGCCCTCACCGAAGCGGCTAAGGCGGGTAAAGACACCGTGATCATCATCAGCGCCGACGCCAATGCCCGGCACCAGTCGGTCATTACGGTGATGGAAGCCGCGCGACGCGCCGGTATGAACCAGATCACCTTTGCCACCCAATCTAGCGCCCAGGCAGGTGCCCAATAACAATGCAGCCGACATGGCGCGGCCCAACTGGCAAACTGCACTCCTCAAAGCTTGGACCAGCCGCGGTCCTCTGTCCACCCTGTTGTGGCCCGTATCCCTACTCTACCGGGTATTGGTGGCGGGGCGCAGACAGCTGTACCGCTGGGGCTTAAAGCGCATCGACCAAGTCGATGCGTTGGTGGTGGTAGTCGGAAACGTGGTCGCTGGTGGTGGAGGCAAAACGCCAACGGTAATCGCCATCGTTCAGCACCTCACCCAAAAAGGACGCACGGTGGGCGTCGTGTCGCGTGGTTATGGGCGCGCAAGCCAAGTCTGCCTAGAGGTTCTCGACAACACACACCCCAATGACGTGGGTGATGAACCCCAACTGATCCAGCGTGCCACGCAGGTTCCGGTATTTGTGGCCACCACGCGTATTGCTGCAGCGCGGGCACTTCTGGCCCGGTACCCGCATACCGAGATCATTGTCTGTGACGATGGGCTGCAGCACTACGCGCTGTACCGCGACGTCGAAGTGTGCGTCTTTGACAACCGGGGCTGTGGCAACAACTGGCTGCTACCCGCCGGGCCTTTGCGTGAAGCATGGCCACGCAAGCCGCTGCGCCAAGCAGGGCAGCGTGACGAACAACTACTGGTGTTGCACACCGGCGACCTAGCGCCATTTGACGGGTTTCGCGCCACCCGCAGCTTGGCAAGTACTGCAACCAAGGCGGATGGCAGTACGGTCGCGATAGCCTCGCTGACCGGGCCAGATGCCCCGCCGCTGCTGGCACTAGCGGGCATTGCCCAGCCGGAGGTGTTTTTTTCTATGCTCGGGGTGATGGGCTTGCGTTTAGCCCAAACACTTGCCCTACCAGATCACTATTCTTTTGATAGCTACCTACCCAAAGAATACGAGGGCTATCAGCTTATTTGTACCGAAAAAGATGCCCATAAGCTGTGGCAAATTGCCCCCAGCGCGCTGGCGGTTCCGCTGCAATTGCACATAGACCCCGCCTTCTTCTCAGCCCTGGATGCCTGCATTGGGCAGCGCACCACTACACCGCTATCATCGACCCATGGACACCCGACTACTTGAACTCCTCGTTTGCCCCGTAACCAAGGGCACTCTCGAATATGACCGCGACAAGCAAGAGCTGCTGTCGCGCAGCGCGCGGCTAGCCTACCCCATACGTGACGGCATTCCGGTGCTGATTGAAGCAGAAGCCCGGACACTAAGCGACACCGAACTCGGCCTGTAGGCCATAGACCTATGGGCTACACCGTCCTCATTCCGGCGCGTTTGGCGTCAAGTCGCCTACCCAACAAACCGCTGGCCGATCTGTGTGGTGCACCCATGGTGGTGCGAGTCGCCCAACGGGTTCGCGCGGGGGTCGATCAAGACACCCGCATCGTAGTGGCGTGCGATGACCCTTCTATCCAAGCCGCCTGCCAGGCCCACGGCATCGAGGCCGTGCTAACCCGCCATGACCATCCTTCGGGTACGGATCGCCTCGCGGAAGCCAGCACGCTACTGAATCTTGCAGACGACGAAGTGGTCGTCAACGTGCAAGGCGACGAGCCGCTGATCGACACCCCATTGGTTGCGGCTGTTGCCGATCTGCTGGCGCAGCAGCTTGATGCCAGCATGGGCACTGCGGCCCACGCCATCGAGCGCATCGCGGACTTTATCAACCCCAACGTGGTAAAGGTGGTCTTGAACGCCGCAGGCCAGGCACTGTATTTCAGCCGCGCGCCCATCGCGTGGTGGCGTGATGGTTTCACGGATGGAATCAATACCTTGCCAGTACCCTCGCCACTGCGCCATATTGGCATCTACGCCTACCGCGTCGGCTTTCTTCGCCAGTTCCCCCTGCTTGAACAGGCGCCCATTGAAACCACCGAAGCGCTGGAGCAGCTGCGCGCCATGTGGCATGGCTACCGCATAGCGGTGCACGTTAGCGCGCATGCGCCCGGACCCGGCGTCGACACGCCAGAAGATCTGGAGCGTGTGCGGGCGCTTTTTGCGTTAGAAGCTGCTAACCAAGCAGGCCGTTAAATCACGGCTCATGCTATTCTCGGGGCGTAAGCGTTCGTCGCGGAAATATCCACAACCATGGGGCCCCGACGCAAAAGTTTTTGTTCTAATCGAGGCTATCCATGAGACTGATTCTGTTGGGCGCACCAGGCGCCGGTAAGGGCACGCAAGCCACCTTCATTTGTCAAAAGTACGGAATTCCTCAGATTTCGACCGGTGACATGCTGCGCGCCGCCGTCAAGGCGGGTACACCCTTGGGCCTGGAAGCCAAAGCCATCATGGCTTCGGGCGGATTGGTCAGCGACGCACTCATCATCAATCTGGTGAAAGAACGGTTAACCCAAGCCGACTGTGCCAATGGTTTTCTGTTTGACGGGTTTCCCCGCACGATTCCCCAAGCAGACGCCATGAAGGCCGCCGGTGTTGCACTGGACTATGTGATTGAGATCGATGTTCCGTTTGAAGCCATTATTGAACGCATGAGCGGACGCCGCTCCCACCCCGCATCGGGTCGGACCTACCACGTCAAATTCAACCCGCCCAAAGTCGATGGGCAAGACGATGCAACCGGCGAGCCGCTGATTCAGCGCGAAGACGACAAAGAAGAAACGGTCAAAAACCGGCTGGACGTGTACAGCGCGCAAACCCGGCCGCTGGTGGACTACTACTCCGATTGGGCAAAAAAAGACCCCGCAGCAGCCCCCAAATACCGGGCAATCAGCGGCATGGGCGATGTCAACGCCATCACCGCCCGCGTTTTTGACGCCTTGGCCAGCTAGTTCCGACCACCAACACAGGCAGGCAAAGGCCCGCCTGTGCTGGCAAAGCCCCTCGTTACTGCCGCATAAGATCCAGCATCAAAGCGATGCGAGCCTTGACCGGTGTGCGTGCCTCAGAAGTCGCAATGACATCGCTATTGGCAGAACCCTGAACAATGGCGCCCGCACTGCACCGTGAACTACGCACGACGCGAACCCCCCGCGCCTGGGCATCATGCAAAGCATCTTCCAAGTCGTGATGGACACTGCCATTGCCAGTGCCTGCAACAACGATCCCACGCACAGCATCATCCCCCTCCATTGGCTCCCTGATCAGCGCCCGAACCATGGCGCCATTGGCGCACGCATGGCTCATCACAATGTCAACGCGGGGCCACGCCCGCGATTGAAGCCGCTCTAGTGGGAATGGCGATGCGGTCTCATCCAACGCCGGACAAGGGTGCAACCACCGAACCGTGCCCTCCTCAATCACGCCCAGCGGGCCGGCCTCTCCCGAATCAAAAGCATTCAACCGATAGGGATGGGTTTTTTGTACATGGTGGGCCGCATGAATCACACCAGCAAAAACCACCAGTACACCCCGCGCCCCTGTGGAGCCACACACCGCGATAGCGTCCCGCAGGTTTTGTGGGCCATCGGATACCAATGCCGTGGCGGGCCGCATCGCCCCCGTCAAAACAACGGGCTTGTGACTGAGCAGCTGCGCGGGCAACACCTGGGACAAAAAAAACGCCGACTCTTCCATCGTATCCGTGCCGTGGGTAACCACCAGCGCCATGACGTCTGCACGCGCCAAATGCGTCTGTGCCCCCAAGGCCAATTCGCGCCAATGGGTGGGGCCCATGTCTTTGCTGTCTATCTGCATGACCTGCTCAGACTCCAACACCAGCGCACCCAGGGCTTTGTCCATTGCGGGCACTGCCTGCAGCAATGAACCAATCGGCAACTGGGCAGCGCGGTAGCCCACGTTATCGGCAGCGCTTGCGGCAGTGCCCGCAATCGTGCCCCCCGTTCCAATCACCACGATCTTTTTTTTCATTTCGGCAAATATCCCTTGCAGACAATTAAAAACTGGTTAAAAATACAGTTACTGGGTATACAAACAGTTAATACTTCGCTACAGCCTAGCCCACCCCAAACAGGAGCGCCCATGCTTGACACCCCAAAACTCACCGCCCGACAGCAACAGATCCTCGATCTGATCAAAAGTGCCATCGCAAGCACCGGTGCGCCCCCAACCCGCGCGGAGATTGCAACTGAGCTTGGATTCAAGTCAGCCAATGCGGCGGAAGAGCACCTGCAAGCCTTGGCCCGTAAAGGGGTGATTGAACTCATCAGCGGCACCTCACGCGGAATTCGCCTTGCAGGGGAAATGCTGCGCTCCATCAACGAATCTCGTTTCAAACAACTCCCACTGGCTATTCCGGGCTTAGCCCAACTCGCCCTACCCCTGGTCGGCCGAGTCGCGGCCGGCTCCCCCATTCTCGCGCAGGAGCACGTTGACAAAACTTATTATGTTGAAAGTAGCCTCTTTCAGCGCCAACCCGATTACCTCTTAAAAGTTCGGGGCATGTCGATGCGCGACGTCGGCATCATGGATGGCGACCTACTGGCCGTTCAGGCAACCAAAGAAGCCAAAAATGGGCAAATCATCGTCGCCCGTATCGGTGACGAGGTCACGGTCAAACGCTTCAAGCGCAATAAGCACTTGATCGAGTTGCACCCCGAGAACCCCGATTACCAAACCATCGTAGTTGAGCCCGGTGAGTCTTTTGAAGTCGAAGGCCTCGCCGTAGGCTTGATTCGTAACACCATCCTTATGTAAGCCAACCCAGACAGGTAGCGCACCATGAACCTTGCTTTACTGTTTCATTCGGTTTTCCCCAGGCGTATCCAGGGCCTCAAACGCTGGTGGGCATCTCACACACCAGCGCGCACAGTGCCTGCAGCGCACGTGGTACATACCAGCCCATGCGACGCTCCACGGCTGCGCCGTGGCGTGGCACAGTGGCCCCATTGCGAACGCACCACACAACGCCCCCTGCGCATACTGACGGTGCATGAGGCTGGGCAGCCCCAGTTCAGCGTCGGGCGTATGGTGATTTCGGGGAGCATGGCCGATGTTTGCGCCGAGTTGGACCGGTTGGCAGCATGGGAGTCAGCAGCCTCATAAGACTGCCAAACAGTTTTCTCACTCCCGTGTGAGTCGGTTTGATTTAATCACGTCTTCAACAAGGCACAATTGCCCCTATGAATATCGTGATTCTGGATGACTACCAAGATGCCGTGCGCAAACTCAACTGCGCATTCAAACTGGAAAACTACCACGCCAAGGTCTACACCAACACGGTGAAGGGTTTGGGTCAACTCTCGGTGCGGCTTAAAGACGCGGACGTGATTGTGTTGATTCGTGCTCGCACGCAGATCAATCGGCAGCTAATCGAAAAGCTACCCAAGCTCAAAATGGTTTCGCAAACCGGGCGTGTGGGCAATCACATTGACGTTGAAGCCTGCACGGAGCGTGGTATTGCCGTGGCTGAGGGCGTGGGTTCGCCGATTGCACCGGCGGAGCTTACGTGGGCCCTCATCTTGGCGGCTATGCGCAGGCTGCCCCAGTACATCGGCAACCTCAAACACGGAGCATGGCAGCAGTCGGGTTTAAAAACTGGCTCAATGCCACCCAACTTTGGATTGGGCAATGTGCTGCATGGCAAAACACTCGGCATATGGGGCTACGGAAAGATCGGGCAGTTGGTAGCCGGTTTTGGCCGTGCTTTTGGCATGAAAGTCGTCGTCTGGGGCGGGGCATCCTCCATGGAGAAAGCCCTACAGGACGGGCACAGTGCAGCCACCGACCGCGAATCTTTCTTCAAAGAAAGCGATGTACTGTCACTGCACCTCAAACTCACCGACGACACCCGAGAAATTGTGACGACCAATGATTTGGCGGTGATGAAGCCAACTGCCCTCTTGGTCAACACGTCACATGCCGAACTGATTGAAGCCAACGCCTTGATTGGCGCACTCAACCGGGGTCGACCCGGTTTAGCGGCGGTAGATGTGTTTGAAAATGAACCTATCTTGCAAGGGCACGCGTTGTTGCGCCTGGAAAACTGCATTTGCACGCCCCATATCGGCTACGTGGAACAAGACAATTACGAAACTTATTTTGGTGCCGCGTTTGACAACGTGACCAACTACATCAACGGCACACCCACCAATATCATCAACCCTGGCGCGCTGCAGGTACGCCGATGAATGCCTTTTGCGGATGACGCATTAGTTGGCGGGCTTGATGGGCGCCAGTGACACACTGGGCTCCCCAAACGCACTGAGGTTGTCCGCCGTTTCCGAGATGTCCAGATCGACCTCAAAGTTAGATACGTCTGCAGGGTGCGCCGCCATCGTGCGAGCGTAGTCACTGGAGACAGCCGCGCCGACGTCAGAATACGCGCCAGGTTCCGCCAATGACTTGGAGGTGCTAAAAGGCACAAAGCCCGACTCTGAGCCAATAACAAGCCGACGCAAAACGCCATACAGCGTCAACAGGTCTTCGAAGGCGTTCAAGTCGAACTCTTGCACCATTTCATGATTCGCGCGCACCAGGCATTGTTCAATAAAATTTTGAGCGGCTTCCGATGGCCACAGGCCTACTATGTGGTCACAAGCGTCCCCATAAGCCTCAAGCCGGTGTCCTTTTTCCGAGAACTGGGTGTACGGTGGAACGCGACCGGAAAACACGGCATTAAATGCCAAGCGATAGCGCTCGAACTCATCCTTGCGACTCAAGGTGTGCAAAACCGTGAGTAAATCCAGGTAGACCAAGGGATTCGACTCATGGCTACCGTTGATGCTGTACTCCAGTATGTGGAGCGCGTCTTCATGCTGGCCCAAGGTCATGAAAAATTCCGCTTGTTGACGCACGTCCAACACTTCACGGGTATTGATGGATGACAAAGCAGTCACCACAGGTCGCGCGGCGACAGCGCGTTTCACAACCGGTGCGGGAACAAACAGCGACGGCTCCACTTTGTGCTGCGCACCACCCCGCTCCGGCTCGCGCAGCAGCGTTGCGGCTTGCGATGCAGTGAAATCCAAGTCCACATCAATGCCGCTATTGTCTACGGTGGGGTCGTGCAGCACAAACTGCGAATCACCCTGGGGCGCATCGTCCACCGGTGCAGCATAGGTCGCATGGGGTTGGACACTGTCAGAGTATTCACTCATCTGCGACATGCCCATTCGGCTGTCTTCGTCGCCGCGCCACCACGGCGACGGGCCGGCATAACTGCGTCTGAGCAACAAATAAAGATAAACCAATGCCACCAAACACGCCACTAAACCCAGCGCCAAACCGTATACCAAGGGGTTTCGGAAGCGCTGCGATTGCGCTTCGTCCAAGCGCCCCGCCAAGGACACCAGCGCTTGCTGGTTCTTGGTGGTAACGTCTTTGAGCATTTTTAGATCGGCACCGACCGCACTGACCCGTGCGTCCTGACGCAGCATTTCCTCAGGCGTTGCGTTCAATGCTCGCCAAGTCGCGATGGCTTGCGCCCGTTTTTCCAAATCTTCCAAAGGCAGACCCAGCAACAGGTCCGTGCTGCGCAGCACCGGGTCGCGTTCGACGCTCAAATCAATAGCCGTCAACTTAAGCCGCGACTTTTGCGTGGTTTTGCTATGGGTGACCCGCTTACCCACCGCACCAGGGGATGTGGTGCGTTCAGGGGCGGAGTGTGGCTTATCGACACCTGCGCGTGTGCTGGCAACACGGGCTGCGCCTTTAGGCGCCTTCTCAGTGGTTCCAGACGTTCTGCCCGTTCTGGCAGTGGTACTGGGTATAACAATCGACGTGGTGGGCGAAAGGGACAGCGCCGGCGCGGGTGCTCCGATGGCCGACACCACAACGGGCGCTTCCACCGTCGACGCCATGTCTGCCAACAGTACATAGCGTCTGCTTGTTTTGAAGGTGCAGCCGGCCCGAAATTCAACGGTGACAACCGGCTCGTCAACAATACTTTTGGAAACAATGCGGACAACCGCCGATTGCCCTAGCGCGGCAGGCGACGCCGTTACTGCCACTCGGGTGCGTTCTTGTCGGATATCACCGTAAAAAACATCGGCATCAAAACACAGTGCCGAAGCGTCTTCATCGCCATCCAATTGAACAGGCACGTTCAGAGACAAAGGCTGCCCTACCAGAACAGCACCGCGCGCACGCCCCAAAGTCAATGCCTGGGCGTCGCCCACCACGCACAGCAGCGCCAAGCAAAGAAGAGACAACCGCAAATTTAGTACTGATTTCATGTGTGCGTTGGATTTTACGCATACGCAGGGCCCACGGACAAAAAAATGGCAATCAGGAATTCCTGCATACCGCAAGACACCCTGGCGACAAATCTACCCCCTAAAAAAGCCACATACGGTAACAATAGGCGCGTCACCTTCGACAGCAACAGTCACCCAAAAGACAGGCTATGGACGAACCTATTCTTACCATTGAGGAACGCGCAGCAATCAATTCGGGTCGCTGGTTCTCGTCACTCTCACCCTCACTGAAACACGACATACTTCGATGTGCCTACGTCAAACGCTACAAAGACGGCGACCTGATCGCTGCGCGCGGCGAGCCGCCCGAGGACTGGATCGCGTGCGCCAAGGGTGCGGTGCGGGTCAGTTCAACATCGATCTCAGGCAAACAGATCACGCTAACCTATGTGGAGCCGGGCATTTGGTTTGGCGATGTGTCGATCTTCGACGGAGACCGCCGCACCCACGACGCCTGCGCCCACGGGGAGACCACCATCTTGTGTGTTGCCAAAGCAGATTTCAAAAAGATCTTGGCCTTGCATGTCGAGCTGTACGAGGCGCTACTGCGGCTGCATTCACGGCGCATTCGCCAACTCTACGGCTTGGTGGAAGACCTCAACACCCTGCCCTTGCGGGCGCGCTTGGCCAAGCAATTGCTGCACCTGGTGCGCAGCTACGGTGTGCCATCCTTGAGCGATGCCAGCGAAGTGCGCATCGGGCTGCAACTGGCGCAAGAAGAGTTGGCGCAACTGCTGGGCGCGTCACGCCAGCGGGTCAACCAAGAGCTCAAATCCATGGAGCGTGATGGCGCCATCCGCATCGAACAAGGCGGCTTGGTGGTGCGTGACCGCCAAGCCCTGATGCTCATCATCGATAGCGACAACTAATCCGAATTACACCTTACCTAACCCACCATGAGCGACTTTGACCATTTCATAGGCACCCGACCCGTAACCGGCCAACACACCATTGACTTAGACGCCTTGGGCGTTTGGCTACACACCAACATCCCCGGTTTTGCAGGGCCGCTGAGCGTGGAAATGTTCAAAGGCGGCCAGTCCAACCCGACCTACAAGCTCATTACCCCGACCAAGTGCTATGTCATGCGGGCCAAACCAGGGCCCGTGGCCAAGTTGCTGCCATCGGCCCATGCGGTAGAGCGGGAGTTTGCGGTGATGCGTGGCCTGCACAACACCGGTGTTCCGGTGCCCCAAATGTTTTGCCTGTGCGAAGACGAATCGGTGATTGGGCGGGCCTTTTACGTGATGGAGTTTATGCAGGGCCGGGTACTATGGGACCAGTCCCTGCCCGGCATGACACCCGACCAGCGTGGGGCGATGTACAACGAGATGAACCGCGTCATCGCAGCACTGCACACAGTGAAGTTTGCCGACGTGGGCCTAAGTGGCTATGGAAAGCCCGGTAACTATTTTGAGCGCCAAATTGGCCGCTGGAGCAAGCAGTACACCGCCTCGGTAACCCAACCCATTGCCGAGATGGACCAGCTCATGGCTTGGCTGCCCAACAATATTCCGGCCATGGCCCGCGACGAGACGATGGTCAGCATCGTGCATGGTGACTTCCGCATGGACAACCTCATGTTCGACGCGGAGCAACCCAAAGTGATTGCCGTGCTGGACTGGGAGCTCTCCACCCTGGGGCACCCCTTGGCCGACTTCAGCTACCACTGCATGGCCTGGCACATACCGCCCGGCGCATTTCGGGGTATTGCCGGTCTTAACCTGGCTCATCTGGGCATACCAGACGAGCAAACCTATATCCGCATGTACTGCGAGCGCACCGGTCTTACGACCCCTGAGCAACTCAAGGGCGAGTGGTATTTTTATATGGCCTACAACCTGTTTCGCATCGCAGCCATTTTGCAAGGCATTGCCAAACGGGTGGAAGCCGGCACTGCGTCCAGCGCGCAGGCCGTCGCATCGGGCAAAGGGGCCAGGCCCATGGCCCAACTCGCGTGGCAGTTCGCGCAAAAGGCGTAATGCGCCACACTATTCGATTACCGTTTTTCACCCTTTACCACTGGAGTCCCCATGGATTTTGATTACTCCCCCAAGACCAAAGACCTACAAGCGCGCTTGCTTGCATTCATGGATGAGCACATCTACCCCGCCGAATCGGCTTACCACGCTGAAATTGCTGCCAATACAGCCGCTGGCAAACGATGGACGCCACTACAAACAATTGAGCAACTCAAGCCCAAGGCCAAGGCGGCCGGCCTGTGGAACCTGTTCTTGCCTGTTGACAGCGCGCAGGCCTCGGGCTACGACGGCGCGGGCTTGACGAATGAAGAGTACGCGCCTCTGGCCGAGATCATGGGCCGTGTCCTATGGTCCAGCGAGGTTTTTAACTGTTCAGCCCCTGATACCGGCAACATGGAAACCATTGCCCGCTACGGCTCTGAAGAAAACAAAGCGCGCTGGCTCAAACCCCTACTTGAAGGCCAATTTCGCTCCGCCTTTGCGATGACCGAGCCGGAGGTTGCCTCCAGCGACGCCACCAACATTGCCACCCGCATTGAACGCGACGGCGACGACTATGTCATCAATGGGCGTAAGTGGTGGACCTCTGGTGCGGGGGACCCTCGCTGTGCGGTCTACATCGTGATGGGCAAAACCAACCCCGAGGCCCACCGCCATTCGCAACAAAGCATGGTGATAGTCCCATCTAACACGCCCGGCATCACCGTCGTGCGCCCGCTCAATGTGTTTGGGTACGACGACGCCCCTCATGGCCACATGGAAGTCTTATTTGAGAACGTGCGTGTCCCTGTCAGTAATATTTTGCTGGGCGAAGGCCGTGGTTTTGAAATTGCGCAAGGCCGCCTTGGCCCTGGCCGCATCCACCATTGCATGCGCCTAATTGGCCTGGCCGAACGGGCGCTGGAACTGATGTGCAAACGCGCCAGTGCCCGCATTGCATTTGGCAAGCCACTGGCCGCGCAGACCGTCACCCAAGAGCGTATTGCCGAGGCGCGCTGCAAAATCGACATGGCCCGCTTGTTAACCCTCAAAGCAGCCTGGATGATGGACTTGGGTGGTAACAAACTGGCAAAAAATGAAATTGCGATGATCAAAGTCGTCGCCCCCACCATGGCCTGTGAAGTGATTGACTGGGCCATGCAAATCTTTGGGGGCGCTGGCATGTGCGACGACTTCCCCCTGGCCTACAGCTACACCGCCGCCCGCACCCTGCGTTTTGCCGATGGCCCGGATGAAGTACACCGCAACGCCATCGCCAAAATGGAGCTGGGCAAATACGCAGCCCACCCCAAGGCGGTCGAGCCGCCCGTCACCCGCGGCTGCTAAACGACAAAGAGCAACCGGCCGCAGCGCCGGTTGCTCTTCTTTTGATAGCTGCTTGCGCAATCTGCACGAGGGCTAGCGCCGCTTTTTATACTAAAGTTCTACGATCTCAGTGAAGACCCGGCAGTCCCGACCAGAGGGTATTGAGATCCGCAAAACGCCATTTGGCGGGGTCTTCCCGATTTGCAATCTTGTCGTTTGCGGTGGGGCTGGACAAATCGATCACTTCCGGGACGATGCGCATATTCGATTTGGTCGAATAAAACACCTTCACACACGGCGTTGTCAGTGACTTGGTGGTTTGCGAGACCACCACACCCAAGCGCCCGGAGGCCAACTTCACCAACGAGCCAATCGGATAAATACCCAGACTTTTTACGAAGGCCTGGAACACCTTGCCATCAAAATGGCCGTTGGCCCACTCTGCCATCTTGCGAAGCGACTCGGCTGGGTCCCAGCCGGCCTTGTAGGGCCGGTTGGAGGTGATGGCGTCATACACATCACACACTGCATTCATTTTGGCCATCAAGCTGATTTCGTCGCCTTTGAGGCCCTCTGGGTAGCCAGAGCCGTCCATTTTTTCGTGGTGGTACAGGCAGGCATCCAACACCACCGGGTCAATCTCGCTGTTAAGCAGCAGCAGGCGGTGGCCTTCTACCGGGTGGGTTTTAATGATAGTGAATTCTGCGTCTGTCAGCTTGCCCGGCTTGTTCAGCACTTCACTGGGGATCATGACCTTCCCCATGTCATGCAACAAACCCGCCATGCCAGCCAAGCGCGTCTGGGCCTCATCCAGCCCCAATTGCTTAGCCAAGCTAACCATCATGGCGCACACTGCCACCGAATGCATATAGGTGTAGTCGTCAGCCGTCTTTAGTCGCGCCAAACTGATCAAGGCGCCAGGATTGCGCGAAACCGAGTCTGATATCTCTTCGACCAGTTGTTTGGCACCCTCGTGGTCCACCGCCTTGCCCATCCGGGCCTCTTGGAACATGGAAATCACGGCCTGTTTGGAATCTGCGCATATCTTAGCCGCGCGCACCAGCTCAACGGATGTTGACACCGGCGCCACCTCACGCTGTTCTAGGGCCACACGGTGCAGCTCCACCTCTACCTGCGCATTGGACTGGGCCTCGGTGATAGCCGGCGCATCGCTGGGCACATCCTGGCCCTTGCTGGCGTCGATCCAGACTTCCTTGATGCTGCTGCTGCGCACCAAATCAATGTCTTTGGGGTCAACTACCACAAAACCAGTACGCCAAAAAGGATGCTCCATCCACGAACCACAAAACTCTTTCAGGTGCATTCCAATTACGAGTTGATCAGTGCGTATCTTCTTCAACATATTGAAATGTCTTGCCTTAAAACCGGACGTATAAACCGCAGCGAACCCATTACACAGTGGCGATCAAAATCGCGTAATTTTCGTCATTTAGAAATGCCAACAGCGCCTCAGTGCAGGTGCCTAGGCTTGCGTCCACCGCCATGTCCACCGCCGTGGTTACCACCACCAGGGCCACGGGGTGGTTTGCCAATCGCCAGCGAACTCACCAATGCGTCAAAACGCTGCGCAAACAACTTGTCAACCTCCGCCACCACACCACTCAACTCAGCACCATCAAAGTGCCGCTCCATGAGGCTCACCACGTCTTGCACCAGCAGATCGCGCTGCACCTGCATGATGGCTGCGGGGTTTGGCCCCACAAAGAGCATGACAAAGTCATCGCGCGACTCGGCCTCAGGCGGCGCGTCTTCTTCGTCAAAGTCGGCGTCGTAAAAAGTGACCTCAATGGCGGCACCGGCGTCGGCGATTTCGTTGAGGTTCATACACACCTCATCCAGCGTTTGCCGAAAATCGTGGTCGCCAGAGACGGTCCAGCACATCTGCAGAATATGCTCTTGCGCATCAAACTTGATGCCGGGCTCGTCTTCGTAGGCGCTGGTAGCGCCGTCGGTCAATGAGCGGGCACCAGCGTACTTCCAAAGCGGCTTGAGGGCTTCTTGCAGTTGATCAAAACGAACATCCGTGCGCAGAGGCACTTGTCCATGCACATGGATTTCAAAGGGGGCGTTATAGCGTGGCATAGATTCAAGTGTAGGCTAGAAATACCGCCACGGCATGCGCCAAACTAGCGGCCGTAGTCTTGACCCGCTATTGGCGCCGACTTGGGCGCAGCGCCCCGCGCGCCTGCACTGTTGTTCACCGACCAGGGAATCGTGGTCGCATGGTCTATGGGCTTGGCCTTGGTAAACAGCGCCTGCCAGAAGAAGCCGCTTTGAAAGGCGATCACCTCAAACAAAATATAGCTCTGCGAGCTGGACGACAGCCACAGGTTGTAGGTGGGGTAGAAAACGATGGGCGACACCAGCAGGGGCAACACAATACGTTCCACCTGCAACGACTCCATCCCCTTGCCCAGGTTAAACAGGTCCCAGTAGTAGTTGGAAAACATGCCCAGCGTCATCCAACAGGCCAAGTGCCAGACAAAAACAATGCCGTGGTTACGTGCCAACAGCAGAATCCAGCCCGCAGAGGTCTCGTCCACGTTGACGATCAGCACCATGGCAACGCCGGTGCTGATAAAGACCACACAGTAGATGAAGATGAGGAATTTGAGGGCGCGTGACATAGGTGTGCGGTAGTTGTAGTGCGCTATCTTAGCCGCTTGCCCCCGGTCAACACCCTCGGGTTAAACACCTACAAACGGCACGCCGGTTACCGCTTGCACGTCGGCGCGGCTTACACCCGGCGCCAATTCCACCAATTGCAGCCCCAAGGGCGTCACATCCATCACCGCCAGGTCGGTAATGATGCGGTCTACCACCCCCACGCCGGTGAGCGGCAAGGTGCATTGGGGCAATATTTTGAGGTCGATGGTGCCGTCTTTCTTTTTGGCCACATGCTCCATCAGCACAATGACGCGCTTGACACCGGCCACCAAGTCCATCGCGCCACCCATGCCCTTGACCATCTTGCCGGGAATCATCCAATTGGCCAGGTCGCCCTGCTCGCTGACCTGCATGGCACCCAAAATACTCAGATTGATCTTGCCGCCGCGGATCATGGCAAAACTCTCGTGGCTGCCAAAAATGCTGGAGCCTTTCATGGTCGTCACGGTTTGCTTACCCGCGTTGATCAGGTCGGCGTCCACCGCGTCTTCGGTGGGAAACGGGCCAATGCCCAGCATGCCGTTCTCAGATTGAAGCCACACCTCTTTGTCAGTCGGCACAAAGTTGGCCACCAGCGTCGGTATGCCAATACCCAGGTTCACATAAAAACCGTCTTGCAATTCTTGTGCGGCACGGGCCGCCATTTGGTCTTGCGTCCACGCCATGGTCAAACTCCTGCCTGTGTGCTGATGGTGCGCTTCTCAATGCGCTTTTCGGGGTGCGGGTTGTGCACGATGCGGTGCACGTAAATGCCGGGCAGGTGCACTTGGTCGGGCACCATGTCGCCCACCTCCACCACCTCTTCCACCTCCACCACGCAAATCTTGCCGGCCATGGCCGCAGCGGGGTTGAAGTTGCGCGCCGTCAGGCGAAACTGCAGGTTGCCCGACTTGTCGGCACGGTGGGCTTTGACCAGCGCCACATCGGGCACCAGCGCGTGCTCCATGACATACATCTCGCCGCCAAACTCGCGCAGCTCTTTGCCCTCGGCCACGATGGTGCCCACACCGGTTTTGGTGAAGAAGGCGGGGATGCCTGCGCCACCGGCGCGCAGCTTCTCGGCCAGCGTACCCTGGGGCGTAAATTCCAGCTCTAGCTCACCCGCCAAATACTGGCGCTCAAACTCTTTGTTTTCCCCCACGTAGCTAGAAATCATTTTTTTGATCTGGCGCGTCTCCAGCAACTTGCCCAGCCCAAAGCCGTCTACACCGGCGTTGTTGGAGATAACGGTGAGATTGCGCACACCCGTGTTCTTCAGTGCCTCGATCAAGGCCTCGGGGATGCCACACAAACCAAAACCGCCCACCGCCAGTAACTGCCCGTCATGGACGATGCCGTCTAGCGCCTGCGCCGCGCTGGGATACACCTTGTTCATCGAAAAATCTCCTGTGAAGCACCAATGGTCCTACGATACTACGTAACTGCATACGTAGTTTTTCGTAAAGCAAAACCCTATGGATATCAACTACCAACTGGCGTTTGACATGGCCCCGGTGGGCATGGCGCTATCGCGCAACCGCACCATTTTGGACTGCAACCAGCGTCTGTGTGAGATGTTTGGCGCCTGCCGCGAGCAGCTTATAGGCCAATCCTTCCAAGTGCTGTACCCCAGTGCGGATGAGTTTGAACGCACCGGCGCGCGCATCAGCCCCATCCTGAACCGCAGCGGCACCTATGCCGACGACCGCATCATGCGCCGCCTAGACGGCCGTTTCAAAGGTGAAGCCTTTTGGTGCCATGTCAGCGGCCGCGCGCTGAACCGTGACGCCCCGCACGAAGCCGGCATCTGGAGCTTTGAAGACCTGAGCGAGCGCCGCGCCATCACAGCCGAGCTCACCGCCCGCGAACGTGAGGTGGCCGCCCACCTGATGCAGGGGCTAACCAGCAAACAAATCGGCAAAGCACTGGCCATTAGCCACCGCACGGTCGAGATTTACCGGGCGCGGTTGATGCGCAAATACCAGTCGTCCACCACGGCAGACTTGGTGCATAAGTTGTTGGAGGGGTAAGTAGGGAAATGCGCACAAAAATATGCGAGGTATGGCAAAAAACCCCGCCGCAGCGGGGTTTGAATGTGACCATGTGTGCGGATCAGGCTGCGTCGCGCTCTTGTTTACGGCGGCGCGCAAGAAACCCTACCAGGCCTAGACCGGCTAGCATCAATGCGTAAGTCTCGGGCTCCGGCACAGCGTTCAGGACAGAGCCACTGATTGTGAAGACACCGTTCAGGCTGTCGTTATAAGGTGTCCACTCTTGGGTGGGGTTTGCGCGGGGCACATAGGTAAACTGGTAGTCTCCAGCCGACAGACCTGCAAACGTAGCACCTTGCCAATGGTTGGCCGGGCCACAGGCCGAGCACAGGGTCGACAGCCACGTCGCGTCGGAGCCAACCAGCGGGCCGTTTACGCCTAAGCCCGTAGAGACGAAGAAGTTCGTCGTGCCATCGACCAAGCCGACAGGCTTGGAACTGACCAGCAGGTTGTAAGCCACTGTCGTCGAGGCGAAACTGTTACCGTTCACACCCACTAAGTTCAGGCTGCCCTCGTTAGTCATAACGCCGCTGTGGTTATACGTGCCCAGCCATACCGTGGCCGCGTTAGCGCCTGCGTTTGCGTAGCCGATAGAGAACGCGTGTGCGCTGGCGTTGCCCGAAGCGCTGAGCATGAGTGCCGCGCCAAGCAGGGTAGCAACCGTAGCGCCTTTGAATTTCAATTTGTGGTTCATAAAATGCTCCTTAGTAGTAGTGAATTTGCACCCCTGCCGCAATAGAAATAACAGAGTAGGACTCGTGTGGGTGTTGACCCCTCGTGCTTTTTCGTTACTTAATATTTCACACTACCCGTCAATAGTCCATTTGGACTATTGATCTACCCACCTGGTAATTTACAAGTGGCATTTTCTAAGTTGCCTGAAGTGGCCCTCGAATTTAGGGCAGCGGTTGATGTGGGACACGGGTGCGCATCGCGATAGCCTCAATGGCACCAACCGACGCCACCAACCAGCGGCCCGCCACAGTACCTGCATCTTAGTTAAATCAATCGTTTGATTTAACTCACTACAATCCGGAGCCATGTCAATCGCTCCCCCACCCGAGGCCCACACCAAACCCCTGCGCAGCGACGGCGCTGAAGCACGCGCACGCCTGCTGGACGCCGCTCTGGCGCTGTTTGCCGAAAAAGGCTTTGCCAAAACCTCCACCCGCGAGATCGCGCAGTTGGCGCAGGCCAACGTGGCCTCCATCAGCTACTACTTTGGCGACAAAGCCGGGCTGTACCGCACGGTGTGGCTAGATCCCCGCTGCAACCCGGAGGCGTGGAACCCCAGCACCAAGGGCGAAATGCCAAGCCTGGAGCAAGCTGTCAATGGCACCTTGCGCAGCTTTGTGGAGCCCATCAAACAAGGCCCACTGATGCAGCTGTGCATGAAGCTGCATTTTCGGGAGATGCTGGAGCCCACCGGTGTGTGGCAAGAAACGATCGACACCCACATCAAACCCGCCCACCTGGCCCTGGTCGCCGTACTGTGCCGCCACCTGGGGCTGGCCCAGGCTGACGATGCGGTACACCGCCTAGGTTTCTCGATAGCGGGCCTGGGCATCATGCTGCATGTGGGCAGCGACGTGATCAGCGCAGTGTGTCCGCAGCTGCTGGCAACCCACAGCGCGCTGGATGCCTATGCCGAACAATTAAGCACCTACGCCTTGGCGCTGGTTGACGCCGAAGCCCGCCGCCGCAACACTGTCGGCGCAGCCACACAAGCCCAAACCCAACCCGCAACGCGCGCCTAACCCTGGCACCCACCCGATGATGACGCCCTCTCTACGCACCCTCCCCCCATTGGCTAGCGCGCTGCTGCTGTCCGCCTGCGCCGGCCTCATGCCGCCCCAACAGGTGGCGGTGGACGTAGCGCCGCGGTGGCAAGCCCCCCTGCCCCACGGCGGAACGGTCAGCAGCCTGACCGACTGGTGGAAAAACCAGGGCGACCCGGTCTTGGTAGAGCTGATTGCCGCAGCACAGAGCGCCAGCCCCACCGTGTCACAGGCCCGCACCCGCATTGCCCAAGCACGCGCTTCGCAAGTAGCGGCCAATGCGGCGCTCGCGCCCCAGGTCAATGCCCAATACGGCGCCAGCCGCGGCGTGGCACTGCCCGCAACACCGGTCGTCACCAGCCAACAGCTGGGCCTGCAGGCAGCCTGGGAGTTAGACCTGACAGGTATCAACCGCGCGGTGGGCGAAGCGACCGATGTGCAACTACAAACCAGCCGCGCCCAATGGCATGACGCGCGCGTGTCGGTCGCGGCCGACGTGGCCCGTTTGTATTACGGCCTAGGCACCTGCCAACAACTCTTGGCCTTGAGCCAGCGCGACGCCGCCTCACGGGCTGAGACCGCCCGCCTGACCGAGGCCACCCTAAAGGCCGGTTTTGTGGCGCCCGCTATGGCCGCCATGGCGCGCGCCAGTGCGGCCGACGGCAACAGCCGCGCCACCGAGCAAGCCGCGCAGTGTGATGTGCAGGTCAAAGCCCTGGTGGCCTTAACTACTTTGCCCGAGCCAGATTTAAGGCAAAAACTGGCTCTAGCCCTCGCCAAACCTGCGCAAGCAGCTAGCATTTCTATAGCATCTGTACCCGCACAAACCATCACCCAGCGCCCGGACGTGTTTACCGCCGAACGTGCGGTGCTGTTGGCCAGTGTGGATGTGGGGGTGGCCAAGGCCCAGCGCCTGCCACAGCTGAGCCTTAACGGCTCCATTGCCGGTGCGTGGGTTAACACTGGCGGCGTGGAGGCCGAAGGCGCCACCTGGTCGTTTGGGCCCCTGGCGCTGACGCTGCCGATCTTTGACAGCGGCAAGCGCCGCGCCAACGTCGAGTCCGCCAAGGCGGCGTATGACACGGCCGTGGTCAACTACCAAAGCACCGTGCGCCAAGCGGTGCGCGAGGTCGAAGAAGCCCTGGTCACCCTGCACAGTACCCAGGCGCGCAGCACCGACGCGCAGGTGTCCAGCCGTGGCTATGCCGAAACGCTGGCCGCCACCCAGGCCCGTTATGGCCACGGGTTCGCCAATCTGCTGGAGCTGGAAGACGCCCGGCGCAATGCCTGGACGGCCGAATCGAACCTGCTAGCACTGCAACTTGAGCGCCAGCAAGCCTGGGTCGCCCTGTACCGCGCGCTGGGCGGCGGCTTTGAGCCACGCCTTGCACAGAGCGACGCACCCTGATGGGCCATACGCCCTCACCCGCCCCCCAATTCAAGCCGCACCGCACCCGCACCGCACAACCCATTTGCATTGACCCAATCGCACTATGACCCCAAACCAGACACCCGCCATGCACGCCAAATCGACCCCGCCCCAATCGACCCTGCCGTTCGCCCTCAAACCTCTGACGCTGGGCCTGGCCATTGCCAGCCTGCTGGCCTTGGGCGGTCTGGGCCTGTGGGCCAATGACAAACCTGCTCCCGCCAGCACCGACGCCGCCACACCCGCTGCCGGCGCCAAACCGTCGCTCACCGTGTCGGTCATCCGGGCCACCAGCGCCAGCACTGCGGTCACCCTGCTGGCCAACGGCAATGTTGCCGCCTGGCAAGAAGCCAGCGTGGGCGCCGAGACGGCCGGCCTGCGGGTGCTTGAACTCAAAGCCCAGGTCGGCGACACAGTGCAGCGCGGCCAGGTGCTGGCCACTTTTGCCGCAGATAGCGTGCAGGCCGACGTCGCCCTGGCACGCGCCGCGCTGAGCGAAGCCAATGCCAACGCGCTGGACGCCACCACCAATGCCGAGCGCGCCCGTGCCGTACAAAGCAGCGGGGCATTGAGCGCCCAACAAATCCAGCAGTACCTCACCGGTGAAGTGACCGCCAAGGCGCGCGTGGAGTCGGCCAAAGCGCAGCTAGACGCGCAGATGCTGCGCCTCAAACACACCGCATTACTGGCCCCCGACAGCGGCACCATTACCCAGCGCACTGCCACCATCGGGGCGGTGGTGGGCGCAGGCACCGAGCTGTTTCGCCTGATACGCCAGGGCCGTCTAGAGTGGCGCGCCGAGGTAACGTCTACCGAGCTGGCCCGCATCCGCACCGGCATGGCCGTGGCTATTACCGCCCCCAGCGGTGCCCAAGCCCAAGGTTGGGTGCGTATGGTCTCGCCCACGGTAGACCCCACCAGCCGCAACGGGCTGGTGTATGTAGATTTGCTGGGCGCCACAGGTGATACCGAAGGCGCCAAAAACACCAAGAACGCAAAAACCAATCTGGCCAGTTTCAAGCCCGGCATGTTTACGCGCGGTGAGTTTGCGCTGGGCCAGTCCGAGGCGCTCACGGTGCCGCAAACCGCTGTGGTCGTGCGTGACGGCTTTAGCTACGTCTACCGGGTGGGGTCTGACCAGCGTGTCAGCGCCCTCAAGGTGCAAACCGGGCGCGTTCTGGGCACACAAGTGGAGATACTGGGCGGCGTTACCGCCCAAGACCAGTTGGTAGCCAGCGGTGGTGGCTTCTTGAGTGACGGCGATCTGGTGCGGGTGGTAGGCGAAAAAAATGAGGTAAATAAGCCTCTAGCCCTCGCCAATCCTGCGCAAGCCGCTACAAAATAGGGAGCATTTTGTGATAAATGTCTCTACTTGGTCCATTAAAAACCCCATCCCGGCGGTCATGCTGTTTGTCATGCTGACGTTTGCCGGCATCCTGTCCTTTAACGGCATGAAGGTGCAGCAATTCCCTGATCTGGAGCTGCCCACCGTCACCGTGGTGGCCTCGCTGCCGGGCGCGGCGCCGGCCCAGCTAGAAACTGAAGTGGCGCGCAAGATTGAGAACGCCATTGCACCCTTGCAGGGCCTGAAAAACATCTACACCAAGGTGCAAGACGGCGGCGTCACCATCACCGCCGAGTTCCGCCTGGAAAAACCCACGCAAGAAGCGGTAGACGACGTGCGCAGCGCCGTGCAAGGCGTGCGCAGCGATCTGCCCAGTGACGTGCGCGACCCCGTAGTCAGCAAGATGAACCTGTCGGGCGCGCCCATTTTGGCCATGACCATTCGCTCAGCCAAGATGGATGACGAAGCCCTGAGCTGGTTTGTCGACAACACCGTGGCGCGTCGCCTGCTGGGCGTCAAAGGCGTGGGCTCGGTGGCGCGTGTGGGCGGTGTGAACCGCGAAGTCGAAGTCGCGCTAGACCCGGCCAAACTGCAAGCCTTGGGCGCTACCGCCGCCGATGTGTCACACCAACTGCGCCTGGTGCAAACCGAGGCGGCCGGTGGCCGTGCTGACGTGGGCGGCAGCGAGCAACCCATGCGGCTGCTGGCCACGGTCAAAACCGCCGAGCAGCTGGGCGCCTTGGAGCTAAGCCTCAGTGGTGGGCAGCGGGTGCGGCTGGACCAGATTGCCACGGTCAAAGACACCGTGGCCGAGCAACGCTCTTTGGCCCTGCTCAATGGCGTGCCGGTAGTGGGCTTTGAAGTCACCCGGAGCAAAGGCGCCAGCGAGGTCGAAGTGGGCGCTGCAGTGAAGGTCGCGCTGGCAGACCTCAAAGCCGAGCACCCCGATATCGAACTCACCCAGGCGTTTGACTTTGTCACCCCGGTGGCCGAGGAATACGAAGCGTCCATCACCATGCTGTTAGAAGGCGGAGTGCTGGCGGTGATTGTGGTGTGGCTGTTTCTGCGCAATTGGCGCTCCACAATCGTCTCGGCCGTGGCGCTGCCGTTGTCGGTCATACCCGCCTTTATCGGCATGGCGTACCTGGGCTTCTCGATCAACACGGTGACGCTGCTGGCACTCTCCTTGGTGATTGGTGTGCTGGTGGACGACGCGATTGTGGAGGTCGAAAACATCGAGCGCCACATGCACATGGGAAAAACGCCGATCCAGGCTGCCATGGAAGCCGCCGACGAGATTGGTCTGGCCGTGATTGCCACCACCTTTACCCTGATTGCCGTGTTTTTGCCCACAGCCTTCATGAGCGGTATTGCTGGCAAGTTTTTCAAGCAATTTGGCTGGACGGCCGCCCTGGCGGTGTTTGCCTCGCTGGTTGTCGCCCGGGTGCTGACCCCCATGATGGCGGCCTACACCATGAAGCCCAACTTGCGCCCACACCAAGACCCGTTTTGGATGCCGGCTTACATGCGCGCTAGCCGCTGGGCCTTGAACCACCGCTGGCTCACCATGGGAATGGCGGGGGCGTTTTTCATCGGCTCGCTGATGCTCATTCCGCTCCTGCCCACCGGCTTTATGCCGCCGGATGACAACTCACAAACCCAGGTTCATATAGAGCTGCCCCCCGGCTCTACCCTGGCGCAAACCCGCGACGCGGCCGAGGCTGCACGCCAACTTTTAGCCAAGGTAGACCACATCCAAAGCATTTACACCACCATTGGCGGTGGCGCAGCGGGATCCGATCCGTTTACCCCCGCCGGTGCAGCCGAGGTGCGCATGGCCACACTGACCGTGCTGTTGACCGAGCGCGGTAAGCGTCCACGCAAACAAAGCATCGAAAACGCCATTCGCACCGCCATGACAGAGCTGCCCGGTGTGCGCAGCAAGGTGGGGCTAGGTGGCTCGGGCGAGAAGTATTTGCTGGTGCTCACGGGCGAAGACCCGCAAACCCTCAACGCGGCGGCGGCTGCGGTCGAGAAAGACCTGCGCACCATTCCTAACCTGGGCAGCATCACGTCCAGCGCCAGCCTGATCCGCTCTGAGATTGCGGTGCGCCCCGACTTTGCCCGCGCCGCCGACCTGGGTGTGACCAGCACCACCATCGGCGACACCCTGCGCATTGCCACCGTGGGTGACTACGACACCGCCCTGCCCAAGCTCAACCTGAGCCAGCGCCAGGTGCCCATCGTGGTCAAACTGGCTGAGAGCGCTCGGCAAAACCTGGAGGTTCTGGGCCGACTGGCCGTGCCCGGAGCTAAAGGGCCGGTCATGCTCAGCCAGGTCGCCACGCTGGAGATGGCCGGTGGCCCGGCAGTCATTGACCGGCTCAACCGCGCGCGCAACATCACCTTTGAGGTGGAGCTGTCCGGCGCGCCCCTGGGCGACGTGACGGCCGCCGTGGCCAAGCTGCCTTCTATTAACAACCTACCCGCCGGTGTGAAGCAACTGCAACTGGGCGACGCCGAGGTCATGGGTGAGCTGTTTGCCAGCTTCGGCCTGGCCATGCTGACCGGCGTGCTGTGTATCTACATTGTGCTGGTGCTGCTGTTCAAGGCATTTTTGCACCCGTTCACCATTTTGGCGGCGCTGCCCCTGTCCTTGGGTGGTGCTTTTGTGGGGCTCTTGATTGCTGACAAGAGCTTCTCGATGCCCTCGCTCATCGGCCTGATCATGCTGATGGGTATCGCCACCAAAAACTCGATTCTGCTCGTGGAGTACGCCATCATGGCGCGGCGCGGACATGATGGAAGCGACGGCCACCCGGTGGTCGCCCCCATGACCCGGATGGACGCCCTGCTGGACGCTTGCCACAAGCGGGCACGCCCCATCGTCATGACCACACTGGCTATGGGCGCGGGCATGTTGCCCCTGGCCCTGGGCTGGGGCGCGGCTGACACCAGCTTTCGCAGCCCCATGGCAGTAGCAGTCATTGGAGGCTTAATTACGTCCACACTACTCAGTCTGCTGGTGATCCCGTCCGTTTTCACCCTGGTGGACGACGTGTCAGCCTGGTTTGCCAAAGTGACGCGAGGAAAAACAGCACAACCCGATTAGAGGTACTTGGGTGACAGCGTTACAGTAAGGCATGCTGCACGCCCCAATCAAACACTGCAAACAATGCGGAACCGTCGTGGTCTACCGCCTGCCCGACGATGGCGACACCAAAGAACGCGCGGTGTGCACCGCCTGCCACTTGGTGCACTACGAGAACCCGCTTAACGTGGTAGGCACCGTGCCCTACTGGGGTGCATCGGATGAGCAGGTGTTGCTGTGCAAGCGCAACATCGAGCCGCGTTTCGGCAAGTGGACGCTGCCAGCGGGGTTTATGGAATTGAATGAGACCACCACCGAGGGCGCCGCGCGTGAGACTGTTGAGGAAGCCGGTGCACAGTTCGAAATGCAGGGCCTGTTTAGCCTACTCAACGTGGCCCGCGTGGGCCAAGTGCACCTGTTTTACCGCGCTAGGCTGCTCAGCGACCAGTTCAACCCCGGCAGCGAGACGATTGAGGCCCGGCTGTTTACCGAAGCCGAAATCCCCTGGGACGAGATCGCCTTTCGCACCGTCAAAGAAACGCTGGAGCGCTACTTTGCCGACCGCCGAGCCGGCCACTATGGCATTCATACGGTGGACATTACTTAGCCCGTATAGCCGCGACACCATGACCAAAGCCCGCAAACGCACTACTGCCAGCATTGCCAATCCGCCGCAACTCAGCGATGTGATCTTGGACTTGGTGCTGTCGGTGCCGTCCAGCCGCGAGCGGGCGCTGCCGCAGCCGCAGGAGCGGGCCCACCGCGTGGCCCGCAGTGCTTCCCGCTCGGCCAGCGTCATCTCAGGCTCGCTCTCACTGCCACCGGGCATGCTCGGTTGGGTCACCGTGGTGCCCGAGTTGGTGGGGGTGTGGCGGGTGCAGGCACAGATGGTGTCGGACATTGCGGCTATCTACGGCAAACACCAGTCGCTGGGGCGTGAGCAAATGCTGTATTGCCTGTTTAAACACATGTCGGCCCAAATGTTCAGAGACGTGGTAGTGCGGGTGGGTGAGCGGGTCATCGTGCGCGAGACGTCGATGCAGTTCTTGCAAACGGCGGCCAAAAAGGTGGGCGTCATCGTGACCCGGACCGTCATCCGCAAAGGCGCGGCCCGGTTTGTGCCGCTGCTAGGCGCGCTGAGCGTGGGCGCCTACGCCTACTTTGACACCATGCAGGTCGCCAAGACCGCCATGGACCTGTTTGCGCTGGATGTGGCGGTGGATGGTGGCGAGGTCATAGATGTGACCAAAATCGACGTCTAGCCCTCGCCGATATTATCTATACCGCTATCAAATTTATAGTATTTAATGGATCTATGGCATAACCTGGACTGGGTCCTCCCCCTGCGCACGCCCGCCTTGACGCAGTTGGCCATGGCCCTGTCGTGGCTGGGCTACAGCACCTTCATCCTGTTTTTCATGTCCATCGGCTACTGGACCTTTAACCGTGCCATTTTTTACCGGCTGATGGTTTTGGTGGTGATCAACGCGGTCCTTAACGCCTACGCCAAAGACTGGATTCAAGACCCGCGCCCGCCCCTGGAGATTCGGCTAGACGACCGGGTGGGTGCCAGCTACGGCCTGCCCAGCGGCCACGCGCAAATGGCAGTGGTGCTGTGGATGTGGCTGGCGTGGGAACTGCGCCGCGCCTGGGTCTGGGTGCTGTTCTCCTTGATTGCCGTGGCCGTGATCCTTAGCCGCCTCTACCTGGGTGTGCATGACTTGGAAGACGTAGTGGGCGGCGCCGCACTGGGTGGCCTCAGCCTGGTGGTATTTGAGGCCGTGCGCTACCGGCAGTGGCGCTGGCAAACCGACCTGCTGTGGGCCACGGCCCTGGTGGCCGCAGTCACCCTCGCGGCATTGGCCAGTTGGCGGGGCCACGCACCAGAATACATCCCCACATTGGCTGGCTGGCTCGTGGCTGCCAGTTGGTGCCTGCGCTGGGACCAAAAGCATCTCCATTTGGCCATGCCCGACACCACCGTGCGACGGTTGGCCGTAGCCGTGCTGGGTGCAGCCCTGTTTCTGGCTGAGCAAAAGGCTCTCAAATGGCTGGGCACGCAGCAAACGCTGCCGCCGCAAGGGTGGGCGCTGGTTAAAGGCTTGGTCAACGGCGTGTTTGTGACCCTGGTGGTGCCGTGCGCCATGCAGACAATCAAACTCGCGCGCGCAAACCCGCTCACAACGCCGCCTGCGCCACCGCTCAGCCACCCTTAACCTGCGCCGCCCACCTGGTCGCGAATTTGCTGCAGGGCCGCCGGGTCGTCCATGGTGGTCAAATCGCCCGGATCGCGCCCCTCACACACCGCCTGAATCGCACGGCGAAGCAGCTTGCCGCTACGGGTTTTGGGCAGCACACTGACAAACCGCACCCGCGCTGGCCGGCCCACTGCGCCAATAGAGCGCTCCACCACCGCCATGACCTCAGCCTCCAAAGCAGCGCGGGCAGCATCGTCTACCAACACACTGGCGTCTTTGGCCACCGCAAACGCCACTGCAACCTGACCCTTGAGGGCGTCTGCAACCCCAACCACCGCCACTTCAGAGATATTGGGGTGGCTGGAGATAGTTTCTTCAATCTCCCGCGTGCCTAATCGGTGGCCTGCCACGTTGATGACATCATCCGTTCGCCCCAAGATGAAGTAGTAACCATCGGCATCACGCACGCCCCAGTCAAAGGTGTTGTAGACCAGCTTGCCGGGGATGCTCTTCCAGTAGGTTTTGACAAACCGCTCGTCGTCACCCCAAATGGTTTGCATGCAGCCCGGTGGCAGGGGCCCCTCTATGGCCAGCACACCTTTTTGGCCGGCACCCAGCAGTTCTTCACCCGTGGACTCGTCCAGCAGCTTGACGTTGTAGCCGTACATGGGCACACCGGGGCTGCCAAACTTGCTGGCCATGTGCTCAACCCCATTGGCAATACCCAAAATGGGCCAGCCAGTTTCGGTCTGCCAGTAGTTGTCGATGATGGGCTTACCCAAGCTGGTGCTAATCCACTGCGCGGTGGGCTCGTCCAGCGGCTCACCGGCCAAAAACAATGCCCGCAGACTGGAGAGGTCGTATTTAGACAGCAGCGCGGGGTCTTGTTTTTTGAGCACCCGAATCGCGGTCGGGGAGCTGAACATCGCTGTCACTTGGTATTTTTCGACCAAACTCCACCAGATGCCGCCATCGGGGCGTGTGGGCAAGCCCTCGTACAAGATGGTGGCCATGCCGGCAATCAAAGGCCCGTAGACGATGTAGCTGTGGCCCACCACCCAGCCGATGTCACTGGTCGAGAAGTACGTCTCGCCCGCGTTGCCGCAATAAATGTGTTTCATGCTGGCCGCCAGTGCCACCGCGTAGCCGCCTGTGTCACGCTGCACGCCCTTGGGTTTGCCTGTAGTGCCGCTGGTGTAGAGCGTGTAGCTGGGGTGGGTGGACTCTAGCCACACACAGGGCACCACTGCCTCCAGATGCTTTTGCCGCATGGCCGCCCAAGCGTGGTCGCGGCCAGCTAGCATTTCCATAGCAGCGAGTTGGCGGTCTACCATCAGCACGGCGCTGGGTTGGTGGCTGGCAATACGCAGGGCTTCGTCGAGCAGCGGCTTGTAGGGCACCACCTTGCCACCGCGCGAACCGGCATCGGCACTCACAATGACCTTAGGGGTCGCATCATCAATACGCGATGCCAGCGAACCCGACGCAAAGCCGCCAAAAACCACCGAATGGATAGCACCAATACGCGCACACGCCAGCATGGCAAACGCCGCCTCCGCCACCATGGGCATATAAATCAGCACCCTATCGCCCTTTTGCACGCCCAAATCCAGCAAGGTAGCCGCCATACGCTGCACCTCCGCGTGCAACTGGGCAAAGCTGTAGACCTGCTCGGTATTGGTTTCGGTAGAAACGGCAATCAGCGCACGCTGGTTAGCACGGTCTTTGAGGTGGCGGTCTACGGCGTTGTGGCACAGGTTGGTGGTGCCGCCCACAAACCAGCGGGCAAATGGTGGCTGGCTATCGTCACACACCTCCTTCGGCTGCGTATCCCAGTCGATCAGCTGGGCTTGCTCGGCCCAAAAACCGGTGCGGTCATCCAACGAGCGGCGGTAAAACTCTGCATACGGGGTGGTGGGCGCCATGGCTTGTCTTCCTCAGGGGTGGTTATGGGCACGCCCCATTGTGGGCACCCAGCTTGCAAGGGACTGACGGGCCAGCCGGCCGAGGGCCCTACTTGATAAAACCTTGTACTTCTTTGAACGCTGGGTGCTCAGCACTGCGCAGCCATTCAAAGGCGACCATTTCGGTGGTCACCAACTCCGCGCCAGCACCGGCCAGTCGATCAAAGGCTGCGTCACGGTTGCGCTCGGTGCGCGAAGTGCAGGCATCGGTCACCACCCACACGTCAAATTCGTCTTCCAACAGGTCTAACGCGGTTTGCAGCAAACACACATGGGCTTCGCACCCCGCCAGCACAATGGTGTCGCGCTGCGCACCACCGGCGGGCTTTTGCAGGTGCTTGGGCAGGCTGCGGGCGTTGCCCTGTAGCGGTTTGGCCGGCGGACGCAACCACTCGCCCAGGCCCTCTTCGACCGCGCTGAACTGCATTTTGGACAGCACGCGCGCGACCAAGGGTGTCAGTGCGATCTGGAGTTCAGGCACGGTAGCGCCCAATTTAGACGGATTTTGTTCGGTCACAAAGGCTGGCACCTGCAGCGCGCCCGCCATTTGCGCCAGTCGTACCGCATTGGCGATGGCGGCGTGGTTGTCGAACAAAACAGGCATCAAGCGGACTTGGTAGTCCACCAACACAAGCTGGGACGCGTCGGAATCGAGCAACATAGGACACTTTCAAAATAGAGTTCGAAGAGCATAACCAATCGCCGCACGCTTTGGAAACACCCCCGCGCAGGGTACAAAATCACGTGCTCAATAGGCAATTTGTATTGCAAATCATAGGCTTACGCGTCTTTTTTAACCCACGCCAACGACTTGACACGCCAAAAAGGAGCCGATAAGCTTCGCCGATGCGTTTTTCGGTATTTGCCTTTTCACTTCTTTTTGTTGCGGCCAGCCACGCTGCGCCTGCCGCACAGCCCGACGAGATGGGTAAATTTATGGCCGAGCATGGCCTCATGGCCCGCATTGGGCAAGTCGGAGGCAAGGTCAGCACCAAAGCGTCTGAACTGGTGATTAACGCTATGGCATTTTTGGGCGTGCCCTACAAATGGGGCGGCACCAGCTTTGAAACCGGTTTTGATTGCAGTGGTTTTGTCAAAGCCATTTATGCGCAGACGGCAGGTTTGGTGCTGCCACGCCGAGCTGAGCAACAAGCTGCAGCAGCGCAAAAGATCGATCCTTCCGAGCTACAACCCGGCGACCTGGTGTTTTTTAACACCATGCGCCGTGCCTTTAGCCACGTGGGCATTTATGTAGGTGGCGGCAAGTTCATCCACTCCCCAAGAGCCGGAGCCGGAGTCCGGGTTGAAGACATGGGCATTGCCTACTGGACCAGTCGCTTTGACGGCGCTCGGCGCATCGCAGTCGACCAACCAGTAGCCTCCGCGCCCAATCACTAACCCGCTCGCGGCGGGCGGCTGTGTCGACCAGCACCATGACCCCGACTTTAAGAAAAGTACAGCGCCAGTAACGCCAGCGTTGCAGGCACCGTCTGCACAAACAAAATCCGAATCTGTACCGTGGCCGCACCCCAAATGCCTGCGATCACAACACAGGCCAGGCCATATACGGTGAAGGCCTGGGCGGTGGCCGCATCCGGCAACAGAAATCCGCAAGCCAAAGCGATAGCCAAAAAGCCGTTGTAGCAACCCTGGTTGGACATGGCGGGCGCCATGATTTGGGCATGCTCTTTGCTCAGACCAAACACCTTGCGGCCCCGGCTGTGAAACAGCACCGTCTCCAACAAAAATATGTAGACATGAATCAACAAAACCAGACCAGTAAGAATTTGGGCGACGAGGTGCATGGGAACGTTCTAGCAAAAGGGCAACGTCATTGCAGGATGGGTTGCGGTTGAGGCTTCGGCCTTAAACACCGAAACCTGCAAAACAGCGCTCACCACCACGCACCTATACAAACCAGTGGGGTTGGGCCACGATGCGTTTGGCGAGTTCATCCAACAGGTCATGGTCTACGTTGTCGACCGGCCAAGTGGTGGTGCTGATATCGAATCCATCGACGTTGGCCAGGCGAAAAACAAGTACCCGTTTGTCGTGGTCGGCGGTCACCATCAAATTCCCGCGTGCCTTGGTGGTGTATTCAAACCGGATCGCTTGCAGGGTGTTCTTCTCGGGGTGGCGCTGGTCCTTGCGTTCGTAGGCAATGTGTCCGAAGGTCAGCCGCTTTTCGATGCGCTCCAATTCGGGAGAAAAGTTGACGCTGAGCACCGCCGGACCTGGCACGCCCACTTGGGGAACGATGTCCCAACCCATGGTGATGGTGTCAAAAACCTCTCGGTCACGCAGCATTTTCTTGCGTGAGTCGGCCCGAAAATCTACCAACTTCATATCGGGCCATGCCGTCCTGCCATCCAGCGAGAACTTGGCCCCGACAGGGCCAATCAAGCTGAGTTGCTTGGCCAAGTCTTGCATGTAGTACCACACCGTCTGGCAGGCCAATTCGGTCTGTTCGGTGTTGGCGTCCAGGTTTTGTAAATCTGACACCTGACGACTTTGCGCTGCGACGGCTTGCGATTTCAACTGGTTCAAAAAGCTCACGATCCCTCCACGTGCCCGCTATGGACGGATCCATTCTAGCGGCGACTGTGCCTCCCCCGGCAAATTTGCACGTGTCAGAGTTTCCGTCGCAGAGCCGGTCAGAACTTCCATTGATTTTTGAAGTTCAGCGTTCATAGGCGAACCATCTTAGCGCCATTCAGAACGCTAAAAAATACGCACTCAAAATGCCCCTGCGCTAACTTGAAAGCGTTCGTGCCGTGCCGGTACAAGTCTTTGGCGACAGCACAGAAGTACGCCACAACGTTTTCCGCTTTCAGCGTTCATCTAAAAAGCTCCGTCTACCGAACGTGTTGGTAAACACCACACCACTTTCAGCGCTCGCGGAGAAAACGCCTTCGCCAAACTCGGTTTGCAAATGAAACGTTTTACGGCCAAAGGCCAAGTCCACCGCCCCCGAAACACCCGCGCCAACCTCGACCTTAGCCATAAGCGTGAGCGCCAGTTGGGCTTCTAGCTCGTGGTATTCGGCCAGCGACTGTGACCACACCTGCAACGCTTGGCGCCAAGTGGCCTTGACACGTTCCAGTATGCCTTTGGGGTCGCCTGTGGCACCGATCTGCTTGATCAATTTTTCGAGATTTTCCTCAACAGCTTTTTCTTTTTCCAGGCGAAGCGATAACTCTTGCAACTGCAACTCCAACTCTGGATTGGCTCCCACCTTGACCCGGGTAATTCCGCCTTTGCTAGAACCCAGCAAGGGCACCTGCAACAGCATCATGGCGGTGGCAGACCCACCCACCAACCGACCCCGCTGCGGCACCTTGGCACCAATAATGATCTGGTTGAGTGACTGCAGCTCGCATTCCAGGGCCATATCATCCAGCGCAATGACGGTACCAGCGTGGATACTGCTGTTTTCGGCAAATCGTGCAGAGACAGCACCCTGTGCCCTCAGATGGGAGTGGGCGATAACACCGCCGCCTATCTGGATGTTGCCGCCAGCCTCCAACAAACCACCGTCCACGGTACCACGCACAATGATGTCGCCACTGGCCTGGACTTTCATACCGGGCAACACTTCGCCAGTAACCTGCACGGTGCCATCGAAGTAGACGTTACCAGTGGTCATGTTGACCTCAGTCAGTTTGAAAATGGCCTCCACCATCACCCCATGTTTAACCAACACCGGCTGACCAGCGACGGCTGCCAGCAGCAAGTCCGGGTTGTCGCTGGCGACCTGTGTACCGGGCAGTTCGGTGGCGAAAACCTCCATAACCCCCTCTTGGGGTGGCAACTCCCGCCCTATAACCGTATGCCCCGCCACACCCGGCGTGGGGGGCGTACGGCGCATCAGGGGCTGGCCAGGGCCGACAACGACAATACCCCCGTGCTCACGGTAATCGATCAAACCGTCGGCACCCACTTTGGGTGCACGATCCGTTGTTTGGGGTACCAGAGATTCAAAGACAGTATTCTGCCCGTTCTGCGCCAGCGCACCCTGTGCGATGCAAACCTGCGTACACCGCCCCAGCGCACAGAGCTGAACCACGGCGGCCTGATCGATACCAAAGGCCACACCCGCTTGCGCAAGTGTTTTTTGGACATTCTCGACGGTGACGGGTTTGCCGCCATGCGGCGGTACAAGGCTAAGCTGGGCACTCATTTCATCGGCTGCAATCTGCACCTGAATTTCAGCGTCGCGTCGCTCGGCCACCTGAACCACAAAGGGTTCTCCCGAGGTATTGCAACTGTTCGCAGCGCGGGTGATGGCCTCAACCATTCGCAAGCACTCAGAGAAACCAGACTGGTCTATCAAGGTCAGCAGCATGGCCACATCAACCGCGCCACGCCCGGTCACGGGCTCGCAGCATAAAAAAACCTGCCCATCGGTCTCAGTTAAAGAGATACCGGAAAGATCCATGCATTACCACCTGTCATTTCTACGTTGCCATCACCTTAATACGAATATAACAATCCGCAATCACAGTGTGAAGTTGAACCTCAGGTAGCGCAAGCCAGTGCCAGCAGAACAAAAAGATGAACCCGGTGGCGATCTTTGTCGGCGTTCCAGCATGGGGCCCGGTGTGGCACACACATTAGTTCAGGCGCAAGGCGCCGGCGCCAAAAATTCCAATCAACCCGATCGCTATCAGGTAGACAGCAACGATTGTGTTCAACAAGCGTGGCATGACCAAGATCAGAATACCCGCCAATAGCGAGATCAATGGGGTAAGGCTGAGGTGCAGGTTCATAACGTTTCCAATGCGGTTGTAGTTCAAGACGGGTTCCACAGTTGATGATGCCATGAAGACCCGAAACCTTTCGTGTGCAGCCGCACATACTTACAGAAAAGACCGCAACGCATTCACCAACGTGCCCGCTTCTCAGAATGAAAATGTGCGTTTTTTCCGAACTCAGTGACTTTGCTTAATGCGCAGCGTTTACAGCATCTATTGGGCTTACCAAATTGCACCAAGGCAACCGGCTTTACGGTTGAAGCTGCCCATCCACGATGGATATTTCTTCAAAGGCATCTCCCACCCGTGACACCAGCAAGGCGGTCATGCCCCGCTGCTGCACCAGATTCGTCGCTGCTGGCGCGCCCATGACCAGCAGTGCGGTGGCCCAAGCGTCGGCAAGCATGCATGTCGGCATCACCACCGTGACCGACGCGAGGCTGTTGTCTACGGGTCGCCCGCTCCCCATGTCCATAGTGTGGGCAAAGTTCTGGCCCGCTACTTCGACCCAATGGCGGTAGTCGCCCGACGTGGCAATGGCCGCATCGACCAGCTCCATCACACCCATCATTTCACGCACATAGCGCACGGGTCTTTCAATGGCGACGGCCCAGGCCTGTCCATCTGGTTTGGCGCCTTTGGCGCGCATCTCTCCGTCGATGCCAACCAGGTAACGGGTGATGCCAAAGCGGTCGAGACAGCGGGCGAGCGCATCCACGCCATAACCTTTGGCGATACCCGACAAGTCCAGCGCAATGGGTTCATTCTTACGCACGCATTGCTGGGCCAGATCGATTTCCAGCACCGCGCTGGCGGAGCGGTACGCACGCTGCCCCAGCGCGCGAATTTGCTGCGCATTGGGCTCGCGCCCGCTCGGACCAAAGCCCCAGGCATTGACGAGCTCACCCACACCAATATCAAACGCGCCCCGAGATTCAATGCCGACGCGCATGGCAGCATCCAATACGGTCAATAACTCCGCTGGTACGGCATGCCACTGGTGGGCTGGCGCCGCGTTGAGACGATTCAGGTCAGAATCGGGTTTCCAGGTCGACATTTGTTGATCTACCTGATCGACGGCCATAAACAAAGCAGTACCGATGGCGCCAAGGTCGATGCCAGCAGGCGCAAAAAATACGGCGCTGTACCGGGTGCCCATGGTTTCCCCGTTCAAGGCATGGCGCTGCAATTCAGAAGACATCTTCACGGTAACGCCCTTGTGCTTTGAGGGTTGTCACACTGAGGTTCAAAGGAACCAGGATTGCATCCAACGCCTGCGCAATACTTTTTGCCATGGCTCGGCTACCGCACACCAGCACCTGGCCACCCTGATCCAGCAGTTGGCGTAGTTGCGTGGCATCAGCCAGAACGCGGTCTTGCACATAGGCGCCATTTTCAACGCGCGAAAAAGCGGCATGCAAGCCCGTCAGGCGGCCATCGGCCAGATACGCGTCCAATTCGGGCTTATATAAAAAATCAGATGCCGGGTCGCGCCCGCCCCAATACAGAAACATCGGGTGTTTGCCCGTGTTGTTGCGAATGAACCCGGCCAATGGGCCTATTCCCGTGCCCGATCCAATCAGTATCACGGGCGCCTTGCCAACAACAGGCCGAAAATCGGGATGTAACTGAATGAAGGCGCCCATTTGGTCGCCTAGCTGCAGGCCATGCAGAAACTCCGAGCACAGGCCTCCTTCCAGCTTGCGCACGCAAATCTCCAAGAACCCATCACCTGATTGGCTGGCCAGTGAATAAAACCTGGGAATGGCGCTGCCAGGCGGCACAACCCCCAGCAGATCACCGACTTCAAAATGCGGCAGCCCATGGCCACCGAACAGCCCCATCACGCGGCCTTTAAGTCCCTGCAGCGGCACTGCCGCAAACCGCAAAATGCTGGTTGGCGCCTGCACAGCTTCGCCATAATCGGCCCGCTCGACCAATGTAAAAGCATCGGTGCGGGGCCGCTTGGGTGTGTGCACCAGGTTCAACGCGTGGCCAATCAACTGCCCCACGGCGTTGCCCCAGCGCGTAAAGGCTTGCCCGGATTGCCGGTCGATGGTGTCAATCTCCAGCAGTCGGCGCCACCCCCGCGCGATCAGGGCCGCTTCCACATCAAAGGCGAACTTGCAAAACTGAGGAAACTGTCGGTCACCAAATCCCAGTACGACAAATCCCGTTTGGGGTGGAACTTTGACTTTGCCCAACCGCGCCAGAAACTGGTTGGCCGAGCTGGGCGCATCGCCATCGCCATAGGTTGCCGTGAGGATGAACAGGCGCTCGGCTTTGGGGTATTCGGTAGCCAACTGGTTCATCGCCGCTGTGTGTACACGCAGGCCGGCTTTGTGCAGGGCCTCATGCAGCGTGCTGGCGAAACCCCAGGTGCTGTTGTTTTCGCTGCCGACCAAAATAACGGTGTCCGCCGAATAGGCCGCGCTGTTGCCCACCATGCGCGGCATCGACTGGCGTCGCTGCCACCACGTCAAGGCACCTGTGGCACTCAGCAAGGGTACGCCCAACGCACACACACCCAACAACAGCCCCAACCACCAGAGTCCTTCGCCGGTGTGGAGTTTGTAGATCAGCTCGTAGGTTTGCCGAAAACCACCATACGGCTGGTACGCCAGCAGTGCGCCGCTGCTGGGGTCGACGTAGCCCTCGCCCTGGTCGGTGGACAGCGAATAAACACCTGCAGGGTTAGCCGGGCTGGGGTAAACCAGTTCGTGCAGGTGGTTCAAATCTGTGGCAACGAGTGCAGGCAATGCGGTAACCGGTGCGACTGGCCCGCCCGCCACGCTAGTCGGGAAATCCGGCTCGTCCTGCATGCCATCGGGGACCAAGGTAAAGGTGGCCGCCGACATATACATGCCTGTAAGGGCCGACAGCAGCAATCCCAGCACCACCACCCGTGCCACTTGGGTGTGCCAGCGTTGTACAAAATTGCCACGCAGAGGGTCGGCAAGGTGCCGCCAACCGCCCACACGTCGAACCATCAGCATGGCACCCGACACCGTCAGCACCAGCATGGCCAGCGCAATCAAGCCCGAGGCTACCCGCCCCGGAGTGTCGAGCAACCAAGAGCGGTGCAAATCTTTCATCCAGCGTGAGAATGGCGAAACGGCGTAGGGCGCAATGCTCTGCCCCGTTTGCGGGTCAACACGGTCTACCCCGGTCTGCCCATCCCGGTTGTAGTACACGATGACGGAGCCCGACGGGGAGCGCTGAATCTGCTCCACTCCCGGGTAATGCTGCGCCACGCGACCGGCCAGCGTCGCAACAGTAATCTGGCCATTGGCGGGGATGGTGCTACCCCATCGCTCCAGCGCCGGGTCGAGCGACAAAATGGCGCCGCTGATGGCTAGCACCACTGCCAGTACGGCGACCAGCAGCCCCAAAAAAGAATGCAGTCTACGCAAACCGATTACATGTCGTACGTGAAGGATTTGACATAGCCGCGCCCAGCGACTGGCTTGCTCTTGTCTTTTGTGGTCAATGGCACGCGCACCTCCGAAGGGTTGTCGCGCTCATCTTCAACGGCCGTGTCCACACGAATCTCGTAGCCCGCATCAATCAACGCATCGGCCAGTTCCACTGTAACCTTCAAACTGCGGCCATTGCCCACGCTGGCGCCGCTCACGCCGTCAAACTCACTGGCTTTCATGCCACTGCCGCGCGCCCAGTCGCGCAGATGTTTGTAGTACTTGGTCTTTTTACCCGCCACCCAAAGCGTTTTTTTGTATTGCCCTGCGGCATCGGTCACATAAATGGCCAGATAGGCACCGTTGCCAGAGTAGCTTTGCAATTGAGTCGTCAAAGTCACAGGGCGCGCCTGCACCAAACCAGGCAATGCCAAAACGCCTGCCAGGCAGAGCGCAGAAGTCAATTTTTTCATCATCCGTTCCTTAGAAAATGCGTGTGGGTATAGTGTGCTTTTGCCAGATTAAGGCCCGCTTAACGCGAAGACTTTCATCAAGAGCCTTGTTTACGCTCGCGGCGCCGTTCACCGTGCTCGTCGTCTTTGGTTTCCATTGTGAGAACCTTCAGGGAATCAGGCGCGTATTTGGCTTTGAAGCGGTTGCCCTGCGCATCAACACCGCGCACCTCGTAGCAGCCATCGTCCACCTTGATGCGCTGCACCTGCAAACCCTGCTGCTCCAACTGCTGGCGCAAAGCGTCGCGCGGTTGCCAACTGGCCACGGGCACGTTGCACTCGGCATCCGCCCACACCGCACCACAAGCCAGCAGACTGGCCAGTACCGCACCGGCAAAAATAAGTTTTTTCATGGTGGCCCTCTTGGTTCAGTCGCATGCACGATGCATCCGTTAGGTGTCTTGTAACACTGCATGCGCAGCCCCTACTTGCGTTAGCGCAAGGGATGGTCTCGGTCGCTTTTTTTAGGCCACACGTACCAAGGGCAAGTCTTTGGGTGCCAAAGGCCACGCTAACGCCTGAACGTGCGATAGCGAACAGACCCGAAAGGTGATACCAACGATATTACAAATATCGGTCAGTTGTGGCCGTTTACAACCCTAGAGGAATCGTTATGAAATTAGCAATGACAGCCATCGCTTTGGTCTCAATCATGGGGCTGGGCGCATGCACAGGCCCCGCCGGTCCGCAAGGCGCACAAGGCAACACCGGCAATACAGGTTACACCGGCGCCACCGGCCAAACGGGCAACCAAGGTAACACGGGCTATACCGGTGAAACCGGTGCCACTGGCATCAAGGGCAATACGGGAAACCAAGGCAACACTGGCAACACAGGTAGTACGGGAGACACGGGCTATACCGGAGCCACGGGTGCAACCGGTAATACGGGAGCCACCGGCGCAAAAGGCAAAACCGGAACCGGTGGCAGCACCATTGTGGTCGTGCCGCCGAAGTAACAGCGTTTTACTTCCTCTGAGGCGGCACATCCGTGCAGCTGCCGTTAGCAATAGCGCAGCCGGGTGTCGCTGAAGGAAACAGGCCTTTTTTTGACCTTGATCTCCCGTCAGACTTCAAAGCCGATCGCCACGCGTAGCGGCGCAGCATCGGCCCCAATCGGCTTGCTGTTGAATTGCGCCGCAAGCCCTTGCCTTTACCCTTGGCGAGCGCTGCTAGGGCGTCTTCGCTGTTGGGGAAGATGTGCAGGCGTGTGGTTAGATCGTAGCGGTCAATCCCCAGCTTTCTGAGCACACGAATGATGTGCGCACCTGCGGTGGACAGCGCCGACACTCAGTAATTTCAATTTTTTCATAGCCTGTATTTTGTCTTGCAGGGCTAGTATATTTAGCGACCACATTGACAATTTTCGCCCTCGACCAAGCGATGACATCCGTACAACTGCCATGTGCCACTTCTGCCGCAATGCCGATGCTTTCGCCCAGCGGGGTACGGCTTGACCACGCACTTGTCGCAGTCGTTGGCGATGATGCTGTCAAAGCGCCTGCGGCATAACGTACGAAACACTGACAATAGATTCTTTTATTGCGGACAGCCCAGACATCAAAGCCCCAATGGGTGAGCCGCACCTTGGATGACTGCAGCCCTGCACAAGCTCGGCTGGACGCGGTCATGACGTCTTGACACGCTAGAAATTCACCACTAAAGCGATGTTAGCGTGGCGCCCCGGCTGGGTGTAGGCATCAATCAAAGTCGCAGCACTGGCACTGGTCAGCCCCTGTACATCCGACCACAACCAGTACTTGCGATCGGTCAGATTAACAATACTGGCATTGATCCGCACCGTTTTCCGAACCCGCCACTGTGCCGATACATCCATCGTGGTGGCTTCGGGCATGTCGGCGTATTGCGTTCCACTACTGAGTCCTGCGCTGGGGTCCACGTCAGCCGCATTCTTAGCGGCGTGGTATTGAAGGTCTACGCGGCCAGACCAAGCCCCCGTGGTGTAGCCCAAGCCCATGGTTGCCATGGCCGGATCGATCGAATTGAGTGGCTTGCCCGTGCCGTTGTCCCGGCCACGCGCCTGCCCATAGGCAAAGGGCGTATTCCAGCGACCGCCGGCCCAGTAACCCCAATCCACGGCGCCGCCCAATTCACCACCCCAGATCGTTGCGTTGTCCACGTTAACGGATTGGTATACGCAACCTGGCGCCGCACCACAACTGGCCGGGTTTCCAGACAGTAATTTCTTGTCAACAATCAATTGGCTGTAGTCGCCATTGAAAACGGCTGCATTCAAAGACATGCGCCCTACGCGGGCGCGTAAGCCCAATTCAATGTTCGTACTGGTTTCTGACTTCAGATCGGGATTGGACAAGTAAGTGGCATAGCCACCTGTAGTCGCCTCCGAAAAGCCATTAAGTTGGGTTGCATTGGGCGCACGAAAGCCGGTCGCAAAGTTGACATACACATTCACATCGTCCTGCAGTTTGTAGATGGCACCGAGTTTTGGCGTCCACTGCGAGCCAGACAATGATGTTGCCTTCTGGCCATAACCATCCTGGCTTGTTACGTCTATGGCGAATTGTTCCCACCGAATGCCGGGGGTCACGATCCAGCGATCATTTTCAATTTCAGATTGCAGGAAAGCAGCATCCGTGGTGTCACGGGAATCCGGGAAATACTTCTTCGCAGCGAAGGGAAGCGAGAATCGGTTAGCCGGGGTGTCTGCACCGCCAAACCAGGAGGTGATGTCTGTTTGCGCATGGTCCAGACCGTAGGACAGTTTCTGCGACCAGTCATCATTGATCCGTCGTGTCTTCTCCGCCTTGATCGCACCCTGCCAGCCTTGTTCGCTGTAGGTCGTGTTACGCAATCGCGCCACGGTGGGAGTTACAGCAACGAAAGTGCTTCCATTGTCTTTGGAGTCGGCGTTTTGCGCACTGAGCACAGTCTGCAAGCGGTCCGCCCAGGCTTGATTGAGCTGGTAGTTGGCATCCCAGCTCATGCGATCCCGTATCTGGCTCTGATTTCCGCTCTCCTGAGAAATCACAGCTGCGGTCACGACCGGGTTGATGAGTCGCACCGTAGTACCCTGACTGGACAACAAATTCACGCTGGAACTCTTGTCCACATGCTCCAGAGAAAGTACATGCTTTTGGGAAGCGTCAGGACGAAAAACCAGCTTGGCCAGTAACGAGTCCGCACGGTCCGATTGCGGATTCGGACGCGTACGGTTCGCGCTGGACGCGTCATTGGCACCCATGTTGTCCAATGCCTGCGCAGTACCGGCGGTCGCAGTCACCAGCCACTCCAAGGAGTCGCTGGCTCGCCCCGCGAGCGTCACCGCGCCGGTGGCGCCTTGATCTGCACCGCTCCAACCCAGAGAATATTTTCCGCCAAAGGCTTTGGCTTTGCCAGCGTCGTCGGCAAGAAAGTCAGATGGTTCATAAGTGATGAAATTAACCAACCCTGCGATACCGTCTGAGCCGTACAGCACGGAGCTAGGACCTCGAATGATTTCAACGCGCTTAAGCAGATCCAGCGAGAGGGTATCCCGACCGAATGATGAATTGCCATTGGTATAGCTGCGTGGCAGGCGGATTCCGTCTACTAGCATCAGCACGCGGTTGCCGCCCAAGCCGCGAATATTGAATCCACTGTTGCCATCGCGCCCGATGCTGCTGGGTTGCCCCGCAATCCGAAACCGCGCCGGGGCATGCTTGACAGACACATTGGGCAAATCAGCGACCAGGCCTTTGATATCCCCGATCTGCTTGTCTTCGAGTTCCTGGGCAGTCACCACATCCATGGTCATTGGGATTTCATCTTTACCCTGCTCGTATCGCGCCGCGCTGATAACGACCTGGCGCAAAGTTGCCACGGGTGTCTGCGCATGCCCCATGCTGAAGCACCCGGCAGCCACTAGAAAAGCGATTGCAGTAGGCACAGTAGGTGAAGAATTTTTGATGTACGTCATGTTTAATCTTTAGCAAAGCATCGGTGCGATTATTTGGTGGAAACCCTTGGTACAGGTTGGCAATCGCCTTAAAGCTTGATCTAGGTTAATGTTTGCAAAATCACTTTGCCTGACCATGGCTCCGTCCGTTGGAATTGCAACGCCACAACCCACCGCGGACATCACCAGCCATTCGGGCGCGTTGAATCAGGGTTCTGGCAACACAAGGGAAAATTCATGAAAAATCGCAAGTTGTCGCGCATCGCGGCGTTCGCGCTTTCGGCCTTGGCCATGACAGCGTTTGCGCAAGACAAGAAAGGCATTAGCGCCAGTGAAAAGAACTACCACGCCGGATCGTCCCCCCTAGAGAATGAACCCATGGTGCAAAGCACCAACCCCAAAGCGCCCGCCATGACGATGGCCGAATTTGATGCCGCGCGCAAAATTTATTTCGAACGCTGCGCCGGTTGCCATGGTGTGTTGCGCAAAGGCGCCACGGGCAAGCCGCTGACGCCCGATATTACGTTGGCTAAGGGCACAGACTATCTCAAGGTGTTTATCGCGTATGGCTCTCCCGCCGGTATGCCCAACTGGCAAACATCGGGTGAACTGACTGAAGCGCAGGTTGACCTGATGGCGCGTTACATTCAGCACGAGCCACCACAGCCCCCCGAGTGGGGCATGGCCGACATGAAGGGCACTTGGAAAGTCACCGTGGCCCCCAAGGACCGTCCCACCAAGAAGATGAACAATTTCAATATCGGCAACATCTTCTCGACCACATTGCGTGACACCGGTGAAGTAGCGTTGATTGATGGGGACACCAAGCAGATCATCAATATCATCAAAACCGGTTATGCGGTGCACATTTCGCGCACATCTGCCTCCGGACGCTACCTGTTTGTTATCGGCCGCGATGGCCGTGTGAACATGATCGACCTGTGGATGCCCAAGCCCGACAACGTGGCTGAAGTGCGTGTCGGCCTGGAAGCCCGCTCGATTGAATCCTCCAAGTACAAAGGCAAAGCGGGTGACTTCACCGACAAACTGGTGATCGCCGGTGACTACTGGCCACCCCAGTTCGTCATCATGAATGGCGACACTTTAGAGCCGCTCAAAATTGTGTCCACTCGCGGCATGACGGTCGATAAGCAGGAATACCACCCCGAGCCGCGCGTGGCCTCCATCGTGGCATCGCACTTCAAGCCGGAGTTCATCGTCAACGTCAAGGAAACTGGCAAAACGTTGATGGTCGACTACTCCGACCTAAATTCGCTGAAAACCACCGAGCTCGGTTCGGCCCGCTTCTTGCATGACGGTGGCTGGGACTCGACCCAACGTTACTTCATGGTGGCTGCCAACAACAGCAACAAGATTGGCGTAATCGACTCCAAGGAAGACAAAGTCGCTGCGATTATTGAAGTGGGAAAGACACCTCACCCCGGTCGTGGTGCTAACTTTATTCACCCAAAGTTCGGCCCGGTGTGGGCAACGGGTCACCTGGGTGATGACTCCATTTCCTTGATTGGTACTGACCCTGTGAAACACAAGGCTTATGCATTCAAGGTGGTAGAAACTCTCCACGGCCAAGGTGGCGGCGCTCTGTTTATCAAGAGCCACCCAAAATCGAATCACCTGTATTCGGATACGCCGCTGAATCCGGATCCCAAGCTGGCGCAATCGGTCGCGGTATTTGACATCAACCACCTAGACAAGGGTTATCAGGTGTTGCCTATTGCCGAATGGGCAGGCCTGCCGGCCGATGGCGGTGCTCAACGTGTGGTGCAGCCTGAATTCAACAAGGCTGGCGATGAAGTGTGGTTTGCCGTCTGGTCGGCGAAGGACAAGCAGTCGGCTCTGGTGGTTGTAGATGACAAGACGTTGAAGCTCAAGGCAGTGATCAAGGATCCACGCATCATCACGCCGACGGGTCACTTCAACGTGTACAACACCCAGAACGACGTGTATTAATTTAGGAGAAACTTCAATAAAAACTACTCTTCTTGCATTCACCGCGCTGCTGGCATTTGGTGCGCAGGCCGGCCCCGTGGACGATGCCATGACCAAAGCCGGCTGCATGAACTGCCACGCCAAAGACAAGAAAATCGTGGGCCCAGCCTTCAAGGACATTGCAATCAAATACAAAGGGCAAGACGTGGTTGCCAAGTTGATGGAAAAGGTTCGCAAGGGGGGGGCTGGTGTGTATGGCCCCATCCCCATGTCACCCAATCCACCTGACAAGATCAACGACGCAGACCTGAAGGCAGCGATTGAATTGATCCTGAAGTCCTGATTGGGTAAAACCTTGTTCACTGCCCGCCTGCCGATGGCCGGTGCAGTGGCACTTCTTACGGCCTGCCTCGCGCAGGCCGCTTCGTTGTCGCCGCCGTGGTGTTTTGATGCGGATGTGCGCCACACCGCCATGTCAGCGGACCATCATTGGATTCTCGCGCTCGACTCCGCCCAGCAGTCCCTTACACTTTTTGACGACCAGGTGAACCCTGTCCGTCACTACGCGCTTGCTGATCACGATAGAAAGCGATTAGGAACCGTCCACCTTATCGTTGATGCGACGCCCCGCAACAGCTTCATCGTGGTTTTTAATGACATACCGGAGGTGTGGGAAATTTCCTACGACCCGAATGTCGACCCCATCTTTGACGGGCTGGTGCATGACTACCGAATGGGCGAAGGGCTGGCACGGCCGGGCTTTTTGGGACTACGCCGAACCTTGCTTCGCGCTGCGCTGACAGAGCCCTATTTCACTGCGGATTACCGCACCGTCATCAGCATAGCGAAGCCCGCCGATCGTGGTAATGGTGCGCAAGCACGCATTGTCAATCTGGATGTACACCAAGAAATCGCCACCGCAACGCTCGCAGTCTGGCCAGAGCAAGGCGCGTCGTTTTCTGTTACCGCCGACGGACGCACTTGGCGCGCCATCCGACCTAAACCCCCTGCCCCGGAATCAATCAAGCGACTGATGCGCAACTGCACCCCGTAGTGCTGAAGGCGCTGCGTTTCAACGATGCGGATGTCGCGTTTGTCACTCTCCCGCAGCATCTTGGAGAAATACTGCGGCATCAGTGATAGACGCGACGAAACGAGAGCCTTACTCACTGGTAGTGGTGCACGGCCTTTTCCAGTCCGCCATGCACGCGAAGGTCGCCTTGTGCGTCACCATCCAGGCCCAGCGCGGTGACACGCACGCGGCCCTGCCTGGGCGTCTTGTGGATACCGCTGCTGCGGCTGCCGCGCGCAAAGGGCACAACTTCACCGGTGCATACGGCCAGCACGGTGGCTACCGGGTGCGGGGTGCGGTCTGAACCATTGCCGCAGCGCATGTCGTGGGCCGAACAAAACTCGTCACAGCCCCAGCAAACCCGTTCGGGGTGCTGGGGGGTATTGGGAAACTTTTTGGTCGCCATACTCTCGCCCAACGTGGGGGCCTTTCAATGCTAATTTGGCTTCGCCTCAGTCGGAGAAAACGCCAGAGGCGATTTCATAAGACCGTTTGCGCTGCGCGTGGTCGTAAATGGCGGAGGTGATCATCAACTCGTCCGCACCCGTGCGGTCGATGAAGGCTTTTACCCCGTCGCGCACTTTTCCGGGCGTGCCAATGGCGGAGCAGGATAGAACACTGTCTAGTAAAGCCCGCTCTGCTGGCCCCACGAGGTTGGGGTAATTTTCCACGGGTGGCGGCAGCGCTGCGGGGCGACCGCTGCGCAGGTTAACAAACGCTTGTTGCATGGACGTGGCGCGAAAAGCCGCCTCTTCGTCGCTGTCGGCGGCAAACACGTTGAATCCCAGCATGACATGCGGTTTGGCAAGGTGCACTGAGGGCTTGAAGTTTGCCCGGTACAACGCAATGGCCTGCACCATTTGCTGGGGCGCAAAATGCGATGCAAAGGCGTAGGGCAAGCCAAGTAGAGCCGCCAGTTGGGCCCCAAACAGGCTGGAGCCCAGAATCCAGATCGGCACGTTCAACCCGTGGCCGGGCACGGCGCGCACCGGGTTCTTGGAGTTGGGTGAGAAGTAGTCCATCAGCTCGACCACGTCTTGCGGGAACTCGTCGGCATCCGAGTCCAGGTTGCGGCGCAGGGCCCGGGCTGTGACTTGGTCAGAACCCGGTGCACGGCCCAGACCGAGGTCGATGCGGCCAGGGTAGAGTGACTCTAACGTGCCGAACTGTTCGGCAATCACCAGCGGTGAGTGATTAGGCAACATGATGCCCCCTGCACCCACCCGGATGCGACTGGTACCGCCCGCCACGTGGGCAATCAAGATGGATGTGGCGGCGCTGGCAATACCGGGCATGCCGTGGTGTTCCGCCAGCCAGTAACGCTGATAGCCCCACCGTTCGGCATGTTGCGCCAAATCTAGGGTGTTGCGAAACGATTGTGCGGCGTCGCCACCTTGCACGATGGGAGAGAGGTCGAGGACTGAAAAAGGGATCATTCTGTCTATCTTGGGCTGAAAACGGAAACCACAAGCAGCAAGAGGTGAGATGGAATGAATGGGCCAGTTTGGGTTGACAACGGGCGATTGAAGCCCGAGCCTGAGGTCGCTGCTATGTTGCCTGAAACGGAGCTGCACGTGCCTTCTGGCTTGCTGCCGTCGACCAACGGTTTATGAGAATTTTGGCGTGGGTAGGTGCAATAAAAGGGCATCGCTCAAAGTTGGCTTACTTCCGCGCAGGCGGCACATCCGTGCAACTGCCATGCGCAATCTCCGCCGCCATGCCAATGCTCTCACCCAGCGTGGGATGCGGGTGAATCGTCTTACCGATGTCCACCGCATCGGCACCCATCTCAATCGCCAGTGCAATCTCACCAATCATGTCGCCCGCATGCGTGCCGACCATGCCGCCGCCCAGGATTTTGCCGTGGCCGTGGGCTTCAGGGCTGTCGTCGAATAACAGTTTGGTGACGCCTTCGTCGCGGCCATTGGCAATAGCGCGACCTGATGCGGTCCAGGGGAACAGGCCCTTCTTGACCTTGATGCCTTGCGCTTTGGCTTGGTCTTCGGTGAGGCCAACCCAGGCCACTTCGGGGTCGGTGTAGGCCACGCTGGGGATGACGCGGGCGTTGAATGCCGCGGCGGCCAGCTCTTTGTTGCCTTGCAGTTCACCGGCAATTACTTCTGCTGCCACATGCGCCTCGTGCACCGCTTTGTGCGCCAGCATGGGCTGGCCGACGATGTCGCCGATGGCGAAGATGTGGGACACGTTGGTGCGCATCTGGATGTCGACGTTGATGAAGCCACGGTCCGTCACGGCCACACCCGCTTTTTCGGCGGCGATCTTCTTGCCGTTGGGGGTGCGGCCGACGGCTTGCAGTACCAGGTCGTAGGTTTGCGGAAGAGGCGCCGCAACGCTTGTGTTGCCTCCTGCCTCGCCCTCCTCTACTGCTGCAAACGTCACCTCAATGCCCTCGGGTGTGGCCTTGGCGCCGACCGTCTTGGTCCCCAGCATGATGTTGTCAAAGCGCGGGGCGTTCATCTTCTGCCATATCTTGACCAGGTCGCGGTCAGCGCCTTGCATCAGGCCGTCTAACATTTCCACCACGTCCAAGCGCGAGCCCAGGGTGCTGTAGACGGTGCCCATCTCTAAGCCGATGATGCCGCCGCCTAGGACGAGCATGCGTTTTGGCACGTCTTTCAACTCCAGGGCGCCGGTGCTGTCCACCACGCGAGGATCTTCGGGCATGAACGGCAAGCGCACGGCCTGCGAACCCGCCGCAATGATGGCCTTTTTAAACGCGACCACCTTCTTGGTGCCGGTTTTTTCTTGCGCGGTGCCGGTGGTTTCTTCCACCTCTAGGTGGTTGGCGCCGACGAACGCGCCGTAGCCGCGCACGGTGGTGACCTTGCGCATCTTGGCCATGGCGGCCAGGCCGCCGGTGAGTTTGCCGATGACCTTTTCTTTATGGCCACGCAGTTTGTCGATGTCCAGCGTCATGCTGCCGTAGTCCACGCCCAGGGCAGCGAGGTGGCTTACCTCGTCCATCACGGCAGCCACATGCAAGAGGGCTTTGCTGGGGATACAGCCCACGTTCAGGCACACACCACCCAGGGTCGCGTAGCGCTCTACCAAAATCACTTTGAGGCCCAAATCAGCAGCACGAAAGGCGGCCGAGTAGCCGCCGGGCCCGCCGCCCAGCACCAGCAGGTCGCAATCGAGGTCGGCGGTGCCGGCAAAGGTGCTGGCTGCAGGCGATGCAATTGCTATTGTTTTAATAGCTGCTTGCGCAGGTTTTGCGAGGGCCAGAGGCTGATTTGGCACTAAATTTTCGGCAGGGGGCGAGACAGAGGCAACGAAGGCGCTTGGGGCGGCAACCACAGCGTCGCCTTCCAACTCCAGCACCACGGAGCCTTGTTTGACCTTGTCACCCAGCTTGACCTTGACTTGCTTGACCACACCCGCCTGCGAGGACGGTATCTCCATCGATGCCTTGTCGCTCTCCACGGTGATCAGGCTCTGCTCGACCTTGATGGTGTCGCCCGGCTTGACCAACAACTCGATGACGGTGACTTCGTCGAAGTCACCAATATCCGGAACCTTGATTTCTACGATTGCCATGTGTTTTCCTAATCAAGGCGTCTAGAGCAATACCCGGCGCAAGTCGCCCAGTATCTGGCCCAGGTAAACGTTAAAACGTGCTGCAGATGCGCCGTCGATCACGCGGTGGTCCCAGGTGAGGGACAGGGGTAGCATCAGACGTGGTTTGAATTTTTCGCCGTTCCAGACCGGCTCCATAGTGGAGCGGCACACGCCCAAAATGGCCACCTCTGGCGCGTTGATGATGGGGGTGAAGTAACGCCCGCCAATACCGCCCAAGCTCGAAATGGTGAAGCTGGCGCCCGACATCTCGGCCGGGCTCAGTTTGCCCTCTCGGGCCTTTTTGGCTAACTCGCCCATCTCGGTGCTGATCTGGAAGATGCCTTTTTTGTCGGCATCTTTGATCACCGGCACCATCAAGCCGTTGGGCGTGTCGGCGGCAAAACCGATGTGGTAATACTGCTTGTAGATCAACGCGGCGCCATCGCTATCGGGGTCAATGGAGCTGTTGAAATCAGGGTACTTTTTGAGCGCCGCCACGCAGGCCTTGATCAAGAAGGCCAGCATGGTGACCTTGACGCTAGCGCCGCCTGCCTTGGCGGCCTTCTCGGTCTCCAGGTTGGTAGCGACCCGAAAGGCTTCCAGGTCGGTGATGTCGGCATCATCGTGGTTGGTGACGGCCGGAATCAGGATGGCGTTGCGCACTAAGTTGGCAGCGCTGATTTTCTTGATGCGGCCCAGGTCCTTGCGCTCAATCGGGCCGAACTTGGCAAAGTCCACCTTGGGCCAGGGGATCAGGCCCAGGCCAGCACCGTCGCCACCACCAGCGCCCTTGTTCTGCGCGGCACCGGCCAAGGTTTGCGCCGTGCCGCTCATCACGGAACGGGTGAAGACCTGCACGTCGGCCTCGGTGATGCGGCCTTTGGGTCCACTGCCCTGCACTTCAGCCAAGGGCACGCCCAACTCGCGGGCGAACTTGCGCACGGATGGCGACGCGTGGGGCAAGCCCAGCGGTGCGGCAGTGGGGTTGTGCGCTGGCTCGGCAGCAGTAGGCGAAGGCGCAACGGGGGCCTGAGCTATCGCAGGTTCCGTAGATTCCGTAGAAGACGCTATCAAAACAGGAGCTGTTTGCGCAATGGGTACGAGGGCTACAGGCACATTTGATGCTGAAACCGTGGCGACACTGGCTTTCGAAACCTCCACCTGCAAGGGGGAGGGTTGGGCTGAGGGTGTGCCATCTTGCGCCGGAGCGAGCGTGCTGGCGCCTTCAAGTGTCAGTACGAGAGACCCCTGCTTAACCTTGTCGCCCAGCTTAACTTTGATCTCTTTGACCACACCGGCGTGGCTGGACGGGATCTCCATCGACGCCTTGTCGGACTCGACCGTGATCAGCGACTGCTCTACCTTGACGGTGTCGCCCACCTTGACCATGAGTTCAATGACGGTGACCTCGTCGAAATCGCCAATGTCGGGAACGGGAATTTGTATCAGTGCCACGTTTAGTTTCTCCGCTGGCCGCTTAGGCGTTCAAGGGGTTGATCTTGTCGGTTTTGATACCGTATTTGGCAATGGCTTCCACCACTTTTGAAACCGGCACGGTGCCCTCTTCGCTCAGCGCCTTGAGTGCGGCCAGCACGATGTAGTGGCGGTTCACCTCAAAGTGCTCACGCAGCCGGTAGCGGAAGTCACTGCGGCCAAAGCCGTCGGTACCCAACACCTTATAAGTGCGACCCTTGGGGATGAACGGGCGAATCTGCTCCGCATAGGCTTTGATGTAGTCGGTGGACGCCACCACCGGGCCGGTGTGTTTGTCCAGCTGCTGGGCCACAAACGACTGGCGCGGTGTCTCAGCGGGGTGCAGCAGGTTGTAGCGTTCGCAGTCTTGGCCTTCACGGGTGAGTTCGTTAAAGCTGGGGCAGCTCCAGACGTTGGCAGCAATGCCCCAGTCTTTCTCCAGCAGTTCTTGCGCCGCCAGCGCCTCACGCAAGATGGAGCCGCTGCCCAGCAGTTGCACGCGCGGTGTGAGCTTGGGTCCGTCCTTACACAGGTACATGCCTTTGAGGATTTGTTCCTCAGTGCCCGGTATCAGGCCCGGCATGGGGTAGTTTTCGTTGAGCAAAGTGACGTAGTAGAAAACGTCTTCTTGTTTCTCGACCATGCGCTTCAGGCCATGGTGCAAGATGACGCCGACTTCGTGCGCAAACGTGGGGTCATAGCTCACGCAGTTGGGGATGGTGCTGGCCAGAATGTGGCTGTGGCCGTCTTCGTGCTGCAGTCCTTCGCCATTGAGTGTGGTGCGCCCTGCGGTGCCACCGAGCAAGAAGCCGCGCGCCAGCATGTCGCCCGCCGCCCACGCCAGATCACCAACGCGCTGGAAGCCAAACATCGAGTAATACACGTAAAACGGCAACATGATGCGGTTGCTCGTGCTGTAGCTGGTGGCAGCCGCAATCCAGCTGGCCATGCCGCCCGCCTCATTGATGCCCTCTTGCAAAATTTGCCCTTTTTTGTCTTCGCGGTAGTACATGACCTGGTCTTTGTCCACTGGTGTGTACTGCTGGCCGGCTGGGTTGTAGATGCCAATCTGGCGGAACAGGCCTTCCATACCAAAAGTGCGCGACTCGTCGACCACGATAGGCACCACGCGCGGGCCCAGAGCCTGGTCGCGCAAGAGCGTGGTCAAAAAACGCACGTAGGCTTGGGTGGTGGAGATTTCGCGCCCTTCAGCCGTGGGCTCAATCACCGCCTTGAAGGTGCCTAGGGACGGCACGGTGAACTGTTCATCGGCCTTGGTCCTGCGGTGCGGCAGGTAGCCGCCCAAAGCTTCACGGCGCTCGTGCAGGTAACGCATCTCGGGCGTGTCTTCGTCCGGTTTGTAGAAAGGAATTTTCGCAATTTCGCTGTCTGGAATCGGGATGTTGAATCGGTCCCTAAAGGCCCGAATGTCGTCGTCATTGAGCTTCTTGGTCTGGTGCACATTGTTCTTGCCCTCACCCGCTTTGCCCATACCAAAGCCTTTGACCGTCTTGGCCAAGATCACCGTGGGTTGACCACTGTGGTGCATTGCAGCGTGGAAGGCTGCGTACATTTTTTTGTTGTCGTGCCCGCCCCGGCGCAGCGCAAAGATGTCGTCATCGGTCATTTTTGACACCATCTCTAGCGTGCGTGGATCACGGCCAAAAAAGTGCTTGCGCACATAGGCGCCATCGTTGGCTTTGAATGCCTGGTAGTCGCCGTCCAATGTGTCCATCATGACTTTGCGCAGGGCGCCATCCTTGTCGCGTGCCAGCAGAGCGTCCCATTCACTACCCCAAACCACCTTGATCACGTTCCAGCCCGCACCGCGGAATTCACCCTCTAGCTCTTGAATGATCTTGCCATTGCCACGCACCGGGCCATCCAGACGCTGCAGATTGCAATTGACCACAAAGATTAGGTTGTCCAGCTTCTCACGCGATGCCAAACCGATGGCGCCCAGCGATTCCACTTCGTCCATTTCCCCATCGCCACAGAACACCCACACCTTGCGCTTCTCGGTGTCGGCAATACCACGGGCGTGCAGGTACTTCAGAAAGCGCGCTTGGTAAATCCCCATCAATGGGCCCAGCCCCATCGACACCGTGGAGAACTGCCAGAAATTGGGCATCAGCTTGGCGTGGGGGTAGCTGGACAAACCCTTGCCATCGACTTCTTGGCGGAAATTGAGCAACTGCTCCTCGCTCAATCGCCCCTCAAGGTAAGCCCGTGCGTAAATGCCAGGCGCCGAGTGGCCCTGGATGTACAGACAATCTCCACCATGCTCTTTGCCAGGGGTGTTGTTCTCAGCATGCCAAAAGTGGTTGAACCCGGCCCCAAACATATGGGCCAGTGAAGCGAACGAGCCAATATGACCGCCCAAATCACCGCCATCGGCGGGGTGGTGACGGTTGGCCTTGACCACCATGGCCATGGCATTCCAGCGCATATAAGCGCGCAGACGCCCCTCTAGGGCCAAATTGCCAGGCGAACGCTCCTCCTGGTCAGGCTCTATGGTGTTGACGTAGCCGGTATTGGCGGAAAACGGCAGGTCGATGCTACTTTGGCGCGCGTGTTCCAGCAGTTGCTCTAACAGGTAGTGCGCCCGCTCAGGCCCCTCGTTTTGAATCACCGCGGAGAGTGCGTCCATCCATTCACGGGTTTCCTGACGGTCCATGTCCAATGGCGTCGGGCTGGTTGCGTTGCTGGGATCTGCGGGCATCGGGATCTCCTGGTTACGTTGACCTACTTGTATGGGCCTAATTTAGTACGCTAAACCTATTCTCACACAGTTTATTTTGTATTTCGAATTACGGTTAACGATTTCATATCGTGGTTTTCGCATTAAAAGGCGTGTGGGGCGCTCCTCTACACTAGCCCCATGCCCTTGCCTCAGCCGTTGTCCACTTTGAGCTCCATCTCTGCCCAGCTGGGGCTCCCGACCGTGAAGCGGGCGCAGCATTGGTGGACCCACCTTGCGCCCCAACGCCAAGACCGCTTTGCCGTGTTGGCACCGTTGTTGGCCGTCTTCCTGTTTTTTGCCGCCATCGTCACCGCGCTGGCCTACCTGCACCTGGAAGAAATTGACCGAGAGCAGCAAGCGGTGCAGCGGGATGTGGAGTACACCCAACAGCGCCTGCGACTGCGCCTGCTGGAGCGCCAGGAACAATTTATGCGTATGGCGCGCGAACTCTCCAACCGGGACCTGAGCCTAGATGAATTCAAAGTGCGCGTTGGGTCCATGCTCAACCAATACCCAGAATTGCAAGGCGTGGCGTGGCTGGACGAACGCAGAAAGATTCGCTACAGCCACGGTAGCGCCGTGGATGGTGCCAACCTGATGCACCAAAACGCCGACACACCCCAACGAAAAGACCAGCAAGGTGGTTTTGCCCAAGCGCGCGAGCTGCACCAACCCGTGTACGTGCAACGCCTGCGTACCAACGACGACAACGCGCACCTGTTGCAGTTAATTGTGCCGCTGAACGAACGCGAGCGGTTTTCCGGCGTACTACTGGCCGAATACTCCATCGACGGGCTCTACCGATACGGCGTTCCGGCCGAGGTGTCCGCACGGTATGCAGTGTCCTTGTTGGACGGCAACGGCGCGCTCTTAACCGGTACGGCCATCCCCACCAAAAAAGTCGTCAGTAAATTTTTGCCCTGGAGCACCCATACCAACGAGTACACCATGCCAATCTCACTGGTGGGCAGCGGCTTGCTGATCCGCGCACAGGCTTACCGCGCATCACTGGGCGTAGTTGGCAGCGGTCTCTTTTGGCTAGTTAGCACGTTGAGCGTGATGACCGCCTGGATGCTGATTGCCAATTGGCGCCACTCGCGCCGACGCATGCAGACGCAAGCAGCCCTGATGTCGGAGACCACCTTTAGGCGCGCCATGGAGAACTCCATGCTCACCGGCATGCGCGCCATGGATTTGCAGGGGCGCATCACTTACGTCAACGCCGCGTTCTGCCAAATGACCGGGTGGGCCGAATCGGAGTTAGTGGGCCGCACAGCACCGTTTCCCTATTGGCCCGACAACGACCAAGAGGACTGGACTTCGCGCCTAGAAGACGAACTCACCGGGAACAGCCATCCAGGCCGCATTCAGCTTAGGGTCAAGCGCAAAGACGGCTCGCTGTTTCAGGCACGGTTGTATGTGTCACCCCTGATTGACGCGGTGGGCAAGCAAACAGGATGGATGAGCTCGATGACCGACATCACCGAACCCAACCGGGTACGCGAGCAACTGACTGCCGCCCACCAGCGCTTCACTACAGTGCTGGAAGCGTTGGATGCCTCCATATCCGTAGCCCCGCTGGGAAGCGACGAACTTTTGTTTGCCAACAAGCTCTACCGGCAATGGTTTGGCATGCAAGCCGGTGGCCACCTGCAATTGGTGGCCCAGGCGGGCGTGCCGTCCTCTACCTCAAACGACGAAGCCGGCGACAGTGTCGATTCATTTGCCGGCCTTCCGGTGACCGAACTGCCCGAAACCGAAACCGAGCGTGCCGAGATTCACATCCCCGAACTCGGTAAATGGTTAGAAGTGCGTACACGCTACCTCAGCTGGGTCGATGGGCGCTTGGCCCAAATGGTAATCGCCTCCGACATCACCCGACGCAGGCTCGCCGAGGAGCAATCAGCTACCCAGACCGAACGCGCGCAGACGGCCAGCAGACTTATCACCATGGGGGAAATGGCCTCTAGCGTGGCACACGAACTCAACCAGCCATTAACTGCCATCAACAATTACTGCAACGGCATGGTCTCGCGGATCAAAGAGCACCAGATCACCGAGGATGAGCTGCTCAGTGCCCTTGTAAAAACCGGGCGTCAAGCCCAGCGCGCCGGCCAGATCATTCAGCGTATCCGGGCCTTCGTCAAACGCAGCGAACCCAACCGCAGCCGCTCGGAAGTGGGGGTGATTGTGGCCGAAGCCATTGAGCTGGCTGAGATCGAACTGCGCCGCTTCAACGTACGCCTTAACCCCTATGTCGCCGCACGCTTGCCGATGCTGATGGTGGACCCGATTCTGATCGAACAAGTTCTAATCAATTTGTTGCGCAATGCCGCAGAGTCTATTGACATGGCCTTGCGCCAAACCGCTGACCGCATGGTAGAGCTGCGGGTGATACCGCGCACCATCGACGACAAACACGTGATCGAATTTTCGGTACAAGACACGGGCAAAGGATTGGCGCCCGAGGTCATGGAGCGGCTGTATGAGGCGTTCTACACCACCAAACCCGAGGGCATGGGCATTGGCCTGTCGCTGTGCCGCTCCATTGTGGAGTCGCATTTGGGGCGGATGACGGCAGAGAACCTCTACAATGGCACGCAGGTGACAGGTTGCCGGTTTTCATTCTGGATCCCGCTCACCGAACCCAGTCCGCATCTCACTCCCGGTTAGACCAACCGCCAATTGAACCCTGGAAAACTGAATGAGCTTGATACCCAAACGAGGCATGGTGTATGTCGTGGACGACGACGAGGCAGTGCGTGATTCACTGCAGTGGTTACTCGAAGGCAAGGGCTACCGCGTGCGCTGCTTTGACTCGGCCGAATCGTTTTTAAGCCGCTACGACCCGCGTGAGGTGGCCTGCCTGATTGTGGACATTCGCATGGGTGGCATGACCGGGCTGGAACTGCAGACCAAGTTAATTGAAGGCCGCTCGCCGCTGCCCATCGTGTTTATCACCGGCCATGGTGACGTACCCATGGCTGTGGACACCATGAAAAAAGGCGCAATGGACTTTATCCAAAAACCCTTCAAAGAAGACCAACTGGTGGCACTGGTGGAGCGTATGTTGGACCAGGCCAAAGACACCTTCTCGGAGTACCAGCTCTCGATGGACCGCGACGCACTGCTGTCCAAACTGACCACGCGCGAGGCCCAGGTGATGGAGCGCATCGTGGCCGGGCGCCTGAACAAGCAAATTGCGGACGACCTGGGCATCAGCATCAAAACGGTCGAGGCGCACCGCGCCAATATCATGGAAAAACTCAGCGCCAACACAGTTGCCGATTTGCTAAAAATTGCATTGGGCCAAGCCACTGTCAAAGCTTGAAGCGCGCTTATTTATCCCCTTCACGCCCGCTCCGCTTGGACAGCGGGCTTTTTTGTTTGATGGACTTCAACCATGACCACTTCTACCAGTGCCCAGATCATTGACGGCAACGCGCTTTCTAAACAATTGCGCAAAGACGTCGCCACACGAACAGCCGACCTCAAACTGCGTGGAGTCGCACCGGGCCTGGCCGTCATATTGGTTGGCGACAACCCGGCCTCGCAGGTCTATGTGCGCAACAAGGTCAAGGCCTGCGCCGATGCGGGTTTGCATTCGGTGCTAGAGCGTTACGAGGCCGACCTAACCGAGGCCGCGCTTCTGGCGCGGGTGGACGCCCTGAACAACGACCCATCCATCCACGGTATCTTGGTGCAACTGCCCTTACCGGCCCATATCGATGCACACAAGGTCATTGAAGCCATTTCACCCAGGAAAGACGTGGATGGGTTTCACGTCGCCAGCGCGGGCGCGTTGATGGTCGGCCAACCCGGCTTCTGGCCTTGCACCCCCTATGGCTGCATGAAAATGCTGGAATCCATCGGCTACAAGTTGCGTGGCAAACACGCCGTGGTGATCGGTCGCAGCAATATCGTTGGCAAACCCATGGCGCTGATGCTGCTGCAGCAAAACGCCACCGTCACCGTGTGCCATAGCGCAACAGTCGACCTCAAAGCCATGACGCTCCAGGCCGACGTGATCGTCGCTGCGGTGGGCAAACGCAACGTGCTGACAGCCGACATGGTCAAGCCCGGCGCCGTGGTGCTGGACGTGGGCATGAACCGCATTCCTGAAGGCGAAGAAGGTGCGGGTAAATTATGCGGCGACGTGGACTTTGCCGGCGTCAGCCAAGTGGCCAGTTACATCACCCCAGTGCCCGGCGGCGTGGGGCCCATGACCATCACCATGTTACTGGTCAATACAGTCGAAGCGGCGGAGCGCGAGGCAGACGCATTGAAGCGGTAACCGCTTCTCCCCAACGCTTGATTCACCAACCTTTGTTAGTACTGCGCACCATATGAATCCACTGCTGAGCCACACCACGCTGCCCCTGTTTGACCAGATTCGCCCAGAGCATGTGGCGCCCGCTATTGACCAATTGCTGGCCCAAGCGTCCGCCGCGCTCGAGGCTGTCACGGCGCCGAACTTTCCCGCGCAGTGGACTGCCATCGCATGCACACTGGACGTTGCGACCGAACAATTGAGCATTGCTTGGGGTGCCATTAGCCACCTAAAAAGTGTGGCCGACACGCCCGAACTGCGGGCTGCTTACAACGCCGCGCTGCCATTGGTGACTGAGTTCTGGACCCGAATGGGCGCCGACGAGCGGCTCTACGCCAAGTACAAGGCCATTGATGTTGATACCCTCAACGCCGAGCAACGCCAAGCCCATAAGAACGCGGTGCGCAACTTTGTTCTGAGTGGCGCTGAGCTCACCGGAAGCGCCCGCGCGCGCTTTGCGGAGATTCAAGAGCAACAAGCAGCGCTAGGCCAAAAGTTCAGCGAGAACACCTTGGACGCAACGGACAGCTTTTGTTACTACGCCAACGAGGCCGAAATGCAAGGCGTACCAAGTGACCTCAAACAAGCCACAAAGGCTGCGGCGCTTGCCGACGGGAAGGAAGGTTACAAACTCAGCCTCAAGATGCCGTGCTACCTTCCGGTGATGCAGTTTGCCGATAGCAGCGCCCTGCGTGCCACGCTGTACCGTGCCTATGTCACCCGCGCCTCTGACCAAGCCGATGCAACAAACCGCAAATTTGACAACACCCAAACCATACGGGACGTCTTGTCGCTGCGCAAAGAGGAAGCGCAGTTGCTCGGCTACCCCAACTTTGCCAGCCTGTCCTTGGTCCCCAAGATGGCCGACTCACCGGAAGCCGTCATTGCATTCTTGCGTGACCTAGCCCGCAAAGCGCGGCCTTTTGCTGAAAAAGACCTCGCTGACTTGCGTACATTTGCCCGTGACGAACTCGGCATGCAAGACCCACAGGCTTGGGACTGGCCCTATGTCAGCGAAAAGCTCAAGGAAGCGCGGTACGCCTTTAGCGAGCAAGAGATCAAGTCCTATTTCACCGCACCCAAGGTCTTGGAGGGGCTATTTAAGATTACCGAGACCTTGTTTGGCGTGGCCATTCGGCCAGACACTGCGCCCGTGTGGCACCCTAGCGTGTCCTTTTACCGAATTGAACGCAGTACACCCAATGGCGTCCAACTCTTGGGACAGTTTTACCTCGACCCAACGGCACGTAGCGGGAAACGCGGTGGCGCCTGGATGGACGATGTACGCACGCGCTGGCTACGGCCGGACACTGGAGCGCTCCAAACGCCGGTGGCCCACCTGGTGTGTAATTTTGCGGACAGTGTGGTCACTGATGGCGTTGCGGGCCCCGCACTGCTTTCGCATGACGATGTCACCACACTATTCCATGAATTCGGGCACGGCCTGCACCTGATGCTTACGCAAGTGAATGAACACGATATCTCCGGCATCAGTGGCGTCGAGTGGGACGCGGTGGAGTTACCCAGCCAATTTATGGAAAATTTTTGCTGGGAATGGGGCGTGCTACAGCACATGACAGCGCATGTGCAGACCAGCGAGCCCTTGCCGCGTGTACTGTTTGACAAAATGCTGGCTGCCAAAAATTTCCAAAGTGGCATGCAGACCCTGCGCCAGATCGAATTTTCGCTGTTCGACATGCTGTTGCACACCGCACACGACTCCCAGCATGAGTTTGCGCCTTTGCTCCAGCAGGTGCGTGACGAGATAGCGGTATTGCAGCCGCCTTCTTGGAGCCGATCGGCCCACACCTTTAGCCATATTTTTGCCGGCGGATACGCGGCGGGCTACTACAGCTACAAATGGGCTGAAGTGCTCAGTGCCGATGCCTACGCGGCCTTCGAAGAATCCGCCGACGCGCAAGGGTTGCCAAATCCAGAAACTGGTAGAAAATACCTCGAAGCCATTTTAGAAGTTGGCGGCAGCCGCCCGGCGATGGAATCGTTCAAAGCCTTTAGAGGTCGCGAACCCACGCTGGACGCGTTGCTGCGCCACCAAGGTATGTCAGCGTGACCACACAAATCGGTAATCCCAACAGGAGAAACCCTATGAAAAACTACACGATCGCTTATTGCCTGCTCTTGGCAGCCCTGCTCGGTTTTGCGTCCGCCCCATCAGCGCAAACGGTATACCGCATCGTCGGCCCAGAAGGGAAAGTCACCTTCTCCGACAAGGCCCCGGTATCGGCGCAGCAAGGCAAGGTATCGGACATTGGCGTAGGTGCCAACGTGGTATCCAGTGACAGCAACAGTCTGCCATTTGAACTTCGCCAGGCCGTTTCCAAGTTCCCAGTAATGCTGTACACCACCGAACCCTGTCAACCCTGCGACAGGGCACGCGCAATGCTCACGTCACGCGGCATACCGTTCTCAGAACGTACCGTGACCACGCCAGAAGACTCCAATGCGCTGCGTCGCCTAAGCGGTGATACATCACTGCCTACGGTCAGCATCGGCGCCCAGCGTCTCAAAGGTTTTTCAGAGTCAGAGTGGAGTCAGTACCTCGACGCGGCCGGCTACCCAAAGGCTTCTACCTTGCCCGATGGTTTCAAAAATGCGGCAGCCACGCCATTGGTGATCGTCCAAAAACCAGCCATTGCTGCATCCAAAGAGGCTGAAAAAACCACAGCTCCTGCGCCAGCCCACACCAAGCCCGTCGCGAACCCTAACAACCCGGCGGGAATCCAGTTTTAATCAACCGACGCCCCTGTCCTCAGGGAAAGGTCAGTGTTTCAACACCATGGGGGGTTCCCAGCAAGCACACCTGGGCACGTTGGAATGCAAAAACGCCCACGGTCACCACGCCCGGCCATTGACTCACCTCGGCTTCAAATGCAAGCGGGTCACGGATAGAAAGCCCCGTCACGTCGATGATGTGCTGGCCGTTGTCGGTCACCAGGGGCTGGCCGTCCTTCATACGAACTTGGGCGACACCACCCTTGGCTGCAAATTGAGCGACCAACCGCCGCGTCGCCATGGGAATGACCTCCACCGGCAGAGGAAATACGCCCAAGGTGTCTACGCGCTTGGACGCATCGGCAATACACACAAATTTGGCCGATAAAGCCGCAATAATTTTCTCGCAGGTCAACGCTGCGCCACCACCCTTGACCATGTTGCCGTGGCCGTCTATTTCGTCTGCGCCATCAATGTAGACCGACAGGTGATCAACCGTGTTAGCGTCAAAAACTGTAATACCCAGCGCCTGCAGACGTTGTGTACTGGCCATCGAACTGGATACAGCGCCCCTGATTTGGTCTTTGACCGTAGCCAAGGCGTCGATGAATTTATTGACTGTAGAGCCGGTTCCAACACCGATGATTTCACCTGGCACCACATACTGCAAAGCAGCTTGGCCCACTAAAGTTTTGAGTTCATCTTGGGTGAAAGCGGAGGATGGTGGAGTGTTAGGGCTTGTCATCGGTGAAAATCAGGGAAAGTTGTCGAAATGGATCTGCAATAAACCGCGAAGCGGTGTATTCGATCTGGTGTTTACCCTAGGAATTATCCAATGTCTCTTGTCCCCTATAGCCTCGCTCGGCGATTTTTGTTTAGTCTGGACCCGGAAGTTGCCCACGAAATCACCATGGCCGGGTTGGCCGGTGCGCAAGGTACCCCCTTGCAATGGGCGTATTGCGCGTCCCGCGTTGACGACCCCATCACGCTGGCCGGACTACATTTCCCAAACCGGGTGGGTATGGCGGCCGGCTTGGACAAAAACGCCCGCTGTATTGACGGCCTAGGAGCGATGGGTTTTGGATTTGTAGAGGTTGGCACCGTCACACCTAAGCCGCAACCCGGCAACCCAAAACCCCGCATGTTTCGACTACCGCAAGCGCAGGCGCTGATCAACCGCTTGGGATTCAACAATGAAGGGCTGGACACCTTTTTGGCCAATGTGCAGCGCTCCGCCTTACGTCGTCAAAAAGCCCCCAGCATGTTGCTCGGCCTCAACATTGGAAAAAACGCCTCCACACCGATTGAAAACGCCACGGACGACTACCTCACCTGTCTGGACGGCGTTTACCCGCATGCAGACTATGTGACAGTCAATATCTCCAGTCCCAATACAAAGAACCTGCGCGCACTACAAAGCGACGAGGCGCTGGATGGACTACTGAGCGCCATTGCCCAACGCCGCGAGACACTGCAAAAGCTACACGGCAAACGCATCCCCATCTTTGTGAAAATTGCGCCCGACTTGGATGAAACGCAAGTGTCCGTGATTGCTGCCACCTTGTTGCGACATGGAATGGACGGAGTGGTCGCCACCAACACCACCCTAAACCGCGACGCCGTGCAAGGGATGCCGCATGCGCAAGAGGCAGGCGGGCTGTCTGGCGCTCCAGTGCGTGAGCTGAGTAACAAGGTCATTGCCCAATTGCGCACAGCGCTCGGGCCTACTTTTCCAATCATCGGTGTCGGTGGCATCCTGAGCGCAGCCGATGCCGTGGCCAAAATTGAGGCCGGAGCCGATGTGGTGCAAATCTATACCGGCTTGATTTACACGGGGCCCGACTTGGTGCGCGATGCTGCGCAGGCCATTAAATCGTCAGTCGGAGGTGTTGACCGCCGCCGACCACGCTAGCGCTAGCCCCCAATGCAGCGCATCACACCAACCGACCAGTACACGCTTCATGGCGTGGCGGCAACCCGTGCACAGGAGCAATCGGCTGCCGCCACTTTACCCCCCCACACGCTGATGCGCCGCGCAGGCCAGGCGATCGCCCAACTCGCCCAAGCACTACACCCCCACGCCCAAACCATTTGGGTGGCTTGCGGCCCCGGCAACAACGGGGGTGACGGCATCGAGGCGGCCATTCACCTGCTGCACCGCGGCTACCTGCCCGTCGTTACTTGGATGGGCCAACCCAGCACGGTCCCGGCGGACACGCAGGTGTCTTGGGAGCGCGCAATACACGCCGGTGTGTCTTTTTCTGCAGCCCCACCAGAGCGCGCTGATCTGTATATCGATGCCTTGCTCGGCATCGGCAGCGCTAGGGCACCCGAGGGCCAGATGGCTGAATGGGTACGCTGCATGAACCATGGGGCCACACCGATCCTAGCCGTCGACATACCAACGGGGTTGCAGGCTGATACGGGTGCGGCGGCGCCCTGCTGTGTGCAAGCACACCACACCTTGAGCTTACTCACGCTCAAGCCAGGCCTATTCACCGCACAGGGGCGCGACAGCACCGGACAAGTATGGTTGGATGACCTAGGCACCAGCGCGTCCGACGCCAACGCCACAGCTTTCCTAAGCGGAGTACCACTGCAACGGCAGTCCCGCCTTCCGCACGCCAGCCACAAAGGCACGCGTGGGGACGTGGTCGTGATCGGTGGCGCGCTTGGTATGACCGGGGCTGCCTTGCTGGCCGCCTCTGCCGCATTACATGCTGGGGCGGGCCGGGTTATGGTCAGTCTGCTTGATGACGCAGCACTGGAGGTTAACGTTTTTCAGCCAGAACTCATGATGCGCCCCTTCAACACCCTAGCGCTAGACACACTAACAGCGGTATGCGGGTGTGGCGGCGGCGCGGCAGTTGCAAGCGCTCTACCCGAAGTGATGCTGCGTGTACCCCGGCTGGTATTGGATGCAGACGCACTGAACTGCATTGCAACCGATCCGGCTCTAAAGGTTTTACTGCGCGGTCGCACATCCAACTTCCAAACCGTGCTGACTCCGCACCCGCTTGAAGCCGCACGGCTGTTGGGGTGCACAGCAGCCGAGGTTCAGGAAAACCGATTAGCCGCCGCCCAGCAATTGGCCGATGACCTAGCTTGTACGGTCGTACTCAAAGGCTCTGGAACCGTCACCGCATCCACCGGACAAACACCTGTCATCAACCTGACCGGGAATGGCCTGCTTGCAACGGGCGGCACCGGCGATGTGCTCGCTGGACTAGTAGCCGCTCTATTGGCGGGGGGTACATCAGCCTTTGAAGCCGCTTGGTCCGCAGCCTACCATCATGGCGCGCTGGCCGACACCTGGCCTGTGGATCGTGCATTGACAGCGGGACGTTTGGCCCGTGCATTGCGTTAAACAAACGCCCTCTCCCATTTAGCGGCTAGCAAGAGGCATTAAATGGGCCTGACTCTCCAATTCCGTGAGGCCAAATGCCAAACTCACCGGGCCGCTGCTGGTTTTTCCATATCCGTAACCACGCGTCTCGCCCAACATGGTGGTGTTGATCTCTGCCACAACGCCGCCATTGCACCGCAAATCAATCGCACCCGTAGTGGCTGCGGTGTAACGCAACCACCCCATACAACTCGACAGTGGCCCCACCAACACCCCACCTGAGTCAACCGCACGCAGCGTGATCGTTGCGGTGTGGTTCGGGAAAATTTTCATATCACCTTGCAAGCGCTGCCCATCAACAATGGCAACGGCAGAAACGCTAGACGAAAAAAGCGATAACGCTGTGTCATTGATCTGTGCACATCCCACTAGCTCAAAAACAACGAATCCCACCACGGCAACACTAATTGTTTGCTGTTTCATGGTTAGCCCCTTCAAAGTAACGGCACACTGCCAACATACGGCCTTGTGGCGTTTGGTATTCCAGCGACACCAACTTGGCCGACCGACTATAGCCCTTTCAACAGTCACCCACGCATGACCCCCAACGCACGCACACGGGAGCACACGCCCTCTTCCCTTTGGCTAAGCGCGGCACTCGGCGGCTTGGCTGCATTGTCACTGACTGCTGGGGTCTTCCTTTCCGCAGCACGCAGTCGAATTGGATCTAAGTTTCCGTCACAACGCACGAAGCCTCCACGTGACATCAATCAACTGGAACAATGGGTCAACGCACAGGAAGCTAAATTTTCTGATATCAAAACTGGCAATGCCAAAGGCATCACCTGGGCGGGCGTGCGCCATGAGCGCACCCCGTGGTCGGTCGTTTACCTGCATGGCTTTTCCGCCAGCCGACTGGAGACAACCCCGGTAACCGAAGAAGTCGCCAACGCGCTAGGGGCCAATGTGTTTCATAGCCGACTGACGGGGCATGGCCGCAATACGGCGGCTTTGTGCAACACAAGCGCACAGGACTGGATGGCCGATGCAGTAGAAGCTCTGCAGATCGGACAGGCCCTGGGCGACAAGGTTCTGGTCATCAGTTGCTCAACCGGATCGACATTGGCAACTTGGCTAGCCCTTTCGCCGAAAGGGCGTGATGTTGCCGCACACGTCTTCATTTCACCTAATTTTGGACTCAGGGACAAGCGCGCAGAATTAATCTACAGTCTGTGGAACAAGCCCTTAGCAAAGGTACTGCGTACGAAGTGCCTTGGGTGGGTGCCCACATTCCCAGCAGAAGCCAATGCGTGGACTACACCCTACCCCATACGGGCGATTTTGCCCATGATGGCATTGTTGAGGCATGTTCGCCGCAAAGACCTCACGCAATTCAAAAAGCCCGTTTTGATTTTTTATAGCGAAGGTGATCAAACCGTAGATCCAAAAAAAACACATTGGGCCTATGCACAATTCACGTCGCGCATCAAATCGATACATACCGTCAATTACAGCATCGCCAAGGGACAACACGTGCTCGCCGGTGCCATACGCGATCCGCACGCGGTTAGCCCTATGGTGTCGACCATCGTTAAATGGGTTTGCGCCCTCCCCGCACCACAAAAAGGACCTAAGCGTGGGTAAGAGCCAACACCCAAGCTCTGAAATGAGGGATAACCCCAAGGAAGACGGTTACGCTCAGAGAGAATAATGGACGGCGCAGTCAGCGCAACCATGAATAGGCGAATAGCCGCCGTAGGTAGATGACGACAATGACGATAACTGAGGATCCTTCCCCCATGTTCAAATCCGGAATGAGTCTTGGCAAACGCTTAACCATAAGCTTTGCTGTAATCATTGCGTTTATGGCGGTTTTGGCCATCTTGAGCTCGTCGCGAATTGCAGCGTTGAACACAGAAATTGGCACCATCGTCAATGACCGCTACCCCAAGACCAATATCGCCAACCGCGTTAAGACCCAGATCAACGAGATATCCCGCAGTATGCTGAACATACTGATCATGACCAGCTCGAAACAGATCAAAGAAGAGTTAGCGAACATTGCGCAGCTCACTGCAGCCAACGATACCGCATTTGACGTGCTCGACAAAAAACTAACCGATGGCAAGGCGCGTGAGTTGTTCATGGCGGTAGTGGCCATACGTGACAAAAACAGGCCCTACCAAGAATCATTTGTCCAATTGGTCAACGAAAACAATAAGGAAGAAGCACAAACCAAGTACTTATTTCAAATGCGGCCCATCCAAGTGAAATATTTTGCCGCGCTAGATGCATTTGTGAAATACCAAGACAACCAAATGGACACTGCGGGTGACAGTTCTGCCGCATTGGCGAAACAAACTGAGATCTTGATCATGGTGGTTGCCAGCATTGCAGCGCTGATTAGCATTGTGGTCGGCTACCTCGTCACCCAGAGCATTGTGCGTCCGCTCAAAATCGCGGTTCGGGTCACAGGCAACGTTGCCAGCGGCGACCTAACCAGTGACATCGAAAGCGGCTCGCAAGACGAGGTTGGGCGGATGATGGACGGGCTCAAAAACATGAACGAGAGCCTGCGTAATCTTGTTGGAGATGTTCGATCCTCTGCCAATGTCATTGCATCAACGGCTCAAGAAATTGCGATGGGCAACCTCCAACTCAATGACCGCACACTTGATCAGGCGCATACACTTCAGGAAACCACTTCATCCATGCACGAACTAACGCAGATCGTGCGCAAGAACGCGGAAAGTACGCAAGAGGCCAACCAATTAGCCGCATCGGCATCGCAGGTCGCTGTCAAAGGCGGCGCTGTGGTTTCACAAGTCGTCACCACCATGGGCGCCATTCATGCGTCATCCAAGAAAATCGCCGACATTATTGGCGTGATTGACAGCATCGCCTTCCAAACGAACATTTTGGCACTCAATGCTGCGGTAGAAGCGGCGCGAGCGGGGGAGCAAGGCCGTGGGTTTGCAGTAGTCGCATCCGAGGTTCGAAGCCTCGCCCAACGCTCAGCTACTGCCGCAAAAGAGATTAAGGCGTTGATTGAACAGTCCGTATCCAACGTTGAGACCGGTACTCGGTTGGTGGATCAGGCCGGAACCACCATGACGGAGGTGGTGGACAGTGTGATGCGCGTCACCACCATCATGGCGGACCTCACCGACGCCAACATGGAGCAAACCGCTGGAATAGAGCGTGTGAACGAATCAATCGTTCGCATGGACGAAGTCACCCAGCAAAACGCAGCGATGGTCGAAGAAGCAGCCAGCGCCGCCCAATCCATGCACAATGAGGCAGACAACTTGTCCAATGCCATCAGCGTCTTTAAACTGGGCGATGATGGCGATTGCGATCAAATTACCGACGTTCAGACCATAGGACACGACGTGTGACAGGGTTCACCGGGTCAACCAAACCCCACGCAGCGCATTAATAGTTTTATCAGCCCCTTAAGGAGACTTTGTATGACAGTTGGATCCCGCCGCAATCTTTTACTCTCCATTGGTGCTTTAGCCGTCGCCTTGGCGTTCCCCGCACATGCGTTGGACCTCAACGGTATCAAATTAGAAGACACGGTCAGTGTTGGCGGTAAAACACTGGTGCTCAATGGTGCCGGACAGCGACAAATTTTGATTATCAAGGTCTACGTTATGGGCTTGTACGTAGAAAAGAAATCGTCCAACCCCGCGGAGATATTGGCATCAACTGGCCCCAAACGCATTTCGCTGCATATTCAACGCGAAATTGACAGTGACGAGTTTGGCCAGTTATTCATTACTTCCATGAGCAAAAATTCCACCAAGGAAGAGAAAGCAAAGGTTGTCAATCAAACGAGTAAATTTGGCGAGATCTTCGCCGATTTGGGCTCGGTTAAAAAGGGTGACGTCATTTGGTTAGATTGGGTTCCCGGGAAAGGAACCATTACCTACGTAAATGGAAAAGCAGTGGGTGAAGTCATCCCCGACTACGCTTTTTATCAAGCCTGTTTGCGAATCTGGATCGGTCAGTTCCCACCGCAAGCGAACCTAAAATCTGCCGTACTGGGTGGCTAGACCCATATAGCTCTGCCCTCAGCAAAATGCCGGTGGGCAGCGCCATAAATTTTCGTTCTCCCCAGGACTAGGGGCGAACTTGGTTTACGATTAGTCGGATATTTTTTGCACCCGTTTTGACAGTTTGCATGCCCGACATCAGATCACCTGATTCGGGTAGTGCCATTCCCGACTTCGAAACACGAGCCTCCACGGTGACCTCCGTCACAGTGGACATGCGTGCCTGAGGGCTCATTGACAGCGAGTCATCCAAGGTAAATTTCAAGGGTATCTGGGCTACGCGGGCACGCAGAACGGCACGTGGCATCCGTTCCCCCGGGGCGCGGGCAATCACCATCACCACATCGTCGGCAGACACCCTGGATAGGAGTGCGGCATCCAGTTCTACGACACCGGAGACGCTCGCCACGGCCGCACTGGAACCACTGAGATCACCTGCTGACGCTACTTCGACGGGCAGCGCAACCGCAGGGTCTACGGAGCCACGGACGCCGGACCTGACCGATGCCTCTTTGATCGATGCTTGCAAAGCACCGGCTTCTTCAGACCCTTTAGGCAGTTGCGGCAAAAGTTTTTCCCATTTTTGAATCGCACTGGCGTAGTCTTGCGCTTGAAACGCCGCCGAACCTGCCAGCCACAGCGCCAACGGATTATTCGAGTCCAGTATGAGCGCCTTTGAAATGAGTGATGCGGGCTTGCCTGTGAAATCGCCGTTGGCATTTGTCGCTACTAGGTCGGCATAAATTGCTAGCAACTGCGCATTGCCTTCGATGTATTTTTCTGATCCCGAAAATGCCTGTTCAGCCTCGACAGTGCGACCCAAGACCTTATACGACCGAGCCAATATTTCCCAGCCTTGTGGGCTGTCGGGATCTTGCTTCAGTTTGAGTGCCAGCGCCTTCAGCATGCCGTTGACGTCCGGCGCAGCAGATTGCTGCGCTGGTTCCACATAACCTATAGCAGCTGGATTACCCAACACGAGGTACAAGCCAATTGAGGCAATAGGCACAAGCACCAAAAGTGCAATGATTGTCTTTTTCGGCGCTGCTACCGTAACGCGACCACTCTCTTCATTCGTCTCATCGATGACACGACGCTGCAACTCGGAACGGGCTTGCAAATAGTCCTGCTCACCGAGCATATTTTCCGCACGGTCTTGGTCCAGCTTGGCAAACTGGTCGCGATAAATAGCCGCATTCATTTCCCTGTGGGAATGCGACACAAGCGACTTCTTACCGATGATGGGCCACAGCAGAATGGCTAAAGCCAGGACGGCGACAAAAGCAGCCGCAACGAAAAATTCAGTCATGGATTACTTTCATCAAGTAGAGTCTGGGCACGCTCGCGTTCTTCATCGGTAAGTGGCACCATATCAACAGACCGACTGCGTCTGCGCAAGTGTCGAAGTAAAGCCGCAACCCCAAAGATCATGAGTAAGAACGGTCCAAGCCATAACATCCAAGTGAGGGGCTTAAACGGCGGGCGGTACAGGACAAAATCACCGTAACGGCTCACCATAAAAGCCTTGATCTCAGCATCCGTCTTGCCATCCTTAATCATCACCCTCAACTCGCGACGGAGGTCTTGGGCAAGGTCCGCATGGGACCCGGCAAGCGATTCATTCTGGCAAACGAGGCATCGCATCTCTCCCGAGATAGCGATCAAGCGCTGCTCTACAACAGGGTCCTGTGCCAAAGACTCCGCCTCTTTAGCAAGAACCGGCCCAAAAGACAACAGCAAGAACACCAACGTAAGCAAATATTTCACGATTTCTTCAATTCATTAATCAAAGGCACGATCGTGTTTTCGAGTACCTCGGGGGTAATAGGGCCAGTTTGCTTAAACCGGATAACACCCTTCTTGTCAATAATGTAGCTCTCCGGCACCCCATAAACGCCATAGTCAATACCGATATGACCGTCTGCGTCTTGGGCCGTGATGTCAAATGGATTGCCGTGTGTGCGTAAAAATATAAGGCCGTCACTCGGTTTTTTTTCTTTGTAGTCCAGGCCAATGATAGGTAAGGTGTGCGTACGTGAAAAGCCCAGCAGCACAGGATGTTCCTCACGGCAACCAACGCACCAAGAAGCCCACACGTTCAGCATCCAGACCTTGCCCCGAAGGTTGCTCGGGGAAAAAGTTAATTCCGATTGTTCCAACTCAAGAGCAGTAAATGCTGGCGCAGGTTTATTGATCAATGGTGACGGCACATCCCGTGGATCGCGATTGAGCCCAACCATTAGAAACGCCACTAACACCACAAACATGGCAAGTGGAATTAAAAACTTGGCCTTCATGCGATTCCGTCCGACTTGGCAACGCCATTTTTGAGGCGCAGACGATACCGTCTGTCACACATCGCGAGCACACCGCCCAATGCCATTAGCACACAGCCCCCCCATATCCAGTCGACAAAGGGCTTAAAGTAAACACGCACGGCCCATGCACGCCCGCCATCGAGTGGTTCCCCCAAAGAAACATAGACGTCACGGGTAAAGCGTGCATCGATCGAAGCATTCGTCATCGGCATGGACGATGAGAAATAGCGGCGTTTTTCAGGGGTCAAGGTTGACACCTTGCTGTCACCACCCCGCACTTCAAAGAGCCCCCTTGATGCGTCATAGTTGGGCCCCTTAACCTCTTTAACACCTAAAAGCCGGAGTTGGTGCCCACCCACCGTCACAACGTCTCCCGCCTCCATGCGCACATCCTTTTCCTCTTGGTAACCACCGACCAGTGTCACGCCGACGACAAACACGGCGATACCGAAGTGCCCAAAGTGCATACCCCAAAATGACAGCGGGGGATTGCCTGACTTCAAACGGCGCACCACTTGCAAAACTCCCGATGTGGCCAACCAAGCAGCCAATGCTATCCCAATACCCGTGAGCGGCGTCCACCCACCCATCAAAACGGGGACCAACCAACCGGCTAACAGTGCAGCGACACCCGGAACCAGTAACTGCGCCATTACCGGTTTAATCTCGGCATGTTTCCACCGTAACAACGGAACAACACCCATCAGAAACAACACCGGCACCATGACCGGGACAAACACCGCATTGAAATACGGCGGCCCGACCGAGATCTTGCCCAAATTCAGTGCATCAACCAGTAATGGATAGAGCGTACCCAACAAGACCGTTGCCGTGGCGACAACCAGCAGCACATTGCCAACCAGCAAAAACGCCTCTCGGGACAGCAACGAAAACGCTCCACCGAGCGCCACTTTTGGGGCACGCCATGCAAACAAAACCAAAGATGAACCGACCACCACTGTGAGCAAGGCCAAAATAAAGACGCCCCGACGTGGGTCAGTGGCAAATGCATGCACTGATGTCAATACACCCGAACGAACCAAAAAGGTACCTAGTAGCGACAGTGAAAATGCACTGATAGCCAAGAGTACCGTCCAACTTTTAAAACTTCCCCGCTTTTCGGTAACCGCCAATGAATGCAATAGGGCAGTACCAATCAGCCACGGCAGAAATGAAGCGTTTTCCACCGGATCCCAAAACCACCAGCCGCCCCAACCCAACGTGTAATACGCCCACCACGAGCCCAGCGCGATGCCCAGGGTTAGAAATATCCATGCAGCAAGCGTCCACGGTCGGGACCATCGTGCCCAAGCAGCATCCAATTTTCCCGCGATAAGCGCCGCAATGGCGAACGAGAATGCCACAGAAAATCCGACATATCCCATGTAGAGCATGGGCGGGTGGAAAACCAGGCCCGGGTCCTGCAGCATCGGGTTCAGGTCATAACCATCTGCAGGAGCAGGCAACAGTCTCTCAAATGGGTTGGACGTGAACAAAATAAACAGAAGTAAACCCGTTATTACCAAGCCCAAAACGGATAGGACGCGTGCCACCATGGCGTCATCCAACGTTCGGGAAAGGCGGGCCACGGCAAATGCCCACGCCGACATTAAAAACACCCAGAGCAGCAGAGATCCTTCATGTCCACCCCAAACTGCTCCAAGGCGGTACATAGTGGGCAGCTGCGCATTGGAATGCTGTGCAACGTACAGCACCGAGAAGTCTTTGGTATAGAAGCTCCAAGCCAACGCTGCGAAAGAGAATGCCAACAACACAAACACGGCATGGGTTGCAGGGCGCGCAAACATCAGCCACTCTAAGCGTCCGCGTTGAGCCCCAATCAGCGGCAAAGTACCTTGTACGAGCGCGGCACACAGTGCCAATATGAGAGAAAAATGTCCAAGTTCGGCAATCATGGTGCGCCAGAGTCTTTGTTTGTTTGTGCCTGTTCCAGTGCGTGCTTGGCCTCTGGTGGCATGTAATTTTCATCATGTTTCGCAAGGACTTCTGAAGCAGTGAATTGCCCATCCTCGCCAAGGCGCCCTTGGATGACAGCACCCTTACCCTCCTTGAATAGGTCTGGAAGTATCCCGGTATACGCGACCGGAATGTCTTGGACAAGGTCGGTAATGAGGAAATGCACCGTCAAATTCTCACGCTTAAGTGACCCTTTTTTAACCAAGCCGCCGATCCGAAAGGCCCTCCCTGTAGGTGCCTTGCCTGCGACTACGTCGCTTGGCGTAACGTACAACGTTATGTTGCTATCGAGCGCATTGAGCACCAAAGCCGCAGCAATGCCCAAAACGGCCAACCCTGCGCCGATGATGGCTGCGCGTTTTTTCCAACGTTTCACTACGATTCCTTTTCCATTTTTTGAGCCCGCGCCTGGCGCTGCAGGACTTGAAGTATCGCGAAACGGCGCTTAGCAATGAGGCACGGCTCCATCACCATTGCCAATGCACAAACGCCAAAACTACCCCACACATAAAATGCATAGCCCCCCATAGACCAAAATTCAGCTGCGGAGTTCCAATTCATGCTCGCACCTCACCCAGTTTCTTAACCCATTCGGCGTGGGATTCTCGCTCCAGCATGATCACGCGCACGCGTTGCAAAGCCACCGCAATGGAATACATCCATAGGCACAAGGCCATCAGCAACATCCCCCACAGCATGGTAAGAGCCATTGATGGCGATTGATTCATCGAAACCGAAGCACCTTGATGCAGCGTGTTCCACCACTTCACCGAAAAATAGATGATGGGTACGTTGACCACACCCACCAACGCCAGCACTGCACCCGCTTTATCAGCGCGCCTTGGATCGTCAATAGAGGCCTGAAGCGCGATGAACCCCAGATACAAAAAAAATAGTATCAATTCTGACGTTAGGCGTGCATCCCAGACCCACCAAGCTCCCCACATGGGCTTGCCCCACAACGCCCCGGTCCACAACGACAGAAGTGCCATTAAGGCCCCTGTGGGAGCCAGTGCCTGCGCCATCATTCCAGAAAGACGCGCATTAAACGCCAAACCCAAACCCGCCCATGCCGCCATCATCAAATAAATAAACATGGACATCCACGACGTCGGCACGTGAATAAAGATAATGCGATAGCCCTCCCCCTGGGTCGCATCGGTGGGCGCAACAAAAAAACCCATCCACAACCCGGCAATGCCAAATACAGCAGACAACACCCAAAACCAAGGGATCAGTTTGCCCGCTATTGGGTAGAAGTTGGCTGGACTTGCAAACTCAAACCAGTTGATAAAACGACTTTTCATTCCAAAGAAATCCTTAACGCTGCAGTCGTTGCGAAAGGCGCAAAAAATAGAGCCAATACCAACATCGCCCCCAGCAGTGACAAATGCCCCGACGCATCCAAGCCTGAAATATGGGCCTCAACGGCACCGGCTCCAAATATCAAAGTCGGCACATACAACGGCAACACCAATACACTTAGCAACACCCCGCCACCACGAACGCCAAGCGTCAAGGCAGCGCCAATCGCACCAACCAGTGACAGCAGCGGCGTGCCCAAGAGTAATGCAGCCATAAGAATTTTCAGCGCACCGGCATCCAGATCAAACTGCAGTCCAATAACCGGCGCAATCAATACCAGAGGCAAGCCAGAAACCAGCCAATGGGCTGCGATCTTCCCAGTAACCAACGCCGCCAATGGCGTTGGCGAAATAACCATTTGCTCTAAAGTGCCGTCTGCATGGTCGGGGGCAAACATGCGCTGCAAACCCAGCATAGAAGCCAAAAGGGCAGCAACCCAAAGTACACCCGGCGCAACTTTACGCAACAAAATGGGGTCAGGTCCAATGCCCAAAGGAAAAAGACTACTGACAATGACAAAGAAAAACAATGCGGTCAGCACCTCGCTCTTGCGCCGCATGACCAGCAGCAACTCCCGACGTATGAGCGCGACGGTTGCGTTCATAACTGCAGCACCCGCCCACCGGGTATTGTCACGGTCTGGTGACTGGTCATCACCACAATACCCCCTGCTGTCAAGTGGTCGCCAACGAGCCCAACCAGCATTTCAACGGCTTTGACATCCAGTGCGGTAAATGGCTCGTCCAAAATCCACAACTTCACACTACGCGAAACCAACCGGGCCAACATGACTCGCCGCTTCTGACCTGCTGAAAGGCATCGCACTGGTAAATCTTCACTCCCCTTGAGTCCTACCCTACGCAAGGCGTTTGTCGCGGCATCCTTTGACAAGCCAACCCCATCAATCGCAGCGGAAAAAAACAAGCCTTCTTGCGCAGTTAGGTCATCCTTCAAAGCACCCTGATGTCCTAAAAAAAGAAAATTGCGCCGGTACACACCATCATCGGTCCGTATTGATTGCCCACCCCAAAGGACCTCGCCCTCCGCGGGTTGTGCTAACCCAGCCAACAACCGCAGCAGGCTCGTCTTTCCCGCACCATTCGCACCCCGAACGTGCAACCACTCCCCCGCAGACACTGACACGTTAAGCGCCGAAAATAGGCGACGATCACCACGCACGCAAGCCAAATTGTGGGCACTTAGCATTGGAAATCGTGGAAGTTCGAGTAGAAGAAGAAAAACACAAAAGTGGGGCGATCTAAATCGCCAGCAAACTTGTAGATTGTAATCACCCATCCTATGTCACGCCTGCAATGCACATGGGATAACCCACCAGTGGTTAGGGCTGCCCCGGCCATCCAACCCAGACACCAACCCTACGGCCAGTTCGACGTTCAATCACGCAATAGAGAAAGGGCCCGCCATTGGCGGGCCCTTTCTCTATTGCGGCGTCTTGATTACTTCAAGGACAATACCCAAGCAGCCAGATTTTTAGCTTCAGCGGCGTTAACCTGTGAGTTCGCGGGCATAGGGACCGGACCCCAGGTACCCGAACCACCCTTCATGATCTTCGCAGCCAACATATCCACCGCTTTGGGGTCGCCAGCATACTTTTTGGCAACGTCTTTGTAAGCAGGGCCCACTACCTTCTTGTCGATAGCGTGACACGCCATACAGTTCTTGGAGGTCGCCAAAGCCAGATCCGCAAATGCAGGGGTGGTTACGGCAAAAGTGGCCGCAACTAACAACGAAGCCAATAAAAATTGTTTCATTTGAATTCCTATAAAGTTGTTCAAGAAGAGCGTTGACGCAAATCCCGTTGTTACCTAACGTACCAATCATGACACCAGTTGACCGGCGTGGACTAAGAATAGCAGAATTTTACCAACTGGGGTGCATTGCACACTAGCACCAGGGCAGTCCAAGCGTTGGTCGAAAAGGCACCAACGAACACCAGAAGCAGGTGAAATAACGTTTCCTTAGGGCACAAGTTGCTATTAATAGTATAGCAATAGACGCAATCTTTACGAAGGCGTTTGGCAGTATCATCCCGAGCTATGAGCCCAGACCGAATCCAATTTAAAAACCCCAAGTCACTCTCAGGTCTGATCCCCTTTTTGCGCCCTTACCGGGTTCGCATCGCGCTTGCAGGCGTTTTTCTGATTATGGCTGCCGTGACCACACTGGCATTTCCGCTAGCATTGCGCAGCTTGATCGACGGGGGACTTATCAAAACCGATAAGGGCGAGCAAATGATGGCCCTTCGGGAACATTTCTTGGCCCTTTTCGCCGTCGCTGTGGCTCTGGGCCTGTTCTCCGCTGGGCGATTTTATATGGTGAGTTGGCTCGGCGAGCGGGTGACGGCCGATTTACGCAACGCAGTCTACCAACACGTACTGACACAGAGCCCTGAATTTTTTGAGCATACTCAAACGGGGGAGGTTCTGTCGCGCTTGACGGCCGATACCACGCTAGTGCAAACCGTGGTGGGGTCATCCCTGAGCATGGGGCTGCGCAACCTGGTGATGGGCGTTGGTGCTCTGGGTATCTTGATTTGGACCAATCCCTATGTCATGTTCCAGGTATTGGGGGTGCTAGTGCTGATCGTAATGCCCAGCTTATGGTTTGGGCGGCGAGTACGCAAGCTGTCACGGGCCAGTCAAGATCGAATCGCGGATTCGAGTTCCATCGCGGCGGAAATTTTGAACGCGATTCCCGTGGTACAAAGCTATACAGCCGAAGCCCGCGAAATACAGCGTTTTACTGAATCAACCAACAATGCCTTTGACACCGCAGTTCGACGCTCCAAAGCGCGCTCTGCACTGATTGCATTCATCATCATTGCCACGTCTGCCGCATTATTATGGGGGCTCTACCAAGGCACCCAAGCAGTGATGGCGGGACGTGTTACCGCCGGGCACCTCGGTCAAACCGTCGTATATGTGATCATTCTGGCCAGTGCATTTGCGATATTGGGCGAGGTTTACGGCGACTTGTTGCGTGCAGCCGGTGCGACGGAACGCTTAATGGAGCTACTCGGCACCCAATCGTCCATCGTTTCACCATCAAATCCTGCTGTAGCCCTCGTACCTATTGCGGGAAGCGCTATTAAATTTGAAGCAATTCAATTCCATTACCCATCGCGCCCCCAGGACCCCGCGCTTCGCGACTTTTCACTGTCTATCCAAGCTGGACAGACGGTCGCCATCGTCGGGCCAAGCGGTGCCGGTAAAAGTACAGTATTCCATTTACTTTTGCGTTTTTATGATCCCTCAGCGGGTCGCATTATCCTGGACGGCATAAGCACCCGCGACATGGCCTTGGCAGACTTGCGGCAGCGCATTGGAATCGTGCCACAAGACGCGGTGATTTTTTCCAACTCCGCCATGGAAAACATTCGCTATGGCAAATCCACTGCGAGCGACTCCGAAGTCATTGCTGCGGCACAGGCAGCCTTCGCTCACGAGTTCCTAATGACGCTGCCCGAGGGCTACAACACCTATTTGGGAGAACGAGGCGTGCGTTTGTCGGGCGGCCAACGCCAGCGAATTGCTATAGCGCGCGCCATGCTCAAGAATCCTCCCCTGCTTTTGCTCGATGAAGCAACCAGTGCATTGGACGCGGAAAGCGAACGCATGGTCCAGGCGGCACTGGAGTCCGCCATGCAAGGTCGTACCACCTTGGTTATTGCCCACCGTTTGGCCACCGTCCAGAAGGCGGACCTGATCGTCGTACTTGACCACGGCAGGCTGGTTGAGCACGGCACACATGCACAATTGGTAAACCAGGGCGGCGTTTACGCTGGCTTGGCCGCGCTACAATTTAATGCCTAATGAGCCAATAGACAACCGGCGACATCAGCCTTGATTAGGCCGCAGGTCGTTCGTGTACCCAGTCGAGGGGCCAGGAGCCACTGAGCACATTCTGTAACCACAGTGCGCCAGCCAAGGTCTTTGCATCCGTGATTTCGCCGCACATGCAGCGCTGCAAAAGTTCTTTCGGTGTCGCTGTGATTACATCTAAAAACTCACCACGGTCCAGATGGCGTTCGCCCAAGGTTAAGCCGCGCGCAAACCAGATTTCGATTCGTTCCGTCGAGTAAGCGATCACAGGATGTAAAACGCCAGCGTACGCCCATTCGCTCGCACCATACCCGGTCTCCTCCCGCAACTCACGCTGCGCGCACTGAAACCCCGTTTCGCCGACATCAAGCTTCCCGGCGGGAAATTCGATCATCACCTGACCAACCGGGTAGCGATACTGTCGCTCCAAGACGACTCGCACGCCTCCAGCGGAATCCTCGAGCACGGGGACGACCATAACGGCACCAGGATGTACAACGTACTCACGGATGGTGGATTGGCCGTCCGGCAGTGCAACAACGTCCTGAAATGCATGCAGAAAATGGCCCTTAAACACTTCTTGGCTAGAGAGTCGGGATTCGACCAAATGCGAGTCGCTCATGGGTCAGAGTCAATACGCACCAAATGATCAGCTGCCCAGCATTTGTCGAACAGCCGTCCCACACAGCGCCAGCAAGCCATTGGGGAACAACCCCAGCAACAATACCAATGCGCCATTGACACACAAGACCAATCGCACATCCAGCGGACCAACGACCGTACTTGCCGTAATTGGCTCATCAAAGTACATCACTTTGATAACCCGCAGGTAGTAGAAGGCGCCGATCAAAGACATCAAAACCGCGAACACTGCCAATACCAACAAACCAACCTGTCCGGAGACCAATAGCGCTTGTAAGACAGAAAGTTTGGCGTAAAAACCGACCATGGGTGGAATTCCAGCCAAAGACAACATGCAAGTGGCCATGACCGCCGCGTACAGGGGGCTACGTTGATTCAACCCGGCGAGGTCCGCAATTTCTTCACTCTCAAACCCTTCTTGAGAGAGCAACAGTAATATGCCGAAACTTGCCAAAGTGGTCAGTACGTAACTAATCACATAGAACATCGATGAACTGTACGCATTGGCAGCAAAATTCAGCGCGTCGCCATTCACAACGCCCGACACCAAACCAAGAAGGACAAAACCCATTTGCGCAATGGTCGAATACGCCAACATGCGCTTGAAATTGGTCTGAGCTATCGCAGCAAGATTTCCGAGCAACAGCGAGGCAACGGCCAACACGACCAACATTTGTTGCCAATCCTTAGCCAAGGGCAGCATACCCTCGACCAGTAGTCGCATGGTTATGGCAAAGGCCGCCAACTTCGGCGCCCCAGCAACCATCAGCGTGATCGCCGTGGGCGCACCCTGGTACACGTCCGGGATCCACATGTGGAAAGGCACCACACCAAGTTTGAATGCTAGCCCTGCGACGATAAACACCAAACCAAAAACCAGCACCTGGTGGCGAACCTGGCCAGACTGGATCGCATCAAAGACGGCTGTCACACCCAGCGAGCCTGTCGCACCATACAACATGGACATACCATAGAGTAAAAACCCCGAGGCCATCGCCCCAAGTACGAAATACTTCATAGCTGCCTCGGAAGCCGTCGCGTTATCTCGGCGCAAGGCAACCAACGCGTAACTCGACAAGGTCAACAACTCCAAGCCCATGTAGATCACCAAGAAATTGTTTCCCGAGATCATGACGCACATGCCCAATAGAGCAAACATACTGAGGGTGAAAAATTCTCCTCCGTTCAACATACCACGGTGGACTGCATAGGGACGACCATAAACCAGGGTCGCCATCACTGCGATGGTGGAAAAACACTTGAGCCAGTTACCCATTACATCGCTAACGACCATGTGGCCAAACCCGTACAAGGTCGTCCCACTGATAGCCAAGTCAGCCTGCATGTAGGCAACAACGCCCAGCGTCAGCATTGTTAATAAATAGGTAAGTCCGCGCTCGCGGCTTTTTACACCCAAATCCAACAAGGCAATCACACATGCCATAACCAGCAACACCATTTCGGGGTACGCTGTGATCCAACTGATTTTATCAATCATCTTTCGTCTCTCAATTCAGTTTGATCAGGGCAACTTGGAAACCGCAACATGCTGGAGCAGCTGGGTCACTGACACATCCATGACATCAGTTAGGGGTTTGGGATAGACGCCCATCCACAAAATTGCCACCGCCAGAAGCGCGAGCATCAAGAATTCGCGTCCGTTGATATCTGAGAGTGCTTTAACCTCATCATTGGTAACCGGTCCTAGGTACACACGTTTGAACATCCAGAGTGTGTATGCAGCGCTAAAAATAAGCGTACTGGCCGCAGCAAAGCCAACCCAGAAGTTGAACTTGACCGCAGCCAAGATTACCATCCACTCACCAACAAATCCAGCGGTCCCTGGCAAACCACAATTGGCCATGAAGAAAAACAGGGCAAAGGCAGCAAAACGGGGCATGGTGTTGACCACACCGCCGTAACTCGAAATTTCCCGTGAATGCATCCGATCGTACAAAACACCAATTGACAAGAACATGGCACCTGAAACAAAACCATGTGCAATCATTTGTACCAAACCGCCTGTAACACCCAATTCGCTGAAGATAAAAAAGCCAAGCGTGACGAAACCCATATGCACCACGGACGAATACGCCACCAGCTTCTTCATGTCTTGCTGAACCATCGCAACAAATCCCACATATACCACCGCCGTCAACGACAGACCAATCATGAGCCATGCCCATTCGTGGGCTGCGTCAGGCGCGATAGGTAAAGAAAAGCGCAAAAATCCGTAAGCGCCAAGTTTCAGCATGATGGCCGCAAGTACCGCCGATCCCCCGGTCGGTGCCTCAACGTGGACATCAGGCAACCAAGTATGGACAGGCCACATAGGAACCTTGACCGCAAACGCCGCAAAAAATGCAAAGAACAGCAGTGTCTGCTGCGACTTCCCAAGCGGCATGGCGTGCCATGTGGCGAGATCAAAACTGCCACCCGACTGTGTGTACAAGTACACCAAAGCCACCAGCATCAAGAATGAACCCAGCAAGGTATACAGGAAGAACTTGAATGCGGCGTAGATCTTGTTAGGACCACCCCAAATGCCGATGATCAGATACATCGGTATTAAGGTCGCCTCGAAAAACACATAAAACAACAAGCCGTCCAAGGCACAAAAAACACCAATCATCAAGCCGCTAAGGATCAAAAAAGCGCCCATGTACTGATTTACTTTGACGGTAATGGACTCCCAGCTAGCAATAACAACAATAACATTGATAAAAGCAGTCAGCAGCACGAACCATAGGGAAATTCCATCCACTCCTAGGTGGTAGTTGACGTTAAAGCGCTGAATCCAAGAAGTATTTTCGACGAACTGCATCGCAGCCGTTCCACCATCAAACCCCCCATAAAGAGGCAGTGTGATCAAGAAACTCGCCAAAGCTCCAAACAAAGCCACCCAACGAACGACACGTGCGTTCTCATCGCGCCCCAGCGCCAACAGCACAACGCCAAAGGCTATTGGCATCCATATCGCAAGGCTCAACAATCCCATATTATTATTCTCCTACTTGAGCCAGACAAAGTATGTCATCAGCACAAAAACACCCAAAATCATGGCCAATGCATAGTGGTACAGATAGCCCGTCTGCAAGCGGCGTACCACGCTGGAAACAGCTCCAACCAACTTCCATGAGCCATTAACCATTACGCCATCGATTAACCCTTGGTCACCCACCCTCCACAATCCACCCCCCAAACCACGAGCCCCCCGTGCAATGACGTTCTCATTGATCCAGTCCAAGTAATACTTGTTTTCCAGCAGCGTAAACACTGGCAGACAATTCCGCTTGATAGCAGCTGGCAAAGCCGGATTGATCAAGTACATGTAGTAGGCCGACACAACGCCCCCCATCGCCAACCACAAAGGTAATGATGTCAGCGAATGAACCGCCATCTGCCACGGCCCTTGAAAAGCGTGCGCCAACTCGTCCATAGTCGGGTGGCTTTCGCCATTAACAAAGATGGCACCCTTGAAAAACTCGCCAAACAGCATGGAGTCGATGGTGAAATAGCCGATCAACACCGATGGAATCGCCAGCAAGACCAATGGCACCGTTACCACCCAAGGTGACTCGTGTGGATGGTGGCTTCCACCATGCCCGTGCTCGTCTTCCGCGTGGCCATGGTGTGCTTCAGGGTTTTGGTCAAAACGCTCTTTACCGTGAAATACCAGAAAATACAAACGGAACGTATAAAAGGCGGTCACAAATACACCGGCAAGGACCGAAAATTTCGCGAACCCTGCTCCCGGAAGGTGGCTCTCCATCACCGCTTCAATAATGCTGTCCTTGGAGTAAAAGCCAGAAAACAGTGGCATCCCAATTAAGGCCAACGAACCCAGCAGTGACGTAATCCAAGTAATGGGCATGTACTTACGCAAGCCCCCCATCCAACGTATATCCTGATTATGGTGAACACCCATAATCACAGACCCTGCGGCAAGAAACAGCAGCGCTTTGAAAAATGCATGTGTCATTAAATGGAACACAGCCACCGAATACGCAGAGGCCCCCAAAGCCACAGTCATATAGCCCAGTTGCGACAAGGTGGAATAGGCCACCACACGCTTAATGTCATTTTGAATAATTCCCAAGAAACCCATAAATAGCGCAGTGATCGATCCAATTACCATAATGAAGTTCAGCGCAGTGTCACTGAGTTCAAATAGCGGCGACATGCGGGCGACCATAAATATTCCGGCCGTCACCATCGTCGCCGCGTGAATCAGGGCGGAAATGGGTGTTGGGCCTTCCATCGAATCCGGCAGCCAAACATGCAACGGAAATTGCGCAGACTTGCCCATAGCACCGATGAACAAACAAATGCAAATAACGGTAATGAGCATCCAGTCACTGCCTGGAAATACCACAACCGCAAGAGCATTGCTCTGGGCAAAAATTTCAGCGTAGTTCAAAGTGCCGGCATAGGCTGCAACCAAGCCGATGCCAAGAATAAAGCCGAAATCGCCGACACGATTGACAATAAATGCCTTCATGTTTGCAAATATAGCCGTCGGCTTGTTGAACCAAAAACCAATCAACAAATACGACACCAAGCCCACCGCTTCCCAGCCAAAAAATAATTGCAACATGTTGTTGCTCATGACCAGCATCAACATCGCAAACGTAAACAAGGAGATGTACGAGAAGAATCGGTTGTATCCCTCGTCCTCCTCCATATATCCAATGGTGTACAAATGAACCATCAAGGAAACAAAGGTCACCACGCACATCATCATCGCGGTGAGACCATCAACCAAAAACCCCACTTCCATTTTGAGTCCGCCAACTACCATCCAGGTGTACAGCGTTTCATTGAAGCGAGCGCCGTCCAAAACATCCACCATGGTCATGGCAGAAAGCACGAAAGCGATCAAGACACCAAAAATAGTCAACGAATGGCAAACGCGGCGGCCAATCCAGTTCCCAGCAAATTGGGTACCAAATAGACCCGCCAAAACAGAGCCTAATAATGGCGCTAACGGGACCGCTAGCAATTGAGCGGTAGAAAGGGTTTGACTCATCTTAATTAACCCTTGAGCGTATTGAGTTCGTCCACGTTGATACTGGACTTATTGCGAAATAACAGAATCAAAATAGCCAAGCCAATGGCAGATTCAGCTGCTGCCACTGTCAATATGAAAAAGACAAAAACTTGACCATGCATGTCATGCAGGTAGTATGAAAAGGCAACAAAGTTTGTATTGACCGCCAACAGCATTAATTCGATTGCCATGAGCATCACGATCAAATTGCGGCGGTTCAAAAATATACCAACCACCGAAAGCGCAAACAACATTGCACCCAATGAAAGAAAATGGCCGAGTGTCAAAGTCATGGCTTTGCCTCCGTCTGAGGTGCTGTCGGCACCGATTCTGAAACCTGAGTAGCCGACATTTTTACGACTGTCATTCGATCACGCGGATTGACGCGTACCTGATCGGCTGGGTTGACGTACTTACTGTCTTTTCGTGCCCGCAAGGTGAGTGCGATTGCGGTGATCATTGCAACCAGAAGTACCGCTGCGGCCACTTCCAAGGGATAAATATATTGGGTATAAAGCAAGGTACCGAGTTCTTGGGTATTGGACATCGGTACCGCACCTGGAACAGTGGAGATTGCGGCATGAACCTCATCAAACCCACTAAACCCTCGCATCAATGCCGCAGCCATCTCCAACGCAATAACGACACCAATCAAAGCGGCCAAGGGAAAGTGATTCCAAAAACCGATTCGCAGGCCTTCCACATTCACATCGAGCATCATCACCACAAACAAAAATAAAACCATCACCGCGCCAACATAGACCAACACTAGCGTGATCGACAAAAATTCAGCCTTCAGCAACATCCAAATCATCGATGCTTGAAAAAAAGTTAGCACCAGAAACAGAGCAGCGTGCACGGGGTTACGTGCAGTAATAACGCGGAATGCAGCAAACAGCAGCACCACTGAGAAAAGATAAAACAGACCTGTAGTCACACTCATGATTCACACTCTTTCTAGCGACGGGTCATCGAAATTTGGCATCGGCCAACCGATTGGCAGCAATTTCAGATTCGTATCGGTCACCAACAGCCAACAACATATCTTTTGTGAAATACAGGTCACCCCGCTTTTCTCCGTGGTATTCCAAAATATGGGTCTCTACGATGGAATCAACCGGGCAACTCTCTTCACAAAAACCACAGAAAATGCACTTGGTTAGATCAATGTCGTAGCGCGTAGTGCGACGAGACCCGTCGGCACGAACCTCCGACTCGATGGTGATAGCCATGGCTGGACACACTGCCTCACACAGTTTGCAGGCAATGCAGCGCTCTTCGCCATTCTCGTAACGACGCAACGCATGCAAACCACGAAAGCGCGGCGAAAGCGGTGTTTTCTCTTCGGGAAACTGTATTGTCACCTTACGCCGAAACGCATAGCGACCCGTCAAAGCTAAACCCTTGAATAGTTCTACCAACAAAAAACTGTAGAGAAAATCTTTGAGAGAAAATGCAGCCCGCACGGGCGAAACATAGTTGCTAGTAGACATACTTGTATCCTTACTTCCAAATATTGAAGGAAGTCTGCATCCATGCACCTACCACCACCAGCCACACTAATGTCAGTGGAATAAACACCTTCCAACCCAATCGCATAATCTGGTCATAGCGATACCTCGGAAATGTCGCCCGAACCCAAATAAACAAACTAACTACAGCACAGGTTTTAACGCCAAGCCAAATCCAGCCCGGCACCCAATTAATCAACCAATAATCAAATGGTGCTAGCCAACCACCTAAAAACATAACCGTGGCCAAAATCGATACCAGCCACATATTGGCATATTCAGCCAAATAAAACATGGCATAGGACATGCCTGAATACTCGACCATATGACCTGCAACGATCTCTGCTTCACCTTCTACTACGTCGAAAGGGTGCCGGTTGGTCTCAGCCATACCGGAGACGATGTAGACAACAAAAATAGGGAGTAATGGTAGCCAGTTCCAAGATAGGATGCCGACACCAGATTCTGCGAAGTAGCCCTTGCCTTGCCCTGCCACGATGTCCGAGAGATTCATACTTGCTGAGACCATCAGAACAATCACAAAGCAGAATCCCATGGCAATTTCATAACTAATCATCTGCGCCGACGCTCGCATAGCTCCTAAAAAGGAATACTTCGAATTGGAAGCCCATCCCGCAATCACGACTCCATACACCTCCATTGATGTAATAGCCATCACAAACAATAAGCCCGCATTGATATTCGCTAGCGCCAAGTCCGGACCAAATGGCACTACCGCCCACGCAGCCATGGCAGGCATGATGGTCAAAATCGGACCGATGAAGAACAGACCCTTGCTCGCTGCAGTGGGAACCAATATCTCCTTGGTCAAAAGCTTCAAGGCATCTGCAATGGGCTGCAACAAACCCCACGGACCTACACGATTAGGGCCAAGACGTACTTGCATCCAGCCCAGGAATTTACGCTCCCATAAAGTCAGGTAAGCCACTGCACCCATCAACGGAAGAACGACCACCACAATTTTAAGCAAGGTCCACAGTACAGGCCAAGCCAACACCGTCCACCACGTAGCAGATACCAATCCTTGACCCCATAGAAACAGCGTGTCAATCATGCCGATGCCTCCAAAGACCGAGGCGCTACAGCCCGACCGTCAGCTGTCATTTGCAAAGACGGTGCACGCCGGACCAACCCGTCTAATTGGTAAATGCTGGCCACCACTGGCGCGGACACACTCGCTGTCACGTCAGCCTTTACCGCGCATGTATTACTCAGTCCCGCCACAAAACTAGGATCAGATGGATCGGTAGAAGTTGACTGGAGATGGGCCAATACCTCTTGGGTTGAATCGTATGTAAACGCAGGCAGGTTCATCAGATTGGCCAGCACACGCAGCACTTTCCATCCAGGACGTGTGTCGCCTAAAGGTTTAACAACTGCATGGAAACTCTGTATACGCCCTTCTGCGTTCACAAAAGTTCCGGGTGTTTCAGTAAAAGGTGCAATCGGCAGCAACACATCGCTAAACTCCAAATTCGCCTTAAAGGGGCTGAGCGTTACAACCATCTCGCATTGGGCTAAATTACGTTTGCTCAGTACCCCGGCCGCGGAATCAAACTCAGGCTCGTTGTTTAACAAAATAGCGGCCTTGAGCCCACCAGCCAACATCTGCTCAGCATTCAGCCCCCCCTCACCCGGTCGCGCGTGCGCGACTTGGGCACCAACGGTGTTGGCTGCCTCGGTCAAAAACCCGACGCGTGCACCAACGTGTTCACCAATCCAGTTGGCAAGCGATAGCAAACTCGTGGACCTCACATGGTGTGCCGCTGCATTTCCCAGCAATATTGCCTTGTGCTCACCGCTCAACATGGATATCGCAATGGCCTTTGCCATAGGCGTGGCCGTTCCGGGTGCCGGTGCAATAACACCCTTTTCGTCTGCAATAGCTGTCGCAATATCTGCCAAACTTTGCACCCAATCGCTCGGGGCTGACTGCAGCACGTTGCGAATGGGCATCGCCCAATCCACCGATTCACTCGTCAGCGCACTAACGAAACAGCCCGCGCGCACCGCTTGACGAATACGCTGTGCGAACAATGGATGGTCTTTGCGCAAGTTCGACCCAATCACCAAAACCCTTTGCAATGTCGAGAGCGTAGCGATAGGCAAACCTAAATATCGAATGCCAGCAGGACGATCAAACTCAGCATTACGCAAGCGGTAATCAATATTCTCAGAACCCAAGCCGCGAATCAGTGCGCCGGCCAAATAGAGCTCTTCAAGCGAACTATGCGGGCTGACCAAAGCACCAATGGATTCGGCACCATAATTAGACTTAATCAGCTTCAGCCCGTTTGCGACATATTCCAACGCAGTTTGCCAATCCACTGTCGTCCAAACGCCGCCCTGCTTCAGCATTGGGGCCGTTAAACGTTCATCACTATTCAAGGCTTCGTACGAAAACCGATCGCGATCTGCAATCCAACATTCGTTGATCGCTTCATTTTCGAACGGCACGACCCGCATTACCTTGTTGTTCTTGACCTGGACCACCAAATTAGAGCCAGTCGAGTCATGGGGACTAATGGACTTGCGCCGCGAAAGTTCCCAAGTACGCGCGCTATAACGGAATGGCTTACTGGTCAAGGCGCCCACCGGGCAGATGTCAATCATGTTGCCCGATAGTTCGGAATCTATCGATTGCCCGATAAACGTTTCGATTTCCGCATGCTCTCCGCGATGCGACATACCGAGTTCCATGATGCCTGCCACCTCTTGGCCAAAGCGCACACAGCGAGTGCAGTGGATACAACGGGTCATTTCCTCCATAGAAATCAAAGGTCCCGCATCCTTGTGCGGCACTACACGTTTTTCTTCTTCATACCGTGACCCAGAAGCACCATAGCCGACCGCCAAATCCTGCAACTGGCATTCACCACCTTGGTCGCAAATGGGGCAGTCAAGTGGATGGTTAATCAGCAAAAACTCCATGACCGACTTCTGGGCTTTGATGGCCTTGTCGCTCTTGGTTCGCACCACCATTCCCTGGGTTACCGGGGTCGCACACGCCGGCATAGGCTTGGGCATCTTCTCCACATCGACCAAGCACATGCGGCAGTTAGCTGCAATGCTTAGCTTCTTGTGGTAACAAAAATGGGGGATGTAGGTCCCAGCCTTTTCGGCGGCATGCATGATCATGCTGCCTTCGACAATGTCAACTTTCTTGCCGTCGAGTTCAATTTCAATCATATTGTGACCCGATCAAACGTGGGCAGGAACCGTACAGGTCTTGTGCGCAACGTGGTATTCAAATTCGTGACGGAAATGCTTGATCATGGCGCGCACTGGCATGGCAGCAGCATCGCCCAGGGCGCAAATTGTTCGACCCATGATGCTCTCAGCCACGCTGTCTAGCAGATCCATATCACTGGCCCGTCCTTGTCCATTCTCAATGCGGTCTACCACCCGGGAAAGCCACCCCGTACCTTCACGGCAAGGCGTACATTGGCCGCACGACTCGTGCATGTAGAAGTAACTCAGGCGTTGCAGTGCTTTGACCATACAGCGCGTGTCGTCCAAGACGATGACAGCCCCCGAACCTAGCATCGAACCCGCCTTGGAGATGGAGTCATAGTCCATCGTGCACTCCATCATGATGGATGCAGGCAGTATGGGCGATGAAGAACCTCCGGGAATCACCGCCTTGAGCGTACGGCCACCGCGCACGCCACCCGCGAGCTCAAGCAACTTGGCAAAGGGCGTGCCCATGGGGATTTCGTAGTTGCCAGGGCGCTCCACATCACCACTGATGGAGTAAATTTTTGTGCCGCCGTTATTGGGCTTTCCACACGCGAGATAGGCTTGACCGCCATTGCGGATGATCCATGGCACCGCCGCAAACGTTTCGGTGTTGTTGATCGTGGTGGGTTTGCCGTAAAGGCCAAAGCTGGCGGGAAACGGAGGTTTAAAGCGGGGCTGCCCTTTTTTACCTTCCAACGATTCCAGAAGTGCGGTTTCCTCGCCGCAAATGTAGGCCCCAAAACCATGTGCTGCGTGCAACTCGAAATTGAAGCTGCTATCCAAAATGCCATTGCCTAAGTAACCCGCCGCGCGCGCTTCCTCCAGCGCAACTTCAAACCGCTCGTAGGCAGAAAAAATTTCACCATGTATGTAGTTGTACCCAACGCTTATGCCCATCGCATACGCAGCGATAGCCATACCTTCAATCACGATATGCGGATTGAACTCTAATATATCTCGGTCTTTGCAGGTACCGGGTTCGCCCTCATCCGAGTTGCAAACAAGGTATTTTTGCCCCGGAAACTGACGAGGCATGAAGCTCCACTTCAACCCAGTTGGGAACCCGGCACCGCCGCGACCACGTAATGCCGACTCTTTTACCATCGCGATCACTTGGTCTTGGGTCAAACCAGCCGGAACTACATCGTCGCCAACTGATCCATCTTTCCCGAGAATTTTGCGCAAGGCCTGATAACCGCCACGGGCCTCGTAGTCCTTTAATTGCCAGTTGGACCCGTTTAATCCAGCGTAGATTTGAGGATTGATATGGCGATCGTGAAAACAGGTTTGAGTGCCAGTCGCTTTGAACTGGTCCAATATGCCTTGAGCCGTCATGCATTCTCTCCTGCGCCACGCAACCCATCAACCAGTTGGTCCAACTTTTCATCCGACATGAAGCTGCACATGTGTCGGTCATTCACCAACATGACTGGTGAATCCGCGCAGGCACCCAAACATTCACTCTGCTGCAAAGTGAACATGCCATCTGCCGTGGTCTCACCCATCGCGATGCCTAGCTTTTGCTCCAAGTAATGCAATGCCTTTGTCCCATCACGCAACTGGCAAGGCAAATTGGTACACACGTTGAGCTTGTACTTTCCCACGGGACGTTGGTTGTACATGTTGTAGAAGGACGTGACCTCATGAACCGCAATCGGCTCCATGCCCAGGTATTCGGCAATTTCGCGTTCGTTATCGGAACTGATATGGCCTAACTCCTGCTGCAAAATAGCCAAGCACGCCATTACAGCGGACTGGGCTTGGTCGACAGGGTACTTTGACACTTCTTTTGCAAAGCGCGCTTTGGTGGAATCAGAGATCATCGATCAATCTCTCCAAAAACAATATCCATAGTTCCGATGATGGAAACGGCATCCGCAATCATGTGACCACTAGCCATCTCATTAAAGGCTGCCAAATGGGCAAAGCCCGGGGGACGTATTTTCAAACGATAGGGTTTATTAGCACCATCGCTGACGATGTAAATGCCAAACTCACCCTTGGGATGCTCAACCGCAGCGTACGCCTCCCCTTCGGGGACATGAAAGCCTTCGGTGAACAATTTAAAGTGGTGAATAAGCCCTTCCATCTCGGTCTTCATAGCCTCACGTGAAGGCGGCGCCACTTTGTTGTTAGCGGTGATAACGGGGCCAGGGTTGACCTTAAGCCAGTCAACACACTGCTTGATAATGCGATTGGATTGTTTCATCTCTTCCATCCGCACCAAGTAACGGTCATAGACATCACCAGTTTTACCCACCGGAATGTCGAAATCCATCTTGTCGTAAACGTCGTAAGGCTGCTTTTTACGCAAGTCCCATGCGATACCCGATCCGCGCAACATGGGGCCAGAAAACCCCAAATTCAGCGCACGCTCTGGACTCACCACACCAATGTTGACCGTACGCTGCTTCCATATGCGGTTTTCAGTCAGCAGGGTATGGTATTCAACCAAACACTGCGGAAAACGCTGCGTGAAGTCCTCAATGAAGTCCAGCAGCGAGCCTTGTCGATTGTGATTGAGCTCGGCCACGCCCTTGGCGTTGCGAACCTTGCTGGCCTTGAACTGGGGCATCGTGTCGGGCAAATCGCGGTACACGCCGCCCGGCCGAAAGTAAGCCGCATGCATGCGCGCGCCACTCGCGGCTTCGTACATGTCAAACAGATCTTCGCGCTCGCGGAACGTGTAAATCAGAATGGTCGAACTGCCACAGTCATTGCCATGCGAACCCAACCACATCAAATGGTTGAGAAGCCGAGTAATTTCGGCAAACATAACTCGGATGTACTGTGCCCGCACAGGAACATCAATACCCAATAATTTTTCAATAGCCAAGCAATACGCGTGCTCATTGCACATCATCGAAACGTAATCCAATCGGTCCATGTAAGGCAGGGATTGGATGTACGTTTTGCTCTCAGCCAGCTTTTCGGTCGCCCGGTGTAACAAGCCGATATGCGGATCAGCACGCTGGATCACCTCGCCATCAAGCTCCAACACCAAGCGTAAAACACCGTGTGCTGCTGGGTGTTGAGGCCCAAAATTGAGGGTGTAGTTCTTTATTTCAGCCATGAATCGACACGCTTAATGCAGGCCCCCATAGTTATCTTCACGAATGATGCGTGGCGTAATTTCCCGCGCTTCAATGGTGACGGGTTGGTAGACCACGCGCGCCTTCTCGGCGTCGTACCGCATCTCCACGTACCCCGTAGTGGGAAAGTCTTTGCGAAAAGGGTGACCAATAAAGCCATAGTCAGTCAAGATTCGCCGCAAATCGGCATGCCCATCAAAGACGACACCAAACAAGTCAAACGCCTCGCGCTCAAACCAGTCGGCAGAGCTCCAAATGTCTGTCACTGTCTGCACGGTTGGCATAGCATCATCCGACGCAAACACTTTGAGGCGCAGGCGCTGGTTCAAGGAAATAGACTGCAAATGGCTTACTACGCAAAAACGCAAGCCTTCATAGCCGCCATCTTGGTATTCGGAGTAATCCACCCCACACAAATCCATTAACTGCTCAAACTGACAGCCCGGCGTGTCACGCAGGGCAAGTGCCGCAGCATGGTAATCCTGGGCCGCGACAAGCACTGTCACCTCACCCAAGTTGATGGAAATATATTGAACTTTATCGCCAAGTGCGGCAACTACAGCGGCCTGTGTTGCCTCGGGCGGCACCGAATAAACTGTCATACCGTCCCTTTAAACACGCGCAATCGTTTCGGTGCGACGAATTTTTTGTTGCAACTGCATAATGCCGTAGATCAGTGCCTCAGCCGTCGGCGGACACCCCGGAACATATATATCAACCGGAACAATCCGATCGCAACCGCGCACCACGGAATAACTGTAGTGGTAATAGCCGCCACCATTGGCGCACGACCCCATACTGATAACCCAACGCGGCTCGGACATTTGGTCGTAGACTTTTCGCAGCGCCGGTGCCATCTTGTTGCACAGGGTTCCCGCAACAATCATCAAATCGGATTGACGTGGACTAGCACGAAAAACCTCCGCGCCAAAGCGAGCCAGATCGTAGCGGGCACACGCAGAATGCATCATCTCCACGGCACAACAAGCCAAACCAAAAGTCATGGGCCAAATCGACCCTGTTTTAGCCCAGTTCATCACCGAGTCATAACTCGTGGTAACGAAACCTTCTTTGAGAACACCTTCAATCATCGCTTACTCCCAATCCAGGGCGCCTTTTTTCCACATATAGACAAATCCGATGGTCAATATGACAACAAACTCTATACCGACCAAAAATCCAAAGAAACCAAGGCCTTTGAGTGACACCGCCCACGGAAACAAAAAGGCAGTTTCCAAATCAAACAAAATAAACAAAATAGCTACCAGGTAGTAGCGGACATCAAACTTCATCCGGGCGTCGTCGAACGCCTCGAATCCACATTCATACGGGGAATTTTTTGCCGGATCAGGCCGATTGGGCCCAAGTATGTAGCCCAAAACCTGCGGGATTACACCAATCCCAATGCCAACCAAAATAAACAACAAGACAGGCAGATACTGATCGATATTCATCGGACTATTGTGATCTAAATCTTTGCTTGTCGTGTTGATACACAACAAACCCATTCAGTTTGGTGCCGTCGGCGAGACTCGAACTCGCACAGCTTTCGCCACTACCACCTCAAGATAGCGTGTCTACCAATTTCACCACGACGGCGGCTCTCAAAACATTCCGATTGCGAGCTAATCTTTACGATTCACTCACTCACCGAACAGCGTGCATTTTACCCCGAATTTACGCCGCTTCCGACTCGCAGGCCGCAATTCAACGGGCAATTCGAACCGAAGTTTTAACCCCGATTATTTGGCCGGAATTTGCCCAGCACCAGATGCCGCTGGCACAGGTGTGGAAGCAGCCCCAGTGGCGGCTGGTGGCACCACTACCGCACTCTCCAAAACACTGGTAGAGCTTGTTGGACGCAAGTTACCAAAGTAGGCCAAGGCCAACGTTGACACAAAAAATATGGTGGCCATAACTGCCGTGGTACGAGACAAAAAGTTAGCGCTACCGCTGGCACCAAACAAACTCCCGGAGCCACCGCTTCCAAAAGCAGCCCCCATGTCTGCACCCTTACCATGTTGAACCAATATCAACCCAACCATGGTGATAGCTGTCAACATCTGAACCGTCAAAATGGTTGTTAAAACAAAATTCATTCTCAACTCCTAAATATGTAACTGGCCGACTAGCTGGCTGCGGCAATGATGGATAAAAAATCTGCAGCTTTGAGTGAAGCGCCACCAACAAGACCGCCATCGATGTCTGTCTGACCCAAGAGCTGTGCTGCATTGGCTGCGTTCATACTGCCGCCGTACAAAATGTGTACCCGATCCGCATGGGGCGTGGCTGCACGCAATTGACCACGCAACACGGCATGCACTTGCTGCGCCTGCTCGGCCGTGGCGGTTTTACCCGTTCCAATCGCCCAAATCGGCTCATAGGCCACGACAATTTCACTGATGCAGTGGCCATTGGTGTGAATCACCGCCGCCAACTGCCGCTTGACCACTTCTTCGGTCTGACCCGCTTCGCGCTCTGCCAGCGTTTCTCCGACACACACAACCGGCGTCATCCCTGCAGCCAGTACACGCTGCGCCTTAGCAGCAACAAACGCATCGGTTTCGCCATGGTACTGGCGCCGCTCTGAGTGGCCGACCAAACAGTAACGCACACCAAACTCTGACAACATGCCCGCTGACACCTCGCCAGTAAAGGCGCCGGATTCATGTTGTGAAACATCTTGCGAGCCCAATTCAATGCCACTGGCACCAATCAGCGCCTTAACCTGTGCAAAATACGGCGACGGGACACAGACAGCGGTCAAACAAGCGCCACTGGAGTAACCCGCCACCAATGCGTTCATCAAAGCAGCATTGGCAGACAGTGAACCATTCATCTTCCAGTTGCCGGCAATAAGCTTTTTCTTCATGCAGCACTCCAACTCAAAACAATTTTTCCAATATGCAAATTGGATTCCATTAACGCATGGGCACGCGACGCACCGCTGCCACTGGCATGTGACGTATCCACGGCCGGAAACACGCTATGGACCACCGGCTTAAAACGACCAGCAGCAATTAACGGCCACACATGCTGCAAGCACGCTTGGGCAATTTGCGCCTTGAAACCAATCGAGCGCGCCCGCAAAGCGGATCCGGTAATGGTTAATCGCTTTTGCAACACCAGAGCCGCATTCACTTCACTGCGAGCACCCCCTTGCAACCCGATCAGCACAAGCCTGCCATCTTCCGCCATACACCGCAACTCCCGAGCCACATAAGGTCCGGCCACCATATCCAACACCACATCGGCACCGCAACCATCGGTCAGGCGCAACACTTCGGCCTGAAAATCGTGGCTGTTGTAGTTGATTGCGTGGTCAGCACCCAAAGCCACACAGGCTGAGCACTTGGCATCACTTCCTGCTGTGACGATAACCGTGGCGCCAAACGCCTTGGCAAGTTGAATGGCGGTGACGCCAATTCCACTCGAGCCACCCTGGACCAACAAGACCTCGCCGCTTTGCAGACGTCCCCGGTCGAACACATTGCTCCAAACGGTAAACAGCGTCTCGGGCAAAGAAGCAGCCTCGGCATCGGACAGACCCGGTGGCGCAGCAAGACACTGCGCGACCGGTGCAACACAATACTCGGCATAGCCGCCACCCGCGACCAGCGCACACACGCGGTCGCCGACCTTGAAACCCGCTGCAGCCATGGCACTAACATCACCTTGCACGATGGTGCCGGCCACTTCCAAACCCGGAATCTCCGACGCACCCACTGGCGCCGGGTAATGCCCCGCCCGCTGCAAGACATCTGGCCGATTAATGCCGCTCGCCGACACGCGGATAAGCACCTCGCCCGCACCTAGCGCAGGCGCAGGACGCTGCGCCAGACGCAAAACGTCTGGGCCTCCGGGGGATGCTATCTCAATAACTTTCATAAAAATAGACCGATAGCCCTCGCCAACATTGGGCGAAGAGCTATCGATTTAGTAGCAGGTATCGTTTAGCCCTGCTCACCGTTTTGCGCTGGACGGTCCATCAATGCCTTCATGGACAACTTGATGCGCCCCTTCTCATCGGTCTCCATGACCTTGACCTTGACGATCTGGCCTTCTGACAGGTAGTCGGTAACCTTCTCGACACGTTCGTGCGCGATCTGGCTGATGTGCAACAAGCCATCTTTGCCGGGCAACAGGTTGACCAACGCGCCGAAGTCCAAAATCTTGGTGATTGGACCTTCGTACACTTTGCCGATTTCCACTTCTGCGGTGATCTGCTCGATGCGGCGCTTGGCTTCTTCGGCCTTTTCGGGATCTGCCGACGCAATGGTGATGGTGCCGTCTTCGTCGATGTTGATTTGCGTGCCGGTCTCTTCGGTCAACGCACGGATGACCGAACCGCCCTTACCGATCACGTCACGGATCTTCTCAGGGTTGATCTTCATGGTGAACAGACGCGGCGCGAAATTGGACACTTCGGTCTTGGCTTCAGCCATCGCCTCAGTCATCTTGCCCAAAATGTGCATGCGGGCTTCCTTGGCTTGGGCCAAAGCAACTTGCATGATTTCTTTGGTGATACCTTGGATTTTGATGTCCATCTGCAGCGCGGTAATGCCGTTGGTGGTACCGGCCACTTTGAAGTCCATGTCACCCAGGTGGTCTTCGTCACCCAAGATGTCAGTCAACACCGCAAAACGGTTGTCTTCCTTGATCAGACCCATAGCGATACCTGCCACGTGCGCCTTCATAGGTACGCCAGCATCCATCAGAGACAGGCAACCGCCGCAGACAGATGCCATCGACGAGGAACCATTGGACTCGGTGATTTCCGAGACCACACGCATGGTGTAAGGAAACTCTTCTTTGGTGGGCAACACGGCGATCAATGCACGCTTAGCCAAGCGGCCGTGGCCGATTTCGCGGCGCTTAGGCGTACCAACGCGACCGGTTTCTCCGGTGGCGAACGGAGGCATGTTGTAGTGCAGCATGAAGCGGTCTTCGTAATCGCCGCTCAGTGCGTCGATACGTTGTGCGTCACGCTCGGTACCGAGCGTGGTGACGACCAGCGCCTGTGTTTCACCACGCGTGAACAGGGCCGAACCGTGGGTACGGGGCAACACGCTGTTGCGGATTTCAATGGCGCGCACAGTACGGGTGTCACGGCCATCAATACGGGGCTCACCTGCCAGAATTTGGCCGCGCACGATCTTGGCTTCAATGTCAAACAGCAGGCCGTCAACCGTCACGCCATCAAACTCTACGCCTTCAGCCTTCAGGCCAGCCTTGGTCCAGGTCGTGACTTCGCGCGTCGCTTTGGTACGGGCTTGCTTGTTGCGGATCTGGTAAGCAGCAACCAGCTTCTCTTTGGCCAGCGCATCGACTTTGGCGATCAGCACTTCATCCTTGGCAGGCGCCTTCCAGTCCCACACGGGCTTGCCGGCTTCGCGCACCAACTCGTGAATGGCGTTGATAGCAATAGCGCCTTGTTCGTGACCATAAACCACGCCACCGAGCATGATTTCTTCGGACAGTTGTTGGGCTTCGGATTCCACCATCAACACAGCGGCTTCGGTACCGGCAACGACCAGATCCATAACGGAATCTTTGCGCTGGGTTTGTCCAGGGTTCAAGACGTATTCGCCGTTGACGTAACCCACGCGGGCGGCACCAATCGGGCCGTTAAACGGAATACCGGAGATGGACAATGCAGCACTGACCGCGATCAGGGCGGCGATGTCGGCGTCGACTTCAGGGTTCAACGACACGGTGTGGATCACCACGTGCACTTCGTTGAAAAAGCCTTCTGGGAACAAGGGGCGGATCGGGCGGTCGATAAGGCGGCTGGTCAAGGTCTCAAACTCGCTGGGGCGGCCTTCACGCTTGAAGAAGCTGCCAGGGATCTTGCCAGCGGCGTAAGACTTCTCAAGGTAATCAACCGTCAGGGGGAAGAAATCTTGACCGGCCTTGCCTTCGGTCTTGGCAACCACGGTGGCCAACACCACGGTGCCATTCATATCCAACAATACGGCGCCAGTGGATTGGCGTGCAATTTCGCCGGTTTCCATGGTGACGGTGTGCTGACCCCATTGGAACGTTTTGCTAACTTTTTTGAACATGGTCATGTTGTTATATCTCCTAATTGATATGGGAAGTAAAGGCCACTTCGCCCGAGCCTGGAGACCTGTCACAGAACACGATGCCATTCCAGAGACACTGGGCCAAACAGCCCCAATTTCTATGGAATGACACAGCTTCGCTCTGTTCTTGCTGCCTCCGAAGTAAAAAACGCCTGAGCTAGTGACCTAACTCAGGCGTTCGTCATTCAATCTAACACTTATTTACGCAGACCCAACTTGGCAATCAAGGCGACGTAACGATCGTGGTCAATACGGTTCAAGTAGACCAGCAAGCTCTTGCGGGTGTTAACCATGCGCACCAAGCCGCGGCGACCGTGGTGGTCTTTAGCATGGGTCTTGAAGTGGGGCATGAGCTCATTGATACGGGCGGTCAACAGAGCGACTTGCACTTCTGGGCTACCGGTGTCATTGGGGTTGCGTGCGTTGTCTTTGACGACAGCGGCTTTGATGCTGGATGCGATCATTGTTTATTTCCTGAAAATTTGGAACTTGCGCTGAGTGCTGGAACTGCTTTCAGCGTGCGCCATGCACTATGCATAGCCCGTCGATTATAGCCCGATTTTAGTGAACCATGCCGAGGCGCCACTATCCACCGGTAGCGGGCGCAATGGGGCGCACGTCGCTGACCTGTAAATCGTTGTCTTTGGCAAAGGTGACGCAAAAATCCCAGGCCATCACGTCGTAGTCACGCAAGTCGCGGTGAACAATGACGCACTTCGCCTGCCCAATCGTAGTCGGAATGCACCATGGCGAATACCGCAAATGGCTGCCAGGGGCCGCTCCGCCCGGATGAAAGGTGCTCATAACGCCCGCCAAACGCTCCGCCCAGTCACTGGGTCGAAACATTTTTCCCTGCCGGGTGATACCCAAGATAAAAAGTTCTTTGGAGGTAGGGGCAACCATCGTGCGGCGATTCATCGCGGTGTGTGGTGGGTCGAACATCGACCCGGTGCACGTGCAAATTCTAGCCGAGCACACTTCGATGACGCTGACACCGCTGTTAGAGGCTAAAGCCCCGTCGCCCAATGGGCGCATCGCTGTGATTCCGAATGAACACCAATAGCGATTTCCCTTGCCCCTAGAATTGGCGCCTGACGGCCCTACCCCACCGACCACCACACTCCTCGGACTGTGGCGACGGCCGTTTTCTTGTTGCGCTGAACCTGGAGCCCCTACATGACTGCCGCCGCCCCTACCCACTCCCATGCAGCACCCGCTGCACCCTCGTCACCCCATGTGATGAACACCTATGGCCGCCTGCCCATTGCCCTCTCGCACGGCCAGGGCTGCCGCGTGTGGGACGTCAACGGCCGCGAATACCTCGACGCTTTGGGGGGCATCGCCGTCAACACACTGGGCCACAACCACCCTGATTTGGTGGCGGCGCTGCAGGACCAGGTGACCAAACTCATCCACACCTCCAACTATTACCACATACCGCTGCAAGAAGAGCTAGCCAAGTTGCTGGTAGAGCGTTCGGGCATGACCAATGTGTTTTTTTGCTCGACGGGGCTAGAGGCCAATGAAGCCGCCTTAAAGCTGGCCCGAAAATTTGGCCACGACAAAGGCATTGATCGCCCCGAAGTGGTGGTCTATGAGAAAGCCTTCCACGGCCGCTCCATCGCCACGCTCAGCGCTACCGGCAACCCCAAGGTGCAGGCCGGGTTTGGCCCCTTGGTCGAAGGTTTCATCAGGGTTCCGATCAACAACATTGAACAACTCAAAGCCGCCACCGCCAACAACCCCAATGTGGTGGCCGTATTCTTTGAAGCCATTCAGGGCGAAGGCGGCGTCAACCCCATGCACATGGACTACCTGCGTGACGTGCGCGCCCTGTGCGACGAACGCGATTGGTTGCTGATGATCGACGAAGTGCAATGCGGCATGGGCCGCACCGGCAAATGGTTTGCCCACCAGTGGGCCGGTATCAAGCCCGACGTGATGCCCCTGGCCAAGGGCCTGGGATCGGGCGTACCGGTGGGTGCCGTCGTCGCTGGCCCCAAAGCGGCCCACATTTTTGCACCGGGCAACCACGGCAGCACCTTTGGTGGAAACCCCTTGGCCATGCGCGCTGGGGTGGAGACCATCCGCATCATGGAAGCCAACCACTTGATGGAAAACGCCGCCGCGGTTGGCGCCCACCTCAAGGCAGCACTCCAAAAGACCCTGGCGGCTGAATTGGCCAGTGGCGCGGTCAAAGACATTCGTGGCCAAGGCTTGATGCTCGGTATTGACTTGGCCAAGCCCTGCGGCGCCTTGGTGCAGCAGTGTGTCGACAGCGGCCTGCTCATCAGCGTCACGGCGGACACCGTCATACGCCTGGTGCCACCGCTGATCATGACCACGGCCGAGGCCGACGAGGTGGTGGCTATTTTGTGCCCCCTGATCCAGCAATTGATGGGAGCCCCAGTATGACCACCGCACTACGCCATTACCTGCAGTTTGGTGACCTCAACGCCGACGAATACGCCTACCTCTTTGCGCGCGCCGCCATTATCAAAAAGAAGTTCAAGGCCTACGAGAAACACCACCCGCTGGTGGACCGCACACTGGCCATGATTTTCGAGAAGGCATCCACCCGCACCCGCGTCAGCTTTGAGGCTGGTATGTGCCAAATGGGCGGCAGCGTGGTGAACCTGACCACCGGCGACAGCCAGCTGGGCCGCGCTGAATCCATCGAAGACAGCGCCAAAGTCATCAGCCGCATGACGGACATCGTGATGATCCGCACCTACGAACAGACCAAGATCGAGCGTTTTTCGGCCCACTCCCGCGTGCCGGTTATCAACGGGCTGACCAATGAGTTTCACCCCTGCCAAATTTTGGCCGACATCTTTACCTACATTGAGCACCGCGGCTCCATACGCGGCAAGATCGTGGCTTGGGTGGGCGATGGCAACAACATGGCCAACACCTGGTTGCAAGCTGCCGCCATGCTCGGATTCCACCTGCGGGTGAGCACCCCCGGCGGCTACGAAGTAGACCGCAAAGTGGCCATCACCCCTGATGGAATGGGCGATGGTAGCTACAAAACTTATAGCAATCCTTTAGAGGCCTGCGCCGGCGCCGACCTGGTCACCACCGACGTGTGGACCAGCATGGGCTACGAGGCGGAGAACGAAGCCCGCCGCAAAGCCTTTGCCGCCTGGTGTGTTGATGAGGCCATGATGGCAGCCGCCAAACCGGACGCCCTATTCATGCACTGCCTACCCGCCCACCGGGGTGAAGAAGTCACTGCGGAAGTGATCGACGGCCCCCAATCCGTGGTGTGGGACGAGGCCGAGAACCGAATGCACGCCCAAAAGGCGCTGCTGGAATACCTGCTGCTGGGTCGCCAAGACTAAGCACACAGGTTGGGCTAAGTCATCCGCGCCCGATGTAGGGCATCTGGGTGGCCATGATGGTCATAAACTGCACATTGGTCGACAGCGGCAGCGCTGCCATGTGCACCACCGCGTTGGCCACCTCTGCCACATCCATCATCGGCTCCACCGCAATAGCGCCGTTGGCCTGCAACACCCCTGTGGTCATGGGCGCGGCCAACTCGGTCAGCGCATTGCCAATGTCGATTTGGCCGCAGGCAATGTTGTACTTTCGCCCGTCCAATGAGATTGATTTGGTCAACCCGGTGATGGCGTGTTTGGTAGCGGTATAGGGCGCCGAATTGGGCCGTGGCGAATGGGCGGAAATAGACCCGTTGTTGATGATGCGCCCACCCTGCGGGCTTTGGTCTTTCATCATCCGGTAAGCGCCCTGCGCACACAAAAAAGCCCCGGTGAAGTTGGTGTCCACCACCTGCTGCCACTGCTCGAAACCCAAATCCTCAAAAGACGCCTTAAACGCACTCACCCCGGCGTTGTTGAACAGCACATCCAGGCGACCAAAGCGTGATTGAATCTGCGCAAACAGCGCATTGACCGATGCCGGTTGGCTCACGTCGGTGGACACCACCAGGGCCCTGTCCGCGCTCCAGCCCTGCGCGGCTTCATTCAAAGGTTCAAGACGCCTGCCAGCCAACACCAGCCGGTAGCCACTCTTGAGCATCAACTGCGCAACGGCTTTGCCAATACCCGTGCCCGCGCCAGTTACCAACGCCACTTTGTCATCTGGGTCCATACACCGTCTTTCTTGATTGTCAGCGCACCAGTCTAGCTGGCGTGGGGCCTAAAACGGGGCGCCGCCGTACAACCAAGGCACATCCATCACGCGCGCACCACCCATGCGCATCGCCAGGTCACGACCCCAGCGCACAGGGCCCTGGGCGTGAAAAATTTTGCCGTTGCGAATGGATCGTTCCTGCACCCGCGCGTTGCGTTGCCAGCGCTGCGCGGCATAGGTTTCCAGGCGCTGTGCCATGGGTACATCGGGCGGCGTCAAAACATGCTGCAAACAGGCCGCATCTTCAATTGCCATCCCCGCGCCTTGCGCCATATAGGGTCGCATGGGGTGCGCTGCATCGCCCAACAGCGCCACGCGGCCCTGGGCTTGTTCTTGCGGGCCGCGCATGGGGGGGCGGTCACTCAGCGGCCACAGGCGCCAGTGTTCAATGGCGGCCACCAGATCCTGCAATGGCCTGCATGTGTCTGACAGCGCTGCGCGCAAGTCCTGAGCATTGGCATCGTGGTCCCAGCCGTCGATACGGCCATCGACCGAACCCTGCACGATGGCCACCACGTTGAGCCCCTGCCCGCGCCGCACGGGATACTGCACCACATGCATCTTGGGCCCCATCCACACGGTAATTTGCAGGCTGCGCAAGCGCTCGGGCAGATTGTGCTGCGCCACCATCGCGCGGTAGGCCAAATGCCCGGTCACACGCGGACGCCCGTCATTGAGCAATTTTTGGCGCACGCGGCTCCACAAACCGTCGGCACCTACCAAGGCTTCGCCGTCGTAGGACGGACCGCCCAGAGTTGAAACCTGTATGCCGTCGGGCGTCTCTGCAAACGACTCCACACCCGAGCGCATGTGCATCTGCACCCTGCTGTGCTTGCGTACGGCCTTGAGCAAGATGTGCTGCATATCGGCGCGGTGGATAGTGGCGTGGGGTGCACCATAAAGGCTTCGTGTGCGCTCGCCCAAGGGCAAAACCCCTAACTCAGCGCCCGTGATGGCGCTGCGGGCCTGCAGCCGCTCTGGGTAGGCCGCCAGACGGCTCAGGTCTGGTCCAAGGCCCCAACCATGCAAAATGCGCACAGTGTTGGGGCCCAACTGAATACCTGCACCCACTTCCGAAAAGTCGGGTGCGAACTCCAACAACCGCACCGGCCAATTGGCGTAACTACAGGCCAGGGCTGCGGACAGCCCCCCTATACCGCCTCCGGCAATTACTATTTGCTTTGTCATACCGCAATTGTCGCGCCTGGGGCTGCGAGACAATAGACCCATGAGCCAAAAATCGCCTGAACTCCTCCTGCCCGCAGGTTCCCTAGACAAAATGCGCGCCGCCTTCGACTTTGGCGCTGACGCCATTTACGCCGGTCAGCCCCGCTACAGCCTGCGAGCCCGCAACAACGAATTCAAGCTGGAGCAAATCGAAATCGGCATTCATGAGGCCCACGCACGTGGCAAAAAATTCTTTGTCACCAGCAACCTGCTGCCCCACAACGACAAGGTGCGCACCTATCTGCGTGATATTGAACCCGTCATCGCCCTAAAACCCGACGCCCTCATCATGGCCGACCCCGGCTTGATCATGATGGTGCGCGAAGGCATGGACAAAGGCAACTTTGCCGATGTGCCGATTCACCTCTCTGTGCAGGCCAACACGGTCAACTACATGGCGGTCAAATTTTGGCAAAAAGTGGGCGTGAAGCGCATTATTTTGTCGCGCGAACTCTCACTGGATGAGATTGAAAAAATTCGCCAAGAGTGCCCCGACATGGAGCTAGAAGTGTTTGTGCACGGCGCGCTGTGCATTGCCTACTCAGGCCGCTGCCTGCTGTCGGGCTACTTCAACCGACGCGACCCCAACCAGGGCACCTGCACCAACGCCTGCCGCTGGAACTACAGCACCACACCTTCTGCAGTGGACCCCAACACGGGCGAAGCCATTGCCATCAAGATGGAAGCCGGCTTCAACTTCAATGAAGCGCAAGACGAGGCCGAGCAATCCTTCGCGGCCTGCGGCGGCAGCCAGCGCCACCCCGCCGCCGACCAGGTGTACCTGCTGGAAGAAGCCGGCCGCCCCGGCCAGCTCATGCCCATCATGGAAGACGAGCACGGCACCTACATCATGAACAGCAAAGACCTGCGCGCCGTGGAGCACGTAGAGCGCCTGACCAAGATGGGGATCGATTCACTCAAGATCGAAGGCCGCACCAAAAGCCTGTATTACGTGGCCCGCACCGCCCAGACCTACCGCCGCGCCATTGACGACGCGGTGGCGGGTCGTCCGTTTAACCCGGAGCTGATCACTGAGCTCGAAGGCCTGGCCAACCGCGGTTTTACAGCCGGTTTTATGGAGCGCCGTCCGTCGCAAGACTACCAAAGCTACGAGCTGCGCAACTCCGTGCTAGGCCACAGCCATTTTGTCGGCGAGGTGCGCTCAGTGTCCAACGGCTGGGCCGAGGTGGAGGTTAAAAACAAATTTTTGGTGGGCGACCAGATCGAGATCATCCACCCCAGCGGCAACCACACCATCACGCTAGAGAAGATGTGCAACCTTGAGGGCGACCCGATCACCGCCGCGCCGGGCAGCCCACTGCAGGTGCGCATCCCCTTGGAGGACCGTTATGCCGGTGCCCTGTTGGCTCGGCGCTTGCCCGCCTGAACCGGGGCGGCACCGCGTTCACTGAACGGTCGCAGGCCTGACCAGCGCGAACGCCACCATGGCAAGTACCGACAACAGCGCCGCCAACCCAAATGCCCATTGCGGCGCAACCGTCCATAACGCCCCCGCGACCAGCGATGCTGGCAGGTAAAGTATCCCGGTCACAAAGTTGTAGGCACCCATGGCGGTGGCACGGCGTTGTTGCTCCAGGTCGGCAATGAAGGCTTTGCTTTGCGAATCCTCAATCGCGTAGAAGAGCCCATACACGGCAAACGCCAGCACTATTTCCCCTCGGGTGCTGGCAAACGCCAGCCCCAGACAGATGGAGCCATACAAGGCATAACCCAGCAGCACCACGCGGCTGCGCCCCACCCTGTCCCCCAGCAAACCTGCCAATGGCGCTGCCACGACGCAGGTGGCGTTGAACAGGGCATAAAGCAGCACAATTTGTGTCGCGCTAAAGCCCACGGCGTGGGCCTTGAGCAGCAGGAAACCCAGACTGAAATAGGCCAGCGCAAAAATCCCCGCAGGAATTAAAAAGCGCTTGAACCCGGGGCTGAGCAAGCGCCAATTTTGGCCAATTCCCTCACGGGGATGGCTTTCACCGGGTCGGTCGTGGATAAAGGCCAACACCACGATGCTGGCAACCGCCGGAACAACAGCCACCCAAAACAAGGTTTTGTAGCCTTGGGGCGTTTCGCCCAGCCACGACAACAGGGCATAAGCGACCAGCGGGCCCAGCACCGCTCCCGCCTTGTCCAGTGCCTTGTGCACGCCAAAGGCATAACCGCGCGACTGCTGCGGCGCGATGGTAGACAGCCAGGCGTCCCGCGGTGGCCCACGAAACCCCTTGCCAAGGCGCTCTACCACCCGAAACACGCTCAACCCGATAATCGACTGGGTGACCAGCAAAATAGTCTTGGCCAGGGTGGAAAAACCATAACCGGCCAGCGCATAGACCTTGCGTTTGCCGCCCCGGTCAGACAACCAACCCGCGAGGTAGTTGAGGGACGAGGCAGAAAAATCAGCCATGCCTTCAATCAAGCCCAGCAGCGCGGCCGAGGCACCGGCCACGGTGACGAAGAAGATGGAGAACACCGAAAAAACCATCTCCGAGCTCAGATCGGTCAGAAAGCTGACTACGCCGAGCTTGATGATGTCTGGGTCCAAGCGCGTTTTCTCGCCCGGCTGCAGGGCAAGGGGTTGGGGGTCGTTCTGGGGTTGAATCGCCATCAAGCCAGCAACTGGCGCAGCACAAACGGCAGTATTCCTCCGGCGCGGTAGTAGTCCACCTCAATTGGGGTGTCGATGCGCAGCAGCAAGGTGTGCTTGCTCTGGCGGCCATCGGCGCGGGTGATGGTGAGCTGGGCGTCGCTTTGCGGAGTAAGTTGCGGGTCAGTCACGATGTCGATGGTCTCGCCCCCCGTGAGTCCTAACGTCTGCCAGCTATCACCCGCCTTGAACTGCAGCGGCAACACACCCATGCCAACTAGGTTGCTGCGGTGGATGCGCTCAAAGCTTTGCGCCACCACAGCCTTGATACCCAGCAGTAGCGTGCCCTTGGCGGCCCAGTCACGGCTCGACCCGGTGCCGTATTCCTCGCCTGCAAACACCACGGTGGGTGTGCCCTGCGCCATATAACGCATGGCCGCGTCATAAATCCACAGCTTCTCGGGTGCACTGCCGTGGGCACCGGCATGAAACAGGGTGCGGCCACCCTCCTCTCTCGATCCGTCGGCTCGGGGTGGCAACATCAGGTTTTTGATGCGTACGTTGGCAAAGGTGCCGCGCACCATCACGTCGTGGTTACCCCTGCGCGCGCCGTAGGAGTTGAAGTCGGCTTTTTGCACGCCATGCTGCACCAGCCACTGGCCCGCTGGCGAGCTTTCCTGGATGGAGCCAGCCGGAGAGATATGGTCGGTGGTAATGGAGCCACCAAACAGCGCCATGATGCGTGCGCCTTGAATTTTTTCTGCACCATTTTGGCCGCTAGCCCTCGTAGAACCTGCGCGAGCAGCTCCTGTTTCCATAGCAAAATTTTCGAAAAATGGTGGCTCGGCGATATAGGTGCTGGTCGGCCAAGTGTAGGTCTGCCCGGCCACGCCCTTGATTTTTTCCCACAGCTTGCCGGGCTCGGTTTGAATCTTGCCATAGTTGGCCCTAAAAGCGCTGCCATTCATGGCAAACCGCAGCAGCGCATCAATCTCGTCGCTGCTGGGCCAGATGTCGCCCAGGTACACATCCCGCACCTTCCCGTTCGCGTCTTTGCCCTGGCCCACCGGCTCGGTCATCAAATCGCGCATCACGTTACCGGCAATGGCGTAGGCCACCACCAGCGGCGGGCTGGCCAGAAAATTGGCCTTGATGTTGGGGTGAATGCGCGCCTCAAAGTTGCGGTTGCCCGACAGCACCGCTGCGCAGACCAGGTCGTTTTTGCTGATGACCTCGTTCAGCTCGGGGGTCAGATCGCCCGAGTTGCCGATGCAAGTGGTGCAGCCGTAGCCGGCCAACGAAAAACCCAGTCTTTCTAGGTACGGCAAGAGCCCCGTGGCCGTCAAATATTCGGTCACGATGCGCGAGCCCGGTGCCAGGCTGGTCTTGATGTGCGGCGCCACCGTGAGGCCTGCTTGCACGGCTTTCTTAGCCAGCAAACCGGCTGCCAGCAGCACACTGGGGTTAGAGGTGTTGGTGCAACTGGTGATGGCCGCTATCAGCACGTCGCCATGGCCCACCTGGATGCCGCTGCTGGTGTGTCGCGCGACGCCTGCCGCAGCCTTGCTGGCCTCCAGCGTAGGGCGGTTTTGCACCATCTCGGCAGCGGTGCGTGTGCTTCCCTCGGGCAGCGCAGGGGCCAGTGGTGCACCCGCCGCGCCAGCACCGTCGTGCGCACGCTGCACCGCATAACGCATGTGCAGCCGCTCAGCCGGCTGGTTGAAGCCATTGGCACTATTGGGCTTGCTAAACAGCGATGCAAACTGGCTGGCCATCTGCCCCAGTTCGATACGGTCTTGCGGGCGCTTGGGGCCGGCCAGGCTGGGCGTGACGGTGCCCAGGTCGAGCGTGACCACTTGCGAATAATCAATCTCGCCCGCCAAAGGCACACCAAACAGGCCTTGCGCTTTGAAGTAGGCTTCAAAAGCCTCGATCTCGGCCTTGGTGCGGCCCGTGCCTTTGAAGTACGCCAGCGTTGTCTCATCCACCGGAAAAAGACCCATGGTGGCGCCGTACTCGGGCGACATGTTGCCAATGGTGGCGCGGTCTGGCAGAGCCAGCGTGCGCGTGCCTTCGCCAAAAAACTCCACAAACTTGCCCACCACCTTGTGGCTGCGCAGCAGCTCGGTCACCCGCAGCACCAAATCGGTGGCGGTAACACCCTCGCGCAAGCGGCCACTGAGCTCAACACCCACCACATCCGGCGTCAGCAGGTACACCGGTTGGCCCAGCATGGCGGCCTCGGCCTCAATACCGCCCACGCCCCAGCCCACCACACCAATGCCATTGATCATGGTGGTGTGGCTGTCGGTGCCCACCAGCGTGTCGGGGTAGTACAGCTTGTCTTTGGTCTTGTGCACGCCGCGTGCCAAAAATTCCAGGTTCACCTGGTGCACGATGCCAAAACCTGGGGGCACCACGCGGAACGTGTCAAACGCCTGCATGCCCCATTTCATGAACTCATAGCGCTCGCGGTTGCGCTGGAATTCGAGCTTCATGTTGATCTCTAGCGAGTTCTTCTGCCCATAGGAGTCGACCATGATGGAGTGGTCCACCACCAGGTCCACCGGCACGAGCGGCTCAATGCGCGACGGGTCAAACCCCAGGCGCTGCGCCGTGCTGCGCATGGCGGCCACGTCGGCCAGGAGCGGCACGCCGGTAAAGTCTTGCAACACCACGCGCGAGACCACGAACGGGATCTCCTCGGTGCGCTCGGCGTTAGGCTGCCAGTTGGCCAACTGGGTCACATGCTCTGCAGTGACTTTCTTGCCATCGCAATTACGCAGCACCGATTCGAGCACGATGCGAATCGACAGCGGCAACCGCGCCACGTTGGGATACTTGCGCGCCAAGGCCACCAAAGAATACAACTGCCCGGTCTTGCCGGACGCCGTTGTGAACGTTTTAAGGGTGGATGCAAAGGCGTGGCGCATGAAGGGCTCCCAAAAAAGTTAGTACCCGTGCATTCTGGCCCCAACGAGAGCACTATGCTAGCGTGATGGTTATCCGAACACCCCGCCAGGAGCAATGCAATGACCGCAGCCGACCGCATGGAACACGACTCAATGGGCGACATCGCCGTGCCCGCAACCGCGCTGTGGGGGGCGCAGACACAGCGCTCGCTCCTTCACTTTCATATATCCACCGAACGCATGCCGCCAGCGCTGCTGTTGGCACTGGCCCAAGTCAAGCGCGCCTGCGCCCACGTCAACGGCGAATTGGGCCTGCTCGATGTACCGGTGGCCCATGCCATTGCCCAAGCCGCAGACGAAGTGCTGGCGGGCTTGCATACGGATGCTTTTCCGCTGAGCGTATGGCAAACCGGCTCGGGCACGCAGACCAATATGAACATGAACGAGGTGCTGGCCAACCGCGCCTCAGAGCTGCTGGGCGGTGGGCGGGGCAACGCGCGCCGCGTGCACCCCAACGACCAGGTCAACCTGGGGCAATCGTCTAACGACATTTTCCCCACCGCCATGCATGTGGCCGCCCTCACCGGCCTCACGCACGATTTGGTGCCCGCCCTGCGTGCGCTGCAAACCACACTGGCCGCCAAAGCAGCCGCTTTTAATGGCATCGTCAAAATCGGCCGCACCCACCTGCAAGACGCCACGCCCCTGACGCTCGGGCAAGAAATGTCGGGCTGGGTGGCACAGCTGCAGCATGCGGACCAGGCCATCAGCGCCAGTCTGGACGCCCTGCAAGAACTGGCTGTGGGCGGCACGGCAGTCGGCACCGGGCTCAACACCCACCCGCAGTTTGGAGCGCGCGTAGCCCAGCAGCTCACGCTAGACACCGGCCTGCCCCTGCGCTGCGCAGCCAACCGCTTTGCCGCTCTGGCCGCCCACGATGCGCTGGTGGGCGCGCACGGCGCCCTCAAAACCCTGGCCGTGGCCCTGATGAAGATTGCCAACGATGTGCGCTGGCTGGCCAGCGGCCCGCGCTGCGGACTGGGGGAGCTGCACTTGCCAGAGAACGAGCCCGGCAGCTCCATCATGCCCGGCAAGGTGAACCCCACCCAGTGCGAAGCCATGACCATGGTGTGCTGCCAGGTCATGGGCAACGACGTGGCCCTGAGCATGGGTGGTGCCATGGGCAACTTTGAGCTCAACGTGTTCAAGCCGCTGATCATTCACAACTTTTTGCAGAGCACGCGTTTGTTGGGCGACGCCATGGGCAGCTTTGATGTGCACTGCGCACAAGGCATGGAGCCAGACCGGGCCCGCATCGCCACGCTGCTGGACCGATCCCTCATGCTGGTCACCGCACTCGCCCCGCACATCGGCTACGACCGCGCTGCCAATATTGCCAAACACGCACAGGCCAACGGTCTAACGCTCAAAGAATCCGCCGTGGCCCTGGGTGCCGTAACGGTCGCCGAATTTGACGCCTGGGTACGCCCCGAACACATGGTTTAAGCGCGGCAAAGGTCGGCAGCGCAGCGGTGCGCATGCTGTCACCTGTGTACTCGACAGTCGTTTGACACCATGCCTAAATGATGCCTCTTGAGAACATCTCAAAACGCCCATAACCCGACCCACTTACGAGACCGCCATGCTTGAATCCACCACCCACCACCGCATCTGCCCCCTGTGTGAAGCCTGTTGCGGGCTGGAGATCACCGTGGCCAGCGGCAAAGTGATTAGCATCCGGGGCCACGAGGCCGATGTGCTCAGCGCCGGCTACATCTGCCCCAAAGCCATTGCCCTCAAAGACCTGCAAGAAGACCCCGACCGCCTGCGCACGCCGCTCATCAAACGCAACGGCGTGTTTGAGCCAGCCACTTGGGACGAAGCCTATGCCGAAATCGCGCGCCGCCTGCCACCGCTGATCGCCACCCACGGACGCAACGCCACGGCGGTGGCGGTGGGCAACCCCTCGGCCCACAAGATTGGCCTGATCACCTACTTTGGCAAACTGGCGCGTGCGCTGGGCACCAAAAACGTGTTCACCGCCTCCACGCTGGACCAAATGCCCAAGCAATTGGCCAGCGGCCTGATGTTTGGGCACTGGCTCTCGGTCGCCCTGCCCGACATTAGCCGCACCGACTACCTGCTGGTCATCGGTGCCAACCCGCTGGCCAGCAACGGCAGCATGTGGACCGTGCCCGACTTCAAAGGCAAAGCCAAAGCCCTGCGCGCGCGCGGCGGCAAGCTGGTGGTGATTGACCCCCGCCGCACCGAAACTGCCGCCGTGGCCGACGCCCACCACTACATTCGCCCCGGCGCCGACGTGTTCTTACTGGCCGCCATGGTGCACACCCTGTTTTCCGAAGGTTTGGTGTCGCTGGGCCGCGTGGCCGAATGGGTGAATGGCGTGGATGCCGTGCAGCAGGCCGTCGCACCGTTCACCCCCGAGGTTGTCGCGCCGCGCTGCGGGTTGAAAGCCGAAACGATTAAAGCCTTGGCCCGCACCCTGGCCACTACGCCACGCGCCGCCGTGTACGCCCGCATTGGCACCTGCACACAGGAATACGGCACGCTGGCCAGTTGGCTGGTGGATGTGCTCAATGTGCTCACCGGCCACATGGACCAAGTGGGCGGCATGCTGTTCGCCAAATCGGCCGCATTTGCTTCCAACACGGCTGGAAAGCCCGGCGTGGGCAAAGGCGTCAGCACCGGCCGCCATGCAGCGCGTGTGAGCGGCGCGCCCGAGGTCTATGGCGAGCTGCCCATGACCTGCTTGGCCGAAGAAATTGAAACCCCAGGCCAGGGCCAAGTCCGCGCCCTGATCACCGTGGCCACCAACCCCGTGCTCTCCAGCCCCAACGGCCCGCGCTTGGCGGCAGCCTTGGACACGCTGGACTTTATGGTCAGCATGGACATCTACCTGAACGAGACCACCCGCCATGCGGATGTCATCTTGCCCGGCGTCTCGCCGCTGGAAGACTGGCACTACGACGTGGCCTTCCCCCAGCTATCGTGGCGCAACCACGCCCGCTACAGCCCGCCCGTGTTGGCGCGTGCCGATGGCCAACCTGCAGAATGGCAAACCCTGCTCAAGCTGGCCGCCATCGTGCAAGGCCAAGGTGCCAATACCGATGCCAACGCGCTGGACGACGCCCAATTTGCAGAAGATGCCCAGCGCCTGTTTGGCGCCCATGCCGATGCCGTGATTGCCGCCACACACGCCTACAAAGGCCCCCTGCGCACACTGGACGTTGCCTTGCGCTCAGGCCCCTATGGCGACCAGTTTGGCCTGAAACCGGATGGGCTGACCTTGGCCAAAGTGATGGCATCCAACCCCGCCGGTGGCATCGACCTGGGAGAACTGCAGCCCCGCATCCCCGAAATGCTGCGCACCCCCAGCGGCAAAATTGAGCTAGCACCACCGCTTTTGCTACAAGATTTGCAGCGCCCTGCGCAGGATCTACGAGGGCTAGCGCCCGATTTGGTCATTATTGGCCGGCGCGATGTGCGTACCAACAACAGCTGGATGCACAACCTACCAACGCTGGCAAAAGGCCCGTTCCGCTGCACCGCCCTAGTCCATCCGGCGGACGCTGCACGCTTTGGGCTGACCGACGGCGCCCTGGCCCACATTGCCGCAAACACCCTGCCCCACGAGACGCCCCGCAGCGTGCAAGCCCAAGTGCAGATCAGCGACCAGATGATGCCCGGCGTGGTCAGCCTGCCCCACGGTTGGGGCCACGACCTGCCCGGTGCCCAAATGCACCTGGCGGCCGAGCGGCCCGGCGCCAATATCAACGCCCTGCTGGACGACCAGCTGCGTGACCCGCTGTCGGGCAACGCGGTGCTGGGTGGGGTGGCGATCACGATGCAGCCGGTAGCGGCGTGATGCCACTGCGGGCAGTTTTTAGAGCCTTTTAGCCCTGTAGCCCTCGTAGAACGTGCGCAAGCAGCTATTTTATTGATAGCACAATCACGTAGCTTGCAGCGCGCAGCATGGCAAGCTAGCACCAAATACACGCCTTAAAGGCGGCCGGGTCATCGTGGTCGGCATCGGTCAACGCGTCATGAATGCTGCTGGGCGGGCCTCGGTAAATGCCATCACGTTGGAAGTCAAGGTGCCGTCGATATCGAACACCACAGCCATCGCCTTGGTTGTCGGTGCTGCTGGCACCGCAGGGGCAGGTAATTGAGAACACCCGCCGATCAGAGCTATGGTTGCCAATAGAAGCTGAATTCGCATAGTTCTTTCGTAAAGCCGGAATCAAGGGCGCCGCCCGCCAACTGAACATCCAATGGGGTTCACCCGTTTGGGTGATGGGCAGGGCCTCGATGGTTGATTAGACTCCAAGCAACCCGCTGCGGGGTTTGTCGGATTTTTTATACCTGTATAGATTTCCCCCAAACCAACGGCAAAGCCAATGGTGGCGCCCTTTTTTTGAGGTTTTGCATGCCCTTTTTGTCCCGCAGTCGCCAGGATATCCCGCAGGGTTTGCGGGATACATTACGTTGAGCTGCCTCGAAGCGAAAGTCATCAATCCCTGCCACCACAAGAAACGAAGCGAGCATCCATGTATCCACCACCAAAGCAATCCGACAGTGTCATATCAACCATCGGTAGCTTTTCGGGCGTGGCCTCTCTTGTTCTCGCCGTGGCAGGGAACAACCTCGACAGACTATCCAGCCTGCAGCGCTGGGGTCTAGCCGTCGCTTCAGCCGTAATGCTCTGGGCGTTCCTTGCCGGCCTTGTCTTTCATCAGTTTTCTCTACAGCGAGATTCTGGTAGGCAAGGTAAGGCCGTCGGCACTCTATTGATCGGTGCGTGGGTGGGTGGCGGCCTTCTGCTTGCAGTCTTGCCATTCTTCTCATTCGGCTTGCCAGCGAGCAACACAGACACGCTCAGCCTTTGGGTTGCCGGTTCATTCGTTTCCGTCTTCACGCTAGCGGCGCTGGCTGGCAGCGTCGCACCGGGGTAGTAGCGCCGTGCTCCACGAGGCGGCTAACCCTTTAATCGAGAGGGCGTCTCCGGGCAAGCCGGGCGCCGCCGCTCATCTCAAACGTTGGCCACCCCATGACACCCGAAATCGCCCTCCGAACCCTCGCCCTCTGTGTCGTCCTGGCCTGCTCTGAGACGCTGCACGGCATCGTGCGGGTCAAGTTCGCCATACCGCGCTTGGGCAAGGAGCGCGCGATCAAACTCAGTGCATTCACCGGCTCGTTGCTGGCCTTTTTGATCTGCTTTCTTCTCGTCCCAGGCATTGGTCTGCAAACCACCCAGACCCACCTTCTGCTGGGCGCCGTGTTGGCCGCGTTCATGGCGTCATTTGATATCGCCATCGGCAAGTGGCTGATGCGTAAGCCGTGGAGCAAGATATGGCCGGACTTCAACCCCGCCACCGGCAACTATTTGCTCTTTGGCCTGGCGTTCTTGGTGCTTGCCCCAGTGCTGGTGCAGTGGCTGCGCGCCGCTATTTGACGGCTGCCAGGCCCGCCAAATAAACGTCGAGCAACTGCACACCGTCGTGCTCCAGGTCAAAAGCCATTGGATCGAGCAACCAGTTCGAGATAAGTCCGTCCAACAGCGCGTGCAGGCCTACGGCCGCTACCTGGGTCGATAAACCTTTGCCCAACTCGCCCTCTTCAACGGCCAAGTCCAGCAAGCGGCCCAAATCGGCAACGCGGCACCCGCGCTGTACCACGCGGCGCTCGCGGACCACTTGCAAGGAATCCCCATACTCGACCTGATGGGCAGCAATCTCCAGCACGCGGCGCACCTGTTGGTCGTGCACGGTTTGGTGAAAAGCCTTGCGCACACTGTGCCGAAGGTGCTGCAGCGGTTGGTTGGCTTGTTCCGCTGGCAGTTCATTGAAGTGCGCCACCATGGGCAGGGTCACCCGCTGCATCATGGCGTCAAACAGGTCGGCCTTGTTCTCAAAATGCCAGTAGATAGCACCGCGCGTCAATTGGGCCTCTTGCGCAATCTCTTGCAAAGACGCGCTGCCCACACCCCGGCGCAAAAAGACGCGCTCCGCCGCGTCCAATATCTGGCTGCGGGTTGCTTGGGCGTCTTCTTTGGTTCGGCGGGCCATGGGGTTTGGGGCGGTGACGGTAGGTGAATGACGGGGTGACAAGCATACATTCATTGACGTATGTATACTGCTTTTTCGCCAAATTCACCGCAGCGCTGGCGCGGCATGGCTCCGTGTTTTTAACGGACCAAGTCTACTGCCGCATTGCCCAGCACACCGTCCAAAGGCCTGTCTATGTCCTCATTTCACCGCTATGCCGCCATGGCGATACCCCTAGCACTACTGGCCGCTTGCGGCGCCAAAAACGCGGCCCCCGGTCCTGCTGGCGCCGGTGGCCCGCCACCGGCAACCGTCGGTGTGGTGCGGGTGGCCAATGAGGCGATCGCTCTGCAAACCGAGTTGCCAGGGCGGGTAAGCCCGGTTCGGGTTGCGCAGGTGCGCGCACGGGTCAATGGCGTGGTACTCAAACGCCTGTTTCGCGAAGGCAGCGAAGTGAAGGCCGGCCAGGCCCTGTACCAGATTGATGCGGCACCCTACAAGGCCGCTTTTGACAGCGCACAGGCTAGCTTGGCCAAAGCCCAGGCCAACCTGGCCCAGGCATCCGTGCAAGCGCAGCGCAACAAACCCCTGATGGAAGCCAATGCCATCAGCAAGCAAGAGTACACCCTGCTGACCACAACCCAGCTCCAGGCTGAGGCCGACGTCGCGGGTGCAAAGGCAGCCCTGCAAACGGCCCGTATTAACTTGGACTATGCCACTGTCACGGCGCCTATTTCGGGTCGAATCGGCCAGTCTTTGGTGACCGAGGGTGCCTTGGTCAACCAGGCTGAGGCGACGCAACTGGCTGTCATTCAGCAGACTGGCACGGTCTATGTCAACTTCACCCAATCCAGCGGCGACGTGCTCCGCCTGCGCCAGGCGATTGCGTCTAAGCAGCTGCGCAGAGCAGGCGACGGCTCTGTGCCAGTGCGGATCGTTCTAGAAGACGGTAGCGAGATGCCGCAGGCGGGCAAGCTCCTGTTCTCGGACCTCACCGTGGATGCAACTTCAGGCCAAATTACCCTGCGTGCAGAGGTGCCCAACCCCAACGGCCTGTTGCTGCCCGGCCAGTATGTGCGGGTGCGCCTCTCCCAGGCCGTGCTGCCAGCAGCGATACTGCTGCCCCAGCAAGCCGTCACCCGCACTGGCCAAGGCGACACCGTGCTGGTGGTCGGTGCCGACAACAAGCCCAGCCCACGTCCGGTCAAATTGGGCGGCGCACAGGACAACCAATGGATTATTTTGGACGGCCTGAAGAGCGGCGACGAAGTGATCGTGGACGGGTTCCAAAAAATGATGGTGCCCGGCGCCCCCGTGAAGACCGTGCCCTGGACCGGCTCTGCCAACGCAGCGGGCAATACGCCCCCTGCCGCCAATGCGGCAATGCCAGCCGCGTCCGCGCCCGCTGCTTCGACGTCGGCTACTGCGTCTGCATCTGCATCTGCCAGCAAATAAGAGGCACTTTCCATGGCCCAATTTTTTATCAACCGCCCCATCTTTGCGTGGGTGATTGCGCTGTTCATTCTGGTCTCGGGCGGCGTTGCCATCACCCAGTTGCCCGTGGCGCAGTACCCGCCCGTGGCGCCGCCGTCCATCGTCATTTCGGCGGCCTACCCTGGGGCCTCGGCCCAGACGCTCGAAGACAGCGTACTGAGCGTGATTGAGCGCGAGTTAAACGGCTCGCCCGGCCTGATCTACATGGAGTCTTTGGCCCAAGCCAACGGCACCGGCACCATCACGGTGTCTTTTGAAACCGGCACCAACCCCGATCTGGCGCAGGTGGATGTGCAAAACCGCCTGTCGCGCGCGTCGCCGCGCCTGCCAGCGGCCGTCAACCAGGCTGGTGTGCGGGTGGACAAGGCCCGCTCCAACTTTTTGCTGTTCACCATGTTGTCCAGCGACAACCCGGACTTCGACATCGTTGCGCTGGGCGACTACGCCTCGCGCAACGTGTTGCCGGAGATTCAGCGCCTGCCCGGCATCGGCCAAGCCCAGTTGTTTGGCACCGAGCGTGCCATGCGCATCTGGATCGACCCGGCCAAACTGGCGGGCTTCAACCTGTCAGCGGCAGACGTCAACAATGCGATCCGCGCGCAAAACGCACAAGTTTCCTCCGGTGCCATTGGCGACCTGCCCAACATCACGGGGCAGTCCATCACCGCCACGGTGGTGGTCGATGGTCAGCTCAGCACCGTGGCGCAGTTTGGCAACATCGTGCTGCGCGCCAATACCGATGGGTCTACCGTGCGACTCAAAGATGTGGCGCGTATTGAACTCGGCGCCCAGACCTACGCCACGTCAGCCCGACTCAACGGCAACCCTGCTGCAGGTATCGGTGTACAGCTCGCTCCAACGGGCAACGCCATCGCAGCGGCCAAGGCTGTGCGCGACCGTATGGCGCAGTTAGAGGTCTATTTTCCCAAAGGCGTGCACTGGAGCATTCCTTACGACAGCTCGCGCTTTGTGAAGATTTCAATTACACAAGTGGTCGTGACGCTGCTGGAAGCAGTCGTACTGGTATTTCTGGTGATCTTCTTGTTCTTGCAAAATATACGCTACACCGTTATCCCCACTATCGTGGTGCCGGTGGCCTTGATGGGCACCTTTGCAGTGCTGTTGACCTTAGGCTTCTCGATCAACGTGCTGACCATGTTTGGCATGGTGCTGGTGATTGGTATTGTGGTGGACGACGCTATTGTGGTGGTCGAAAACGTGGAGCGCATCATGAGCGAGGAAGGCCTGCCACCCCTGCAGGCCACGCGCAAGGCCATGGGTCAAATCTCGGGCGCCATCATCGGCGTGACGGTGGTGCTGATTGCGGTGTTTGTGCCGTTGGCTTTCTTCAAGGGCTCGGTGGGCAATATCTACCGGCAGTTTTCTGCGGTGATGGTGAGCGCGATTGCTTTCTCGGCCTTCATGGCGTTGTCGCTCACCCCCGCACTGTGCGCCACACTGCTCAAGCCCGTAGAGGCCGGCCACCACCATGGCAAAACCGGCTTTTTTGGTTGGTTCAACCGGGGCTTTTTCCGCGCCGCCAAAGGTTATGAGGGCTTGGTGGCCCGCCTACTCAAGCGCGCCAGCCGCTACCTGATTATTTATGCCGCGATCATTGCCGCCGTGGTGGTGGTGTATGCGCGTATGCCGGTCTCGTTCTTGCCGGGCGAAGACCAAGGCACCATTTTGGTCAACACGCAGTTGCCACCCGGTGCCACGCAAGAGCGCACCCGCGCGGTGATGGAGCAAGTCGAGGGCTTCATCCTGAAGCAGCCGGAAGTACAAAGCATGGTCAGCGTGCTGGGCTTTAGCTTCTCTGGCCAAGGACAAAACGCCGCGCTGGGCTTTGTCACGCTCAAGGACTGGTCTGATCGCGCTGGCGCTGCGCATTCGGCACAGGCCTTGGCTGGGCGCGCATTTGGTGCACTCATGGGTGTGCGTGACGCGTTTATCTTCCCGCTGAGCCCGCCGCCCATTCCTGAGCTGGGTAACGCAGCCGGTTTTACCTTCCGCCTGCAAGACCGGGGCGGCAATGGCCACGACGCATTGGTGGCCGCGCGCAACCAGCTGCTCGGCATGGCATCCAAAAGCCCGGTGCTCACGCAGGTGCGCCCCGATGGTTTGGAGGATGCGCCGCAACTGCAGATCGACCTGGATCGCGACAAGGCCAGCGCCTTGGGTGTCAGCTTTGACGCCATCAACACCACGCTGTCTACTGCCTTGGGCTCGGCCTATATCAACGACTTCCCCAACCAGGGCCGCCTGCAGCGTGTTGTGGTGCAAGCCGAGGCCACTGGGCGCATGCAAGCAAACGACCTGCTGCAACTCAATGTAACCAATGCACAAGGCAAACCCGTGCCGCTCGCAAGTTTTGCCTCCACACATTGGGTCAAGGGGCCTATGCAAACGGTGCGCTACAACGGCTACCCCGCTATGCGTATAGGCGGGTCTGCCGCCCACGGCTACAGCACCGGTGACGCGATGGCCGAAATGGAAAAGCTGGCCAGCCAATTGCCTACCGGTTTCGGCTATGAATGGACCGGCCAGTCCCGCGAAGAAAAGCTGGCCGGTTCGCAAGCGATGGTGCTGTATGCCTTTTCCATTCTGGCAGTGTTCTTGTGCCTAGCAGCACTGTATGAGAGCTGGTCCATCCCGATGGCGGTGATCATGGTGGTGCCGCTGGGCGTTCTGGGGGTGCTGTTGGCCACGCTGATGCGCGGTTATTCCAATGATGTGTACTTTCAGGTGGGGTTGATCACCATCATCGGTTTGTCAGCTAAAAATGCGATTTTGATCATCGAATTTGCCAAAGACCTGCAGGCCCAGGGCAAGAGCGTGATTGCGTCGGCATTGGCCGCCGTGCACATGCGTTTTAGGCCCATCGTCATGACCTCGATGGCCTTTATGCTGGGTGTGTTGCCACTGGCACTGTCGACCGGTGCAGGCTCAGCCAGCCAGCGCGCCATTGGAACCGGCGTGATCGGCGGCATGCTGCTGGGTACCTTGTTAGCTGTGTTTTTTGTTCCTATTTTCTTCGTCGTGTTGCGCAGCTTTTTTAAGGTCAGCAAACGCCAGCACGATTTTGATGCCGAACATGCCCACCAAACCGGAATGGATTCCCATGAATAAATTGCGCACGACACCGCTGATTGCCGCGCTGTGCCTGGCCGGCTGCAGTTTTGTACCCACCTACGAGCGCCCTACCGCGCCAGTAGCGGCTGGGTTCTCGGCCCCCACGGACAACGCGGCGGCCTTGGCCACGGCGCCCGCCGCCGAGCGCGCGGCCAGCACACCGCTTCGACAGGCGGCCGACATCGGCTGGCAAGACTTCTTCCAAGACCCGCGCCTCAAACGCCTGATTGACTTGGCTTTGCACAACAACCGCGACCTGCGCGTGGCGGTGCTCAATATCGATCAAACCCGCGCCAAGCTGCAGGTGGCACGGGCGGATGAGCTGCCAACAGTGGGTGTCGGCATTGCCGGCTCGCGTGGGCCGCAGCCATCGGGAGCCGTGACCAGCAGCTACACGGCGGGGTTGAGCGTAACGGCCTACGAGCTGGATTTTTTTGGCCGCATACGTGCACTGAGCCAAGCGGCCCAAGCCCAGGTGTTGGCCACCGAAGAGGCGCGCAAAACGGTGCAGATCAGCCTGTTGGCGTCGGTCGCCAGCACCTACCTGAACGTGCTGGCTGACGACGCACTACTGCAAACCACCCGCGACACCCTGCGCACGCGGCAAGACGCGCTCAAACTCACACAGCTCAAGTTTGACAATGGGGTGGCATCCAAGCTGGACCTCAGCCAAGCCCAATCGCTATTGGAAGGTGCCAAGGTTACCCTGGCCCAACTCACCCGCCAGCGCGCGCAAGACGAAAACGCGCTGGTGCTGCTGGTGGGGCAGCCCCTGCCAACCGACCTGCCCGCTGGTTTGCCCCTGTCCAGCCAGGGCCTCATACGTGATCTGCCAGCCGGCGTGCCCGCTGAATTACTGGCCCGCCGCCCGGACGTGCTGCAAGCAGAACAACAACTGATGGCACTCAATGCCAACATTGGCGCCGCGCGTGCGGCCTTCTTCCCACGTATCACGCTCACCGGCAGCGCCGGTGTGGCCAGCAGTGACTTGGACACGCTGTTTAGCAACGGCACCGCGGCTTGGACCTTTATGCCGCAGCTGCTGGCGCCCCTGTTTGATGCCGGACGCAACCAGGGCAATCTGGAAGCGGCCAAAGTCAACCGTGACATTGCGGTGGCGCAGTACGAAAAAGCCATCCAAACCGGGTTTCGGGAGGTATCTGACGCGCTGGCCGGTCGCGCCACGCTGAACGAGCAGTTGCGCGCACAAACCGCGCAACTTGAAGCCGACCAAACCCGTATGCACCTCACCGACTTGCGCTTCCAAAACGGCACTGCCAACTCTTTTGACGTGCTGGACGCGCAACGTTCGCTGTTTGTCACGCAACAAGCCCTGGTTCAGGTTCAAGTGCAACAGTTGCAAAACCTGGTGACGCTGTACAAGGTGTTGGGTGGGGGCTGGAAATAGCGGGTGAATGGTGCGCACCGCCTTGACGCCGATTAAGCCTGCGCCCATACTTTGCAAAAACACACCCGCCTTGCTCGCAATCCACCACCCGGCGTGTAGAAGGAACTACTATGACTGCCACCACTGCCCCTGACACCACGGTCCCTGCCGTTCACCATGACACCCGCACATTGGTCACTGCAATCCAGCACAACACCCAAAGCGACGCCGTTGGGCGATTTTTGGACAGCGTACGCTGGGGCGTGCTGGGCGACTACATCACACCGAGCAAGCTGCAACGCGGTCACCTCTTGATTGCGCAAGGTGACCACGACGGGCGCTTGTATTTTCTGGAGTCTGGCGACCTCAAGGTAGACATGAAATCCCCAACCGGCCAGGTCCATTTGGCGATTTTGGGGCCTGGCAGTGTTGTCGGCGAGGGCGGCTTTTTTACCCAACAGGCACGCAACGCGTCCGTTTCGGTGTTCACGGGCTGCAAGGTCTGGACCATGACGCCAGCCAGCTTTCAGTCCTTGCTCCGCGAGCACCCCGCAGTCGCAGCATCTCTGTGCGTCGCACTGGGCGCGGTACTGGCTACGCGTACCCTGGACTTGGGTAAACGCGTGGCAATAACCTAATTTGGAACCTGATAGCTCGGCATGAACGACAAACTCCCCGAATTTAACGCCTGCACCAACCGCGCCACTGGGCCAGCACTGCTGTGGCTAATGCAGCTGACGCTATTGACTCTGCTGGCACTGCCACTGATCAGCCGGGCCCAGACCGCCGCAGAACCGGTAGGCTATGTCAAAACCGCCACGGGCGAGGCCTGGGTCATCACCCGTGGCGAGTCCACCAAAGCGCAACCCGGCACAGCAGTCATGGTGGGCAGCCAGCTCAAAACGAGCGCCCAATCCTCCATGGGGGTTACCTTCAAAGACGACACGGTAATGTCCTTTGGCCCCGATACGGAGCTGATGGTCGACGAATACCTGTACGCGCCGGCACAAGGCGAGCTCAAGCTGAGCACCCGTTTGCTTAGAGGCACGTTGAACTACCTGTCGGGCGTGATTGCCAAGCTGCGACCCGACGCGGTGACGATCAAGACCCCAACCGGCATCATCGGCGTGCGCGGCACCCAGTTCGTTGCCAAGGTCGAGGTCGGGCAATGAAGCGCCTTTACCGCCCTGCCTCCATTTGTGTCGCCCTGCTGCTGGCGGCGCTGCTAACGGCCTGTACAGGCCCAGGCTCGTACGCAGTGCTGCTGCCAAGCCCCGACGGCAGCGTGGGCCAAATTACCGTGACCGGCACCAAGGGCAGCCAGGTTCTAACGCAGGCCAGCAGCGCTGCAGCACTGGACGGCAGCACGCCGCCGTTTGCCGTAAGCCCAGCACAACTGCAGCGCGATTTTGGCGCCGCCATGGCGGCCCGTCCACCACTGCCCGAACATTTCTTGCTGTATTTTGACCAGGGTAGTGAACTTACCGCCGAATCCAAAGTGGTGCTGGCGAAGCTGCTGGCGCGCGCAAAAGCCCGCAGCAACCTCGATATTTCGGTCATCGGCCACACCGATACCCAAGGCACGGCCGAAGCCAATGAAGCACTGGCCCTGGAGCGTGCCAACGCCATTGCGGCAGAGTTGCGCCAGCTCGGCCTGCCAGATGTGGTGCTCAGCGTGGAATCGCACGGAGAGCGCAACTTGCTGGTGCCCACCGCCGATGAGGTGGCCGAGCCGCGTAACCGCAGGGTAGAAATTACGCTGCGTTAAATGGCCTCTAGCCCTCATGGAATATGCGGAGTGCGCTATTAAACAAATAGCACCCGCCCGACCTTTACTCGATCCGGCTGATACTACTCGGCTTAAATCCGAGGTCTGCCGCCTTGCCCTTGCGCGCGCGTGCGGCGCGGGCGTTGTTCAGGCTGCGAATCTCAAGCGTCTCGTCCCGCTCTTTGGCGCCGCGCCCAATACCCTCAATGCGCACACTGCGGGTGTAGGCGGCCGCACCCGCAAGCGTGTCTTTGGCCTCCAGGTCAATCAGCATCAGACCACGCCCACCTTTGGCCATTGCTTTGAGTTCGGTGATTTCAAACGTCAGGATGCGTCCACCGGTCGAGGCGCAGGCCACATGGGTGGCAGGTAGCACCATGGCGGCCGGCGTGCCAACCACCAGTACCCGGCCTTGGGCTCCGGACACCAGCGAGGGGCAGCACAGGGTTTCGCCCTCGTTGCAGTTGACAAATGCCTTGCCAGCCTTTTGGCGTGAAACCATGTTCTCCACCGTGGCCATAAAGCCGTAGCCACCGGTGCTGCTGAGCAGCAGTGTGGCCGCCGCAGGCCCGGCAAAGTAATCCAGCAACTGCGTGCCAGTCTCCAGCTCAAGCAAGGTGGTGACCGGCTGGCCATCGCCGCGCCCGCCCGGCAAGAGCGACACATCAATCGAATACACCCGCCCGTTGGAGCCGAACACCAAGAGCGTGTCCACACTGCGGCACTCGAAAGTGCCATACAGGCCGTCACCGGCCTTGAAAGCAAAGGTACTCGCCTCGTGGCCATGGCCGGTGCGCGTACGCACCCAGCCTTTTTGGCTGACCACCACCGTGACCGGTTCGTCCACCACCTTGATCTCCAAGACGGCTTTTTTCTCGGCCTGGATCAGCGTGCGCCGGGGGTCGGTAAAGGTTTTGGCATCTGCCTCGATCTCTTTAATCATCAAGCGGCGCAATGCAGCCGGATTGCCCAAAATTTCTTCCAGCTTGCCCTGCTCGGTGCGCAATTCGGCCAGTTCTTGCTCAATCTTGATGGCTTCTAACCTGGCCAGTTGGCGCAGGCGGATTTCTAAGATGTCTTCGGCTTGGCGGTCCGACAGGTTGAAGCGTGCGATCAGCGCGGCCTTGGGATCATCCGCCTGGCGGATGATGGCAATCACTTCGTCGATGTTGAGCAAGACCGTCTGGCGGCCTTCCAGAATATGGATACGGTCCAGCACCTTGGCCAAGCGGTGCTGTGAGCGCCGCTCAATGGTGGTCTGCCTGAAGGCAATCCACTCGGTGACCATCTGCCGAAATGATTTTTGCGTAGGACGCCCATCCAACCCGATCATGGTCAGGTTGATGGGCGACGAGGTTTCCAGGCTGGTGTGGGCCAAGAGCGCGGTTAACAACTCTTGCTGCGAGGTGCGGCTGGTTTTGGGCTCAAACACTAGGCGTACAGCAGCATCTTTGTTGGACTCATCACGCACCACGTCCAACACCGACAGCACACTGGCCTTCAATTGGGTCTGGTCTTGCGACAATGCTTTTTTGCCCGCCTTGATCTTGGGGTTGGTGAGCTCTTCAATTTCTTCCAGCACCCGCTGGCTGCTCACGCCCGGTGGCAGCTCGGTCACTACCAGTTGCCACTGACCACGGGCGAGTTCTTCGATCTTCCAGCGGGCGCGCACCTTGAGCGAACCACGTCCGGTGCGGTACGCATCGGCAATATCCGACGCGCTGCTGATGATCTGCCCACCACCCGGATAGTCAGGGCCCGGCACCAGCGCGAACAATTCGGCCTCCGACAGGGCTGGCGTTTTGATCAGCGCTACACAGGCGTCGGCAATCTCGCGCAGGTTATGGCTGGGGATTTCGGTCGCCAAGCCGACGGCAATGCCGCTGGCGCCGTTGAGTAAATTGAAGGGTAAGCGGGCGGGCAGCTGGCAGGGCTCTTCGGTGGAGCCATCGTAATTGGGGCGAAAGTCCACCGTGCCCATGTCGATTTCATCGAGCAACAAGCTGGTAATTTTGGACAGGCGCGCCTCGGTGTAACGCATGGCGGCGGCGCCATCGCCGTCTCTAGAGCCGAAGTTACCTTGGCCGTCAATCAGCGGGTAGCGCTGCGAAAAGTCTTGCGCCATACGCACCAGTGCGTCGTAGGCGGCCTGGTCGCCATGGGGGTGAAAGCGGCCCAGCACATCACCCACAACGCGGGCACTTTTGACCGGGCGTGCACCAGTGTTGCCGTTAGGGCCGCCAAAACCCAAGCCCATGCGTGACATGCTGTACAAAATGCGGCGCTGCACGGGCTTTTGGCCATCGCATACATCGGGCAAGGCACGGCCTTTAACGACGCTCAGCGCATATTCCAGATAAGCGCGCTGGGCGTAGGTGGCCAAGTTCAGTTCGTCGTCACCGCCATCGCGCGGTGGTTCGGGAGCCAGATCGAGAATGGGTTGGTCAGTCATGCAGTCTTAGTCAACAGAAGGGGAAGAAGGGGCTGGCGCAGCAACGCCGGGTTGTAATACCCCCAAGGCGTCACCTGGAAGCACCAAGGCATAGGGGTCGCGCGGGGCGCTCAGCGCAACACCGGGCGCATAGTGGCGCTTGACCGGGATGCTGTCGTGGAGCGCTTGGGGCAAAGGTGGGGGCTTGAGAACACTGTATAGCTCGGTCACCATGGCTACGTAGTCTTGGGTTTCTTTGTAATTGGGTATAGCGTTGCCCGCCTTAATGACCGCGCCCTCACCGGCGTTGTACGAGGCCAGCGCCAAATCCAGCCGACCGGGGAACATGTCGAGCAGCAGGCGCAGGTAACGCGAACCGATGTGTACATTGATGCGCGGATTGGCCAACTTGGTTTCAATCGACAGCCACCGGTCACTGTCAATACCAAAGCGGCGTGCGGTATCTGGCATCACCTGCATCAAACCTATGGCGCCTTTGTCCGACACCGCAGCGGGGTTAAACGCAGATTCCGCTGCAATCAAAGCCTGCAGCAATTCGACATCGATGCCGTAAGCGTGCGCGGCCTCTTTCAACACCGGTTTAATCTTGCGGTAACGTGGCGACGACTGGAAGAATTCGGCCAGCTTGGGCGAATAGTCTTCTAGCGCGGGCGGGCGCTCGGGTGCAGATGCCGCTATTGCTGCGCCTTCTGCAGGTTTGGGGGCTGGGGCGCGGTAATACAGCACATAACGCTCATCGAGCCGCTCGCGCGCAAAGTGCCCCACACCCGCCTCGTCCATGCGCACCCAAACGTCCGCGTGGGCCGCAGGTGCCAGTAGACCAAGCAGGCACACACCGATGGCACCAAGGCGCGCCAAGCGGCCGGCGCCGACGCGCCGCCACAGGCCAATAAGCGATTTAAACGTCAATTTCAACCGAGTCACCGTGCAACTCCATCAACTCGCGTCGAGCGGCGGCTTCGCCTTTGCCCATGAGCTTGGTGATCAGGATTTCGGTTTGCAAGAAATCAACGGCGCCCAAAGCAACCGGCAGGAGGCGGCGGGTGTCGGGGTTGAGTGTGGTGTCCCACAGTTGCTCGGCATTCATCTCGCCCAGGCCTTTGAAGCGGCTGATGCTCCAGGCGCCTTCGCGCACGCCCTCTTTGCGCAGCTTGTCCAAAATGGCGGTGAGTTCACCGTCGTCCAATGCATATGCCTTGCTGGCCGGTTTTTTGCCACGGGCCGGGGCATCCACACGAAACAGCGGCGGACGGGCCACAAAAACATGCCCCGTCTCAATCAGCTTGGGGAAATGGCGGAAGAACAGGGTGAGCAGCAGCACCTGGATGTGTGATCCGTCCACGTCCGCATCACTCAGAATGCAAACCTTGCCGTACCGCAAACCGGTTAAATCGGGCGTGTCGTTGGGGCCATGCGGGTCGACCCCAATGGCGACGGATATGTCGTGGATCTCGGTGTTGGCAAACAGCCGGTCGCGGTCCACCTCCCAGGTGTTGAGCACCTTGCCGCGCAGGGGCAAGATGGCCTGGTTTTCTTTGTCGCGGCCCATCTTGGCGCTACCGCCGGCCGAGTCACCCTCGACCAGAAACACTTCGTTGTAGGCAATGTCTTTGCTCTCGCAATCGGTCAGCTTACCCGGCAGCACCGCCACGCCGCTGCTCTTGCGCTTCTCGACTTTTTGCCCGGCCTTTTGCCGACTCTGTGCGGCCTTGATGGCCAGCTCAGCCAGCTTTTTTCCGTATTCGACATGCTGGTTGAGCCACAGTTCCAGCGCCGGGCGCACAAAGCTGGACACCAAACGCACGGCATCGCGCGAGTTCAGGCGCTCCTTGATCTGACCCTGAAACTGCGGGTCTAGCACCTTGGTGGACAGCACGTAGCTGGCCCGGGCGAACACGTCTTCGGGCATCAGTTTGACGCCCTTGGGCAGCAAGCTGTGCAATTCGATAAAGCCCTTGACGGCGGTGAACAGGCCGTCGCGCAGGCCGCTCTCGTGGGTGCCGCCCGCGGTGGTGGGAATCAGGTTGACATAGCTCTCGCGCACCGGTGCACCATCTTCGGTAAAGGCCACGCACCACGCAGCGCCCTCGCCTTCTGCAAAACTGTCGTTGTTGCCATCGGCAAAGCCTTCACCTTCAAACATGGGGATGACCGGATCGCCATTGAGCGTCTGGCCCAGGTAATCTTTCAGCCCGCCTTTGTAAAGCCAGTTCTGGCTTTCTTTGGTTTTCTCATTCACCAGCGTCACGCTCACGCCCGGCATTAGCACGGCCTTACTGCGCAGCAAGTGGGTTAGCTCGCCCATGGGCAGCACGGCGGATTCAAAATATTTCGGGTCGGGCCAGGCACGCACGGTGGTGCCCTGTTTGCGGTCGCCCTCACCGGTCTTGCGCACGTCCAGCGCCTCGGTCACGTCGCCGCCCTCAAACACAATGCGGGCAACCGAGCCTTCGCGGTAGCTGGTGGCTTCTAGGCGCTTGCCCAAGGCGTTGGTCACGCTCACACCCACGCCGTGCAAACCGCCCGAGAAGCTGTAGGCGCCGCCCTTACCCTTGTCGAACTTGCCACCGGCGTGCAGGCGGGTGAATACCAGTTCGATCACGGGCGCTTTTTCTTCCGGGTGCATACCAAAGGGAATGCCACGGCCATCGTCTTCGACCGACACGGAGCCGTCGGTATGCAAAGTGACCTTGATCTTTTTACCGTAACCGGCCAGCGCTTCGTCGGCCGCGTTGTCCAGCACTTCTTGGATGACGTGCAGGGGGTTATCGGTACGCGTGTACATGCCCGGACGTTGCTTAACGGGCTCTAGGCCCTTCAGAACGCGGATGGAACCTTCGGAATATTCGGGGGTAGTTTTGACGGACATAGCCCTCCATTCTAATCTGCGGCCAGAAATAGGCTGTACAAAAATACAGCTCCACAGGTTTACGTGCCGTAGGCTCCCGCGTCATCGCGTAAATTGGCGACAATGCGCGCCATGCCCTTTCGCCACGAGCCCCTCTCCACCACGCCCCACAATTGGACAAGGACTCACTTTTGACCGCGTCTGCCTGGGTCATTCGCTGGGCACACTTGGTGCCGCCAGGGGGCACTGTGCTGGACGTGGCCTGTGGCGGTGGTCGCCATGCACAGTGGTTTGCACAGCGGGGTTACGAGGTTACCGGCATTGATCGCGACACGGCGCGGGCACAACAGGCGGTGCCTGAGGCGCGTTATGTGTGTGCCGACATCGAAGCCCACACTTGGCCGCTGGTCAGCGAAGACCAGCCTCTGTCGTTTGATGCAGTCGTCGTGACCAACTACCTTTGGCGGCCGTTGATGCCAACACTGCTGGGCAGCCTCGCCGAGGGTGGCGTTTTGCTTTACGAAACTTTTACGGTGGGCAACGAATCGGTCGGCAAACCTTCACGCCCTGATTTTTTGCTTCAACCCGGAGAATTACTGCACCATTGCCAAGGCCTGCATGTGGTGGCCTATGAAAATGGCTACCTGGATCACCCCCCGCGCTTTGTCCAACGCATTGCTGCCGTGCGGCCACGCGGCCCTGGGGCAACACCCCTCAACCCCAAGCGCTATTCACTCTAGGTAAAATGTGCGCTTCCCGTAAACACCAATGCCATGAACTCACCCCAAGGTCAAATTAAGGGCAGCATCGTCGCCCTGGTCACACCGATGCTCGACGATGGCGCAGTGGACTACCCCGCCCTGCGCAAATTAATAGACTGGCACATCACCGAAGGGACCGACTGCATTTGTGTCGTCGGCACCACCGGCGAGTCGCCCACCGTCAGCGTGGACGAACACTGCGAAATCATCCGTGTGTCGGTTGAGCAAGCCAAGGGGCGCGTGCCCATCATGGCCGGTTGCGGCGCCAATTCAACCGCCGAAGCCATCGCGCTGGCGCGTTTTGCAAAAAAGGTGGGGGCCAACTGCCAGTTGCAGGTTGTGCCCTACTACAACAAACCCACCCAAGAAGGGCAATACCAGCACTTCAAGGCCATTGCCGAGGCAGTCGATCTGCCACTCGTTTTGTACAACGTGCCGGGCCGCACCGTCGCTGATATGGCGCACGAAACCGTGATGCGGTTGGCACAAGTGCCCGGCATCGTCGGCATTAAAGAAGCCACGGGCAATATCGAGCGGGCACAGTGGCTTATCAAAGATGCGCCAAAAGGTTTTGCCATTTACTCGGGCGACGACCCCACCGCGGTTGCGCTGATGCTGTGCGGTGGCCACGGCAACGTCAGCGTTACTGCCAATGTCGCACCGCGTTTGATGCACGAGTTGTGCGTGGCGGCCATTGCCGGTAATGTGCCGCGCGCCATGGAACTGCAGCGCCAATTACTGCCTTTGCACAAAAGCCTATTTATCGAATCCAACCCCATTCCGGTGAAGTGGGCGGTGGCCCGCATGGGTCGGTGCAAGCACAACTTGCGCTTGCCTTTGACAGCGCTGAGCGAAGCCAACCAACCGGGCCTGGAACACGTTATGCAGACTGCGGGTCTGATTTGAACGCCCATTTACATTCAAGGATCTTTGTGAACCGAATCTCCAAGTTAACCCTGTTAGCCACGGCCGTTGCGTTGACCGCTTGTTCAGTGCTGCAAACCGACAAGGTGGACTACCGCAGCACCGTTAAGACGCCTGCGCTCGATATTCCGCCAGACCTGACCCAGTTGTCCAAAGACACACGCTACACCGTCGTTGATGGCACGGTGTCCGCCTCGGGCTACAAGCCTGCTGTCGAAGTGGCACCTGCAATAGCAAATACGGCCGAGTTATCAGCGGGCGACGTGCGCATCGAACGCTCTGGCAACCAGCGATGGTTGGTTGTGAAGCGTCCCGCCGAGCAATTGTGGGATCCCGTTAAAGATTTCTGGGTCGACAACGGCTTCTTGCTGGCCATCGACCAGCCCAAGCTGGGCATCATGGAGACCGATTGGGCCGAAAACCGCGCAAAAATTCCGCAAGATTTTATTCGCGCTTCTTTGGGCAAACTGTTGGACTCGCTGTACTCCACCGGTGAGCGCGATAAATTCCGCACCCGCCTAGAGCGCGACCCCAATGGCGACACCGAGATTTTTATTAGCCACCGGGGCATGATTGAAGTGGTGACATCGGGCCAAGCCACGGGCAGCACCGTGTGGCAGCCGCGTCCGTCAGACCCGGAACTCGAAGCCGAGTTTTTGCGCCGCTTGATGGTCAAGTTGGGGACCTCGCCCGAGCAGGCTAAAACCATGGTCGCCGCCAGCTCGTCGGTCAAAAATATTGCCGTGGTCGCCACGGACAACGGGCAGCCGATTATGCGTATCGAAGAGGGTTTTGACCGCGCCTGGCGCAGGGTTGGACTGGCTTTGGACCGCACGGGCTTTACCGTTGAAGACCGTGACCGCAAGCAGGGCGTGTATTTTGTGCGCTATGTCCCGCTGAATTCGGACAACACCAAGCCGGGCTTTTTTGCAAAGCTGTTCAGCAGCTCGGACAAAAATATGGAAGCGTCCAAGTTCCAAATTGCGGTTCGCACCACAGGAACCACGTCCACCGTATCGGTACTCAACAGCGCTGGCGCGCCAGAGACGTCTGCTACGGCCACACGGATCATCAAACTTATCGCCGACGATATCAACTAGACCGGCGACGCGGGTAGACGCTACCACCCTACCCGCCAACCCAATGTACAGGCGAAAAAAAACCACCTTGCGGTGGTTTTTTTATTAGCCGTGGCTAATTATTTCTTTGCAGCTTCAGCGGCGTCAGCGGCAGCCTTGGCAGTGTCTTTAGCAGCATCAGCAGTAGCGTCAGCAGCGCCTTTAACGGCATCAGCAGCGGTAGTAGCGGCAGAAGCGGCATCAGCAGAAGCGGAAGCAGCAGCTTCCAGAGCAGGCGCAACGGCAGCAGCAGCAGGTGCTGGAGCGTCAACAGGAGCAGCAACTTCAGCTTTTTTACCACAAGCAGCCAGGGCAGCGGCAGCGATCACGACTGCCAAAACGAGAGATTTGTTCATTTTTAGATACTAGATTGAGTTAACGAAACGATTTTCGAAAGTTGTCAGGCCAGCAAGCCGTCCTAACTGGAGCAAAAAGCATTCGATCTCTTCTTGACCAGCCCATGAGTATACAGAAATATTGATGAATGGCTAGGGAAAACCCTCTAGCATCGACTATAAACCCAGGGTTGTTGCGGGAAAGCCTACAGAACTCTGACGCAGACACTCGTCCAACTCCTGCTTTAGCGACACGCGACGCTGCGCATCAGAGCCCGCAACGCCCTTGCTGTGCACCGTGTCCATGCGCCGCATTGCCCACTGGGGGCTCCAAATGGCGCTGGGCAAGTCGTCCGCATCGCGCCCCTTACTCACCCGGCACTCGACAATATGGTCCCAGGTTTTGCGCCAGGCCACAAAGCGGGGCTGATGGCGTTGCAGGCTATCAAAATCATTGGCCAGCAAAACCAATCGTCGCCCGGTGTGTGACCAAGCGGTCAGTGCGTCGACCACCAGCTTTTCGCGCAGCGGCCAGTCCTCAAAATTGGGGTCGCTCCAGACCATCTCGGTCCAGCCGTCGCGGCCTGCACAGACGATGGCGTCGCGCACCAGTTGGGCAAATTCCTTGGGGCCGGCAAAGGTGCCATCCAACAAGGTGCCCGTGTTTTCATTCGTCGGCATGGAGCCACCCCGCTTCAACCCAATCTGCCACCAATTCTTGCGCGCCCGCGCTGAGGCGCTTGGCGTCACTACCCGACAGGCAACGCGTATCGGCCAGCAGCCGCATGGCTTGCGCGTCGCGACCCGACGCTTTGAAACCTTCT
>JBBRSA010000004.1:0-117142 GCA_038245855.1 Burkholderiales bacterium
ATCTTTGATACAATTGCTCTCTTTCCTGAGTTGCCCAGATGGCGGAATTGGTAGACGCATACGGTTCAGGTCCGTACGCCGCAAGGTGTGGAGGTTCGAGTCCTCTTCTGGGCACCAACTATAGCAATGTAGTGATTAAAAGGCCGCTGATTTTCAGCGGCTTTTTTTTGCCCGAAATCCAAGTAACCAAAGTAATCCAAGTGGCCCACCGCCACCATCATATGGGCATTGCGACCAGGTCGTGCCCATGCGCCGCAACGATGCGGGCTTTGGTAAATTCACCCACTTTCAGGGTTTTGCTGATCTTCTCAGGGGGCAACAAGCGCACTACCCCGTCGATCTCGGGCGCGTCGGCATAACTTCTGCCCAATCCGCCCTTTTTGCCCATGCCCGGTGCCGAGTCCACCAGCACCTGCATGGTCGAGCCGACCCGCTTTTGCAGCTTGGCAATAGACACTTCTTCGGCCACCGCCATAAACCGGGCCCGTCGCTCTTCGCGCACCTCCAACGGCAGCATCCCCGGCAGCTCGTTGGCAGTAGCGCCTTTGACAGGGCTGTAAGCAAAACAACCCGCACGGTCGATTTGTGCCTCACGCACAAAGTCGAGCAAGTGGTCAAACTCAGCCTCGGTTTCACCGGGGAAGCCAGCAATGAAGGTGCTGCGAATCACAATCTCGGGGCAAGCTGCACGCCACGTCTGCAAGCGCTCAAGGTTTCGCTCGCCACTGGCAGGGCGTTTCATGCGGCGCAGAACATCGGGGTGGCTGTGCTGCAATGGCACATCCAGATAAGGAAGCACCTTGCCCGTGGCCATGAGCGGAAGGATGTCATCCACACTGGGATAGGGGTAGACGTAATGCAAGCGCACCCAGGCACCATAGGGCTCGGCAATCTCGCCCAAGGTTTGGACCAATTCGAGCATGCGGGTCTTAACCGGTTTTCCATCCCAAAAGCCGGTGCGGTACTTGACGTCCACGCCATAGGCGGAGGTATCCTGACTGATCACCAACAGCTCTTTCACGCCACCTTCAAACAGCGCGCGGGCCTCTGACAACACATCGCCAATCGGGCGCGACACCAAATCGCCACGCATGGATGGAATGATGCAAAACGTGCAGCGGTGGTTACATCCCTCGCTAATCTTCAGGTAGGCGTAATGCCTGGGTGTGAGCTTGATGCCCGCCAGGCCAAATGAATTGGGTACCAAGTCAACAAACGGGTCATGGGGCTTAGGCAAATTCAGGTGCACCGCATCCATGACCTCTTGCGTGGCATGGGGGCCGGTCACGGCCAGCACCTTGGGGTGCATCTGGCGTACCAAATTGCCGCCATCGTCCGCCTTTTTGGCGCCTAGGCAGCCGGTGACAATAACGCGGCCATTTTCGGACAGCGCCTCACCGATCGTGTCCAAGCTCTCTTTGATCGCGTCGTCAATAAAACCGCAGGTATTCACAATGACCAAATCTGCGCCTTCGAAGGTTTTGGACGTTTGGTAGCCCTCGGCATTAAGCTGGGTCAGAATCAGTTCGGAATCGGTCAGGGCTTTGGGGCAACCCAAGCTTACAAAACCGACTTTGGGCATGGGGGTGTTGGGGGTGTTGGGGGAAATTGCATCACTCATGGCGCAATTGTCCCACCAACCGAGCAAAACGGTCGCAATGGCCTAGCGTTTGAGCCCAAAAGTACCCAAAAATTGGTCGGTTTGCTTTTGCATCTGCTCCTGCATCTGCTGAAACAGGTTGTTGCCCATGGCTCCTTGCACCAGGGGAGCCTGCATTTCCATCAAGGCTTGCATGTTTTTCTCCAGGTAGCCGCCCATGAGCCCCTGCATGGCATGGCCATAGAAACGAATGATGTTGGCCAGCACCGGTGCGGTGAACATCGGCGAGCCATTGGCCTCTTCTTCCAGAATAATTTGCAACAGGATGCTGCGCGTCAGGTCTTCGCCGGTTTTGGCATCGACCACCACACAGGGCTCGTTCTCCATCACCAGCTGCTTGATTTCTGACAAGGTGATGTAGCTGGAGGTATTGGTGTCATACAAGCGCCGGTTGGGGTATTTTTTGATGACCCGCTGGTTGATGCTTTTGTCCGTACTTGATGTATTTGGCATGTGGTGGGGGCGGTGGCCCGCAGTGAGCCCAATTGTTTATTGCAGTGCAGCACATTTTAGGGACAGGCTAGTGGCCATCAACACAGGAATACCCTAGTTGCCCACGCCACAAACACACGCAGCACTTACGCAGAGTCAGCTTGCGCCAACGCCCACTCCACGTGCTCGCGCACCAGCGCACTGGTGTGCTGCGCGCGTGTCAGTAACGCCGCGCGCACCGCGCCGTCCGTGTCGGCGCTAGCGCGCAGTGCATTGCCCAGTGCTACTGCGATATTGCGCAGCCAGCGTTCATGGCCAATGCGGCGTATGGGGCTGCCTTCGGTGCGTTGCAAAAATTGGTCTTCGGTCCATGCCAACAGGTGTGCAAGTTGCTGCCCCGTCAAACCGTCGCGTGGGTCAAAGTCTGGCAAGGCGCTGCGCTGCGCAAATTTATTCCAAGGGCACACCAATTGGCAATCGTCACAGCCATAAATACGGTTACCCAGCAGAGGGCGCATTTCGGGCGCGATAGAACCCGCATGTTCAATGGTCAGGTACGAGATACAACGCCGCGCGTCCAACCGATACGGCGCAACAATGGCCTGCGTAGGGCAAACGCTAATGCAGGCAGTGCACGTACCGCAATGCTCTTGCACTGGCGCACTGTGCGGGAGGGCCATATCGAGGTAAATCTCACCCAAGAAAAAAAGCGAGCCCGCATCGCGGTTGATCAGCAAAGTGTGTTTGCCCCGCCAGCCCTGCCCGCTGCGGGCCGCAAGCTCCGCCTCTAGCACCGGCGCCGAGTCCGTAAACACCCGGTGCCCAAAGGGTCCAATCGCCGTGGCGATGCGGTCGCTGAGCTTTTGCAATCGGCTGCGCAGTACTTTGTGGTAGTCCCGGCCCCGGGCATACAGCGAGACGATGCCCTCGCTTGGCTGCTGCAATCGCCCCAATTCCTGCGCCGTCCAGTCGCTTGGCGTATCCTTGGGCAAATAGTCCATGCGGGCGGTCAAGACGCTCAGCGTGCCAGGCACCAACTCCGCCGGGCGCGCCCGTTTAAGCCCGTGGTTTTGCATATAGGCCATGTCACCGTGGAAACCACGCGACAACCAGGCACTTAAGCCCGGCTCTGCCGACGACAAGTCCACATCTGCAACGCCTATTTGAGAGAATCCAAGTTCCCGGGCCCACGCCTGTATTTCTAATACCAGTTGGTTGCTATCGAATTGAGTGCTGTTGATCGTCACACCCCCATTGTAGAAAGCATGCGCTGGCCCGATGAGTTGGCAACGCAGGCGTTTGCTGGGCGGCTGGCGCACAGTGCACAGATCGGCCATGCATTCATCGCCTTGCACGGCAACTTGGGTGCGGGCAAGACCACCTTGGTGCGCCACCTGCTGCAAGCACTGGGAGTGCGCGGACGCATTAAAAGCCCGACCTATGCGGTGGTCGAACCTTACGAATTACCGGGGTTAAACGTGTGGCACTTTGACTTTTACCGCTTTGCCGACCCACGCGAATGGGAAGACGCAGGCTTTCGTGACATTTTTGCCAGCCCAGGCCTCAAACTGGTCGAGTGGCCCGAAAAAGCGGGTGCAGCCCTACCGACAGCTGACTTGGACATCACCATCGAGACGCACGCTGATGCACAGCGCACCGTGACTGTGGTTGCCCACTCCGCACTGGGCGCTGCGCTACAGTCCAGCGCCATGATGGAGCCCCAACCATGAGGCGGCGTACCCTACTGCAATCGGGCGTGATCGTGCTCACACTGGGTGTGGCGGAGCTGGCGCGGGGCGCCACGATCTTGACGGTGCGACTCTGGCCGGCGCCCGAATATTCACGCATCACCATCGAATCCGACGGCGCCCTGGTCGCTAAGCCGCACTTTGTACCCAGCCCGCCGCGCCTGGCGGTCGACCTCGAAGGCATTGTGCTCAACCCAGCGCTCAAAGAACTGGTGGCCAAGTTGCAGGCCGATGATCCCAATATTGCGGGCATTCGTGTGGGCCAGTTTTCGCCGGACGTGGTGCGGCTGGTGGTGGACCTGAAACAACCCATACGCCCACAAGTTTTTGCCCTGACCCCCATTGCACCCTACCAGCACCGGCTGGTGCTTGACCTGTACCCGGTGCAAGAAATTGACCCACTGGAGGAACTGATCACCCAGCGCCTGAGCGGGCACAGCGCCAGCAGCACGGCGAGCGCAGCCACCAACACCGATGCAGACCCCCTGGGTGACTTGATTACCCAGACTGCGAATGCTCCTAAAAGAGTAGCTGCAAGCCCATATTCTGCAAGGGCAGAAGGCCAAAATAGTACCAAAGTTGCCGCTACCAAGGCGTCCGAAAGTCCGCAGCAGATTGATCGACTGATCATTGTCGCCCTCGATCCCGGCCACGGCGGCGAAGACCCCGGAGCCATTGGCCCCGGTGGCACCCGCGAAAAAGACGTGGTGCTGCGCCTGGCCCACATGCTGCAAGAGCGTATCAACGCCACTGTGATCAACGGCAACACCTTGCGCACCTACCTGACGCGGGATGCCGACTTTTTTGTGCCCTTGCACGTGCGGGTGCAAAAAGCCCGCCGCGTGCAAGCCGACCTGTTTGTCAGCCTGCACGCTGATGCCTTCTACACCCCCGACCCCCAAGGCGCCAGCGTATTTGCATTGAGTCAAAGGGGTGCCAGTAGCAGCGCCGCACGCTGGATGGCCGCCAAAGAAAACAAGGCCGATCGCATAGGCGGCATCAACGTCAAGGCCAACGACGCCACCGTAATGCGGGCCATGCTGGACATGAGTACCACCGCCCAAATCAACGACAGCCTCAAAGTGGGCAAAACCCTGCTGGGCGAGATTGGCCGGGTCGGCAAACTGCACAAAGCGCGGGTCGAGCAAGCCGCGTTTGCAGTGCTCAAGGCGCCCGACATTCCCAGCGTGCTGGTGGAGGCCGCCTTTATCAGCAACCCTTCTGAAGAAGCCAAGCTCAACAGCGAGGATTACCTCAACCAGTTGGCCGACGCGCTCATGCGCGGCATCAGCGCCTATTTCGCCAAAAATCCACCGCTAGCGCGCAACCGAGTCCGAAGTTAGACAACACCATGACCGATATCGATACCGCACTCAGCCCGCCCAACATCCAAGAAGCCCGCCTTTGGCAAGACGATGGATGGACCGCACGCGTCGTCAAAAATGAAGACGATGACGGCTGGGCCGTGGAGATGCGAATGGACGGCCAATCAGAGCCCGCATTGGTTGCGCCCTGGACCATGGGGCGCGACAAGAAAAACCCCAAGCCCCTAGACCCACCCTCGTTCTACACCTGGGTCAAGACCGCATCCGAAGTGGTGCGGCGCCATGAACAACAGATGTACGCCACGCTGAACAAGCGCATCAAACTGATCATCAACGGTGAAGCGCTGCACATCACCCTGGTCATCACGCCCGACGACGACGAACCCTACGCCATATTGACCGCATGTGACGCATCGAACGTTCAGTTGGCGCAGGTCCGGGTCGACGCCAACTTCAAATTAAGCGAAAACAGCGCGCAGGCGTGGGTACAAAACGAATTTCGTCGCCCCGCAGGCCGAGATTGATCGCAGGAATGGGACCAATGCTTGCGTGAATTTTGGTGTGTGATCTGCACGCCAAATTCCCCAGACCTGTCAGACCGCAGCCTTGCGCCGCGCCTTCCAGGCCCCCGCCAGAATGACTAACCCCGGGACCAGAATCACGGCCCAGATGATTTTGTCCAAGTGGGCCTTGATGAACGGGATGTTGCCAAAGAAGTAGCCGACGGTGACGATGCCGCCCACCCACAGCCCGCCGCCCACCACGTCGAACATCGTGAAGCGGGCACGCGTCATCTGGGCGACCCCGGCCACAAACGGGGCAAAGGTGCGCAAAAACGGCATGAAACGCGCGGCCACGATGGTGATGCCACCGTACTTCTCGTAAAACGTATGGGCTTGGTTAAAGGCGCGCTTGTTAAAAAACCGTGAATCCTCCCACTGAAACACCTTGGGTCCAAAGTAATGGCCGATGGTGTAGTTGGATTGGTTACCCAGCACAGCGGCGGCAAACAGCAAACCCACCGACAGCGGATAACTCATTAGCCCAACGCCACACATGGCACCCACCACAAACAGCAGCGAGTCGCCGGGTAAAAATGGCATGACGACGACTCCCGTTTCAATAAATATCACCAAAAACAGCAGCACATATACCCAGACGCCATAGCTGGTAATAAAGGCTTCCAAGTGTTTGTCCACATGGAGGATGAAGTCGATTAAAAACGTGAGTATTTCCATAGGGTTGCGATTATCCCTGCCCAAGAACACTCAATAGGCGATCACTGGATATAACACCATGATCCAAACGGGCTATTGCGCTGAAAAGGCAATGCCCCTAGAGTGGTCGCTTAACTACTTGACTTAAGCCATGAACCTCTCGATTCGCCCTCTGGCATTAGCCGCCCTCCTCACCTGCGCCGCAAGCGCGTCTATGGCTGCCGCGCCTAGCTGGATCGACTGGAGCAGCCCAAGCGTCGGAACACTCACCGTTGGCAGCACCGTGGTTGGCGTTACGCTGTCTGGCAGCGCACCGGCCGGCATGGACTACGGTGACACCTACTACAACAACGCCAATACCGGTGGCACTGCCCCTAGCGGAACCTATGGCGGCCTGGCGCCCCATGACATGATCCAAGTAATCCCGGCCAGCACGTTTACGCTGACATTCAGCCAGGCAATCGTCAACCCTTACGTGGCGTTGGTCAGCATTGGGCAACCAAACCTGCCCATCAGCTACACCTTCAATGGCGCTATCAGCAGCCTCAGCGCAGCCGGAAACAACTACTGGGGCACGGGCACCGGCTCGTTCAGCGGCAACACCTTCACCGGACTAGAGTACAACGGCGTACTGCAACTCAGCGGCAACTACCAGTCACTGACCATCACCACCGCCGCTGACGAAAACTGGCATGGCTTTAATGTTGGGTCTGCTGCGCTGGTAACAGCCGTACCTGAGCCTGAGACATTCGCCTTGCTGTTGGCCGGTCTGGGTTTGGTCGGCACCATCGCCCGCAAACGTAAGCAAAGCCCACAAGCCTGATCGCCACAGGATCAGTCGATACCAAAGGGAGCTACGGCTCCCTTTTTTTACGTGGCTGCACCCGAGGCATTGGCCTGCCAGCCCCAAGCCCATCGCAGCCATATCAGCACAATCCCGTTGCGCGACAACGCACTGCGCACCGACCTAAAATGCCCCAGTGAACGCCATTCTTACCCCCTCCCCCCGCCGCCCCATCCGTGAACTGCCCGACGCGCTGATCAGCCAAATTGCTGCTGGTGAAGTGGTGGAGCGCCCCGCCTCGGTGGTGCGTGAACTGGTAGACAACGCGCTAGACGCAGGCGCCACCCAGGTCACGGTGCGCCTACTGGCCGGAGGTGTTCGCCTGATCAGCGTCGAGGACGATGGCGTGGGTATCCCGCCCGAGGAACTGCCAATCGCCTTCAAGCGCCACGCCACCAGCAAAATTGGCAATTTGCATGATTTGGAGTCCGTCTCCACCATGGGTTTTCGGGGCGAGGCCCTAGCCGCTATTAATTCAATAGCTGACTGCGCAATATTGTCGAGGGCTAGCGGCCTAAATGCTGCCTATTTATTAGACGGCAGCACGGGTGAACTCAAGCCGGTGGCGCGCAACCAGGGCACCACGGTGGAGGTCAAAGAGCTGTTTTACAGCACCCCAGCGCGGCGCAAGTTTCTCAAAGCCGACGCCACCGAGCTGGCCCACTGCATCGAAGCCGTGCGCCGCCACGCTCTGGCCCGCCCCGATGTGGGGTTTGCCATTTGGCACGAAGGCAAGCTGGTGGAGCAATGGCGCCGCTGTGCAGACTTCGGCGGCACCGATGCCGATGCCATGGTGGCGCTTAACCAACGCCTGGGCGATGTTCTGGGCAGCGACTTCATCGCCCAATCCCTGGCTGTGAACTGGCGCGCGGCCAGTGCTGCCAGCGCACTGCACGTCTGGGGCCGGGTGGGTATTCCCGACGCCGCCCGCTCCCGTGCTGACCAGCAGTTTTGTTATGTCAATGGCCGCTTTGTGCGCGACAAGGTGCTGACCCATGCCGCCCGCAGCGCCTATGAAGACGTGCTGCATGGCCACCGCCAGCCGGTCTATGCGCTCTACCTATCCATGGACCCGACCCGTGTGGACGTGAACGTGCACCCCACCAAAATCGAGGTGCGTTTTCGCGACAGCCGCGAGGTGCACCAAGGTGTGCGCCACGCGGTAGAAGACACCTTGGCCGCCCCGCGCGCAGGTGCTGCGAACACCCCCGCTCACGGCGACGCCAGTGCCGCACCAGCAGCACACGCCACGGCTACCGGGCAGCCATCAGACGGCAGCCATCCAAGCATTTACCCATCAAAAGCGCCTCTGCCCCCCATGTACAGTGCGCAACCAGCTATGCAATTTGTAGCGCGAGCGGACTCTGTCGGGCACCGGGTCAGCGACATTGGCGCACTGTGGCAGCCCGACCCACTGCGTACCAACACCGGGCAATCGCCCACACCGGCCGCAGTGCCAACCGCTGTAGGTGCTGCGACCACTACAAGTGCCGCCGCAGTAGCAGCCTCAACCGATACTGGGCCCGCCGCACCTGCCGCAACCCAAGGCCAAGACTGGCCCCTGGGCCGCGCGTTGGCGCAGCTCCAAGGCGTCTACATCTTGGCGGAAAACTCCCAAGGCCTGGTCATTGTCGACATGCACGCCGCGCACGAGCGCATCGTGTACGAACGCCTCAAAAGTCAGCTGGCCGAACAGCAAGCCAACACATCGGCCACCCATGGCACCGTGGCGCACATCGCCAGCCAGCCGCTACTCATTCCTGCCACCTTTGCCGCCACACCGGACGAAGTGGCCACCGCCGAGGCACACGCCCAAACCCTGCACACCTTGGGCCTGGAGGTGGTGCCCTTCTCCCCCAAAACGCTGGCCGTGCGCGCTGTGCCCACCAGCCTGGCGACATCCAGCGCGTTTGGTGACGCGGTGGAACTGGCCCGCAGTGTCTTGGCCGAACTGGGCCAGCACGAGGCCAGCACCGTTATCCAGCGCGCACAGAACGAATTGCTCGCCACTATGGCATGCCACGGCGCGGTGCGGGCCAACCGCCGCCTCACGCTAGAAGAAATGAACGCACTGCTGCGGCAAATGGAAGCCACCGAGCGCTCGGACCAGTGCAACCACGGTCGCCCAACCTGGCGCCAACTGGGCATGCGCGAGCTCGACGCCTTGTTTTTGCGGGGTCGCTAAAGCCTGGGAACTTAACGTTTTCAACGTTTGCAGCCTTTGCAGCCATCACAGTCTTTGACATGACCGCACCCCAGATTCCCTACATCGCCCTGGCTGGCCCCACTGCGGCCGGTAAAACAGCCGCTGCACTGGCCATAGCCCAGGCCCACCCCTGCGAGATCATCAGCGTGGATTCGGCCCTGGTCTACCGGGGCATGGACATTGGCACCGCCAAGCCCAGCGCGACTGAGTTGGCCGCTGTGCCCCACCACCTCATCAACATCCGCGACCCGCTGCAAGCCTACAGTGCGGCAGAATTTGTCAAAGACGCACAAGCCCTCATCGCCGACATTGCCGGGCGCGGCAAACTGCCCCTACTGGTGGGCGGCACCATGCTGTACTTCAAGGCGCTGGCCGACGGCATTGACCCCATGCCCGCAGCCAACCCCGCCATACGCGCAGCGCTGGAGGTGGAGGCTCGCGAGCACGGCTGGCCCGCCCTGCATACTCAATTAGCGCAGGTAGACCCCACCACCGCCGCCCGCGTGGCTCCTGGCGACAGCCAGCGCATCCAGCGTGCGCTAGAGGTCTACCGCATCTCCGGCCTGCCCTTGTCGCATTTTCATGGTCGCGAAAATGCTATAAAATCAGGAGCTACTCATCTATATTCCACGAGGGCTAGAACGCTTATTTCCTTAGAACCAACCGACCGTGCCTGGCTACACGCGCGCATCGCCCAGCGCTTTGACGCCATGTTGGCACAAGGTTTTGTGGACGAGGTGCGCCAGTTGCGCGCACGCGGTGGCCTGCACCCGGATTTGCCTTCAATGCGCTGCGTTGGCTACCGCCAAGCGTGGGAGGTGCTGGACACGCATGACGCAAAAGATCCCGGCTCGGCCCTATCCAAGATCGAACTAGAAATCGTGCGAGAGCGCGGCATCATCGCCACCCGGCAACTGGCAAAACGTCAGGTCACTTGGCTGCGGGCGATGCCCGACCGTGTGGTTGTGCCCTGTGACGAGCCGGGGGCTCTGGAGACGGTATTGGACGCCGTCGCATCCGCCATTGGGAGCCATTAGTCGATTCGGACTGCGTCGACACGCACCACTGGACTCAGACGCTGAGCCTAAACCCGTTGACTGACCACCAACATCGCCGCGTAAAGCAGCAGTGACAGTGCCTTAAACCCGCCGCTTCTTGCGGCCTTCGGTGAGATGGGCGTAGATCATGGGCCGCATGGATACATCGGCCCGCACCAACTTTTCAAACGCACGTTCAGAGATCACCGAATAGCGACGCCGGTTGTTATGGACGGGCATGGCGCGCCAGCCCAATTTACTGAGCCACAGCCACAACTCGTCATCAATTGGGTGTTTGAGGCGAATGCGAAACCGGTCTTTCACGATGCTGCTGCCCAGCGATGGTTTACCGTGGGCCGGTTCCACTTGGCGGCGCACCCGCACCCGCACGAGGGTACGCAGCCGGTCTATGAACTTTCGCAGTATGAGCATGTTTAAAGAGTATTAAGAGTTGTAGCGCGTCTCGGTGTCCACGTCATCTGACTGTGGATACGCATAGCAGGTGGATTTTACCAAACGGCCTGCAGAGCCCCATCACGCAACGCAAACCCTCTGGCAGCCAACGCACGGCCTTCGGCCTCATCATGGGTGACCAAGATCGCCGCCATGCCCTGGGCCGCAATACGCTGCGCAAACTCTTGGCGCAGTTGTAAACGCAGCGCCGCATCCAGCGCGGAAAACGGCTCGTCCAACAGTAAGACACGCGGCTGGGTAATCAGCGCACGGGCCAGCGCCACCCGCTGCTGCTCGCCACCCGACAGCTGCGGCACTCGGGCGCGCACAAAAGCCTGCAGCCCAAAGCGCGCCAACATGTCGCACGCCTGCGCACGTGCCGCGGCCCGGCGCATGCCATGCTCCACCAAGCCAAAGGCCACGTTGTCTTGCACATCGAGGTGGGGAAACAGCGCAAAGTCTTGAAACATCAAAGCAAAGCCGCGCCGTTCAGGCGCCATGCGGGTGATGTCTTGGCCGTTGTAAAAAACGTGACCACGTTGCGGCGGTTCAATACCCGCCACAATTTTGAGCAAGGTACTCTTGCCGCAGCCCGATGGGCCCAGTATGGTTACCGTCTCGCCCGCTGCCACCACCAAGTCAACGCCCTGCAACAACTGCCGTCCGGCCCAGTCTTTACCAATACCGCGCAGTTCAAGCATGGAGTAACTCCGAATTGTGTGTGGGGGTGCGCACGCGCTCAATGAAGGCAAAGGCCAGTAGCGCCAGCACCATCAATAGACAGGCCAGCACCAAAGCCGACTCTCGGTTGGCGGCGCCTGGCCGACCCAGGTGCGTATAAATCAGGGTGGTCAGCGTCGCCCATTCGGGGCGCGACAGAAACAAGGTCACTGCAAATTCGCCTACGGCGGTGGCTGCCGCAAAGGCCATGCCCCGGCGCAGCGCAGGGCGCAGCAGGGGCAGACTCACCCGCAAAAAGACGCGCCACGGCGATGCGCCCAGGCAGCGCGCAGCCTGAAGTAAATTGGGCGGCAGGCTGTCCAGCCCAGAGCCCACCGCTTGGGCAACAAACGGATAGGCCAAGAGCGCATAGGCTGCCACCAAGAGCCCAAAGCTGGCCGTCCAGTGCGGGTACAGCAGCAGCAAGCCAAAGGCCACCGCCACGGGGGACACCACAAACGGCAAAAAGGCCAAGGACCGCATCCACAACGAATGCCGTGCAGCCACCGCGTGGGACACACCCAGCACGGTGGCCAATGCAACAGCCAGAGTTGAAAAACGCGCCGTGTTCCACAGCGCCTGCACGGTGTCAGCTTGCCACACCACCGCCCAGGCTGACGTACCCGCCGTTACCGCGCCAGCAGCAATGGCCAAGAGCGGTGCCGCACAAAATAGTGCCCAAACCGCCAGAGCCAACCCGACCCAAACCCACTGCGCCCCCACAGGATTACGCCGGGCAATGGTGTCGGCGCTGGCCGAGGCAACCAAACGACGCTCCACAGCCGCATAGGCCAATGCAACGACCCCCGTTAGGACAAGCATCCACAACGCCAAAGCACCGGCCTGCGCCAGTTGCAACTCGTGCGCGACCAGGGTGTAAATTTCAACCTCGACCGTGGCGTATTCCTGCCCACCTAACAGCAAGGCCAAGCCAAAACCCGAGAAACAATACAAAAACACCAAACACAGCGCCGACATCAACCATGGCGCAATGGTCGGCCATTCCACCCGCCAGAAAGCCCGCCACGGACTTGCACCCAGCGTGCGTGCAGCGGCCACGCGGGTGGCACTGACATGGCCCAGGGCCTGCACCGCTGCGCGCACCACCAAACACAGGTTAAAGAACAGGTTGCCATAAAGCAGCAGCCATGGGGTGTCTTGCAAATTAGGACCGCCCAGCCGCACCGCGACACCGTGGGGCCCCCACAGCGCCAAGACCCCCATGGCGGCCACCAGGGTGGGCACCACAAACGGCAGCATCAGGGTACGTAAGACCAACAAGCGCCCAGGGAAGTCAAACCGCGCCAAGACCCAGGCTACGGGCAGGCCCAAGGCCAGTGCAGCCACCGACGTAGCCCCGGCCTGTATTAACGACCACACCAGGCGCCAACGCAGGTAGGCGTCGGCCCAGGGCTGCCACAGCGGAACGCTACCAGCCTCTACCAGCAAACGCAGAGCGGGTGCGACCAGAAAAACGGCCAGAAAAACCAGCGGTACCACCGCCAGCACCCTACGCATATGGTGCGGCACGGTGGCGAACGCGCTGTGAGGTTCGCCCAACTACTTCAGCACGACCTTGATCCACCGGGCCATCCATCCGCTGCCCTTGGTGGCGATGTCTTGCGCGCTGGGACTGTAATGGGCGCTGGGTGCTGGGGCAAACCGCAACGCTTCGGCGGTTGGCACGCCAGGCTCGACCGGGTACATCCACATCTCGGTCTGCATGCCTTTTTGCACTGCAGTTGAACGCAAAAATTCGATGAATTTTCCAGCCGCCGCACGCTCAGTGCCGTCCTTCACCAGCGCAACACCTTCGACCTGGCGAAACACTGCACCGGGGAACGACAGGCTGCCCGTAGGCGGGGTGGTCAATTTTCCATGGCTGTAAAACAGCTCGGCAGCGGGGCTAGCGGCATAACTCACCACCAAGGGGTAGGCACCACCGTTTTGCGAGAACTCGGTGTAATAGGCCTCACTCCAACCATTGGCCACTTTCAGACCGTTCTTGCGCATGCGGGCCCACCAATCAAATGCTTTTTCTTCCCCCATGGACCCAATCGTAGCCAGCATAAATGCGTTACCTGTGCTCGATGTTGCCGGGTTCTGCACCGCCAGCAACTTGGCATAGCGGGGTAACGTCAACTCTTGGATGGACTTGGGCAGTGGTATCTTGCTTTTGGCAAACCATGCCTTGTCGTAGTTGATGGACACGTAGCCAAAATCGACCGGCACCACCGGACTGGGTAGGCTCACACTGCTGGCGCGTGTGGCGGCCGGGCCGCTGTAGTTATCCAACACGTTGGCAGCCAGCGCCTTGCCAACCAGCGCGTTGTCGATACCAAAAACCACATCGGCTATAGGTGCTGCGCGGGTCAGAATCAACTTATTGAGCATCTCCCCTGCATCGCCGGTCTTAATCAGGCGCAGTTTGATGCCGTTTTCCGCCTCAAATTGGTCCAGCAGGGGTTTGGGTAATGCAAATGCGCTGTGGGTTAGCACCCGCAGGTCGCTTGCGTTGGCCGCAAAGGGGTTGAGTGTGGCGCCCAGAAAAAGTGCGACGGTTAATGACAAAAGGGTACGTTTCATGGAATGTCTTTAGTTAGTGTGTCTCGGGGTGACACCGGCATCGCCGGTGTCATACGCTCGAACTGGCGGCCATTTTATAGGTAGTCACGCACTTGGAAACGCCGAGTTTGTAGCCAATACTGCCACGTGTAGCCGGGCCACAAGGTGTCGATCTGCCCCTGCGCATTTTGGTACCAGCTTTTGCAGCCCGATGTCCACACGGTGCGCTGCATTTTGTGCTGGGTGGCGGCATAGTCGTCCTTCTGTACATCGGCACGTAGGCTTAAAACCGACTTACTCTGCTCACGCTGGCAGCGCAGCGCCTCAACGATGTAGTTGACTTGGCACTCAATCATAAAAATGATGGAGTTGTGGCCCAAGCCCGTGTTGGGGCCCACCAGCATAAACAGGTTGGGAAAACCGGCAATGGCAATCCCTAAGCGGGTAGCCGCCGGATTTTCACGCCACTGCGCGCCAAGTTCTGGCACAGCGGCAGCACCCGATTGGCCCTGCGGCGTTTGGCCATAAATCTTCATCGGGGCCACAAACTCGGTAGCCTTGAAGCCGGTGCCCCAAATGATGACATCACACGGGTACACAGCCCCATCAGCCCCCACCACACCCTTTGGCACAAGACCCGCCACCGCCTGCGTGACCAGCTTGACGTTGGTGCGCTGCAGGGCGGGGAACCATGTGTTGGAAATCAGTAAGCGTTTGCAACCGGGGTTGAAGTCCGGCGTCAACGTGGCTTGTAAGGCGGGGTTGTCCACCTGGCTGCGCAAATGGTGGCGGCTGAGGCGGCCCAGCAGCCCTTGCATACGGGCGGAGCCCATAAACGCCATCCCCACCCACTCATTAAACCAGTACACACGCCAACGACTCAAACGCTGCAAGCCCGGAATATGGCGATAAATCCAGCGCCGCAGCGCACCGTAGGGTTGGTCCCAGCGCGGTAGTACCCATGCTGCGGTACGCTGAAACACATCCACGTGCGCCGCGACAGGTGCAACCTCCGGCACAAATTGAATCGCACTGGCGCCCGTGCCAACCACGGCGATGCGTTTGCCACGCAGGTCAATGTCGTGGCGCCATTCACTGGAGTGAAAGGTTTCGCCAGCAAATTGGTCGGCGCCGGGCAAATCGGGGATGGCAGGCTTGTTGAGCGGACCGCCAGCCAAGACCACATTACGGGCGCGCAGCGCAGGTTGCCCTTCAATGGAAACCTCCCAGCACTGTGCCGCATCGTCCCAGCGCAGGGCCTGCACATTGGTATTGAACTGAATCAACGGCCGCAGCCCATACGCATCGGTGGTGCGCAAAATGTAATTTTGAATTTCTTGTTGCCGGGGGTAGGGGCGCGTCCATTCGTGGTTGGGCGCAAACGAAAACGAATACATGTGCGAAGGCACATCGCAGGCGCAGCCCGGGTACACGTTGTCGCGCCACGTGCCGCCCACTTCGGCACTGCGTTCCAACAGGACTAGCGACTCCACCCCGGATTGGCGCAGGCGAATGGCAGCGCAGAGCCCACCCAAACCGGCACCCACAATGGCTACATCGACAGGTTTCATGTTGGGTACTTCCTGGTAAAAAAACGGGGTTCGACACCCGGTGACATCAAGGCGTGGATGCGTGCGAAGCGCTGGCGACGGTTGGGCCCAGACGCTCGCTGGTCCAGCGTAATAGGTCTAACCACATCTGGCGCATTTCAGCGTCCAGCGGCGTGCGAGAAGCGCTGGGCAACTCAATGGTGACTACCGGAAAGCCTTTGTGTACACCACCGTAATTGCCTAAAGAACCTGGGTAAATGCCCACCTGGTCAAGGTAAATGCGCCCTAGTTTGCTGGGTGGAACCGTTGGTCCATCAAAATCCAATACACCATAGGGTGCGTGCACACTCACGATCAGATTGGGTTTAAAGGTATCCATCTGCTCCATCAAAAACCGGGATTCAGGCTCCGACAAGGGCCGGGGACCGGGCCAACGCCTAGGGTCTTTGCGGGTACGGGTTTCCCAATACACCCGCGCATCGCGCGCCCAGTTAGGCGTTGGAAAGTTGCGGTTCAAATCCACGCCATGGGCGTTGACCCGTTTGGACGGGCGCGAAAAGAGCCCATCTGGGTTCAAGGTCGGAATGAAGCGCCAATGGATGGCGGCCGGCATGTCAGCAGGCGGCACCTGTGCCAACGCAATCCAATGGAACACCAGGGCACTGGAGGACATTTCATCACCATGGATACCACCCAACACTAGCACGCGCAAGCGCGCATCGGCTGGCTCAATATCGCGACTCCAGATGGGGCGCTTCAATACCGAACGGGTCAAGGTATCCTGCAAATGAGCGGACTCGCACAACGCCGCACTCACATTGGGAATTTTTGATGAATAATCCTTGCAAACCCTCGTAGGGTCTGCGTAACCAGCTATGCTTTGCATAGCAACCAAGCCAATAAGCAACAATCGAAAATACATGCGGCATTGTAGGACGTCCGCATGGATATCGTGGTTGTCATCGCGTCGATGCGACGGCTTGGAATAATTCAGGTAAATTGCCACCATGCTCACGCCAGTCGCCCCTGCCCGGGCCCTCCCTCCCAACTTTGCCCCAATGGAATTTCGCAAGGCATTGGGTATGTTTGCCACCGGCGTCACCATCGTTACGGCACGCTCGGCGCAAGGCAAGCTGATTGGCCTGACCGCCAATTCATTCAACTCGGTTTCCATGACACCGCCGCTGGTTTTATGGAGCCTGGCCCGTGCTGCAGGATCCATGGCGGCCTTTAGCACCGGCTCCCACTACGCCATCAACATCCTGAGTGCTGAGCAACACGACTTGGCGCGCCAATTTGCCGCGCGTGATGCCGACCGGTTTGCCAATGTGGCTTTTGTGGAGGGGGCCTGTGGTGCACCCTTGCTGAAGGGTGCCGTGGCAACGTTTGAGTGTTTTAACCGCAGCCGCTACGAAGAAGGCGACCATGTCATCTTCGTCGGTGAGGTCGAGCGCTGCGCCCACCGTGCAGGGGCAGCACCGCTGTTGTTTCACGGTGGGAAATTCTACGCGGAACACCCGCTTTAGCGGGCCAGGAGCCGCAAAGGGGTTTGTTTGGTGCGACTGACCGGAATCGAACCGGTACGCCCTTACGGACACAAGATTTTAAGTCTTGGGCGTCTACCTATTCCGCCACAGTCGCGCACATTGCTGACAAGCCTAGTTGTAGCACACTGCACTACGCCTGCGGCATCTGCTTCAAAGAAAAAACCCCACCATTGAAGCAATAGCAGGGTCTTGGCCCTAGGGGCTTGTACTGGAGGCGCGGCCCGGAGTCGAACCGGGCTAACCGGATTTGCAATCCGGGGCATAACCGCTTTGCTACCGCGCCAATCTCATTTCTAATGAAAAAGGGAAGCAACTTGCTTCCCTTTTATCGGAATATGGAGCGGGAAAAGAGTCTCGAACTCTCGACCTCAACCTTGGCAAGGTTGCGCTCTACCAACTGAGCTATTCCCGCGTTTCAAGCTTCGAATTATAGCGTTCTTTTTGGCCTCTAACAAACTTTTAAAAAAATTGCTTTTAACCTTTACGCCCTGTTCAATGCTTGATTGATCCTTGTAATTCTACTGCCGGTACAGCACCGGTCCCACTTGCCACCGCGGCAATTTCCTCGTCGGGTAAGGGTATTGGCAGCGACTCCAGTGCCAACTCCAGCACCTTGTCGATCCAGCGCACCGGCACGATTTCAAGGCCATCTTTGACGTTGGCGGGAATATCCTGCAGATCCTTGGCGTTGGCTTCCGGAATCAAAACGGTCTTGATACCGCCGCGCAAAGCCGCAAGGAGTTTTTCTTTCAAACCACCAATCTCGGTAATCTCACCACGTAAGGTGATTTCGCCTGTCATGGCCACATCGCCCCGCACCGGAATACCGGTCAATGCCGACACAAAGGCTGTGGCCATCGCAGCTCCAGCGCTAGGGCCATCTTTAGGCGTGGCGCCATCAGGTACGTGAATATGGATGTCCTTCTTTTCGAAGGTTTCGTCTTTGATTCCTAGGCGCCGCGCGCGGCTACGCACCACAGTGCGTGCGGCCTCAACAGACTCTTTCATTACATCACCTAGTGAGCCGGTGCGGGTAATGACACCTTTTCCGGGCGTGAGCGCCGCCTCAATCGTCAGCAGGTCGCCACCCACCTCGGTCCAGGCCAAACCAACAACCTGCCCTACTTGATTTTGCTCTTCAGCACGGCCGTAGGTGTACTTGCGCACACCCAAGTAATCGTTAAGGTTGTCGGCGGTGACCTTGACTTGCGGCGTCAGTTTTTTGAGCAACAAACCTTTTACAACTTTACGGCAAATTTTGGACAATTCGCGTTCGAGCGAGCGAACACCGGCTTCACGTGTGTAGTAGCGCACGATGTCGCGCACAGCATCTTCACCGATTGCCAACTCAAACTCTTTCACGCCATTATTTTTCATTTGTTTGGGCAGCAAATAGGTGATGGCGATGTTGGTTTTTTCGTCTTCCGTATAACCCGCCAGGCGAATGACCTCCATGCGGTCCAGCAAGGCCGATGGAATATTCATCGAGTTGGACGTGGCCACAAACATCACGTCGCTCAGGTCGTAGTCCACCTCAACATAGTGGTCACCAAACTTATGGTTTTGCTCGGGGTCCAACACCTCTAACAATGCGCTGCTGGGGTCCCCGCGAAAATCGGTCCCCAGTTTGTCAATCTCGTCCAAAAGGAAAAGCGGGTTGCGCGTGCCCACTTTGGACAGGCTTTGCAACACCTTGCCGGGCATAGCACCAATATACGTGCGACGGTGTCCGCGTATCTCGGCTTCGTCGCGCATGCCGCCCAGCGCCATACGTACATACTTGCGCCCCGTGGCCTTAGCAATAGACTGCCCGAGTGATGTCTTGCCCACTCCCGGTGGCCCCACCAGACACAGGATAGGTGCCTTAACCTTGTCGACCCGTTGCTGCACCGCAAGGTATTCAAGAATGCGGTCCTTGACCTTGTCCAAGCCATAGTGGTCTTCGTTCAGAACCGTTTCAGCATGGGCAAGGTTGTGCTTGATCTTTGTTTTTGTGACCCATGGCAGGCTTGTCAACACATCAATGTAATTGCGCACCACGGTTGCCTCGGCGGACATGGGCGACATAAGTTTGAGCTTTTTGAACTCGGCTTCGGCCTTTTTCAAGGCCTCTTTGGGCATTTTTGCGGCCTTGATCTTCTTCTCGATCTCTTCGACGTCGGCGCCGTCTTCGCCTTCACCTAACTCCTTCTGAATGGCCTTGACTTGCTCATTGAGGTAGAAATCGCGCTGGTTTTTTTCCATCTGGCGCTTGACCCGGCCGCGGATTTTTTTGTCTACATTCAAAATGTCGACTTCGCGCTCGATCTGCTCGAACAGGTTCTCTAAGCGCTCGCGCACGCTGGACAGACCCAAAACCGCTTGTTTGCTTTCCAACTTCAGGGGCAAATGTGCCGCAATCGTATCGGCCAGCCGCCCGGCGTCGTCGATGCTGGAAATCGACGTCAAAATTTCAGGCGGGATTTTTTTGTTCAGTTTGACGTACTGGTCAAACTGCTGCATCACCGCACGGCGCAAGGCTTCGACCTCGCTGGCCTTGCCCCGCCCTTTTTCCGCGACTTCCATTGCAGGTTCAATCGGTGTGACGTTGGCAGAAAAATGTTCTTCGCCTTCGTCGATCTTATTAACCAGCGCACGTTGGTGACCTTCGACCAGCACCTTCACCGTGCCGTCTGGCAGTTTAAGCATTTGCAAAATGGTGGACACACAGCCCACATCAAACATATCCGACACAGCCGGATCGTCTTTAGCGGCCGCCTTTTGCGCCACCAGCATGATGCGGCGCTCAGCCTCCATCGCTGCCTCCAAGGCTTTGATGCTCTTGGGTCGTCCGACAAACAGGGGAATAACCATGTGCGGAAACACCACCACGTCACGCAAAGGCAACAACGGCAGGTCAAGGGGAGTAGCAGGCAGAGGAATGTGTCCAGACATAAGGAACCTTTTATTTACCTGTTGAATATGGTCCGATTGGCTTGAATTACAAGCCAACTGCGATTATCAAATGTGCAAAACCGCAGGAAGAGCAAGATACCGGCGCAAATACCCGCTAAATCGGGCATTTGCACCTATCGGCTCTACGCCTTTTTGGCGGCTTCGTGGTAGACCATCAACGGTGGCTTGTTTTCGTCGATCGTAGACTCTTCCACCACGACCTTGGCCACGTTGGACAAACTGGGGAGCTCGTACATCGTATCAATCAGCGCATGCTCCAGTATGGAGCGTAGGCCACGTGCGCCGGTTTTGCGTGCCAGGGCCTTCTTGGCAATTGCGGTCAAGGCGGACGGGCGAATCTCCAACTCAGCGCCTTCCATGGCCAACAGCTTGGTGTATTGCTTGACCAAAGCATTCTTCGGCTCAGTCAAGATTTGAACCAAAGCATCCTCAGTCAATTCGGCCAATGCGGCCACAACCGGCATACGGCCCACTAACTCGGGGATCAAACCAAACTTGATCAAGTCTTCGGGCTCAACTTCTTTGAACACGTCCGTCAGGCTGCGCTGCGCCTTGCTCTTGACGCTGGCACCAAAGCCGATTCCAGACGATTGTGTGCGGCTCTCGATCACCTTTTCTAGCCCAGCGAATGCACCACCACAAATGAACAAAATATTCGTGGTGTCGATTTGCACAAAATCCTGGTTTGGATGTTTGCGGCCACCCTGTGGTGGCACACTGGCCATGGTGCCTTCAATGACCTTGAGCAAGGCCTGCTGCACACCTTCGCCCGACACATCGCGGGTGATGGATGGATTGTCAGACTTGCGCGAAATTTTGTCGATTTCGTCGATATAGACAATCCCGCGCTGCGCACGCTCAACCTCGTAGTTGCAGCTTTGCAGCAGCTTCAAGACAATGTTTTCAACGTCCTCACCCACATAACCGGCTTCGGTCAGGGTCGTGGCATCGGCCATCACAAAGGGCACATCCAGCATACGGGCCAGGGTTTGGGCCAGCAAGGTCTTGCCAGAACCGGTGGGGCCGATCAACAAAATATTGCTCTTGGCCAGCTCGATATCGTCTTTTTTGGCCTTTTCTTTGTGGCGCAGGCGCTTGTAGTGGTTGTACACCGCCACGGCCAAAGTTCGTTTGGCCGGCTCCTGTCCAATCACGTAGTTGTCTAGGTTTGCCTTGATCTCGGCCGGTGTGGGCAGATCGGTTTTACCCTCTTTCCCGTCGGTGGTGGCGGGCAACTCGTCACGGATGATTTCGTTGCACAAATCAATACATTCATCACACACAAATACGGACGGCCCAGCAATCAGTTTCTTAACTTCATGCTGGCTCTTGCCGCAAAAAGAACAATAAAGGGTTTTCTCGCCGGAGGAGCCTTTTTTCTCAGCCATGTGTCGCTTGCCTTTTCGGGTGGTTCCCGAATGATACTGAAATTACAGCGGCGTTTGCCCAAATGCAAACGCCGCCAAACCGACCGATACACCCATCAAGGACGTTTCGAAATCACCGCGTCAATCAGACCGTATTCCTTGGACTCATCGGCCGACATGTAGTAATCGCGCTCGGTGTCTTTGGCGATGCGCTCCAGCGACTGCCCAGTGCGCTCGGCCAAAATTTTGTTGAGTTGTTCACGGGTTTTTAGGATTTCACGCGCAGCGATCTCAATCTCGGTCGCCTGACCTTGGCTGCCGCCCGACGGCTGGTGAATCATGACCTTGGAATTGGGCAGGCTAAAACGCTTGCCTTTAGCCCCGGCCGCCAGCAAAAATGCACCCATGCTCGCCGCCATGCCAATACACAGGGTCGAGACATCGGGCTTGATGAAGTTCATGGTGTCATAAATCGCCATGCCCGCACTGACCGATCCGCCCGGCGAGTTGATGTAGAACGAAATGTCTTTGTCAGGGTTTTCACTCTCCAAAAACAACAGTTGCGCCACCACCAAATTGGCAGTCTGGTCGTTGACCGGGCCCACCAAGAAAATAACGCGTTCTTTGAGTAGACGCGAGTAGATGTCATAGGAACGTTCGCCCCTACCGGACTGCTCAATCACCATAGGAACCATTCCCAGGCCCTGTGGCTCCATGGCGCTGCTAGCACCGCGTTGCACGTTCGTCATCACATTCATAACATCTCCAAATATGTATGGGCTAACTGTACCCAAATTTCAAAGCCAAAACGCAAATGGGGCTTAGCCGCAGAACTGCAAGTCTGCGCAAGCCCCACTTTCACACTCGGCGCGATTGCCTTGGCGCAAACACCGATTAGCTTTGCCCCATCAGTTCGTCAAACGAAATGGACTTTTCGCTCACTTTGGCTTTGGACAAAACAAAGTCCGTGACATTGCTCTCGATAACCAAACCTTCAACGTCGGCCATGCGGCGGTTATCGCTGTAGTACCAGCGCGCCACCTCAGCGGGCTTCTCGTAGCTGGAGGCCAGCTCTTCGACGTGGCTCTTGATCTGCTCAGGCTTGGCTTGCAGGCTATTGGCATGCACCAACGCGGCAACCACCAGACCCAGGCGCACGCGGCGCTCGGCTTGGGGCAAGAAAATGTCGTCAGGGATGGGCGCCTTTTCAGCGTCTTTCATGCCGCGTTGCTTCAAGTCAGCGCGGGCATTCTCGATCAAGCGAGCCAGTTCGGCCTTTACGCTGGCTTGGGGTAAATCGAGTTCGGCTTTGGACACCAACGCATCCATGACCGCGACCTTGTTGCGAGCCATCAGGCGGGCTTTGACTTCGCGCTCTAGGTTTTTGCGGATGTCAGCGCGCAGGCCTTCAACGCTGGCGTCGGCAATACCCAGGGACTTCGCCAAAGCACCGTCTACCTCCGGCAAATGGGCTGCTTCCACTTTCTTGAGAGTCACCATGAAATCAGCGGTTTTGCCGGCGACATCTTTGCCATGGTAATCAGCAGGAAAATCGAGCTGAAAGGTCTTGCTTTCGCCAGCCTTCATGCCGGTTACAGCAGCTTCAAATTCTTTGAGCATCTGGCCATCACCGACGATGAACTGGAAGGCTTCGGCCTTGCCGCCCTCAAAGGGTTCGCCGTCAATCTTGCCTTCAAAATCCACCGTCACACGGTCGGTTGCTGCTGCAGCCGCGTCCTGCGGATGCTGGGCGAAGGTGCGGCGCTGCTTGCGCAGGATTTCAACTGTCTTCTCGATAGCAGCGTCGGTCACTTCGGCATTGACTTTTTCGATCTCTGCGGTCGCCAAATCGCCAATTTGCACATCGGGGTAGACTTCAAAAATGGCGTCAAAAGCCACCTGGCCTTCAGGTGATTTTTCGCTCTCGGAAATACGGGGCTGGCCTGCAACGCGCAGTTGGGCTTCGTTGGCGGCGGTGGAGAATGCCTCACCGACCTTGTCGTTCATGACTTCGTAGTGCACCGAGTAGCCATAACGCTGGCTCACCACGTTCATGGGCACCTTACCGGGACGGAAACCGTCCATCTTGACGGTACGTGCCAGCTTACGCAGACGGGTTTCTACCTCAGACTGAATCACGCCTACCGGCAGAGTCAGTATGATTTTTCGTTCCAGCTTTTCCAGCTTTTCTACAGTAACGGCCATGATCAGTCTCCAAAACAAAGGAATAGTGGTGCGCGGGGGGGGACTCGAACCCCCACACTGTTGCCAGCGTCAGGACCTAAACCTGGTGCGTCTACCAATTTCGCCACCCGCGCAAAAACAAAAATGGGGGTCAAGCCACTTGCAAGCATGGCTTACAAGGCCTCGACCGCCCATTTGGAATTAGGTCAACTGATTATTTTAACCTACACATAAGGTGCCCCCACGCTCCGCCGCTATGCGGGTCGCTGCCCCCCAAGGGGGCTAATTTGACTTGGGGCGGCCCGTCGGCAAATTGCTAACGCTTAACCCGGAACCACGCGGCATACATGGCCGGCAATGCCAGCAGCGTCAGCACCGTGGCTACGATCAGTCCACCCATGATGGCAACCGCCATCGGACCCCAGAAAACCGAACGCGACAGCGGGATCATGGCCAATACAGCCGCCGCAGCCGTCAGCACAATGGGGCGCAAACGCCGCACCGCCGACTCCACAATGGCATCCCACGTGGGCACGCCCGCCGCACGGTCTTGTTCTATCTGGTCGATCAAAATCACCGAGTTGCGCTGAATCATGCCCATCAAGGCAATCACACCCAGCAGCGCGACAAAACCAAACGGTTTGCCTGACAGCATCAGCGCCGCAGCCACACCCGCAATACCCAAGGGCCCGGTCAAAAACACCAGCATGGCGCGGCTAAAGCTGTGCAACTGCAGCATCAGCAGGGTGAATGTGATGAACAGCATGATAGGCACACCGGCTGCGATGGATGAAGAGCCCTTGCTGCTTTCCTCCACCGCTCCGGCGACTTCAATGCGGTAACCCGTCAAACCCTTGCTTTTCCACTGTGCTTCCAGCGCCCGCAACTGCGGCAGCAACTCATGGGTTACGGTGGCGCCCTGCAGGCCTTCAACGATGTCGCTTTGCACGGTAATAGCGTACTCGCGGTTTTGCCGCCACATCACGCCGGGCTCCCACGCAAAGGAGGGCTTGGCGATCTGCGTCAACGGAATCGACTTGCCGCTGGCCGTAGGCAGGTAGGCGTTACCCATGTCGCTGATCGCGCTGCGCTCTGCCTGCGGCTGGCGCAAAACGATGTCAATCAGCTTGTCGCCCTCGCGAAACTGGCCAACGGTGGCGCCACTGAGCAGCGTTTTGGACGCTTGCGCGATGGACTGGCTCGACACGCCCAAGGCCCGCGCCTTGGCCTGATCCACGTCCAGGCGCATCACCTTGACCGACTCGTTCCAGTTGTCATTGACACCCCGTGTATTTTTGCTGGCGCGCATGATGGCGGTGACCTCGTCCGCACGGGCGCGCAAGGCGACCGGGTCATCGCCCATGACACGGAACTGCACCGGGTAAGGCACTGGCGGGCCGTTGGGCAAGATCTTGATACGCGCGCGCACCTCGGGGAACTCTTGCGCCATCACCGTCGGCAATTTGAGGCGGATGGATTCGCGCAGCTTCAAATCCCTGGGGATGATGATGAACTGCGACACATTGCTCTGTGGGAAGGCATTGTCCATCGGCAGGTAGAAGCGCGGCACACCCGAACCGATCCAGGTACTGACACTTTCGACACCGGGCTCTGCCATCAAGCGGGCTTCGACCCGTTTGGTCGTGGCCTCGTTAGCGGCCATAGAGGTGCCTTCAGGAAACCAGATATCAACCAACACCTCCGGGCGACTGGAGTCTGGGAAGAACTGCTGCTGCACCTTGCCCATGCCAAAAATACCCAGACCAAACGTCAACAGCATCAGACCAATGGTCGTCCAGCGGTACTTCACACACCAGTTCACCATTTTGCGAAAGGTGTTGTAGAAAGGGGTGTCAAACAAATCATGCTGCTGATCACCCTCGGCATGTGGCTTGACCTTGAGCAGCAGCGTGCCCAGATACGGCACAAAATACACCGACACAAACCAGCTGAGCACCAGCGCCAACACCGTGACACCAAAAATTGCAAAGGTGTACTCACCGACCGTGGAGCGCGCAATACCAATGGGCAAGAAACCCACCGCCGTAATCAAGGTGCCTGTCAACATGGGCATGGCGGTAATGTCGTAGGCGAATGTGGCGGCCCGCACTTTGTCGTAGCCCTCCTCCATCTTGCGCACCATCATCTCCACCGAAATAATGGCATCGTCCACCAGCAAACCCAGCGAGATGATGAGCGAGCCCAGTGAAATTTTGTGCAGGCCAATTCCCCAGTACCACATGCCCAAAAATGTAACCGCCAGCACCAACGGAATGGTGATACCCACCACCAAACCCGGACGTATGTCCACGTAGTAGCGGTTAAACCAGTGGGTCGATTTGCTGCGTTTGTGCAAGCCCAAACTAATGACGCTGACCGCCAGCACAATCACGATAGCCTCAATCAGTACGCCAATAAATTCGTTCACCGAAAGGGCCACCGCCTTGGGCTGGTCTTGCACATTGACCAAGCGCACACCCACGGGCAACGTGGTGTCGATCACATCGGTTGCAGCCTTCAGGGCCTTGCCCAGCGCAATGATGTCGCCGCCTTTGGCCATGGATACACCCAGTGCAATCACCTGCTTGCCCTGGTGGCGCACTTTGACTGCGGGTGGGTCGATATAGCCACGCTTGATGACGGCAATATCACCCAAACGCAATTCGTTGCCGGAGCTTCCGCGAATAGGCATGGCTCTAAGCTGCTCTTCGGCCTGAAACTGTCCACCTACGCGCACCTGCACCACGTCCAGCGGGGTTTGCACAGCACCAGCACTCTCCACCGCGTTTTGTTGTCCCAGCTGCTGCAGTACCTGGTTCATGTCCAGGCCCAGTTGCGACAGGCGTTGTTGGGATATTTCGATGTACAGCTTCTCGTCCTGCACGCCAAACAGCTCCACCTTGTTAACGTCAGTAACCCGCAGCAGCTTTTGGCGCACCGCGTCGGCAAAGGTTTTGACCTCGGCATCCGAATAACCGTCGGACTCCAGCGCGTAGATCACGCCAAACACATCGCCGTATTCGTCATTAAAAAACGGCCCCTGAACCCCTTGGGGCAGCGTCATGCGCATGTCGCCAATCTTCTTACGCACGGTGTACCAAATGTTGGGTACATCGCCGGCACGGGTCGAGTCCTTGACCTGAAACAAAACTGTCGTCTCGCCCGGTTTGGAGAAGCTGCGAATCCGGTCGGCGTTAGGCACCTCTTGCAGCGTGCGCTCGATCTTGTCGGCCACCTGCTCGGCCATCTGCTGTGCCGTGGCACCAGGCCAGAAGGTGCGCACCACCATCACGCGAAAGGTAAACGGCGGGTCTTCGTCCTGCCCGAGCTGAAAGAAGGCCGCAGCCCCCAGCATCATCAGCACAAACATCAAATAGCGGGTCAGCGGCGCGTGGTCCAGCGCCCATTTGGACAGGTTAAAGCCTGGCTTGGCTTGCACTTGTTTCATGCCAACCTCACTTCGCAGCCGATGCGCCAGCCTGGGCTGGGACCGCCACCGCATCAGCGGGTGCTGACGCGGATTTTGCTACGCTATTCATAGCGGCTTGCGCAGATTCTGCGAGGGCCAGAGCCCCTTTTTCCTTATAAATACTCACCTTTTGGCCAGGCGCCAAAACATGTACACCGGCCGATACAACCCGCATACCGGGCAGTAAGCCACTGGCAATCACCACATCATTGCCATCGGCGGTGGCCACCACAATGGGCTGCAGATTGACTGTCATGGTGGTGGTATCGAGCACCCACACCGCTGCGGTATCGCCGTCCTTCACCAGCGCGCTGGTGGGCAGCTTGATAACCTGTGGGCCGCTGCGGTCCAACGCATGGGGCGCCACCGACACGGTAGTGCCCAGCGCCAATTTGTCGGCAGCGTCCATGGCTACCTTGACGGCGAAGGTGCGAGTGACCGGGTCTGCACTAGCCGCCACTTCACGCACCACGCCTTTAAATTCAGCGTTCGAGGCCCACACCCGCACATCTACCGTGGAGCCCACCTTGATCATGGCCACCTTGTCTTCGGGCACCGAGAACACCACGTCTCGCGGGCCGTCTTGTGCAACACGCGCCACTGGCGCCCCGGCTGCCACCACCTGACCGACCTCAGCCTCGATTGCGGTGACCACGCCAGCGACGGTGGCCACCAGCTTGGTGTAGCCTTCTTGGTTTCCCTGGCCCGACAACTGCGCCTGCGCTTGGTCTAACTGCGCCTGCGCGCCCTTGAGGCCGGCCTCGCGCCGCTCCAGTTCGGCACCACTGATGAAGTTTTTGTCGCGCAACTCTTTAAAGCGCTTGAAATCCGCCGCTGCCAGGTCGCGGTTGGTCATGGCCACCGCCACCTGGGCTTTTGCCGCCTGGGCCGACAGCTGGTAATCCTGTGGGTCTAGCTGCGCCAGCACCTCGCCCGCCCTAACGTGTTGCCCGAGTTGCGCCTGGCGCAGCACGATCTTGCCACCCACCCGAAAACCCAAGCGCGACTCAACACGCGCGCGCACATCCCCTGAAAACTCGGCCCCTGACTGCATGGACTGCACGCCAACGATCACAATTTTGACGGCCCGAATGGGCTCTGCGGTCGGTATGGGTTTGGAACAGGCGCTTAAAACGAGTGCGGTCGCGGCGAGCGCGACCACACCGCCGATGGACTTGAAATGCATCATGAAATCAACCAGAGGGTAAGGGTATAGGCGGGGGAATTAGGTTTTTAATGACCTACTGGTTAGTAATTTATCGCATTTAAGAACCCCTGTCAACACGCCGCACCACCCCATGCCGTTGATTTGTCGACTACTTGGTGGCGACGCTGGCCACCACCTCATTGGCGCTGCGAAATGCCTCCACCGCCGCTGGCACGCCGCAGTAAATGGTGGCGTGCAGCAGCACCTCTTGAATCTCCTCCACCGTGGCGCCGTTGTTCAGCGCGCCGCGTACATGGCCTTTGAGTTCGTTTTGCTTGCCTAGCGCGGTCAGCATGGCCACGGTGATTAGGCTGCGGGTTTTCAAATCCAGCCCCGGGCGCTGCCACGTGTCGCCCCAGGCGGCGCGGTTGATGTGGTCTTGAATCGGCTGGGTGAAGGGCGTGACGTTGGCAAACGCAGCAGCGACAAAGTCTTCGCCCATCACGGCTTTGCGGGTGGCTAAGCCTTTTTCATACGGGGTCGTCATGGTGTTTCCTAATAATGGAGAAAGTTCAAAGGACAAAGTGCTAAGGATAATGGCCCGAGGCCCACACCCTTTCACGCCCCCACACCATGCAACCACGCCTGATTTGCCTTGCCGCCCTCTTGTGCTTTGCGGGGTGCGCCACCCAGTGCGGCGGCCCAGCCCGAAAGCGCCAGTGGTCTTAGCGCCAAACCCGGCTGGGCTACACATACAGATGCCGTGGCCGCGGCCAACCCATTGGCCACTGAGGCCGGCTTGCAGATACTGCGCGCAGGTGGCAGTGCGGTGGACGCAGCCATTGCCGTGCAAATGGTGCTGGCCCTGGTGGAACCCCAAAGCAGCGGTCTTGGTGGCGGCGCGTTCCTCTTGCACTTTGATGGCAAACACACCCAGGCCTATGACGGCCGCGAGACCGCACCGGCTGGCGCCACCCCCGCGCTGTTTTTAAACGCTAACGGCAAACCCATGGCCTTTGCCAACGCCGTAGTGGGCGGCCGCGCGGTGGGCGTGCCCGGCACCGTGGCCATGCTGGCACTGGCACACCAGCAGCACGGGCGCTTGCCATGGGCGCAACTGTTTGCACCGGCCATTGCGCTGGCCAATTCAGGCTTCGCCATCTGCCCCCGAATGGCCACGCTCTTAGCCAAAGAAACCGCGCTCAAAATTGACCCAGTAGCTGCCGCCTATTTTTATGACTCCCAAGACAAGCCATGGCCTGCAGGCCATGTGCTGCGCAACCCTGAGCTGGCCGCTGTACTGCAGCGCATTGCCCTTGAGGGCCCCAATGCGCTGATGCGCGGCGACGTGGCCCGCGCCATTGCCGCCAAGGTGCAGCACCATCCCAGCAACCCCGGCACACTCTCCGTGGCGGACATGGCCGCCTACCAGCCACTGGTGCGTGAGCCGCTGTGTTTTGACTACGCCGTGGCCGCGCGCCCTGCAATTACTACTGCCCCAGTCACCACCACCACCGCGCGGGAATACCGCATTTGCGGCATGCCACCACCCAGCTCGGGCGCCATCGCGATCGGTCAGATTTTAGGCCTGCTGCAGCACACCCCCGCAACTACCCTGCCCTTGGAAAAAGGAATCCCATCCGCTGACTGGCTGCACATCTACACCGAGGCCGCCCGCCTGGCCTTTGCCGATCGCGCACAGTACGTGACCGACCCGGCCTATGCGGCGGCACCCGGCGGCGACTGGTCTACGCTGCTGGCGCCAAGCTACCTGGCCCAGCGTGCCCAAGCCATCAACCCGACCCCCAACAGCCCGCGTATGCCCAGCGCCCTGCCCGGCAACCCGGGCGCCATAGCGATCAGCTACGCACCCATGCCAGGGCAGGCGGAATACGGCACATCGCACATCTCGGTGGTCGACGCGCAGGGCAATGCCCTGGCCATGACCACTACCATTGAAGACGGCTGGGGCGCACACCTGATGGTCAACCGCGGCGTGGGCTTAGCGGGTGGATTTTTACTGAACAACGAGCTTACCGACTTCAGCTTTTTACCCACCGACGTGGCGGGCAAACCCATCGCCAACCGCGTGGAGCCGGGTAAACGCCCGCGCTCGTCCATGGCACCCACACTGGTGTTTGACAAGGCCAGCGGGCCACTGCTGCTGGAATCGGAGCGCTTTGATGCAGCCACAGTGGACGCCCTAAAAGCACGGGGCCATACGGTGGTGGAGGCCCCGCTGCCCAGCGGCCTGCAAGCGATTGAACGCACCGCTACCGGTTACTTTGGCGGCGCTGATCCACGGCGTGAAGGCGTGGTGTTGGGGGACTGAGGTGGACGCAAAATTTATGATCAAATCGGCCTCTAGCCCTCGTAGCCATTGCGTAAGCAGCTACTAATGGCACTTGCAATCACAAATCGGCTTCGCCTTTTCTGCGACGACTGCACGGTGCGCAGCTAGGTGCTGCTCGCACACCACGTTATGCGGCGGGTACCGGTATGCCATCGCGCAGCAGGCCGTCCACCTCGCGGTTGGCGGCGATCTGCCAACTGGGCCAGCGCGGCGTCTACCACCGACTTAGGGATATGCGGGTTCAGCCGAGCCGCCACTGCCTTGAGTTGCTGCAGCAGCAGCTCGCGCTTGTCTTTGCGGCCCCAGGTGTCGTTAAAGTACGCTAGGTCTACGGTGATGAATTGGGTATGGTGTTTGGGCTAGAAGGACTTTTATGTCCTACAACAACAGCAAGTGCGCCTTCTCGGCGCCCACCACGGCATTCAACGCAATCCGGTGGTCAAACGTGGCCAGTGCGCCCTGATGCGCTACGGCCAGCGCCAGCAAGTACAGGTCTGTAATCTGGCCGTGCCCGAATACGCGGCTCCAGTTCACCAGGCCAGCGGTACGCAAGCTGACGTCATCGGCCCAAAATGCGTGATCAACGTCAGCGCAGGCCAGCGCCATTTTGGCGCGCACGGCCTCAAACCCCGCTGGACCATGCTGGCTATAGCCAGGCAGGTTCAGCACACGCAGCACGCCGTTTTCCACCAATGGGCAGGTAGCGATTTGGAGACCGGGCTTTTGAAATAGCGCCAGCGCTTGGGCGTTGTGGACGTGCGCATCGTCCAGCAGCGCGATCCAGACGTTGACGTCCAGCAGCAAGCGGTGGCTGCCCAACTTAGAGCTCAAATGCCCTCCTGATCCATCAGGCGGCGAACGTGTTCGGTGGTGATGATTTCATCGCGCGCCGGCAGCACCGAATATTTGCTGCGCAAGGCAACAGGGGCTGCAGGCGCCTGGGCATTGGCCCGCAAGGCATCGCGCACGTAGCGCGACACGGCCTCGCCCAGAGAAGTGCGCTCTCGCTGGGCACGTTGGCGCGCTACGGCAAAGACATCATCGTCAAGGGACAGGGTGGTACGCATGGCGGACATCCTAATATTGCATCAAAGCATCATTTTAGCATCAACGCGTATTTCAATCGTCGGGCACCGCGTCAGCCTCGGCCTCCGGCCATATCTGCCCACAGATTCCGTTGACGAGCCAGAACTTTAGGCATCAAAAACACCCCCATCCCTCTCGGAATATGCGCGAGCAGCTACCTAAATGATAGCAAAAACGCAGCCTCTGACATGCCCAGGGCTATGCACCCTCACCACCAGGGATAAAACCCCGGCATATCCCTACTCACCTTGCCCGCAAACTCGGCCGGGCGCTTTTCCAGAAACGACCGCACGCCCTCTTTGCCGTCGCCCACGCTGGTGTAGAACATGGCCAGCGAATCGACTTGGTGTGCGGCCAACGGGTGCGGCTGGGCAGCATTGCGGTACAGCATTTGCCGCGTCAGCGCGGTGGCCACGGGTGAGCGCTTGTCGGTCATGCGGTGGGCCAGCTTGTGGGCCTCGGCCAGCAGCTGGTCGTGCGGCACGATGGCTTTGATCAGCCCGCCGCGCAGGGCTTCTTCGGGCTCCAGAATGTCGGCGCAATAGACCCATTCCAGCGCCTGCGAGATGCCCACAATACGCGGCAAAAACCAGCTAGAGCACGCCTCGGGCACGATGCCGATGCGGCCAAACACAAAGCCAATACGCGCCTTGTCCGACGCCAGGCGCACGTCCATAGGCAGCGTCATGGTGGCGCCTATGCCGACCGCCGCGCCGTTGATGGCGCCAATGACGGGCTTGGTGCAGTCATACACAGCCAGCGAAATCATGCCGCCGGTGTCGCGTACGCCTTGGATGATCTCTGGGTCTTCTAGGCGGTCTTGCATGTCCTGCATCGTGGGCTGCAGGTCTTCGTTCAGGCCAAACACATTGCCCTCGCGGCTCAGTTCCATGCCTGCACAAAAGGCTTTGCCAGCACCGGTGACCACGATGGCGCGCACGGCGTCATTGGCGCTGGCGCTGCGGTACACGTCGACCAGCTCGTGGGCCATTTCCACGGTGAAGGCGTTCATCTGCTCGGGCCGGTTGAGCGTGAGAGTGAGGATGCCGTCGTCGATTTGGGTGGCCAGCGTGGTATAGCTCATGGTGCGCTTTCCAAAACCCCACCCACCAAAGCGGGCAAGCGGTCGGCACTGATCTTGAAACCACAGGCCTGCGCGTGACCGCCGCCCCCCATGCTCTCGGCCAGGGGGATGCAGTCAAAGTTGCGCTGTGAGCGCATGCCCACTTTGACGATGCCGCCCTTGCCTACGGTCCACATCAGGGCGAAGGTGCCACTCTTTTTGGACAACAGGTCGCCCACCAAGCTGTGGAATACGCCGGGGGCGTTGACCATCAGGCCGCTCTGGCCGTTGAAGACCACGCTTTGCGCGCCGTCGGCAATGTCGGCCGCCAGCTTGGCAAATTTTTCGTCCATGGCCTGACCGCGCGCCATGAACTGCTGCAGTTGCTCGGCGTTGAACTGGGCAATCTCATTCCAGCGGTCAAAGTCAAAGGCTTCCATGTCTAACGCGGCCAAGAAACTGGCGCTTTCGGGGTACTGCCAGACCCAAATGTCGCGGTCTTCAATGAATTTAACCAGCTCTGGCACCGGCTGGTCGGGCTGGAAAAACTCCCACGCCAAGCGGGCACCCGACTTGTCCATGTCAAAGTGCACCACGCCGCAGCGGCAGGCGAAGCCGGTGAGTTTTTCGGCTGCACTTTTATGGTGGTCAAGCAGCACCAGCTTGGCAGCGCGCTGCTCTATGGCGCTCAGGATCTCAGGCGAAAAAGAGAAGTCCAATATGTAGACCGCCCGCCCAGTGAGTGCGGGCAGGTCGTCCACCGTCTTGGTGTCGCCATGGTCCAAGCCCAGGTATTCGGCCGTGTCGCCATAAAACAGGCGCGCAGCCAAGGCTGCGGCAAAACCGTCGGGGCAATTGCGGCCGTGGTAAATCACCAAGGGGTGCGGGTCATTGTGGTCGGGGTGCACCAGCAGTTGCAGGGGGAGGATGGTTTTCATATTGCTATAGTTTTAGTAGCTGCTTGCGCAATCTGCACGAGGGCTAGAGGCCGATTTAGTCAAAATTTTCTGGCTGCGAATCCGCTTTGCGCGCGGGCCGTGGAATCTTCTTGAAGCGTATCGCGCGGTCCAGCTCGATGGCGTCTTTTTTGACCTTGCGCTCGGCGTCCATCTTCTCGCCGTGTGCCAGCCACTGGGCGAACTCCTCGGGTGTTTCCAGCGTGACATTGCCCAGGCTGGCTTGGCGGAAGTCATAAATCGCCACCTCAGCGGCCTTTTGCAGGTTGATGCGGCCGCCCGACAAAAGCGCGCCGCGCTTGCGGCCAATCGCCTCTAACAACTGCTCGTCGGTCATGTCAGCAACGCCAGTCAGCTTGTAACGTGCCTCCACTTGGGCGGGGTAGTGTTGGCGCAGGTACTCCACCAACTCCAGCGCCACCTCTTCTTCGTCATAGGCGTTGCGGCCAATGGCGCCGCTGGCAGCCAGGTTGTAGCCGCTCTTGGCCACGATGATGCGCGGCCACAGTACGCCAGGCGTATCAAACAGGTAAAACGCGTCTTGCAGCACGATGCGCTGCTCGATCTTGGTCACACCGGCCTCATCGCCCGTCTTGGCCGAACGTTTGCCTTTGAAGGTGTTGATGAGGGTGGACTTGCCCACATTGGGTATGCCGCATATCAGCACCCGCATCGGCTTGGTCATGCTGGCCCCGCGCGTAGGTGCCAGGGCAAAGCAGGCGTCGATCAGGGCCTTGGCCGGCGTCTTCATGCTGGCGTCCAGCGCCAGTGCGCGGGTGCCGGGCACCGCGTTGTAATGCGCCAACCACAGCGCCGTACGCACGGGGTCGGCCAGGTCTTGCTTGTTCAGCACCTTGAGTGCCGGCTTGCCTTTGGTGAGCTGCGCCAGCATGGGGTTGGCGCTAGAGGCCGGCAGGCGGGCATCCAGCAGTTCGATGACCACATCAATTTCCTTGATGCGCTCTTCAATCGCCTTGCGCGTCAGGTGCATGTGACCGGGGAACCACTGAATTGCCATGCCGTTTTACCTTTTTCGAACAGTTTTTAGACGGCTGCCAGCGCCTGCGCCAAGTCCGCCTGCAGGTCATCAATGTGCTCGATGCCAACCGACAGGCGAACCATGTTTTCGCTGACACCGGCCTTGGCCATCTCTGCGGCATCGAGCTGGCGGTGCGTGGTCGAGGCCGGGTGGGTGGCGAGCGACTTGGCGTCGCCAATGTTCACCAAGCGCGTGAACAAGCCGAGCGCATCCAGGAAACGCGCACCGGCTGCCCGTGGGTCAGCTTCGGTCGTTTTGAGGCCAAACGACAAGATGCCCGAGGCACGGCCACCCATCTGGCGCTGCGCCAGTGCGTGGTCTGGGTGATCTGGCAGGCCGGCATAACGCACCCACTCCACTTTGGGGTGTTTTTGTAGGAATTTGGCCAGGGCTAAGCTGTTGTCGCAGGTGCGGTCCATGCGCAGCGGCAGGGTTTCAATACCCTGCAGTGTCAGCCAAGAGTTGAACGGCGAAATGGCGGCGCCCATATTGCGCAGTGGCACCACACGCGCGCGGCCAATGTAGGCGGCAGCGCCCAGCGCCTCGGTGTAGACCACGCCGTGGTAACTGACGTCGGGTTCGTTCAGGCGCTTGAAGCGCGCCTTGTGCTGCGCCCAGGGGAACTTGCCACTGTCCACAATGATGCCGCCGATGCTGTTGCCGTGGCCGTTCATGTACTTGGTGAGTGCGTGCACCACGATGTCGGCGCCGTGCTCAATAGGGCGGCACAGGTAGGGGCTGGGCACGGTGTTGTCCACGATGAGCGGCACGCCGCCGTCATGCGCCACTTTGGCCAGCGCGGCAATGTCGGTCACGTTGCCCAGCGGGTTGCCGATGGATTCGCAGAACACGGCCTTGGTGCGCGCGTCGATCAGCTTGGCAAAACTGGCGGGGTCACTGGCATCGGCAAAGCGTACTTCAATGCCCTGCTGGGGAAAGGTGTGGGCAAACAGGTTGTAAGTGCCGCCGTAGAGCGTGCTGGTCGAGATGATGTTGTCGCCCGCCTCAGCAATGGTCTGGATGGCCGCCGTGATGGCCGCCATCCCCGACGCCAGTGCCAATGCCGCCACGCCGCCTTCCAGCGCCGCCACGCGCTTTTCCAGCACGTCGGTGGTCGGGTTCATGATGCGGGTGTAGATGTTGCCCGCCACCTTCAAGTCAAACAGGTCGGCACCGTGCTGGGCGTTGTCAAAGGCGTAAGCCGTCGTTTGGTACAGCGGCACAGCAGCGGACTTGGTGGTGGGGTCAGGCGTGTAGCCGGCATGCACGGCCAGGGTTTCAATCTTCATCGTCGTCTTTCTGCGTGGTTAGGGGAATTGGGGCACGAAACGGTGTAAAGCCGAAGCGCGCGGAGAAGTGCATTGTCGAACACTATTGAAATTGGCGCTGTTCCTAGATAGGACTCCCTAGGAAAAACCGGCTTTTTAAGGTGCGATGACTACGGCGGTTTGTCAAAATCCACCCCAGCAATAAATTTATTCAACCTTTTTATCAGGAACCAACCATGTCCGCAAAAAATCTCGCAACTGTCACCAACGAAATCATCGAATCCTACGGCAACACCGCCAAGAACGTCATCAACGCTTGCCGCGTCGGTAACGTGCGCGCTGTTGGTTATGTAGACCAAAGCTGGGCCAACGCTGTCAAGAAGGCCGGCACCCGTTTGAGCGCACAAGCCCGCAGCAACGCCGTGTCTACCCAAAAGAAAATCAGCGCAGCCTACGCCAAGGGCGTGGTTGTGACGACTGACAACGCTGACGTTGCTGTGTCCAAGGCCGTCAAATTGGCTGAAAAAGGCGTGGCACAAGTGGCTGCTAACGCGAGCCGCTTTGAGAAGGCAACTGGCGTTAAGCTGAAGCCTTTGGCTGTGGCTGCTGTGCCTGCTGCACAAGCTGTGACCAAAGTGGCTGCCCAGTTGGAAGTGAAATCCGGCGCTTTTGCTACCAAGCTCGCTGGCAAAAAAACCACCAAGGCTAAAGCCGCTACCTCCAAAGCTGCTGCGCCTAAGCGCGCCGCCGCTAAGAAGCCTGCCCGTGCTGCCAAGGCGACTGCTGCTGCTGTTGCTGCTGAATAAGCCCCCCGTTCAGGCCGCGTGCGGCTTGAAGTGAAGCGTCAAACGTCAAAAGCGTTTGGCGCTTTTTTTATGTGCCCTACACCCGCAAATGCTGGGGGTTCAGGTAATCCGCCAGATAGGCATCAAACGTCAGGGTGTCGGCCGCCTCCACCGCACGCTGGTCCAACCACGACTTGGCCGCCAATGTCGCGAAGTGATCGATGGTGTCAAACGGCATCGGCATAGAAGCCATACCCTGCTTGATAGCCTGTGACTGGGCGCGGACAAAGGCAACAAACGAGCCGTCAAACTGCTCGGTCACCGCACTCAAAATCCGCGCCGATGGCAGCGTGTAGGGCTTGTGCAAAGCCTGCACTGCATGTTCAACTGCCTGCACGTAATCGTGGCACTGGTGCTCGGCATCCAGGCGCGCGGCGACGGGGCCCATGGCTTCGAGAATTTCCTCTGCCCAATCGCTCAATGGTACTTTTTTTGCTCCCCGCTCCAGCATCAAACCTGGCTCACGTCCGCGCTCAGCCACGTTGTGCTGGTTGTGGGCCGATGCGGCGATCTCATCCGGCGTGTCGGGCGGGCTGGGCTTTAGCAGGCAGTGCAACAAAAACACGTCCAAAAACCGCACGGTCTGCGCATTGATGCCCACCGGCTCAAACGGGTCTAGGTCCATCAGGCGCACCTCGACGTATTCCACACCGCGCTCGCGCAGGGCGTGCAGTGGGCGCTCGCCTGGGTTAATAACCCGCTTGGGGCGGATGGTGCCGTAAAACTCGTTTTCAATCTGCAGCAGGTTGGTGCCCAGTTGGCGGTACTGGCCGTCGGGGCCACGTGTGCCAATGGCCTCGTACGGCGGGTAGGGCCGGGTCAAGGCACCCTCTAACGAATCGCCATAGACCTTAAGGCTGTTGTAGCTCACCGCCAACGAAGACTGCGCGTCGCTTTGGTACCCCAAGCGTCCCATACGCAGCGAGGTAGCGTAAGGCAGGTACAGGGTGTGGCCGCTTAAGGGTTGTAAGCGGTGTTCACGCCCGGCAACGAAAGTGGAACACACCGCCGGTGAAGCCCCAAACAGGTACAGCAGCAAAAAGGCTTCGCGCCGGAAGTTGCGAATCAGCCCAAAATAGTCTTCACTGCGGGTATCGGGCAGCGACCAGTTGTAGTGGATGCCCGATATGGTTTGCATGCGCCGGCCATAGCGGTAGCCCAACCCCATGCGGTACACACTTTTGGTACGCCCCACGTTAGAGGTGCCGTATTGCCCGATGGGTATGTGCTCATCCGCCGGCAGACCGCAGGGCATGCTCGATGCCCACAGCATTTCTTCACCCATAGCGCGCAGCGTTGCCTGCTGTACGTGGGTCAACTCGTCCAAACAATCTTGCACGCCGGCATGTACACCGGTAATCAACTCGACCTGCGACTCACAGAAGTCGGTAGTGATGTGAGGGTGGGTCAGCGCCGAACCCAGGCCGTGGGGGTGTGGTGTGAGCGCTACGGCACCACTGGGCAGCGCACGCAAGCTCTCTTTTTCAATGCCGCGACGCATGCCGTGGATACGCGCCTGAGACAGACCTTCGAGGGCGCTTGGAATACCGGTCATGGGGGGAAGCCCTTCGTCTGCAATGTGGGGCGCAAAGGTAACACAAGATGTCATATTTTGCTGACGCGGCACAAGGTGTGCCGTACTCTAACCAACTGGAGGTGCTGCGAAAAAAATCAAGACCGGCTCTGGCGTGCTGCGCGATAATTGCCCCAAACTTTGCCTTGCGCCATGGATTTACCCACCCAGCCACCCCAAGTCATTCGCCATGCCGCCACGGTAGTTTTACTGCGCGACGGCGCCAGCGGGTTAGAAGTATTTTTACTCCAGCGCAGCGCGCAGTCTGATTTCATGGCGGGCGCCTATGTGTTCCCGGGTGGCAAACTCGACCAGGCCGACATGCAGGCCGACACCCTGGCCCACTTGGACCAGTCACCCACCCAATTGCGCGCCATTTTGGGGGAGCGCGATTTGGATACTCACACCGCCAGCGGCCTGTATGTGGCAGCCCTGCGCGAGACCTATGAAGAGTGCGGCGTGCTGTTTGCCCGTGGTGGGCGGGGCGCACGCGCCTTGCTGGAGGGCAACCCGGCAGTGCCCTTTGACCGATTTATGGCCGACGGTTCGCTGAGGCTACAAACACGCCAACTCTTGCCCTGGTCGCGCTGGATTACACCCGAGAACCCAGCAATGGCTTCCAAACGGTTTGACACCCGCTTTTTTCTGTCCGCTCTACCGCGCGGCCAAAGGGCACTGCACGACGACCGTGAAACAACGGCCAGCCTGTGGTTGGCCCCGCGGGCTGCGCTGGAGCAGTACTGGAGCGGCGAACTGCTGCTGGCACCGCCGCAAATTATGAGTCTGGCACACCTGGCCCACCATGCCAGCGTAGAGAGCGCCATGCATGAAGCACGCAGCCGCCGTGCGCCGCGTGTGCTGCCTGAAATGTTTTCAGAAGACGGTGAGCGCCACATTTGCTACCCGGGCGATCCGTGCCACTCGGAGTCGGTGCGTGCGCTGCCCGGCCCTACCCGTGCGGTGTATCGCAACCAGCGTTTTGAGCCTGCCGGAGGCTTTGAGGCGCTGTTCCAGTAAACACCGCGCCTGCCAAAGGCCATAAAAATCCTTCTTGGGCCAACCATCGCGCAACCAAAACCGGGTCATGCAAGGTGCGCAAGGCCATGTAAGCGGTTTCAGCCTCGGGGTAACGGCGGCGCAAAAAGTTTAGCCACTGCTTGAGGCGTCCCGCTTGCTGACGCACCTCTAGGCGGCCACAGACCAAGACCCAAAACGCGCCAATCAAGGGCTTCAAAGTCTGCCAATTTACCTGGGGTGCTTGCGCATCTACGGCATCGGTGTCATTACCGGCTGCATGACTATGACGGATGGCCCAGGCCAAGCCGGGATCGGTGACGATGCCCCGCCCCAGCATGAGATCTTGGCAGCCCGATGCCTGCTGGCACTGCACAGCATCTTGCACCGTCCAGATTTCGCCGTTGGCAACCACCGGCACGGGCACAGCCAAGCGTATGTCGTTGACCCGCTCCCAATACGCTGGCGGGCGGTAGGCGTCGGCTTTGGTGCGGGCATGCACTACCAGTTCTTCGGCGCCGCCATCGACCAAAGCCTGGGCGCACTCCACCGCGCGCAGGTCGTCGTTAAATCCTAAGCGCATCTTGGCCGACACGGGCATGTGCGCTGGCACGGCGCGGCGCACCGCCGACACGATGCGGGTGAGCAGCTCAGGGTCTTCCAGCAAGGCCGCACCGCCACCGTGCCGGTTAACGACCTTGGCCGGGCATCCAAAATTGAGGTCGATACCGTGCGGCCCCATGGCCGCCAGGCTGGCCGCGTTTTCGGCCATACAGACCGGGTCAGAACCCAGCAATTGCGCCCGCACCGGCACACCGGCTGGGGTGTAACCACCGTTTTCTAATTCAGGAATCACCCGCAAGAAGACCCGCTCGGGCAGCAGTGTGTGGGTCACGCGGATGAACTCGGACACACAGCGGTCTACCCCGCCCACGCGGGTCAGGATGTCACGCAGCACAAAGTCGAGCAGCCCCTCCATGGGGGCCAGGTAAATGCGACCGGGCACAGGGGTCAATGCCGAATCAAATGGTCAAACGCACTCAGTGCCGCCGTGGCGCCAGCCCCTGCGGCAATGACGATTTGTTTGAATGGCACCGTGGTGCAGTCACCCGCCGCAAACACGCCGGGCACGTTGGTGTGGCCTTTGGCGTCCACCATGATTTCACCGAACTTTGATAGTTCGACGGTACCTTTGAGCCACTCGGTATTGGGCACCAACCCAATCTGCACGAACACGCCCTCGAGCGTGACCAGATGCTCCGCCTCGGTCGCACGGTCTTTGTATTTCATGCCATTGACCTTGCCGTCGTGGCCGGTAATTTCCATGGTCTGCGCGTTGGTGTACACCGTCACGTTGGGCAGACTGTGCAGCTTCTTCACCAGCACGGCGTCGGCCTTGAGTTCAGGCATGAACTCGATCACCGTTACGTGCTTCACCACACCAGCCAGGTCAATAGCCGCTTCTACGCCGGAGTTACCGCCACCAATCACCGCCACGTCTTTGCCCTTGAACAGCGGGCCGTCGCAGTGCGGGCAGTAGGCCACGCCCTTGTTTTTGTACTCTTGCTCGCCGGGCACGTTCACATTGCGCCAGCGCGCGCCGGTGGACAGGATGACGGTTTTGGATTTCAGTGAGCCGCCGTTGGCCAGCTTCACCTCGATCAGGCCGCCCGCCTCTGCGGCAGGCACCAAATTTTGGGCCAATTGCAGGTTCATGATGTCGACACCGTACGAGCGGGTTTGCACTTCCAACCCAGCGGCGAATTTAGGGCCGTCGGTTTCTTGCACAGAGGGGTAGTTTTCAATCGCCATGGTGTCGTTGGTCTGGCCACCAAAACGCTCGGCGGCCACGCCCGTGCGGATGCCTTTGCGCGCGGCGTACACGGCAGCGGCTGCGCCCGCAGGGCCACCGCCGATGATGAGCACCTCATACGGGTCTTTGGCGGAGAGCTTGGCAGCGTCTTTAGCAGCGGCGCCGGTATCGAGCTTGGCGACAATTTCTTCCACCAGCATGTGGCCGGAACTGAACATCTGACCATTGAGGAACACCATGGGCACGGCCATGATGTCGCGCTCGGTCACCTCTTGCTGGAACGCGCCGCCTTCGATCACCGTGGTCTTGATCTTGGGGTTGAAAATGGCCATGAGCGACAGTGCCTGCACCACATCGGGGCAGTTGTGGCAAGTCAGGCTCATGTAGACCTCAAAGTTGAAGTCACCGTCCAGTCCTTTGATCTGGTCGATCACGTCTTGCTCGACCTTAGGCGGGTGGCCTCCGCTCCACAGCAGGGCCAGCACCAGCGAGGTGAATTCATGGCCCAGTGGCAGACCAGCAAAGCGCAGGCTCGTCGCCGTGCCGGTGCGCTGCAGGCTAAAGGATGGTTTGCGCGCATCGGTGCCGTCGGTGCGCAGCGTGATCTTGTCGCTGCGCAGGCTTTGAATCGTTTGAAGCAAATCCAGCATCTCGGCGGAGGTATTGCTGTCATCCAGCGACGCCACCAACTCGATGGGCAGCAAGACACGTTCTAGGTAGGCGGCGAGCTGGGTTTTGAGGGTATCGTCGAGCATGGTGGATTCCTTCTAAGGTCGTATTACTACTGAATTGATAGCTGCTCGCGCATATTCCACGAGGGCTAGAGCCATATTTCGCATATAAGAAAGCCGGACGGCCCGCTGCACACGCAGCAGGACGCTGTCCGGCCTGGAGTCAGTGCGATTGATGCCGTTGAAGCGTAGCGAGCGGGTCAGGCGCTAGGCGGACGGAACGCAGGAACCGGAACGTACTTCGGTACGTGAGGACTCCGAGCACCGCCCAACGCCGCGCATGACCCGCGCAGTAGCTTCGGCGGTATCAATCAGATTTTGCCGACCAGGTCGATGGACGGCGCAATGGTCTTAGCGCCCTCGTTCCACTTGGCTGGGCACACTTGGCCTGGGTGAGCGGCGGTGTACTGTGCGGCTTTGAGCTTGCGCAGCGTTTCTTTCACATCACGCGCAATTTCGTTGGAATGGACCTCCATCGTTTTAATCACACCATCGGGGTTGATGATGAAGGTGCCACGCAGTGCCAAGCCCTCTTCTTCGATGTGTACATCAAACCCGCGTGTCAGCGCGTGAGTGGGATCGCCGATCAGCGGAAACTTGGCCTTACCTACGGCAGGCGACGTTTCGTGCCACACCTTGTGGGAAAAATGGGTATCGGTGGTGACGATATACACCTCAGCACCGGCCTTTTGGAATTCGGCGTAGTTGTCGGCCGCGTCCTCGACTTCCGTGGGGCAGTTAAACGTAAACGCTGCGGGCATAAAAATGAACACGCTCCACTTACCTTTGAGCGTTTCATTGGTCACGGTGACAAACTTGCCGTTGTGAAATGCCTCGTTCTTGAAAGTGGGGATGGGTGTGTTAATCAATGACATAGTTGGTTCCTCTTAAATGGTGTTCTAGTAGTGAACGGAGTTGATATTAAGCCCTCTATGGACTTTGCGGGTTTGATTGAAGCAATCAACCACATTGCCAAAACCTATGAGGCCGCTAAGCCGACCAGCGCGCCAGCGGCTACAGGGGCGCAGGCTGCAGGTGCAGTAACATGGGCCGCCACAACCTTCCACCGACCAATATCGTATGCCTTTACAACGGTTGTTGCCACAGTCTTTAAAGTCCCGCGTCACGCTGCTCACCATTGGCATCGTTGTGGCGGGGTTCCTGACTTTGGCTGCTTACACCAAAGGCTTGTTGCGTGACGAGCTTATTTTGTATACGGGGGCCCAGCAGCGCTCCGCCTTGAAGCTACTGAGCGCCGAAGTCACGCGGGTTTTAGAGGATCGATTTGCATCGCTGTCTGGCCTGGCCTCCGATATTGCGCCGGCGCAGTTGCAAGACACAACTGGTTTGAATGACCTCCTGCGGACTCGGGCTTTTCTGGACAGTCAATTCAACGCCGGGGTGTCGATTTGGAATGCACAAGGGGTCCTGCTCGCGTCGAATGCCCGCTTTATGGACCAATCCGTTGGGCCGCAAGACCTATCCCGCTTTCTTCAGTCCGGAGAGCCCGGAGTCGGCAGCATCCACATGCTCACCGAACCAAAGACTGCAGCGTTTGCATTGGTATTTCCCATACGCAATCCAGCGGGTGCAGTGCTTGGTGCTGTAGCGGGCTCCATACGTATGGACAAACCCAACTTTTTGACCGACTTGGCTTCACATCGATACGGAAAGACCGGCAACTTCTTCGTGCTTGAGGCCGCGCAGCGGCTGATTATTGCCACCTCGGACACACCCCGTTTGTTTGAGACCATGCCACCAAGGGGCGCCATTCCCTGGATTGATCGATTTGTAGACGGCTTCGAAGGAACGGCACGCGTGGTCAATCCCCATGGCGTCGAAGTGCTGGTCAGCATTGAACAAATACCGCTGGCGCATTGGTATGCATCGGTCACCTTGGAACCCGATGAAGTATTTGAATTGATTGAAGCCATCAAGCCCTACGGTCGACTCGCTGCTGCCCTCATGATTGCAGTGTCGTTTATCCTGATCTGGTTGATGTTGCGGTGGCAAATGACGCCCATGACGTCGGCGGTGAAAACGTTAGAAGGTTTTGTGCGAAAAAATCAGCCACCGCAGGCGCTTCCCGTCGTGCGGCAAGACGAAGTAGGGCAATTGGTGGGGGGGTTTAACCAGCTACTGGATTCATTGGCGCAGCAAAAGAAAGTGGTGCAAGACAGTGAGGACTTCAAGCACGCCGTACTCAACTCAGTAACGGCGGCCATCGCTGTGCTGGACCACAGCGGACATATTGTGTCGGTCAATGACGCTTGGGCACGGTTTTCCCATGAATTCACGCCGGTGTCCGGGGCAACGGCAACAGCGCTGGACGCCAATTTCCTGGCGGCGCTAAAAGGCTTGCCTGCCAATACCACGTATAAAAAAGCCTTGTCAGCAGAAGAAGGTGTTCGCGCCGTGCTAGAAGGCCAGTTGCCACACTTTTATTTGGAATACCCGGTAGCCGCATCGGCGCAGCAGCACTGGCGCAGCATGAACGTTACCCCATTCAAGGGAGCGATCCAGCAAGGCGCGGTGGTGTCGATTGAGGACATTAGCGAGCGTATCGAGATGCAGCGGCAAGTGCGTGCGCTTGCATCGCATGACGCTCTGACTGAGTTACCCAACCGCCGTTTAGCACTAGAACGACTGACGCAGCAATTGGTCCGTGCGCGGCGCAACAAAACGCTCCTAGCACTCATGTTTATCGACTTGGATCGATTTAAACCTATCAATGACGAACTCGGTCACGAAGTCGGTGATTGGTTGCTCCAAGCGGTAGCACAGCGTATTAGGGCTTGCCTGCGGGAATCCGATACCGCCGCGCGCATGGGGGGTGACGAGTTTGTCGTACTGGTGCCAGACCTCCACACGATTGACGCAGCCACAGCGGTCGGAGAGAAAATCAGAAATTTACTAGAGCAAGACTTTGTGACGCCCAAAGGCGTGGTCCTCCATATTTCATCCAGCATCGGCATTTCCATTTACCCCGACCATGGTGACTCTGAAGCCACCTTGTTGCGCCTGGGTGATGAGGCGATGTACACCGCCAAGCGGGGCGGGCGCAACGCTGTTCAGGTCTGGGCACCATCGACGCCCGCCGCAGGAGAAGCATCCGATCACCCAAAACCAAAGATTCATGTGCACCTGCGCTGGAAGCCCGCCTTTGCCTGCGGTAATGCCACGATTGATCAGGAGCATGAGTCGCTCTTTGAACTGGCCAATACCCTATTAGATGCATCAGAGCGTCGCGAATCCAATCCGGCAGCGTTTGAAGCGGCATTTGACGAGCTGTTAACCCATGTGTCCGAACACTTCGCCCAGGAAGAAACTATTTTGCAAGCGCATGGATTCATAGAATTGGCCGACCATGCGCAACTGCATCGCACGTTGCTGGACCGCGCGCATGCGCTTCACGCGGCGGCGCAGTTATCGGCACCAACGCCTAATAAGGCCGATGTGGAAGGTTTGGTTCGGTTTTTAGTCTCCGACCTAGTGGCAGGCCATATCCTGGGTGCCGACCGAGATCTGTCGGGCGTGTTTTCAAGACCATCCTAGCGTTGTAAGCGGGCGTTGTAAGGCTCGCACTGGCCCGCTTTCATTCACCGTTCTTACAAGGGCGGCGTCGATGTCAGCACCTCTTCCATCACCGTCAACCCTTCGGCCACCCGCAAGGCGCCCGCTAGGCGCAACGGGCGCATGCCGTCGGTCACGGCCTGCTTGCGCAGAGCATCAATACTCGGATCGGCCATCACGCGGGATTTAAAGCCCTCAGACACCACCAACAGCTCGTACAGACCCATACGCCCCATGAATCCCGTCATGCGGCAATCCACACAGCCCACCGGCTTGTAAGGCTTGTAGCCGCCGTTGATTTGCCAGGGCTTGATCAGCTCGCCCAGTGCTTCACGGGTGGAGTCTTTGTCCCGCTCACGGCACTGCTTGCACAGCGTGCGCACCAGCCGCTGGGCCAGCACGCCCAAGACGGTGGCGTTGATCAAATACGGCGGAATACCCAGCTCCATCAAACGCGTGACGGCCGAAGGCGCGTCGTTGGTGTGCAGGGTGGAGAACACCAAATGCCCGGTCAGCGCGGCCTGCACCGCCATCTCGGCGGTTTCTTGGTCGCGAATCTCACCCACCATGATGATGTCGGGGTCTTGGCGCATCAGGGCGCGTAGACCTTGGGGAAAGCCAAAGTCGAGCTGCGGCTGCACTTGGGTCTGGTTGAAGGCCGGCTCGATCATCTCGATCGGGTCCTCCACCGTGCTGACATTCACCTCGTCGGTCGCGACCCGTTTGAGCGTGGCATACAAGGTGGTGGTCTTGCCCGAGCCCGTGGGGCCGGTGACCAAAATAATGCCGTGGGGGCGTTTGACCAGCGCCTCCCAGCGCTGCGCGTCATGGCTAGAAAAGCCCAGCGCGTCGAGGTCTTTGACCGTGTTGTCCGGGTCAAAAATTCGCATCACCGTTTTCTCGCCAAAGGCGGTGGGCAGGGTCGAGATTCGCATCTCGATCTCGTCACCGCGCGGATTGCGGGTTTTGATACGGCCGTCCTGCGGGCGGCGTTTCTCGATCACGTCCATCCGCCCCAGCAGCTTGATGCGCGCCGTCATGGCATTGAGCACCCCCATAGGCATTTGGTACACGGTGTGCAGAACACCGTCGATCCGAAAGCGAATCACGCCTTGCTCGCGCCGGGGCTCCATGTGGATGTCGCTGGCACGCTGGTCAAACGCGTATTGCCACAACCAGTCCACCACCTGCACCACACCCTGGTCATTCGCGTCTAACTGTTTGTTGGATTTGCCTAACTCGACCAACTGCTCAAAGCTCGCCCCATTGTTAACACCCGCCTTGGCAGCGGTGCGCACCGACTTAGCCAGCGCATAAAACTCGGCGGTATAGCGGTGAATCTCTTGCGGGCTGGCTACCACCAAACGAATACGTTTGCGCGACTGGCGCTCGACCTCTTCCACCCAACCGGTTAAAAAAGGTTCGGCCGTAGCCACCGTGATCTCGGTTGACGTGACCACGACTGGCAAGATTTTGTGCCGTTCGGCATAGGCCGCGCCTATCGCATCGGCCACCTTGCCGACATCGACTTTAAGGGGGTCGATGCGCAAGTACGCCAAGCCCGCACGGCCCGCTAGCCACTGGGTGAGCGCTTCAATGTCCAGCGGCTTGCCGTCGGCCGCGCGGCGTAGCGACACACTGGCCAGGCGCACCAGCGGATGCTGGGCGCTCTCTGCCTGCGCACAACGGGCAACCGTACGCTGCGCTTCCTCGTCCGATATAACGCCATCAAGGCGCAGCCACTCGACAAGTTGGCGCCAGTCAACCGGACCGCTGAAAGGCGGCGTAGAGGACGCTTTGGATTTTGAATGTTGGCTCATGGATAGACCGGTTTAAATACGCGCACCCACTTGTCCGCCGGCAAGCCCCACTGTCGCTGAATCGTGTCGGCACGGGCAAACAGCTCCGCCTTTGAGGGCCGTACCGGCGTCCGCTGGGCCAACACCACTGTATTACCCTCGCGTGTGGGCTTGAAGGCCCAAATAGCGTCCTTGCCAAAAGCTGCTGCCATATTGTCTACGCTGCGCTGAAAACTCGACTTGTGACCAAACAGGTTCACCGTCATACAACCGTCCTCGGTCAGCACGTTACGGCAATCGGTGTAAAACGCAACGCTGTCAAAGACCGGCCCTGCCGCCTCCTGGTCATACAGGTCCACCTGCAGGGCATCCACTGCGCCCTGCCAACGCGGCTGCTGAATCTCTTGCGAGGCATCGGCCAGCACCACTTGCAACCGGGCATTGTCTTGCGGCAACTTAAACCAACCTCGGCAGGCAGCCACCACTTGGGGATTGAGCTCCACGACGGTGGTTTTCATCCGCACCACCTTGTGGCAAAACTTGGTCAGCGAGGCAGCGCCCAAGCCCAGTTGCATGGCCTGGCGCTTGGGAACACCGGCCGGGTCAACAAACAGCAGCCAGGCAAACATACGCTGAATGTACTCATGCACCAGCACCAAAGGCGCATCAACCAGCATCGAGCCCTGAATCCAGATGCTGTCTAAATGCAGGTGCCGAACGGGACCTTCGTCCGAAAAGTTGACTTCAGGCAGGGTGACGGCGGTTTTTCTCAGCATGGGGATTTATACCAGCCCCCGAGAGCCCCCAAAAAGGGTGACTTATTTCACGAAATCCGACACACATTGATCCGTTCGGACTATTGGCGACGCGTCGCAACACCGGCAAAATGTGTCCTTGAACGCCCATTACTCTCAAAAACTCGCGCCATGAACCTAACTAAATTCGCCTACCTAATTGCCTTGGCACCTATGGCTGCGATGGCAACCCCAACGCAAACACTAACCTTCGCCTCCGGCGTTTCGGGCTCGCCTTACATCAACCCGACCGGTGGCTTGACAAAGTACAACGGCGACTACGTTGAGTCCAGCCTGAGTTACAACACCAGTTTTGCCGGTACGCTGACGGTTACTGCCCAAGCAACGACCAATGTCACCGCAGTCACACGAACCCGGACCAGCCCGACCGCCGCGTGGGGCTCTGCCGTAACCGGGCCCACGGCTACCGCCATCGCAAACAAGTTGGTGATTCAAGACATCAGCCCCAGCAAAGGTGGCCTCGGCATCGAGTTCACCAAATCGGGTGACACCAGCCCCGCATCTGACAATGTAGGCTTTACGACTGCCAGCACAACGGCGACGTCGGCAACCGGAAGCACCAGGCATCACAACTACGTCGGAAAGAAGATTGTCACAACGACCACGGTCGCCGAGACGCTGGATTTCCGCTTTGACAAGGCCGTCTCGTTCAACTCCATCATGTTTAATGGTGACCACACAACGGTCGGAGCCGGAACATTCGATTTCAATTATTTGGGCTTGGACAATATCTGGCACGACCAGTCGAGTATTAACCTCGCCTCCATCGTCAACTTCAGCAACATGATTGGCACCGAGTTCAAAATCCGCGCCGAAAACCAGCGCTTCTATGTCGGTGGCATGGTGGTGTCGGCAGTGCCAGAGCCAGAGTCATTGGCCCTGATGCTGGCTGGTTTGGGTATGGTGGGTGCCATTGCACGCCGCCGCCGCGCAGCGAAAACTGCGTAACTCGGCTTACCTCCTTTGCAAAAGCCCCAGTCTGCGACTGGGGCTTTTTTTATGGGCTCAAACGCAAACGCTTAGGCCAGCAGTGCCTTTAACCGGGGCAAGGCATCACAGGCATTACGCGTAGTGGCCTGCGCCAAATCCGCCAAGAGCATGTTGCGCAACTGGGCGACTACCGTGGCAATGGCGGGAATCTGATCCGGGCTATTGCGGCCCTGCGCTACGCCCGCTTGACGCTGCTGCGCGGTGGTGTACAGCCAATGTGGAGGCATGTCGGGCGCATCGGTCTCCAGCACGATGGCCTCCAGGGGCACGGTTTGCACCAAGCGGCGCAATTGCGCGGCGCGTTCAAACGTCACCGCGCCACCAAAACCCAACTTGAACCCCATCGCCACAAAGGCCTGCGCCTGCACGTCGCTGCCATTGAAGGCATGGGCAATGCCCAACCATGGGGCGCCGCCTTGGCCCACCTCTCTCAAGTACTTGAGCAAGCGGTCTGCCGACCGGCGCACATGCAGCACCACCGGTAGCTGGTATTTGCGGGCCAACTGCAGTTGGACACGGTAGAAATGCTCCTGCTTTTCGCGCAAAGGGCTTTGGCACAGCGCGGGCACAAAGAAGTCCAGACCGATTTCACCCACCGCCACCAGGCGTGGGTCACCCTGGTGCTGCGCCAGCGCGGCATCCAGTTGGGCCAAGTCGTCCTCGGTGGCCTGGGCCACGTACAGCGGATGAATGCCCAGGCAATAGCTGTCGCCCAGAGTGTGTGCCAGTTGGCGCACCGCATCAAAGTTGGCCACCTCAACCGCAGGAATCACGCAATGCGCTACACCTTTGATAGCTGCTTGCGCACGAATGGCGAGGGCTAGAGCCTCAAACTCTGGTGCATCCAGATGGCAGTGGGTGTCTATCCAGTGGATGTCGCCCCCACGCTCGGCGGTCATAGCCCCATCACCTTGTCGCGGTAGCTGCCGGGGCTGCTGCCGGTCCACTCCTTGAACGCGTGGTTAAAGGCGCTCTGGTTTTGAAAGCCCAGCAAAAATGCAATGTCGGTTAAGCCCAGGCTGCGCTGGCGCAAATAGTCCTTAGCCAAGTCGTTTCGGGTGCGGTCCAGAATCTGCTGAAAACTGGTGCCCGCGTCGCTCAGTTTGCGCTGCAGGGTGCGCTGCGTCAGGCCCAAGTCTTCGGCCACGAAGACTAGACGCGCCCGGTCTTGCGACAGGTTTTTGGCAATGGCAGCGCCAACCAGCGCCACGATGCCCGCATCCGCTTGCGCCCGCATTTTTTGCCGCAGCAGTTGCTCGGCATGCTGTTGCAGCACGGGGTACAGGCCCACATCGGCGTTGGGCACGGGCAGGGTCAGCAAGATCGCGGGAAACTCTGCGCAGTGGTTCGGGGCGCCAAACACCACGTCGGTACCAAATATGCGCTGGTGTTCGGCGGTATCGCTTGGTGCCGGGTGGGTAAACGACAGCCGCGCCGCAGGCAACGGCATGCCTGCCAGCCAGTTGCTAAACACCCGCACACCGGCGAAAACACTCTCCGCCAAGTGGCAGCTGGCCTGCGGGAAATGGCTGTGCCACAGGTACTGAGCAGTATCACCTTGCACCACCAGCGACGACACACCCAGGTCATGCGCCAGGCTCTCGAACCGCTGTGTTTGCTGGAACACCTGCCCAAAGTCGCGGCAGCTGAGCAAAATCAGCCCGTACACGCTGTAGGTTCCTAGCTTGACGCGTTCACCCACATGCAGGCCGAAGTGATCATCCGCCGTCAGCGCCGCACCGGCATCTAGCAGGCAAACAAAGGAATGCGCCGCTATGGACTCCGGCATGGGCGACAGTGCATGGTCCGGCAAACCCGCTGCCAGCGCCAGCGTATGCAACGCCACACCGCGCTCTTGCACCAGCTCTAAGAGCGGCTGCACATAGGCGCTCGCCACCCTGCCGTCTAAGCGATTCGCATCAGCGGTCAGTTGGGGTGGCATGATTGGACAATACGGTTGGCATGAATGCGAAAGACGCCACAAAGGCGTGTGGCTACAGTGGCGGCAAGTGTAGCGCTGCATGCTGCATAACTACGATAGGAACTGGATATGAAACGCTGGAACGGCTGGGGTGATGACTCCATAGAATTGGTGGTTAACGAAGACGCCCTGCAATTTTTGCAAGAGCGTATTGGCGCAGGCACCCCACCAGTTGACGCCACGCTGGCCCAAGCCTGCAAGGGCATCCCCCCCAGCCGCTTGCCCAAACACACCTTGCTCGACACCCGGCGCGAAACCCGTCTGCGCAACAGCCTGGGCCACAGCCTGCCCGATTGGCTGAAGATGCGCAGCGGCAAGGTGGGCACCGTGACCGACGGCGTGGCCTTCCCCGAGAGCAGCGAGCAGGTGCAAGAGTTGCTGGCCTATGCAAAAGACTGCGGTGCATCCGTCATTCCGCTGGGCGGCGGCACCAGCGTGGTGGGCCACCTGACCGTTCCCGAGGGCGACGCACCGGTGCTCACCATCAACCTGTCGCGCCTGAGCAAACTTATAAACCTGGACCCCGAGGCGCAATTGGCCACCTTTGGTGCGGGCGTTCTGGGGCCTGATCTGGAAGCCCAACTACGGGCGCAAGGCTTCACACTGGGACACTTTCCGCAGTCGTTCGAATACTCCACACTGGGCGGCTGGGTAGTGACGCGTTCGTCTGGCCAGCAGTCGCTGCGCTATGGCCGCATTGAGCAGCTGTTTGCCGGTGGCCGCATGGAAACGCCAGCGGGCACCTTGACGATACCCACCTTCCCCGCGTCGGCCGCTGGCACCGATTTGCGCGAGATGGTGCTGGGCTCCGAGGGGCGTATGGGTATCTTGACCGAGGTCACGGTGCGTATTACGCCGCTGCCCGAACGCGAAGAGTTTCACACCATCTTTTTCCCCAACTGGGAGCAGGCCCAAAACGCGGTGCGCGCCATTGTGCAAGCCAAGCTGCCGCTGTCCATGTTGCGCCTTTCCAACCCGGTAGAGACCTTCACCACGCTGACCATGGCGGGCCACAAATCGCTGATCGGTTTGCTAGAGGGTTACCTGGGCTTGCGCGGCTGCAAGGGTGAAAAATGCATTTTGATGATTGGCGCCACCGGCCGCACCGGCACCGTGACCCACGCCCTGCAAGGCGCCATGCAGATCGCGAAGGGCTTTAGCGGCATTGCCATTGGCCAGGCCATGGGCAAGAAGTGGAAAGAGAACCGCTTTCGCAATGTCTATCTGCGCAACGCGCTGTGGCTCAAGGGCTATGCCATCGACACGGTAGAGACCGCCTGCGACTGGGGCCGCGTCAAGCCCATGATGCTGGCGCTGGAAGGTGCCGCCACCCAAGCCATGGCAGACGACGGCGAGAAGGTCCACACCTACACCCACCTCTCGCACATCTATGCCCAAGGCGCTAGCGTGTACACCACCTTTGCCTACCGTTTGACCGGCAACTATGACAAAGACCTGGCGCGCTGGCAGCACATGAAAGCTTCGGTCTGCCAAGCCATTGTGGCCACCGGCGGCACCATCAGCCACCAGCACGGTGTGGGCATTGACCACGCGCCCTACCTTCAGGCCGAAAAAGGTGCGCTCGGAATATCGGCGATGCGCAGCCTGTTTGCGCACTTTGACCCGCAGGGCATGATGAACCCCGGCAAGCTGCTGCCCGCAGAAGCAGCATGACCCGCGACCATTTGGCGCCGACTCTGGCACAAGAGTGGGACTTGGTCATCATTGGCGGCGGCATCACGGGCGCGGGGATTTTATTGGAAGCATCGCGCCGTGGTATCAAAGCCCTGCTGGTGGAGCAGCGCGACTTTGCTTGGGGCACGTCTAGCCGTTCTTCCAAACTGGTGCACGGTGGACTGCGTTACCTCAAAGAAGGCCAACTGGGCTTGACCCGTGACTCGGTGCGCGAGCGCCAGAATTTGATGCGCGAAGCCCGTGGTCTGGTCGACCCGCAAAGCTTCGCCTTTGGCGACTACAAGGGCCGCAAGCCCGGGCGCTGGTTGTTCCAGATTGGCCTGGCGGTGTACGACTGGCTGGCCGGTCTGCGCGCGCGTCACTACTACCCGGTGGATGAATTTTTGATGCTGGCACCGCACATCAACCGCACCGACCTGAAAGGTGGCCTGTGCTATGTGGACGCCAAAACCGATGACGCCCGCATGGTGCTGCGCGTGCTGCAAGAAGCGCGCAACCTGGGTGGCGTGGCCATCAACTACCTAAGCGCCCAACACCTGCTGCGCGAAGGCGATGCCGCACTGGGCCACGTCAATGGCGTGCAACTGTTGGACGGCGTGCGGGGTGAAACCCACCGCGTGCGCGCCAAGGTGGTCATCAGCGCCACCGGAGCCTGGGCCGATGGACTGCGCCAACAACAAGGCAGTGCGCCCAAGCTGCGCCCCCTGCGCGGTAGCCATCTGGTTTTTCCAGCCTGGCGTTTGCCCGTGGCGCAGGCCGTGAGCCTGATGCACCCCATTGACGGTCGCCCGGTATTTGCCTTCCCCTGGGAAGGTGCCACGCTGGTGGGAACCACCGATGTGGACCACAGCGGCGACATGCAAATCGACGCCACCATCACCACTGCCGAGGTGGACTACCTGATGGCAGCGCTCACCTTTCAGTTCCCGGTGCTGCAACTCAGCACCGAAGATGTACTTGCCACCTACGCCGGTGTGCGCCCGGTGATTGATACCGGCAAAGCCGACCCCTCCAAAGAAGGGCGCGACCACGCGGTGTGGATGGAACAGGGTTTGCTCACGGTGACCGGCGGCAAACTCACCACCTTTAGGCTGATTGCACTGGATGCGCTCACGCACGTCACGCCTTTGCTGCCCCACGCCCGCGAAGCCGTTGCCAATGCGCCAGTCTTCATGCCCTGCGATGCCCTACCGCAGCACCTGGGCCTAAGCACCCAGCAGCGCCAGCGTTTGCAAGGCCATTACGGCGCGCAAGCCGCTGCCGTGTTGGCGGCAGCACAACCGGGTGAGTTGCAGACCATCAGCGGCACCGAAGCCCTGTGGGTTGAACTGCGCTGGGCAGCGCGTCACGAGCACGTGGTGCATCTGCAAGACCTGTTGTTGCGCCGCACCCGATTAGGGTTGCTACTACGCGGCGGCGGCGTGGATGTGCTGCCCCGCATCCGCACCATTTGCCAAGCCGAGCTGGGTTGGAACGATGCGCAGTGGGACTTTGAGCAAGCCGCGTACCTGCAGCTGTGGCGCAGCCATTACAGCGTGCCGACACGGGCGACCACACCGGCATCGGCATCGGCATCGGCATCGCCAGCTTCGCCTTCAACCGTCCCTACTCCAGCGCCCACCGCTACTACCGCAACGCCACCTACTGCAACGGACCCCACCCATGTCTAAACCCACCATCCTGGCCATCGACAACGGCACGCAAAGCGTGCGCGCCATTTTGTTTGACCTGCAAGGCAACATCGTTGCCAAAGAGCAGGTGTTTTTAGAAGCCTACTTTTCCACCCACCCCGGCTGGGCTGAACACGACGCCGAGGACTATTGGCAAGCCGTGTGCACCGCCTGCCAGCGCCTGTGGACCGCGCATCCCCACGTGCGAGCCAACATTCAGGGGGTGGCCGTGACCACACAGCGCGGCACCATGATTAACCTCGACATTGATGGCAAGCCCCTGCGCCCCGCCATCACTTGGCTGGACCAGCGCCGCACCGACATTGTCCCCCCCATCAACCCGCTGTGGAGCCTGGCCTTCAAACTGGCGGGGGTGTCGAGCACCATCAACTACTTTCGCGCCGAGGCTGAGGCCAACTGGATCAAAGCCAAGCAACCCGACGTTTGGAACAAAACCCACAAATACGTCATGCTGTCGGGCTATCTGAACTACCGCATGTGTGGCAGTTTTATCGATTCCATCGGTTCGCAAGTGGGTTACCTGCCGTTTGACTACAAGCGCCTGGCCTGGGCCAAACCCGGTGACTGGAAATGGCAGGCACTGGCCGTGAAACCCGAGTGGATGCCCGATCTGGTTCCACCCGGCGCCCGCATGGGCCAGATCAGCGCGGCCGCCAGCGCCGACACCGGAATTCCCGTGGGTTTGCCACTCATGGCCGCCGCCGCCGACAAAGCCTGCGAAGTCATTGGTGCGGGCTGCCAGCAGCCGCACATTGGCTGCCTGAGCTACGGCACCACCGCCACCATCAACACCACCAGCGCCAAGTATGTGGAGGTCACGCCCCTCATACCGCCCTACCCGTCGGCCTTGCCCAACGCCTACAGCACCGAGGTGCAAATCTCCAGAGGCTTTTGGATGGTCAACTGGTTCAAAGAACAATTTGGCCACCATGAGCAGCACCAGTCTGCAAAAAGCGGCATCGCGCCCGAGGCCCTGTTTGATGAGTTGGTCAACTCCGCGCCGCCTGGCTCCATGGGCCTGATACTGCAGCCCTACTGGTCACCCGGCATCAAAGTGCCTGGCCCCGAGGCCAAGGGCGCCATCATCGGCTTTGGCGACGTGCACACCCGTGCCCACGTGTACCGCGCCATTCTTGAAGGCCTGGCCTACGCCCTGCGTGAGGGCAAAGAACGCACTGAAAAACGCAGCGGCGTGCCGATTACCGAGCTGCGTATATCCGGCGGCGGCTCGCAAAGCGACGCCGCCATGCAACTCACCGCCGACATCTTTGGCCTGCCCACCTCTCGCCCGCACATTTACGAAACGTCGGGCTTAGGCGCTGCCATTAATGCAGCTGTAGGGTTGGGCTTACACCCCAACTATGACACGGCTGTGAAGGCCATGACACGTATTGGCCAAACGTTTCAGCCCAATGCCCAGCACCACGCCACCTACAACGGTTTGTACCACCGGGTGTACCAAAAGATGTATGGTCGGCTGCAACCTCTGTACCGGGCGATTCAGCAGATTACGGGGTATCCAAAGTTGCATTGAGTGGCCACAAGCCGCCCCTTCCATGCGCCACAACGAAGCACGCTTAAACAGGGCGTGATCTAAAAGCCAACCTCCGCAATCCACAGCCAAAGCTTTGCCCAACCAGAGGCCTAGCAATTTACTCCCATCAGGCTTATTATTTGCCCATGAAAAACACCACATTGCGCTCAATCGGCGTCGTCTTATTTGGCTTGCTTGCGGGGCACGTCTATGCACAGTCTTACTACCAATGCAAAGACGCCTCGGGCAACGTACGGTTCTCCGACCGGGCCTGCAAGGCAAACGTACCACCCAAAACCGTGGAACCTTCGACCGGCATCGTCACCCCCGAGCGCAAAGCCGCCGCCGATGCGCGTATTCAACGCGACATCACCTTAGCCGACCAGATTCAATCCCAGCGCCGCGCTGCGGAGCAAGCCGCCGCAGCGGCCCAAAGCCAGCAGGTGCAAAGCTCCAAAGCCATTGAAAGCACCGTGGGCCAGGAACGCGCCCAAAAGGCATCCGCCGCCACCAGCGTGATCCCGTCTGGCGGCACCATCTTTACACCAGCCGGGCAATAAGCCTCTGGCTGGGCGCTAAACAGTCGGCGCCAAGCGGCCCGACACCAGACGCAATTGGCGGCTGCAGCGCGCCGCCAATGAAGCATCGTGCGTCACCAGCACAAACGCGGTGCCATGGACTTGGGCCAGCTCCAGCATCAAATCAAACACACCGTCTGCCGTGCCTCGGTCCAGATTGCCCGTGGGTTCATCGGCCAGCACGCAGTCGGGACGGGTGACCAGCGCGCGGGCGATGGCGACCCGCTGGCGCTCGCCCCCGGATAACTCCGCCGGGCGGTGGTGCATGCGGTCCTTCAGGCCCACACTGATCAGCATGTCCATCGCACTTTGCGCACATTCGGCAGGGGGCAGGCGCCGAATGGTCAGCGGCATAGCCACATTGTCCAAGGCGCTGAATTCGGGCAGCAGGTGGTGGAACTGGTAAACAAAACCCAGGTGCCGGTTGCGCAAACGGCCCTGGGTGGCGGCGCTTTGCAGGCCCAGATTTTTGCCAAAGAGTTCGACCGTGCCGCCGGTGGGCGCATCCAGCCCGCCCAGCAGGTGCAGCAAGGTACTTTTGCCCGAACCCGAGGCGCCCACAATGGCCAGGGTTTCGCCCCGGCACACCTGCAGATCCACCCCGTGCAAGACGGTTACATCCAAGCGCCCCTCGGTAAATCGTTTGGTCAGTCCAAGCGCACGTAGCACCACCTCGCCACCGGCTTGCGGCTGTGGCCGTGACTCTGGTGTGGCATCTGACAAGCCGGCCACCATGCGGTACTGGGCAGCACCCAAGGCCGGTGTAACGGACGGCGTGACATCTGCGCCGGGTGTGGGGGGGGCCGAACGCGGCGAGGACGCGTCAGTGCCGAGCGTGGGGGTTTTATTCATAACGCAAGGCCTCTGCGGGGTTAACCTGGCTTGCGCGCCAGCTGGGGTACAGGGTGGCCACAAAGGCCATCACCAGCGCGATCACCGCCACCGGGACAATGTCGCCCTGCTGCGGGTCGCTGGGCATGCGGCTAATCAGGTAGATGTCTTTCGGCAAAAAAGTGGCGCCCAGTGCATGCTCTATCGCCGGAACAATGACGTCAATATTGAACGCTACCGCCAAACCCAAAACAAGCCCAGCCAGCGTGCCTATCACCCCCACCATAGCGCCCTGCACCACAAAGATACCCATGATGCTGGCCGGGCTGGCGCCTAGGGTGCGCAAGATGGCGATGTCGGCACGCTTATCGGTCACAGACATCACCAGCGTACTCACCAGGTTAAAGGCGGCCACCGCCACGATCAGGGTCAGGATGATGAACATCATGCGTTTTTCAACCTGCACCGCCGCAAACCAGGTGCGGTTTTGGCGTGTCCAGTCGCGCAGCAGCAAGTCGCCACTCAGGGTGTGACTCAGCTCATCGGCCACTTCCCGTGCCTGGTGCAGGTCGCGCAGCTTCAGGCGCACGCCGGTGGGGCCCTCCAGTCGAAAAATCTTGGCCGCGTCCTCCCAGTGGGTAAAGGCCATGGTCGAATCGTATTCATAGTGGCCTGAGTCAAAGGTGCCTACCACCGTCATTTGCTTCAGGCGTGGTACTACACCAGCGGGCGTGACCTCGCCACTGGGCGCCACCAGGGTCACCTTGTCACCCGTGCGCACCCCCATGGCACGGGCCAGATCCACACCCAGCACGACGCCAAAGCTGCCCGGATGCAGCTGAGCCAACACATCAAAATTGCTGCCACCGGTCAGGTCAGTCACGGCATGTTCTTGGGTCGGGTCAATGCCGCGCACCATTACGCCTTTCATGTCCTCACCCCTCGCCAGTAATGCCTGGGCTGCTATAAAAGGTGCAGCGCCCACCACTTGCGGATTCGCCTTAGCCTGGCGCAGCGTGAGTGCAAGGTCGGGCAGGGCTTGGCCATTGGCAGCGAAGACCTCGATGTGCGACACCACCGCCAGCATGCGGTCGCGCACCTCTTTTTGAAAACCGTTCATCACGCTCAGCACAATGATGAGGGCCGCCACACCCAGCGCAATGCCCAGCATGGACACGCCCGAAATAAACGAAATAAAACCGTTGCGCCGGGTGCTTCGGCCTGCGCGCGTGTAGCGCCAGCCGATCAATAACTCGTAGGGAATTTGCTTCATGGCTCGATTGTGGCATCCATGCAGGACAATCGGCATCCATGCACATCCTGATTCTCAATGCCGCCCCAACTGGCCCGCGCTGCGGCGCGGCACTGGAAAAGTTGCATTTACCCCATCTGAAGCATTTACTCAGGCTGCTGTCGCCCACCGCCGTGGTGCGCAGCACGGCCCACGACCTAACCCCCGCACACGAACACGTGCTGGCTGCCAGCCGTGGCTTGCACGGCGAAGACGGCCTGATCCCCTGGGCCGCTGCCGACGCGGTGGCAGCGGGCCTGACACCTGCCGCGCCCCTACCCGACCAAGGCGGCTGGGCCTGGATCACGCCCTGCCACTGGAGCATCCAGACCGACCATGTGCGCATGGACGACCCGCTGGCGCTGGCGCTGACGCCCCACGACGCCGAATCGCTGTTCCGCGACATCCAGCCTTACTTCATGGAGGACGGCATCAGCCTGTACCCCAGCCAACCCGGCCTGGGCCACAGCCACTGGCGGGCCTATGGCAGCGTGTTTGCCAAGCTACCCACCGCCTCGTTAGACCGGGTTGCAGGTGAGGTGGTCGACCCTTGGCTGCCCCGCCAGCCCCAAGCCCAGGGCCTGCGCCGTTTGCAAAATGAGATGCAAATGCTGCTCTACACCCACCCGGTTAACGACGCACGCGCCCGCTTTCACCTGCCTGCAGTCAACGCTTTTTGGGTCAGCGGAACCGGCCCACTGGCCGAACAACCGGGGGCTGCTACGAGGCCAACGGCCACCGACGGCCAAGTGCGCAACGCCCTGCACGCACCCGCAGTAGACGACGACGCACTCGGCTGGTCTCAGGCCTGGGAGGCGCTGGACAGCACCACACTGGCCCACGCAGCGCAGCAGCTAGACGCAGGCCAACCGCTGCAATTAACCCTGTGCAGCGACACTGCAGCCCACACCTTCACTGCGCAGCCCCTGACCACATGGCAACGCCTGCTGCGCCAACTGCGCCCCGCACACCTGCCCGACACCCTGCGCGCCCTATGAACATCATCCCCCGCGACATTCCGCCCCGCAGCGTCTATGCACTGGAGCAAGCCGGTATTCATCCATTGCTAGCGCGCCTGTATGCCGCACGCGGTGTGACCGGTACCGACGAACTGGACGACGCTCTGGCCAAACTGCTGCCGCCCTCTTCCATGAAGGGATTGAGCGAGGCGGCTGTGCTGCTGGCCGACGCCATTGCCGCCGACAAACGCCTTTGCATCGTGGCCGATTACGACTGCGATGGCGCCACCGCCTGCGCCGTGGCCGTGCGCGGCCTGCGCCTGCTGGGTGCCCAGCACGTCGATTACATCGTGCCCGACCGGGTGGTCGACGGCTATGGCCTCACCGCCCCCATTTCGCAGCGCGTCAAAGACAGCGGTGCCGATGTGCTGATCACCGTGGACAACGGCATTGCCAGCATGGACGGCGTGGCCCACGCCAAAGCCCTGGGCCTGCAGGTGCTGGTGACCGACCACCACCTGCCTGCAATGCTGCAAAAAGAAGCACCGTCGCCGGGCCGCCCCAAGACGGGGACAGCCCCCACGGGGGGCAGCGAGGACACGCAAGTGCCGAGCGTGGGGGCCAGCAAGATCGTGCTGCCCAACGCCGATGTCATCGTCAACCCGAATCAGCCCGGTTGCAGCTTTGCCAGCAAATCCATTGCCGGCGTGGGCGTGATGTTCTACACCCTGTTGGCCTTGCGATCCGAACTGCGCACTCGGGGCGTTTTTGACGCCGCCACACAGCCCAAGCTGGATGTGCTGCTGCCCTTGGTTGCACTGGGCACTGTGGCCGATGTGGTCAAGCTCGACGCCAATAACCGTCGCTTGGTGGCCCAAGGGTTAAAACGCGTGCGCGCCCTCGCCATGCCTGCGGGGCTAGCTAGTCTTTTTGTAGCATCAGGGCGGTCGGCACCAGTCGCCACCACCTTTGACTTTGGCTTTGCCTTGGGGCCCCGCATCAACGCCGCTGGGCGCCTATCGGATATGACGCTGGGCATCGAATGCCTGCTGACCGACGACCCAGCCCGTGCCGATGAATTGGCCAAGATGCTCGACGGTATCAACCGCGAGCGCCGCGTGATTGAAGGCGACATGCGCGAGCAAGCCATGATGATTGCCGAGGGCCTGTTTGACGAGGGCGACGAGCCGCCACCCGCCATTTGCGTGTTTGACCCCGACTTTCACGAAGGTGTGGTCGGCATTGTGGCCAGCCGCATCAAGGACAAACTGCACCGCCCGACCTTTGTGTTTGCGGCCAGCGCCGCACCGGGCAAAGAGCACGAACTCAAGGGCTCGGGCCGCTCCATACCCGGCTTTCATTTGCGCGACGCGCTCGATTTGGTAGCCAAGCGCCACCCCGGCGTGTTGCTGCGTTTTGGCGGCCACGCCATGGCAGCCGGCTGCACCATCCATGAAGATGGGCTGGACACCTTTGAGCAGGGCCTGATCGAAGTGGCTCAAGAGTGGCTAGACGCCGCCACCCTCACCCGCCGCCTGGAAACCGATGGCCCGCTGGCGCCCGAATACCGCCGGGTGGAGCTGGTGGACACCCTGCACAAAGAGGTGTGGGGCCAAGGCTTTGCCGCCCCCACCTTCAGCGAAGAGGTGGAGGTGGTGTCGCAGCGGCTGGTGGGCGAAAAACACCTGGCCCTCAAGCTCAAACACCAGGGCCAGCCCGTAGACGGCATTTGGTTCGGCCACACCGACCCGCTACCAGCCAAAGTGACGCTGGCGTTTAGGCTGGATGCCGATGAATGGAACGGCGTGCGCCGGGTGCGCTTTCTGGTCGAAGGCGCAGAAATTTAAAGCCATTTTGGCCGCTAGCCCCGTGGATGGTGCTGGGCGTGCAAAGCGGCCAGTCGTTCACGCGCCACGTGGGTGTAAATGGTGGTGGTGGAAATATCGGCGTGGCCAAGCAAAAGCTGCACGGCGCGCAAATCAGCGCCATGGTTAAGCAAATGTGTTGCAAAGGCATGGCGCAGGGTGTGGGGCGACAGAGCCACCCGAATACCAGCCGCCAGCGCATACTTCTTGACCACCATCCAGAACATGACGCGCGTCATGGCGGTACCCGCCGTGGCGCCGCGAACGGTTACAAACAAATCATCGGTCTGCTTACCGGCCAACAGCTCTGCACGCACACGCGTCAGATACCGCGTCAGCCATTGCCCCGCCACTTCACCAAACGGAACCAGCCGCTCTTTACTCCCCTTGCCCATCACGCGTAACACATGGTCATTCAAACCCAAATTCAGTGTCTTGAGCGTGACCAGCTCGCTGACCCGCAGGCCACTGGCATACATCAGTTCCAGCATGGTGCGGTCGCGCACACCCAAGGCCGTGGTGGTATCGGGCGCTGCCAGCAAGGCCTCAACCTGCGCCTCGGTGAGGGTCTTGGGCACGCGCAAGGCCTTTTTCGCCGACTGCAGCTTAAGGGTGGGGTCTTGCACGATCAGGCGTTCGCGCAGCGCCCATCGAAAGAACCGTTTAAACACCGTCAGGCGTCGGTTCGCCGTAGTGGCCTTGGTCGCTGCGTGCGAGTCGGCAAAGTAGGCCTGCAAATCCAGCTCGGTGGTCTGCAGCAAATCGGTTGAACGCAGTGCCAGCCACGCACCAAACCCGCCCAGGTCACGCCGGTAGGCCGCCAGCGTATTGGGGGAGAGTCCATCTTCCAACCATAAGGCGTCGATAAAGGTGTCGACTGTCGACCCGTCGCGTGAACTGCCTGGGCCCCGTGGTGGCGCCGTGCGCGTCAATGCGGCTTCCACGCCTTGGCGTATGCCTTGGCCTGGGCACGCTGCTGCGGTGTGAGGGTCGGCTCTATTAACGCGCGCTTTTTGGCCGCCTCTTGGTGGCCTTGCGCACTCGCCAACAACAACCAAAAGTAAGCCAACTCCGGGTCTTTAGGCACACCACGGCCAATCATGTAGAGCAGCCCCAACCCATGCTGTCCGTAGGCATTGCCTTGGTCCGCCGCTTTTCGCAGCCACACGACGGCTTGGTGGTCATCCTTGGCGACACCCCGGCCAGTCACATGCATCAATCCCAGATTAACCTGGGCGCTGGCGTAGCCTTGTTGCGCGGCTTTGCGGTACCACGCCTGGGCTTGCCGGTCGTCTTGGGGAACGCCACGGCCATCAAAATACATCTGGCCCAAAATGTACTGGGCATGGGCATCGCCTTGCTCGGCCGCTTTGCGGTACCAATCTACGGCCTGCTGCTCGTCTTTGGGCGAGTCTGCAGCCTCACCTTGGTCGTCACTCTTGGCTAGTTTCATGAAGGCGGCAAAGGCCACCTTGTAGTCCTTGCGCTCATAGGCATCCAGTGCCTGCTCAAAGGTTTGGCCATAGGCAAACCCGCTGAGTTGAAGCCCCACTGCGAACAACACCGAACCTAGCAAAAACCTCATGGACCCACTCCCTTGACTGCTTGGCCCTGATACTAGCGCTCAATGACCCGTGCAACCATAGGAAAGAGCCGATTTTTCCAGGCTCTCACCATCTAAGAAACACTGCACAGACGAAAAAAAGCCCCTGTTTCACAGTTGAAACAAGGGCTATCCTGTTGGTAGGCGCGATTGGACTCGAACCAACGACCCCCACCATGTCAAGGTGGTGCTCTAACCAGCTGAGCTACGCGCCTACAGTATTCGAGAGGCCGAAGTATAGCAGCATTTCCAGCCCTAATTTTGGCCGCCTGGCGCCACGTCACCATGGCCCATAATTTGCGTTGACGTAAACGTAAACCACATCCTTAACTCACAGGAGCTATTCATGGAAATTGCAGGCAAAGTATTCATCGTCACCGGTGGCGCGTCCGGCTTGGGCGAAGGCACCGCACGCATGTTAACGGTCAAAGGTGCAACCGTCGTTATTGCCGACATGCAGGTCGAAAAAGGCGAAGCCATTGCCAAAGAACTGGGCGGCGCATTCGTCAAATGCGACGTGAGCCAAGAGGCCGACGGCCAAGCCGTAGTGGCCAAGGCAACGTCCATGGGCAAGCTCATGGGTTTGGTCAATTGCGCTGGTATTGCGCCAGCCGAGAAGGTAGTCGGCAAAAACGGCAGCCACAGCCTAGCGACCTTCTCAAAATGCATCACTGTGAACTTGATAGGCAGCTTCAACATGATTCGCCTGGCCGCCGAGGCCATGGCCAAAAACGCACCCGAGTCCACTGGCGAGCGCGGCGCAATCGTCTCGACGGCATCGGTTGCTGCCTATGATGGTCAAATGGGGCAAGCCGCGTACAGCGCCTCCAAAGGCGGCGTGGTCGGCATGACACTGCCTATCGCACGCGACCTAGCCCGCAACGGCATTCGCAACATGACCATTGCACCGGGCATTTTTGGCACACCCATGATGTTCGGCATGCCGCAAGAGATGCAAGACTCGCTGGCCGCAGCGGTGCCCTTCCCTTCGCGCCTGGGTACACCCACTGACTACGCCAAACTGGCGATTCACATTTTTGAGAACGACATGCTCAACGGCGAAGTCATTCGCTTAGACGGCGCTATTCGTCTGGCACCGAAGTAATTGTCGGAAGGAGACTACCCCTTCACACCGCAAACCCATCATCCGCTGCGATCACCGCACCGTTGATGAAATGGCTTTGGTCGGAGCACAGCATCACCAGCAACGCATCCAGATCCTGTGGCTGCCCTACGCGCTTGCGGGGCAGCATCTGCACCAGCTTTTGCCCGGCTTCGGTCTGCCAGTGGTGGTGGTTGATTTCGGTGTCGATGTAGCCGGGGCAAATGGCGTTCACATTGATGCCAAACTTGCCCCACTCCAGTGCCATGGCCCGGGTCATCTGAATGACGGCGGCCTTGGTCATGCAATAGGCACCAATTTTCGGCAGCACTCGTAGGCCCGCCATGGACGCGATGTTGATAATGCGCCCGCCGGTGTAGCTGCCTGGTGCCGCGCCAGTGGCCCGTGCCAACATACGTTTGCCCACCTCTTGTGCCACAAAAAATGCGCCTTTGACATTGGTGTTGAACATGAAGTCGTAATCCTGCGGCATCACGTCTTGCAGGCGCTGGCTGGTGCTCACACCGGAGTTATTGACCAAGATATCGATGGAGCCCACTTCGGTCTCGGCGTGGGCCACGGCCGACTTGATGGACAAATGGTCGGTCACATCCAGTTCGATCACATGGGCGTCACCGCCTTCAGCGATGATGGTGGCGCGAAGGTCTTTGAGCCGATCAATCCGCCGACTGGCCAGAACAACGGCTGCACCAGCTTGGGCCAAGGTGCGTGCAAACTGGGCACCCAAGCCGCTGGACGCGCCGGTGATAAATGCAACGCGGCCAGACAGGTCAATGGTGTACGACATTTAGAGAACCTCCACGAATAAGAAAAAGAACGACCGTACTACTGAGAAAAGATCAGCGCATAAAATGTGCGCCATCTCCGGCAAACCCGCGACGGTTGTTGGCACAATCCCCTAGTTCCCCATTATCAAGCGAGACGCACCATGACAAACGAGGAAATTCTGGCCCAATTTGGCCCCCGCGAAGCGATGGAGTACGACGTAGTTATCGTCGGGGGAGGCCCCGGTGGCTTGGCCACTGCCATTCGCCTCAAACAACTAGCGGCTGAAAAAGGCAAGGACGTATCCGTCGTGGTGTTAGAGAAAGGCTCCGAGCCTGGCGCACACATTTTGTCGGGCGCCATCATGGACCCCAAGGCACTGACCGAGCTGATTCCTAACTGGAAAGAACTCGGTGCGCCACTGAATCAACCCGTCACCGACGACGCCTATATCTTCTTGGGCGAGAAGTCGAGCTTTCGGGTGCCCAACATGTTCTTGCCCCCGTTTGCGCACAACCACGGCAACTACATTGTCAGCCTGGGTGCGTTCACCAAGTGGATGGCCGAGCAGGCAGAGGCGCTGGGCGTTGAAATATTCCCGGGTTTTGCCGCCGCCGAGGTGCTCTACAACGCCGACGGCGCGGTCAAAGGTGTGGCCACGGGCAACCTGGGTGTTGGCAAAGACCACAAACCCACCGACAACTTCCAGTTGGGCATGGAGCTGCTGGGCAAGTACACCATCTTTGCCGAAGGGGCACGCGGTAGTCTGGGCAAACAACTCATTGCCAAATACAAGCTCGACGAAGGCCGTGACCCACAAAGCTTTGGCCTCGGCGTCAAGGAACTGTGGGAGATTGACCCCGAGCGCCACCAACCCGGCTTTGTCATGCACACCGCTGGCTGGCCGATGGACGAAAGCACCTATGGCGGCGCCTTTATTTACCACATGGAAGACAACAAAGTCGCCATGGGTTTTGTTACAGGGCTGAACTACACCAACCCTTACTTGAGCCCGTTTGAAGAATTCCAGCGCTGGAAGTTGCACCCCAACGTGCGCTATTACTTGGAAAACGCAAAAGGTGAAGTCACCGCCAAGCGCCTGTCCTACGGCGCACGCGCGATCAACGCCAGCGGCCTCTCCGCCCTGCCCAAAACCGTGTTCCCAGGTGGAGCACTGGTGGGCTGCAATGCGGGTTACCTCAACGTGGGCCGCATCAAAGGCAGCCACGCCGCGATTAAGACCGGCAAACTGGCCGCTGAAGCCGCCTACGATGCCGTGGCAGCAGGCCGCCAACACGACGAATTGTCGGCCTACCCCGAAGCCTTTGAGCACAGCTGGCTGCACACCGAGCTGAACAAAGACCGCAACTTTAAAAATTGGTTCAAATATGGCCTCACCGTGGCCACCATGATGAACGGTTTTGAGCAGTTTGTGCTGCGCGGCCACATCCCGTGGACAGTACGCCGTGAGAAGCCCGACCACGCCTACCTCAAGCTGGCATCTGAATGCACGCCGATCGTCTACCCCAAGCCCGATGGCAAGCGGACTTTTGACCGTCTCTCCAGCGTGTTCATCAGCAACACCAACCACGAAGAGAACCAACCCGCTCACCTGACGCTCAAAGATGCGTCGATTCCGGTCAGCATCAACCTGGCTAAATATGCGGGGCCGGAAGCGCGCTACTGCCCCGCAGGCGTGTACGAGTTTGTCAAAGGCGATGACAACACCGAACGATTGCAAATCAACGCGCAAAACTGCGTGCACTGCAAAACCTGCGACATCAAAGACCCGACGCAAAACATCGTCTGGGTCACACCCGAAGGCGGCGGTGGGCCAAACTACGCGGGCATGTAAACCCGTTTGTCGCGTTTGCCATATCCAGCAGGGGCCTTCGGGCCCCTTTTTTTATGCCGCCTGCAGTGCCTCGCGATCCAGCTCGTCGATACACGCCAGCATGGCGCTTCGGCACTGCACCATGAGTGCAGGAATATCGTCCACTGTCAGGCCTAGCGTAGGAATGGGTGCGAGCGAGCGTATGACCAGATTACCGCAGCGCCAGCGGTTGAGTCGCATGGTCTTGCGGTAGCTGCTACAGCATAGCGGCACAATCGGCACACCAGCGGCAATGGCCATTTGAAACGCACCTTTTTTGAACGGCAACAGTTCTTTGCCAAAGTTGCGCGTGCCTTCTGCAAATACCCAGATCGAGGTGTCATGGTGCTGCATGGTGTCGGTGGTCTTGAGCATCGACTCTTTGGCCTTGAAGGCGTTACCCCGGTCGATCAACACATTACCCGCCAGCCAGTACACTTGCCCAAAAAACGGCACCCACTTCAGGCTGGTCTTACCCACCGACACGGTGCGTGCGGGCAACACACTGCCAAAGATAAACAGATCGTAGTTCGACTGGTGGTTGGCCACAATCACACACGGTCTTGGCTGGGTCACCATGCTGTCCACGTCAGCGCGCAGGGGCAAGCCCAAAATCCAGCGCGCCGGGATGGAGTAAATACGCCCGCACACACGGCTGTTGTCCGGATTAAACGGGCGGCACAGGACGATGCACAGATTGACACAGCCGGCCACGACGAAGTGAACGCACAATAAAAGCAGTCGAATCAGGTGCAGCACAGAATGGACCAGCATGACGCACGTGGCAACGCGCGCGAAGGTGGATAGAAGAACACGGGCTGTGATTCTGCACCACAGCCCAACCTGGCCGAGGACCCGGCCAGCGCTGGTTTAGAATTGGCGGGTTCAGGAGAGCGCGTTCCCCGAGAATGCCGCCGAAGGCGCAAGACCGCTGATTGCAGTGGTCTGAACGCTCAGGCAAAAGGACTGACAAACGGTTTGTTGCAGCAATGCCGCAAACCGATCCCCACTGGAGAGAGGCGCCAGGGCTTTGAAAGCCCGATGGTGCCCACCGAAGGAGCAACCCGCAGTCTGCACACCCCATAGGTGGCACGCAGGCCCGGCGAATCTCTCAGGTAAAGCGGACAGCGGGGGCAGCCCAGGGCGTATGCAATTCGCGTGCGCCTTGGATCGTGTGTTGCCCCCAGGCTTTTTTGCCCTGCTTTATCGGAGACTGCATGTCCAACCCCACCGACACGGCTTCAGCACCATTGCTGACCACCCCCTTGAATGCCCTGCACATCGAATTGGGCGCCCGCATGGTGCCGTTTGCAGGCTATTCCATGCCGGTCCAATACCCAGCCGGGCTGATGGCAGAACACCGCCACACCCGCGCTGCGGCCGGTTTGTTCGACGTCTCCCACATGGGCCAGTTGCGCCTGGTGGGCCCCGATGCCGCCGCAGCCTTTGAGACCCTGATGCCGGTAGACGTGATCGACCTGCCGGTGGGCAAGCAGCGCTACGGCCTGCTGCTCAATGAAGACGGAGGCATCATCGACGACCTGATGTTCTTCAACAAAGGCAACAATGAAATTTTTGTCATTGTGAATGGCGCCTGCAAGGTGGGAGACATAGCGCACATCCAGTCAAAAATCGGTTCGCGCTGCCAAGTGATCCCCATGCCTGAGATGGCACTGCTGGCGTTGCAAGGCCCCCAGGCCGTCACTGCCTTGTCGCGTTTGGCACCCGGCGTGGAAAAGCTGGTGTTTATGACCGGTGGCGAATTCACCGTCGACACGGGCACGCAAAAAATCAACGTCTTCCTCACCCGCAGCGGCTACACCGGCGAAGACGGATTCGAAATTTCGGTCCACAACGGTCACGCCGAAGCACTGGCCCGAGCCCTTCTGGCCCAGCCCGAAGTCAAACCCGTGGGCCTGGGTGCGCGCAACTCGCTGCGCCTGGAAGCCGGCCTGTGCCTGTATGGCAATGACATCGACACCAGCACCAACCCGGTTGAAGCCAACCTGCTGTGGGCCATGCAAAAGGTGCGCCGCAGTGGTGGTGCACGCGAAGGCGGTTTCCCTGGCGCTACAAAAATAATAGCAGCTTGCGCAGACTTGACGAGGGCTAGCGTGCCAAAAGGCACTAGAAAACGTGTGGGGCTCGTGGCGCTGGAGCGCATTCCGGTGCGCGACCACACCGAACTGCAAGACGGCCAGGGCAACAAAATTGGTGAAGTCACCAGCGGCCTACTGGGCCCCACCATCGACAAACCCGTGGCCATAGGCTATGTGGACGCCGCCTTTGGCGCGCTGGGCACCCGCGTGGTGGCGATCGTGCGCGGCAAGCCGGTACCCTTGGAAGTAGCGGCCATGCCGTTTGTACCCACCCGTTATTTCCGGGGCTAAGTCAGCCCGGCAGTGCTGCGCGCGAATTCCGTTTCATCTTTTAACGTCACCTTCACAACCATCCTCAGGAGTTTTTTCATGGCAATCAAGTACACCCCCGACCACGAGTGGCTCAACGTTGAAGGCGACGTCGCCACTGTCGGCATCACCCACCATGCGCAAGACGCATTGGGTGATGTTGTGTTCGTCGACCTGCCTGCTGTGGGCAGCACCCTCACCATCAAAGACGTGGCCGGCGTGGTCGAATCCGTCAAGGCCGCGGCCGACGTGTACATGCCCGTCAGCGGCGAAATCACCGAAGTCAATGAAGCCCTGCGTGCGGACCCATCCCTGGCCAACACCGACCCGATGGGCACCGGCTGGTTCTTCAAGGTCAAGCTGTCCAACCCCGCCGAGCTCAAGGAGCTGATGGACGAAACCACCTACGGCACATTCTCCGCAAGCGCTTAAAAGGCATCCGTTCGGGCTGAGCCTGTCAAAGCCCACCTCCCATACCGTTTTCTGCCGTTTCGCCGCCCTTCGACAGGCTCAGGGCGAACGGTTGATTGAGTGACACCATGCCCACCTCCGCCCCACGCCCCTCCTCCCATCCCACGCTGAGCCAGCTAGAAAACGCCAGTGAATTTGTCGCCCGCCACATTGGTATTGATGAAGCCGACGAGCAGCTCATGCTCAAAGCCATCGGCGAGACCTCACGCCGCACGCTGATCGACAGCATCGTGCCGCGCGCGATTGCGCGCACAAGCGCGATGGCCATTCCGGCAGCCATTACCGAAGCGGCGGCGCTGGCGGAGTTGAAGGCACTGGCAGGCAAAAACAAGGTGTTGAAGAGCTTCATTGGCCAGGGCTACTACGGCACCCACACCCCCGGTGTCATCCTGCGCAACATTCTGGAAAACCCCGCCTGGTACACCGCCTACACGCCCTACCAGGCCGAGATTTCGCAGGGGCGCATGGAAGCACTGGTCAACTTCCAAACCATGGTCTGTGACCTGACTGGCATGCCCATGGCCAACGCGTCCATGCTGGACGAAGCCACGGCGGCGGCTGAGGCCATGACACTGGCTAAACGTTCGGTCAAAAGCAAGAGCAACACCTTCATCATCAGCGGCGACTGCCACCCCCAGACCATTGAAGTAGTGCAAACCCGCGCAGCGCCTTTGGGCATCGAGGTGCTCGTAGCCATGAACGGTGAAGACTGGAACGACTGGCTGGCCAACCGTGACTACTTTGCGGTGATGGACCAGTACCCCTCCACCAGTGGCGCGATTGGCGATCTGCACGGCGAAGTGGCCAAGGCACACGCCAAACATGCCGCCTTCATCGTGGCCGCCGACCTGTTGGCGCTGACGCTCTTGACGCCCCCCGGCGAGTGGAACGCGGACATCGTGGTGGGCACCACCCAGCGCTTTGGCATGCCGCTGTGCAACGGTGGCCCGCACGCTGCCTACATGGCCTGCCGCGACGAATACAAGCGCTCTATGCCCGGCCGTCTGGTGGGCGTGAGTATTGACACCCACGGCAACCCCGCCTACCGCCTGGCACTGCAAACGCGCGAGCAACACATCCGCCGCGAGAAGGCCACCTCCAACATCTGCACCGCACAAGTCTTGCCCGCCGTCGTTGCCAGCATGTACGCCGTCTACCACGGCCCCGAGGGGCTGACCCGCATCGCCACCCGCGTAGCCACCTTCACCGCCATTTTGGCCAAGGGCCTGCAGGCGCTGGGCCACACGCTCAGCCACCGCGACACGCTCGTTCAGGCCTTTGATACGCTGTCCATCAAGACCGATGGCGCTACTGATTCAATAGCTGCTCGCGCAGTATCCATGAGGGCTAACGTGCAAAAAGCATGGGATATTTACACGCTGGTGTCATTGGACGAAACCACCACGCGTGACGACATTGCGCTGCTGTGGCGCATCTTTGCCAAGCCGGGCCAGACAATTCCGAAGGTGGAAGACTTTGAAGCCGATGCCCAGCCACTGATCCCCGCTGCGCTGCGCCGCACCTCCCCGTTTTTGACCCACCCGGTCTTTAACACCCACCACTCCGAGACCGGCATGCTGCGCTACATCCGTATGCTGTCCGACAAAGATTTGGCGCTGGACCGCAGCATGATCCCGCTGGGCAGCTGCACCATGAAGCTCAACGCCACCAGCGAGATGATTCCCATCACCTGGCCCGAGTTTGCCGACATCCACCCGTTCTGCCCCGCCGACCAGCGCGAAGGTTATGCGGAGTTGGACGCACAGTTGCGCGCTTGGCTGTGCGCTGCCACCGGTTATGCGGGCATCAGCCTACAGCCCAATGCCGGCAGCCAGGGTGAATACGCTGGGTTGTTGGTCATCAAGGCCTACCACGAAAGCAAGGGCCAGAGCCACCGCAACATCTGCCTGATCCCCTCCAGCGCGCACGGCACCAACCCGGCCAGCGCCATGATGGCAGGCATGAGCGTGGTGGTGACCAAGTGCGACGACAACGGCAACGTGGACATGGTCGACCTCAAGGCCAAGTGTGCGCAGCACAGCGCCAATTTGGCCGCAGTGATGATCACCTACCCCAGCACCCACGGCGTGTTTGAAACCAGCGTGAAGGAGTTGTGCGCTCTGGTACACCAACATGGTGGCCGCGTCTACGTGGACGGCGCCAATATGAACGCCCTGGTAGGCACCGCAGCCCCCGGCGAATTTGGCGGCGACGTGAGCCACCTGAACCTGCACAAGACCTTCTGCATTCCCCACGGCGGCGGCGGCCCTGGTGTCGGCCCGGTGTGTGTGGTGGCCGACTTGGTGCCATTCTTGCCCGGCCACGCCACGGGCGGCGTGCCTGGCACGGGTGCGGTCAGCGCGGCGCCTCTTGGCAATGCTGCAGTGCTGCCGATCAGCTGGATGTACTGCCGCATGATGGGCTTTGATGGCCTGCAACACGCCACCGAGGCGGCCATTTTGGCGGCCAACTACATTAGTGCCCGTTTGAGCGACCACTACCCCACGCTTTATGCATCGGCCAACGGCCATGTGGCGCACGAATGCATCTTGGACCTGCGCGGCCTCAAAGACACCAGCGGCGTCATGGCCGAAGACGTGGCCAAGCGCCTGATGGACTATGGCTTTCACGCACCCACCCTGTCGTTCCCCGTGGTCAACACCCTGATGGTGGAGCCCACCGAGAGCGAAACCCTGGCCGAGCTAGACCGTTTTATCAACGCCATGATCGCCATTCGAGGCGAGATCACCAAAGTAGAACGCGGTGAATGGCCGCAAGACAACAACCCGCTCAAACACGCCCCGCACACTGCCGCCAGCCTGCTGGGCGCTGAGTGGGATCGGCCCTACAGCCGTGAGTTGGGTGCCTTCCCGCTCGCGTCGCTCAAAGCCGTGAAATACTGGCCTCCGATTGGCCGGGTGGACAACGTCTATGGCGACCGTAATCTGTTTTGCAGCTGCGTGCCTATCAGCGACTTTGCCTAGGGCATCTGGTGCAAATACCTTGCGTGAAACTGGGGCGGATATGAAAACCAAATACAAAGAGACGGCGCGCGGTGGGCTGGCGGTGAATATTGTGGAGTGTTGAAGCGCACAGGCATAAAAAAACCCGCCGTAGCGGGTCTCTCGAAGGGGCCGTTGTTGCACCTAGAAAGCAGCTATCAGAATTTGTAACCCACTGCGAGGCCGTAAGACGTTGGGTCCAGGGTAATGTCCATCGACTGCCCAGTGGACAATGTGGTTTTGGTTTTCAGCGGGGTGTAATTGAAGAACCCGTCCAAAAACCAGTGGTTGTCTATCGCATAGGTACCCCCCACTTGAGCGGTCACCGTGAACTGACCGTCAATCTTAATGGTGGTGGGTGGGCCACCAGGGTTGGTCATGGCTGTCAATGTGCCGCTGCCCACTTCGTTAAAGAAATAGGCGTAAGTCAGACCCAAACCCACGTAGGGACGCCACTGCGCTTTAGGCTCCAAGAACCGGTACTGCGCCATAAAGGTAAAAGGCAAGGCCAAGGTGTCGCCAATCTGACCGGTGCCCGCAATGGCGCCATCACCATAAATTTTGTGCTTGAACGGCAGCGCCAAAGGCACATCAAACGAGATGTTGTCGGTGTACATATACGTCACACCACCCATCAGGCTATTGGCCGAGCCCACGTCGGTTTTAGAGCCAGGCAGACTGGGTGCACTCAAGTCGCCGCTAGAGACGTGGGGTACCACCGAGCCAACGCCAGCACGCACCATGATGGCGCCCGCTGCTTGGGCAAAGGCGCCATGGGCACAGACAGACAGTGCCGCAATGGCGACGAACTTCAATTGTGTTTTCATAAAGGTTTCTCCGTGAAGTTCGAGGGGTTAGAGCCAGCCGGCTTTGACAAGAACGGTGCCAACGTATTGGCCAATTAGCTGGTGGCCAAACGGTGTTGGGTGGAAGCCGTCTGAGAACAAGTAGGTTTTCCACCAATCCGCACCGCCAGTCGCACCAGTGGGCGGAGTCATCGCTGACAAAGCAGTATCGGTACATGTCGAGAAGGTGTAAGTTGGAAGACCATCTGAACCCGTACCAGTGGCTGGGCAAGCGGCATCAGTGACGTTCGTTAAGCCAAACTGTCCGGGCAGCGCCTTTTCCTGATCCAGCGTTGTATTGAAATCAGCGACGGCTACATAGGCACTGGCGGCGGCGCGCGTTGCTAATTGAGTATTAAAGGCATTAATCCAAGCGCGAAACAGTGTTTCGCTGCTGGCACGAGCAGTCGCGCCTGTGGTACCGCCACCGTTCGCTAAGGCAACTCCATTGAGAACCGCTTGAAAGCGTGGTGTTGCGGTAACCGCTGGAATATTTGCAATCAATACATGTGTAGCACCTTTATCCAACACGTTAGTCTGAATGGCGTCAAACCAAGTATTCGCCAACGCAGTCATGTAGGTGCTGCCAATGGATGCAAAACCCGACGCACCCGTGGCCAGCGTTGTATCAACGGTGGTCGAATTCAGCTGCGTTTTTAGGAAATTGGAGTAATTGGTAATGGCGGCGCCTCCTGCGGCGGTCGCAAGATACAACCCGACCAAATCCGCAGCGTCGTTGCCACCGCCGTCGAGGATCAGCAGGTCAGTCGATTTATACGCAGTGGCTGCCACTGCTGCATCGGCCAATTGCTTGGTGATGGAAAAAGCCACACCCGCGCCACCGTTACTAGCCTGGTTATTGATTCGACCCCCACCAACTGCATAGTTGGTGCAGCCCGCAGTCGCGTTCAGGGTAAATGTCGCGCCTCCTCCGTACTGGTAAACGTTACATAAGCTCGTAATACCATATGCGGCTGCCGCTATCTCAGGCCACACACGGGTTGCCGAGCCCTGCACCGAAAATACCCGATTACCAGCAGCGGCGAGAAAGGTGCCGCTATCCGACAAGCTATCACCCATTACTTTTACCGACGTAATTGCCACTCGTGGCGACTGATCCCCATTCCCACCGCCGCCGCAAGCGACCAACACCGCTGCTGCGATGCTGCACAAGACCACTGATTTAATTGAACGCATGGTTTCTCCGAAAAATAAACTAACTGGGTGTTGACAGACACAGCGCCCGTCCCAACCCGGCAAGGGTATCGGCGCAAAGACCCCAAACACACCGGGGTAAACCCGCACGACTTGCAAATTTGCAACAAAAACCAGCCACCGCAGCAGACCCTTATTTTTGGTAAAATGTGCGTCTAGCCCTCGCCAAATATGCGCAAGAAGCTATCAAATTTATAGCATTTAACTTTACCAAGCCTTTACAGCCATGACCTACAGCGTCAAAGAAATCTTCTACACGCTCCAGGGTGAAGGGGCCAACGCCGGGCGCCCGGCGGTTTTTTGCCGCATGGCTGGTTGCAACCTGTGGAGCGGGCGCGAGGAAGACCGCACAGCAGCCATCTGCCGCTTTTGCGATACCGACTTTGTGGGCACCGACGGCACGGCGGGGGGCAAATACCGCACGGCCGATGCGCTGGCACAAACCATTGCCGCGCACTGGCCCAACACCAGCCATGCACACCGCTTGGCGGTGGTGACCGGTGGCGAACCACTCTTGCAGCTGGACGCGCCGCTGATTGACGCGCTGCACCAGCATGGCTTTCGTATTGCGGTGGAGACCAATGGCACCATCGCGCCACCGCCGGGGGTGGACTGGTTGTGCGTCAGCCCCAAGCTGGGCTCTACCCTGGTGGTGCAGACGGGGCAAGAGCTCAAGCTGGTCTACCCGCAAGACGGCGGTGACCCAGCGCAGTTTGCCCACCTGGCGTTTGACAACTTCTACCTCCAGCCCATGGACGGGCCGCAGCAGGCCGAAAACACGGCCAAGGCAATCGCCTACTGCCAGGCGCACCCGCAGTGGTCCTTAAGTGTGCAGACCCACAAAATGATTGGAATTCGGTGAGCCAGACCACGCACTTTCATGTGGCCCTGCCGTTTGAGGCAGCGCGCCAGATTCATACCCTGCCCGCAGGTGCGCCCGCTGCGCGTCTGCACGGCCACAGCTTTTTGGCCACGCTGCGCTGCGCCCTGCCTGCCAGTTACGCGCCCTACCCCGGCGGCGAGTTAGAAACCCTGCAAGCGCAGTGGACAGCCCAGGTGCAGCAGCTGGACTATGGCCATGTGAACGACCACATTGCATCCCCCTCCGACGCGGGTATTGCCCACTGGCTGCGCGCCCAATGCACAGTGCCGGGCCTCGTGCAGGTCGCCTTGCAAAGCACACCGCAACGCGGCGTAGACATCGTCGCCAGCGGCGCCACCCGCGCTTGGCGGCGCTACGCCTTTCAGTCCGCCCACCAATTGCCCATGGTGCCGGTGGGCCACAAGTGCGGCAATATGCACGGCCATGGGTTTGAAGTCATTTTGCACACCCAGCAAGGTGCGGACGACACCGACAGTGACAACGCCTACACCCAGATCGACGTCGCCTGGGCCCCCTTGCAGGCCGAGCTAAATTACGCCTGCCTGAACGCGCTACCAGGCCTAGAAAACCCGACCAGCGAAATCATGTCAAGCTGGATATGGGCGCGCCTCAAACCCACCCTGCCCGCCCTGTGCAAGGTGACGGTGTTTGAGACCGGCAGTTGCGGCGCGGTGTTTGACGGCACGCACTACCGCATCTGGAAAGACCTGACGCTGGACAGCGCCCTGCGCTTCAAGGCCGCACCACCGGGCAACCCCCGGCGCCAATTACACGGCCACACCTACACCCTGCGCCTGCACCTGACTGCTGCGCTGAACCAAATAATGGGCTGGACGGTGGATTTTGGCGACGTCAAAGCGCTGTTTGACCCCGTATTCAAAGCGCTAGACCACAAGCCGCTGCACCAAATCGCCGACCTAGCCGACTGCGACACCGCCACCGTGGCAGCCTGGATTTTGGCCAAAGCCCGCAGCGCCCTGCCCCAAGTCAGCGGTGTGGATTTATTTGAGACGCAGGGTGTGGGTGTGAGCGTGCACGCGGGCTGAGCCAGGCTTATCAAGCGCTACTATTTTTATAGCTGCCTGCGCATGTTTGGCGAGGGCTAGCGGCCAAAATGACGTGCATAATTGGGTGTGTGAGCCGCATTTCAAGCCCTACACCCCAATAATAAAGTTGACAAATTTTTCTTGAAATTGGTGCGCTGGGGCGCAGCTTAGGTGCATGCGGCGATCACTGTGAGAACCGCGCAATGCACCAGGAGTCACCATGTTTTTTGCCACCACCGCCCCCGCCCAGTTCCGCCGCCCAACTGCTGCCCAAGGCACACCGCTGGAGCGCTTTATGGACGAAGCGCTGCGCCCCAGCCGCAACCAGGCCTGCGCCTACACGCAAGACGAGACGGCGTTTAGCCTGTCGCTCGACGTGCCGGGCATTGCCAAAGACCAGCTCGCCATTGCCATCGAGGGCGCCATCGTTCGCATCACCAGCAAAGAAGGGGCTGCCCGCCAATACCGATTCGCCTACGAATTGCCGCAAGACATTGACGCGGCCTTGAGCGAGGCCAAGTTGGAGCACGGCGTGCTCAACCTGAAGCTGGTCAAAAAGGTACCCGTCAGCAACGCCAGCGAACTGGTGGTGCACTAACGGCAGGTTCTAGGCCTGTACGGCAGCCGTGTTACGCCACTGTTGGCAGACTGTCCAGCGACCAGCGCGGCTTAACGTCAAACGCATAGGTTTTGCTGGCCTGCTCTAGCCCACTTTGCAGGCGCATGGCCGCCGCCATGGCGATCATGGCGCCGTTGTCGGTGCACAAATGCAGCTCCGGGTAATGCACCCGGACGCTGCGTTTGGCGCACTCGGCGTTGAGCACTGCACGCAGGTGGTGGTTGGCACCCACACCACCCGCCACCACCAAGCGCTTGAGGCCAGTTTGCTTGAGCGCGGCGATTGATTTTCTGACAAGCACATCCACAATGGCCGCTTGGGTAGAGGCCGCAAGGTCACAACGCTGCGCCAGGGGCAAGGCTTCAAACCCCGCCGTCGAGCCGTTATTGGCTTGACCACCAACCGGCGCCGCCAAGCCCGCGTCCAGAGCGGCCTGCGCCGCCACCATGCGCTGGGACTGCACCAGTACCGCCGTTTTTAAGCCAGCAAACGAAAAATCCAAATTGCCGCTGTGTAAGAGCGGGCGCGGCAGCTTGTAGGCGTCACCACGACCCTGCTCGGCCATCCTGGACAGAGCAGGACCGCCGGGGTAGCCCAGGCCCATCAGCTTGGCGGACTTATCAAAGGCCTCGCCCGCAGCGTCGTCAATCGTTTCGCCCAAGATGGCGTAGTGGCCCACACCGTCCACCTGCATCAACTGCGTGTGCCCGCCGGACACCAGCAGGGCCACAAAGGGAAACTCGGGCGGGTCTGCACTCAAAAAGGGCGAGAGCAAATGCCCCTCAAGGTGGTGTACGCCCAGCACCGGTTTATCCAGCGCTGCGGCCAGCGCGCAGGCCACACCCGCGCCCACCAGCAGCGCACCGGCCAGGCCGGGGCCACGGGTGAAAGCCACCACGTCCACATCGGCCAAAGTGCGCTTGGCACCCGCCAGCACCTCGTGCGTCAGGGGCAGCACCCGGCGGATGTGGTCGCGGCTGGCCAGCTCGGGCACCACGCCACCAAACGCCTGGTGCATTTCGATCTGGCTATACAGCGCGTGCGACAACAGCGTGGGCAAGCCCTGGCCTTGGTATTGCACCAGTGCCACCCCTGTTTCGTCACACGACGACTCAAACCCCAAAACCAGCATGTTTTCCCCTTGAAGTCACCGAGTTTAGAGGATGGCAGCATGGGCGAAGGACGCCCCTGCGCAGACGCACCCTGCTGGTGCCAACTGCGTGCTGGCGCGCAAATTGCGTAGTGCATGGCATGTTGGAATCTCTGCGCATCGTCGTGGTCTCGTCAGACCTCAATGTCACCGACCCCTCGGACGAGCACGCCCTCAACCAGGCCGAGCGCTCGCGCTGCCTGCGCATCGTGCTGCTGGAAAGCGGGTTTAACCTGGTTGCCGTGCTGCCGGCCGACACGTTTCTGGCCGAGCGGGTGGCCCAACTGCAGCCCGACATGATTGTGGTGGACGCCCAAAGCGACGCCCGCGATGCCCTAGAGCATGTGGTGATGGCCACCCGCGAGGCACGCCGCCCGATTGTGATGTTCACCAACGACACCGACACCGGCAACGCCCGCGCTGCCGTCGCAGCCGGTGTTTCCGCCTACGTGGTGGCGGGCCTGCAGCCCGAGCGCATTCGCCCCATTTTGGACGTGGCCCTGGCGCGTTTTCAGCATGAACAAGGCTTACGCCAAGAGTTGGCCCAGGCACACAGCGACCTGAGCGATCTCAACGCCGAAATCAAAAACCGCAAGGTGATTGACCGGGCCAAAACCATACTGATGGAGCGCCAAAGCCTGAGCGAAGACGCTGCCTACGCCAAGCTGCGCAAGGCCGCCATGGACAAAAACCTCAAGATGGTGGACGTGGCCCAGCGCATGCTGGATGTGGCCGACCTGCTGGGCTAGTCCATCGCACTGCTTTGGTGCTTTGCCGACTTAGTCAGCGATGGGGCTACCCTATTGGGCTACGCCGCAATGGCTTTGTACTGCCTGCGCAAACCCACCGCATCGACTAGGGACAGGGATCGTTCTCCCCTCAAAAGGCGAAAAAGTCCCATAGACGCTTGCACGCCCCGCACTTGGTGCGTCAAAGAACCCGCCGTGGCCGCCAGTTCTTCCACCATGGCGGCGTTTTGTTGGGTGATCGTGTCCATTTGCACAATGGCTTCATTGATCTGTGCGATGCCCAGGGTTTGCTCTGCGCCCGCGCTGCTGATTTCGTCCAACACGACACGCACGTTGTTTACCGCATCTTGGGCATTTTTCATGCGTGCGAGGGCTTCGTTGGCATCGCTGTTGCCCATGCGAATCAGCCCTGCCGACTCGGTAATCAAATGCTTTATTTCCTTGGCCGATGTGGTGGTGCGGTGGGCCAGCGCCCGCACTTCGGTCGCCACCACCGCAAAACCCCGCCCTTGCTCCCCCGCACGCGCGGCTTCCACCGCAGCGTTGAGCGCCAGAATATTGGTCTGGAAAGCCACGCCTTCGATCAGCTGAATAATGTCAGTGATTTTTTGGGAGGATTGCTCAATCGACTGCATCGACTGTGCAACAGACTTCACCGCCTCATTGCTGCTGTTGGTCACAGCCGTTGTCTCGTGGGCCAATTGCGCACCACGCTGTGCGGAGGCAGAACTTTGCTGCACCATGCCATGGATCTCTTCCATGGACGCCGCCGTTTGCTCCAAGTTACTGGCCTGCGATTCTGTGCGGGCGGACATGTCCTGGTTGCCATCGGCGATCTCCTGCACGGAGACGCCGAGCTGATCGATCTCACTGCGCACATCACCCACCACCGTGCGTAAATTGACGGACGTTTGGGCCAAAGCCTGCTGCAATTGCCCGATGACGCCGGCACTGCCAGTCCTCACCGCATGCGACAAATCGCACGCGGCCAAATGGTTGGCATCCACCAACAACTTGCGCAACGCGGGTACGAACAGCGCCCAACTAAACCACGCCGACACCCCCGCCCCCACAGCAATCAAGCCCGCCAACACGGATATCGGCAGCTCTAGCGCCAAACCAGCCACCAACACGGCAACCAAAACAAACTGAAGCCACAACAACTGCCCCAAAACCCCTGGACTGCGCAGGCGGTCCCACTGCCCCCACAAGCCGCGGCGCACCACCGCGCCACGGTAAAGGCCCTGTGACTGATTGCCCGACTGGGCCTGCATTTGCATACTCTTATACAGGTGCTCCGCAGCCTGGACATCCGCGTTCTCTGGCGCGGTACGCACCGACAAAAAACCCGTGACCTGGTCTCCATCGACCATGGGGGTGACATTGGCCTTGACCCAGTAGTGGTCGCCATTTTTGCGCCGATTCTTGACCAAGCCGGTCCAGGGCAACCTATTTTGAATGGTGTCCCACATGTCACGAAACGCCTCTTCCGGCATGTCTGGATGGCGCAGGAGGTTGTGCGGTTGGCCCAACAACTCGGCTGACAAGTACCCGCTGACTTCCGCAAACGCCGGGTTGCAATAGGTGATACGGCCCTTCAGGTCGGTCACCGACACCAAAGTTTGATCGACGGGAAAACGATAGCCTTGCTGGGTGATAGGTAAATTGGTGCGCATATTATTTACTCATAGGAGTATTTCCAACGATATTTCGGATGAGTCTAATTTCCTTATCGGATATTAAAAATCGATCCAGCCTGTTTTTGTGCGATGTGTTGGATCTACCCAAATCGGTGCACCGTTCTGTTGCCTACGCTCGAAATTGCCGCAAAACAATGCCCCGCCCGCACGGGCTCACGCAAAAAAGTTGGCACGGTCGTTGCGTAGTTAAAACCAAGACCCGCAAGGGTTCTGCGACAACCCCGGTCCAATGGCGGGCTGGGAATGGCGCAAAGGACAAAGGCGTCCCCACCTGCGCAGCGCTTCTCTTGAGGCACTGCCCAGTGTGTGGACGCCTTTTTTTTTGGGTTTCTAATTTTTGGAGCAATGCGATGACCGACCTCTTGAACCACAAACTCAGCCGCCGCACAGTGCTGCAAACCGCAGCCGTCGGTGCCATTGGAATTACCCCGGCCCTGCGCTCTGTGGTGTACGCAGCAGGCTCAGATGCCCCCGAAAAAGCCGAAGTCAAAATCGGCTTCATCCCCCTGACCGACTGCGCCAGCGTGGTCATGGCCGCCGAACTGGGTTTTGACAAAAAGTACGGCGTCAAGATAGTCCCCTCCAAAGAAGCATCCTGGGCCGGTGTGCGCGACAAGCTGGTCAACGGCGAGCTGGACTTTGCCCACGTTCTGTACGGCCTGATCTACGGCGTGCACTTGGGCACTGCGGGCCCCAAAAAGGACATGGCGGTGCTGATGAGCCTGAACAACAACGGCCAGGCAATCACTTTGTCCAAAACCCTAGCCGACAAGGGTGCGGTCGACGGCCCTTCGCTTGCCAAACTCATGGCCCGCGAAAGGCGTGAATACACCTTTGCTGGCACCTTCCCGACCGGCACCCACGCCATGTGGATGCACTACTGGTTGGCCGCAGCAGGCATCAACCCGATCACAGGGGCCAAGCTGATTACGGTGCCACCTCCACAAATGGTGGCCAACATGCGCGTTGGCAATATGGACGGCTTCTGCGTGGGCGAACCCTGGAACCACCGCGCCATCATGGACGGCATCGGCATCACCGCCAACACTAGCCAAGACATCTGGAAAGACCACCCCGAAAAGGTGCTAGGCACCACCGCCGAGTTCACCAAAAAGAACCCCAATACCACCCGCGCGGTGACGATGGCGGTGCTGGAAGCGAGCCGCTGGATTGATGCCAGCCTGAGCAACAAGCTCAAGATGGCCGAGGTGGTGGCCCAAAAGAGCTACATCAACACCAGCGTAGAGGCGATCAACCAGCGCATTTTGGGCCGCTACCAAAACGGCCTGGGCAAAACCTGGGACGACCCCAACCACATGAAGTTCTTCAACGACGGCGCGGTCAACTTCCCCTACCTGTCCGACGGCATGTGGTTCCTGACCCAGCACAAGCGCTGGGGCTTAATGAAAGAGCACCCCGACTACCTGGCCGTGGCCAAACAGATCAACAGAATTGACCTGTACAAGCAAGCCGCCAGCGCGCTGAACATCAACATTGCGAAAGACCCGATGCGCACATCCAAGCTGATAGACGGCGTGGTGTGGGACGGCAAGGACCCCAAGAAATACGCTGACGGCTTCAAGATCAAAGCCTAAGAGACCGTGGGACTGCGCAGCCGCGCGGTCCCCACCCATTTACAAGGAGATTCACTATGGTAAGCGCCGTTTTTCATTCCCCACTGTCCGCTCTGGACGCTAAAGACGCTAAAGACGCTAAAGACGCTATTAAAACAGAAGCTTCTTGCGCAGATTCCACGAGGGCTAGCGGCCAAAAATGCACAAAAAACCTCAAGCTGATTACGCCAGAGGTCGCGACGCGCAACGCCACCCCAAGCCGCCCGGGCTTTGACTGGCAAGCCCTGGTCATGGCAATCGTGCCACCGGTGATGGGCCTGGCCATGCTGGTGGGTGTCTGGGCCTTGGTGAGTATGGTCACAGCCGGCAGCATTCCCACCCCGCTGGCCACCGCCAAACAGGCCATCATCCTGTTCGCTGACCCGTTTTACAGCAACGGTCCCAACGACCAAGGTGTGGGCTGGAACGTGCTCAACTCGCTAGGGCGCGTGGCGGTGGGCTTTGGCATGGCTGCAGCGGTAGGCATTCCGGCCGGCTTCATCATCGGCCGCTTTGAATTTATGAGCCGCATGTTTAACCCGCTGATCAGCCTGCTGCGCCCAGTGTCGCCGCTGGCCTGGCTACCCATTGGACTGCTGGTGTTCAAGGGCGCCAACCCGGCTGCTATTTGGACGATTTTTATCTGCTCTATCTGGCCGATGGTCATCAACACCGCCGTGGGTGTGCAGCGGGTTCCGCAGGACTACATGAATGTGGCCCGGGTTCTGAACCTCTCCGAGTGGAAGATCGTGACCAAAATTTTGTTTCCCTCAGTGCTGCCCTACATGCTGACCGGCGTGCGCCTGGCCGTAGGCACGGCGTGGCTGGTCATTGTGGCCGCCGAGATGCTGACCGGTGGCGTGGGTATTGGCTTTTGGGTGTGGGACGAGTGGAACAACCTGAACGTGACCAACATCATCATCGCCATCTTCATCATTGGTGTCGTCGGTCTGATGCTCGAATACGCCCTGATCAAAGTCGCAACCGCATTTACGTTTGAAGAGGTGAAAAGCTAGCGACCTTGCGGGACAGACCGCAGGGGCACAGCCACAAGCTCTGTCCTCAACTAATTAGGAACCATCATGCAAAAATACATCGAGATCCAGAACGTCGCCCAGACCTTCAAAACCAAAAAGGGGCCGTTTACCGCACTGCAGGGCATCAACCTAACGGTTGCCAAGGGCGAGTTTGTAACCCTGATTGGCCACTCGGGGTGCGGCAAGTCCACCTTGCTCAACCTGATTGCCGGGTTGACCATGCCCACGGCAGGCACGCTGATCTGCGCCAACCGCGAGATCGCTGGCCCCGGCCCGGACCGCGCTGTGGTGTTCCAGAACCATTCGCTCTTACCGTGGCTGACCTGTTTTGAAAACGTGTACCTAGGCGTGGAGCGCGTCTTTGGTGCAGGATCTAAGAGCACGGGCGCTCCATCGGAGAACAAAGCCCAGCTCACCGAGCGCACCAATGCCGTGCTGGCCATGGTCGGCCTCACCGCCGCCGCGCACAAGCGCCCCGGCGAAATATCGGGCGGCATGAAGCAGCGGGTGGGCATTGCCCGTGCACTGGCCATGGAGCCCAAAGTGCTGTTGATGGACGAGCCCTTTGGTGCCCTAGACGCATTGACGCGCGCCAAGTTGCAAGACGAGCTGTTAGAGATCGTGGCCCGCACCCACAGCACCGTGGTGATGGTGACGCACGATGTGGACGAAGCCGTGCTCTTGTCTGACAAGATCGTGATGCTGACCAACGGCCCTGCCGCCACCATTGGCGAGGTGCTGACCGTAGACCTGGATCGACCACGCTCCCGCGTGGCGCTGGCCGACAGCCCCCAGTACCTCGCCTATCGCAAGGCAGTCATCGACTTTTTGTACACCCGCAACGCGCACGTCGAAAAAGCCGCTTGAACACAACGGTGGTGGCGGGTTTCATGATTGGTGGAATCGGTGCATCAGGCGACGCCCTGATGCCCAACGTCATGGTGCTGACCAAGACGCGCTCCATGCAAATCCGCTGGACCCACACTTGGGCAGGGAAAGGGGCGCGCGCGCGTGCGGCGTGATCGCCGTCTTAGGCTGTGGCGTCCAGCAAAGCCCCGGCCATCTTGTCGCTGGTCTTGAACACCGACAGGTTCATCAAAAACGCATTTTTTGCCTGGAGCTGCGCGACCATGTCGGTCTCGGGGGCCGCCCCTTCTTGGCTGGCTTTTCGCACTTGCGCGGCAACGCCTCCATTGGCGTTTTCTTTGTTCGTCACCTCTTGGCGGCGAAATTTCTCGGTGTTGAGGTTTGCGACATTGTGGGCGGACGCATCCAGCGCGGTTTGTGCTGCGCGCATGCCAGACAGTGCGGTCAATGAAACAGAAGACATGTAGAACCCCTCACAACAATGGGCCTGCGAACCCGCAGTGCCATAAGCCTAACCCAGCTATCTCCAAACTGTTACGCATGCACCAAATTGGACATTGCCACAAACGCAACGTACACACCAATCGCCCTTTTCTTTGGCCGTCATTTGGCGCGAATGGCTTGATACCGGTTGTAAGATGCGTTACAAATACATTCGCCCAGTCTTGAAGTTCGTTGGAGACCCCATGGAGCGTTTTTTCATGCGCCTTGCAGTCATTGCAAGTAGCGCACTATTGCTATTGGTCTGCGGAACTGCTTTTGCGCAGGACTATGTAGACCGCTATGCCCTGGTCGCCAATGCGGCGACGCTGGACATGGGTGTGCAGCCCTTGTCCTATCCCAACGGGGTCATCGGCACCGTCATGCGGCACGACCGCATCTTGCAGGTCCAACTCGCTGAGTTGGGCACCCCCCTAAAAACCCATGCATTCAAACGTGGCGCCGATATGCTGGCGCCCATCAACGAGCAAAAGCTGGACGCGGGCTTGGTGGGCGACATGCCCTCGGTCGTCGTGGCGTCCACCCAAAAGGTATGGATCGTGGGTCTGGCCGAGGTTTCACAAAATGCCATCGTCAGCCGGGGTGGCGACCGGGTCAAAGAGCTCGCAGGTAAGCGGGTTGGTTATGTGCCGCTGTCCACGGCGCACAGCACCTTGGTGCAGGGTTTGAGCGCAGCCCAGCTTACGGCCAGTGATGTCATCTTGGTGCCCTTGTCCATTGGACAATTGCCGGGCGCTCTGGCGCGTGGTGAGATTGACGCCATCGCGGCCTGGGAACCCGCCATTTCGCAGGCGCTGGCGGCCGACCGAGACAACCGCATCGTATTTCGCAGCCAAAGCGTGGACTATTTTTTGATTAGCCGCACGTTTGCAGACCAGTCCCCCGAGGCAGCACGGGCATTGGTCGCTGGATTTCTGCGTGCCTTTGGCTGGATGCGCCAATCCCAAGCCAACGTCGAGCAGGCCGCGCGCTGGGTGCTTGAAGACGGACAGGCTTTTACCGGATCATCTATCAAGCTGCCGGTATCGCAAATTGTTGCCATCACACGCGACGGTGTGCTGAACATACCGTCAGCCCCAGTCATCGTTATGACCAATGGGAACACCCCGCTCAAAGCCGAATACGACTTATTAGACGCACTCAAGCAACTGCCCCCTGGGGCGCAATGGGAGCATGTCGCTTCATCGTTCGGCTATGACGGTTTGCGCCAGGTGCTGGCCCAACCACGCCAGTTTAAAACCCGCACTTATGACTATGCACCCTAGCCGCCATGCCTTTTAAGCCATCTTTTTCGACCCGTATTGCGTTGCACTTTGGCGCCGTTTTTTCGCTCGCCATGCTGGTGGGATTGGTGGTTTGGTATGCAGGCCTGCCATGGCTGAATTTGACCGGCGCGCGCGACCAACGCTTGGTCGAGGCAACCCGCCTATTGGAGGCATCGGCAAACCACCAACTCAACACCATCAAAACGGCAATTGCCGAGCGTCGGGGAGACGTCAAACTGCTGGCCGAAAGCCCGCAAGTAATAGCGGCCCTGAGCGGCACCGATGTGCAGGACCAGCGGCGCGAGTTGGTGCGTTTTTTCGACCGGATTGAGCGCGCTTACCCAGGCCAATATGACGCGCTGCGACTGATAGACTCACAAGGCATGGTCTTGGCGTCGACCATTGCCAACGAAAGCGGACAGCCTTTTGCCGTGCCCGAACTGGTGACCCGCGCTACGGCTCCCGGCACCATCGAGTTAGCAGAAGAAGTAGCCATTGATGCCCATCCCAATCTGGCCATCGTGCGCCAGGTCACGCAAATGGACGCCGACGGATACCCTAGCAGCGGCGTGTTGGGCGTTTTGATGGCGTCCGTGCGGGTTGACACCCTGTTAGCAGCAAGCACCGACTATGGCCGCACCGGCTACACACAAGAGGGCAGTTCGCTGGTGCTGGGGGCAAGTCAAGAGCCCCTGGCACGTATGCCACAAGACCACGTGAACCCCAATGACTTTTGGCGCGGCCATGCCGTTGCCAATGGCTTTGAGGGCGTCTTGCAGCTCCCCGACGCACAGGGCGTTATGCAGCTCGCGGTGTACCGGCACATCCAACTCAATGGCCAAGGCGGCTGGACCTTGATCCACTTTCAGTCGCAAGACGAGGCCTTGCAGGGCCTCAACGCCCGCGTGTTTACGGTATTGATGGTCGGGGGGCTCATCGCCTTCCTGGCTTTTGGACTGATTTTCATTGGTGCACGCCGACTGACCCGGCCCTTGCGCAGGCTCGGTGATGCGGCCAACGCCCTGGGCAGTGGCCAGCTGTCGGTACGCGCGGTTGCCACACCACGGGACAGCAGCGAATTCTCCGAGCTGTCCAATGCCTTTAACGAAATGGCCGACAGCGTAGAACACAACCAACGCGAGCTTGAGGCCAAGGTGAGCGAGCGTACCCAGGCATTGGGTTACAACGAAGAGCGCTTGCGCTTGGCAGTGGCCGCTGGCAACCTGGGCATTTACGACTGCAATATGCGCACCGGCGCCACCCTGACCAACGCCGAATACGCCACCATGTTGGGCTTTGACCCCAGCACCTTTGTCGAAACACTGCCCCACTGGATTGCACGCACCCACCCCGAAGACCGCGCCGCGGCTGGCAAAGCGTACCGGCAGTATGTAGCGGGCAGCACAGCGGAATACCAGGTCGAGTTTCGCCAGCGCAAGCGCGATGGCGACTGGATCTGGATCCAGTCCAAAGGCAGCATCGTCGAGCGCGATACCCACGGTGCGCCACTGCGCATGATTGGCACGCACGCCGACATCACCGAACACAAAGCGACCGAGGCCCGCCTGGGGCTAGCGGCCACGGTATTCAGCCACGCCCGCGAGGGCATCTTGATCACCGATGCGCAGGGCCGCATTGTGGAGGTCAACGAAACCTTTACCACCATCACCGGATACAGCCGTATGGACGCGCTGGGCAAAAGGCCACGCCAGCTCTTAGACTCTGGCCGCCAGGGGGACGACTTCTATGCGGTGCTGGATGCCTCGCTCGCCAGCACCGGCTCTTGGAGCGGCGAGCTCTGGAGTCGGCGCAAAAGCGGTGAACCTTTTGCCGAACTGCGTACCGTCAGCGCGGTGCACGACAAGTCTGGGTTGGTGCGCAACTTTGTAGCCCTGTTCAGCGATATCAGCGCGATCAAAGCCCACCAACGCCAGCTAGAGCACATTGCCCACTTTGACGCCCTCACCGGCTTACCCAACCGCGTGCTGTTGGCCGACCGCCTGCAGCATGCCATGGCCCAGTGCCAGCGCAGAAGCCAGTCTCTGGCCGTGGCATTTTTAGACCTGGACGGCTTCAAGGCCGTTAACGACCTGCACGGCCATGACATGGGCGACCGCCTGCTGGTAGCACTGTCCACCCGCATGCGCGATGCCTTGCGCGACGGCGACACCCTGTCGCGCATCGGCGGCGACGAGTTTGTCGCGGTACTGGTCGAGCTGGAGTCCCCCGGCGACTGCGAACCGATTTTGCAGCGATTGCTGCACGCCGCAGCCGATGAAGTGCAGATCGACGGCACCAGTCTGCAGGTGTCGGGCAGTGTGGGCGTCACCATTTACCCCCAAGACGGTGCCGACGCCGACCTGCTGCTGCGCCACGCCGACCAGGCCATGTACCTGGCCAAGCAGGCCGGCAAGAACCGCTACCACCTGTTTGACGTGGACTACGACGTGGCACTGAAGACCCGGCGTGAAACGGCAGAACACATTGGCCAAGCACTCAAACGCGGTGAATTTGTGCTGCATTACCAGCCCAAGGTCAACATGCGCACCGGTGCCATCATGGGTGCTGAGGCGTTGATCCGTTGGCAACACCCGGAGCAGGGCCTTTTAGCCCCGGCTGCGTTCCTGCCCGCCATTGAAGACCAGCCCGTCAGTGTGGCCATGGGTGAATGGGTGATTGCCACCGCATTGCAGCAAATGTCGCAGTGGCAAGCGATCGGCTTAAGCCTTTCGGTCAGCGTCAACGTCGGTGCGCGCCAGTTGCAAGATGCGGGCTTTGTGGCCACCTTACGCAAATTGCTGGCCGCACAACCCGACGTCATACCGCAGTGCCTAGAGCTCGAAGTGTTAGAGACCAGCGCCATGGAAGACGTGGCCCATGTCTCGCAGGTCATGCAGGGTTGCCAAGCACTGGGGGTGTATTTTGCGTTGGACGATTTTGGCACCGGCTATTCGTCGCTGACTTACCTCAAGCGCCTGCCAACCAAGGTGATCAAGATCGACCAAAGTTTTGTGCGTGACATGCTGACCGACGCCGATGACCTGGCCATCGTGCGCGGCGTCATTGGCTTAGCGAAGGCGTTTCGCCGGGAGGTCATCGCCGAAGGGGTGGAGACCATTGCCCACGGCAAGCAGTTACTGGCATTGGGATGCGATCTGGCGCAGGGCTATGGTATTGCGCGGCCCATGCCCGCCGCAGATCTGCCGCAATGGATTGCACAGTGGCGCCCTGCCCCCCAGTGGTCTACTGCGGCGCCACATACCCCGAGTGTGGAAGTCACCGAAAGCTGGCTGTGAGCGTATTGGGGACAACAACGGGGCGCGGTGTAACACTGTCCGCGTAGCACCAAACTGGTGAGCGTGGTCTGCGCGGCCTCACTCCCATGGCACGGCTGCGAACCCCATTGGCAATGGCCACGATAGTGCCGCGCTCCACCGCACCGTAACCTTTCTGGCACGAAGCTTGCTCAGTGTCATGGGTAACGACATTTGGAGTGATCCCGTGAAAAAATCGAAACTGGTAATGGTTGGTAATGGTATGGCTGGCGTGCGTACCATTGAAGAGCTGCTCAAAATTGCCCCCGACCTGTATGAGATTACGGTTTTTGGTGCCGAGCCCCACCCCAACTACAACCGCATTTTGCTATCGCCCGTGCTGGCCGGTGAGCAGACCTTGGACGAAATTGTGCTCAACCCATGGGACTGGTACAAAGACAATCACATCACCCTGCACGCGGGCAAGAAAGTGGTGTCGGTCGACCGGGTGCGCCGCATCGTGCGCGCCGAAGATGGCACCGAAGAAAGTTATGACCGCCTCTTGATGTGCACCGGTTCCAACCCGTTTATCTTGCCTGTACCCGGCAAAGACCTCAAGGGTGTGATCGCTTACCGCGACATTGCCGACACCAACGAGATGATTGAGACCGCCAAACACTACAAAAAGGCGGCGGTCATCGGTGGCGGTCTGCTGGGCCTGGAGGCCGCCAACGGCCTGATGCTGCGCGGGATGGAGGTGAGTGTGGTGCACGTCATGCCCACGCTGATGGAGCGCCAGTTGGACACCACAGCGGCAAAGATGCTGGAGAAGTCGCTCAAAAGCCGGGGGCTCAAATTTTTGATGGGTGCGCAGACCCAGGAGCTGGTGGGTGGTGGTGGGCCTGACGGCAACCGCGTCACGGCCATTAAGTTCAAAGACGGCACACTGGCCCCCGCCGACTTGGTCGTCATGGCCGTGGGTATTCGCCCCAATACGGAGCTGGCCGAATCCATGCGTCTGCACTGCAACAAGGGCATTGTAGTGAACGACACCATGCAGACCACCACCGACGGGCGCATCTACTCGGTGGGTGAATGCGCCGCCCACCGCGGCATTGCCTACGGCCTGGTAGCGCCTTTATTTGAGCAGGCCAAAGTGGCGGCTAACCATTTGGCCCTGTACGGCATTGGGCGCTACACCGGTTCGCTCACCTCCACCAAACTCAAGGTTACCGGCATTGACTTGTTCAGCGCGGGCGAATTTCAGGGTGGTGAGGGCACTGAAGAAATCGTCATGAGCGACCCCTTTGGTGGCGTGTACAAAAAACTGGTGCTCAAAGACGACAAGCTGGTGGGTGCCTGCCTGTATGGCGACACCGTGGACGGCAGCTACTACTTCAAGCTGCTGCGCGAAGGCCGCAGCGTGGCCGAAATCCGCGACAAGCTAATGTTTGGTGAAAACCACCTGGGCGATGCCGGGCACGAGGGCCACAACAAGGCCACCAGCATGCCCGACGACGCGGAAGTGTGCGGCTGCAATGGCGTCACCAAAGGCACCATCTGCAAAGCCATCCGCGAGAAAGGCCTGTTCACCCTGGACGAAGTGCGCAAACACACCAAGGCCAGTGCATCGTGCGGCTCGTGTACCGGGCTGGTAGAGCAAATTTTGATGTTCACCGCCGGGGGTGATTATTCGGCCACCCCCAAAACAAAACCCATCTGTGCCTGCACCGACTACGGCCACCAGGCCGTGCGCGACGCCATCAAGGGCAATAAGCTGCTGACCATTGCCGACGTGTTCAATTTTCTAGAGTGGAAAACACCCAACGGCTGCGCCAGCTGCCGCCCAGCGGTCAACTACTACCTGATCAGCACCTGGCCCAAAGAAGCCAAGGACGACCCACAAAGCCGCGCCATCAACGAGCGCAGCCACGCCAACATCCAAAAAGACGGAACCTACTCTGTCATCCCCCGCATGTGGGGGGGCGAGACCACGGCCAACGAGCTGCGCAAGATTGCCGATGTGGTGGACAAGTACAAGATTCCCACCGTCAAAGTCACGGGCGGCCAACGCATCGACTTGCTGGGCGTGAAGAAGGAAGACCTCGTCAATGTTTGGAAAGACATTGGCATGCCATCCGGTCACGCCTACGCCAAGGCGCTGCGCACGGTCAAGACCTGCGTGGGTAGTGAGTGGTGCCGCATGGGCACGCAAGACAGCACCCAAATGGGCAAAGACCTGGAGCGTGCCATGTGGCGCATGTACGCCCCGCATAAGGTCAAGTTTGCGGTTTCAGGCTGCCCACGCAACTGTGCGGAAGCTGGCATCAAAGACGTCGGTGTGATCGGGGTGGACAGCGGCTGGGAGATGTACATCGGCGGCAACGGCGGTATCAAGACCGAGGTGGCGCACTTTCTGGTCAAGGTCAAAACCAGCGCCGAGGTCCTGGAATACACCGGCGCATTCTGCGAGTTGTACCGCCAAGAGGGCTGGTACTTGGAGCGCACAGTGCATTTTGTGGCCCGCGTGGGTATGGACTACGTGAAGAAGCGCATTCTGGAAGACGAAGCTGGCCGCAAAGTGCTGTGGGCGCAGTTGCAAGCCGCGCTCGATGGCGAGCCTGACCCGTGGTTCGACTTCCAAGACGCGAAGGTCGATGTGCGCCAGTTCGACAAGCTGCCAGCTTAAGCCAAAGCCCCAAAAATTTATAGCCAAATAGGCCGATAGCCCTCGCCAAACATGCGCGGGTAGCTACAAAAGGAATAGCAAAATGAATGCGTGGAAAAAGATTTGTCTGGTCAGCGACATCCCGGTTCTGGGTTCGCGCTGTGTGAGCCGCGACAAGGGCATGGATGTGGCGGTGTTCCGCAACGACCAAGACGAGGTGTTTGCCCTGCTGGACCGCTGCCCCCACAAAGGCGGCCCCCTGAGCCAAGGCATTGTGTTTGGCACCAGTGTGGCCTGCCCCCTGCACAACTGGACCATTGGCCTGTGCACCGGCCAAGCTGCGGCGCCCGATGAGGGCTGCACGGCCAAGTTCCAAGTGAAGGTAGTGGACAACGTGGTACACCTGAACCACGCTGAACTGGCGACCCATGCACTGGATGCCGTTGCGCCCGTGGCCGGACCCGGCTGCAAGAGCCACGCCTGAGCAAACACCCCATGGTGATTCCCATTGTTTCGACCAACCGCACGGCGCAAACCCGCTCAACATGCCCCTACTGCGGCGTGGGCTGTGGCGTCATCATTGAAACCGAGCGCGGCAATGACGGCAGTGAACGTATTGTGGGCGTGCGGGGTGACCCCGACCACCCGGCCAACTTTGGCCGCTTGTGCACCAAAGGCTCAACCTTGGCACTGACCGCCAGTGACGCCATCAAGCACCAAACACGGCTCCTACAGCCCCTTTTGCGACCGCAACGTGGCGGCGCCACAACCGCCATTTCTTGGGACCAGGCGCTCAATCACGCCAGCAGCGTATTCGCCCGCACGATTGCCGAGAGCGGGCCCGACGCGGTGGGCTTCTATGTCAGCGGCCAGTTGCTGACCGAAGACTATTACGTCTTCAACAAATTGGCCAAAGGCCTCATTGGCACCAACAACATCGACACCAATTCACGCCTGTGTATGAGCAGCGCCGTGGCGGGCTACAAACAAACGCTGGGCGCTGACGCGCCGCCCGCCTGCTACGACGACCTGCAACACGCGCAATGCATTTTTATTGCAGGATCAAATACCGCGTACGCACACCCGATATTGTTTCGCCGCATCGAAGACGCCAAGAAGGCCAACCCAGGACTGCGGGTCATTGTGTGCGACCCACGCAAGACCGACACGGCCGAGTTTGCCGACCTGCATCTGCCCATACAACCCGGAACCGACGTCATGCTGTTTAACGGCATGCTGCACATCATGGCGTGGGAAGGCTGGCTCGATGATGCCTACATGGCCGCACACACCCGTGGTTTTGAGGCCCTGAAAGCCACGCTGCAGGATTACAACCCGATTGCCGTAGCAGAGACTTGCGGCATCACCAAAGAAGCGCTGCAGCAGGCTACCCGCCTGTTTGCCGGCCTGCACCAAGGCAAAGGCGGTACCCGCACGCCCACCCTGAGCTTGTATTGCCAGGGCTTAAACCAATCGAGCAGCGGTACCGCAAAAAATGCGGCGCTGATCAATCTGCATCTGGCCACCGGTCAGATCGGCAAGCCCGGTGCCGGCCCCTTGTCCCTCACCGGCCAGCCCAACGCCATGGGCGGGCGCGAAGTGGGCGGCCTGGCCAACTTGCTCTCAGCCCACCGCGACCTCAGCAACCCCGCACACCGCGCCGAGGTGGCAGCGCTGTGGGGTGTGCCATCGGTGCCTGAGAAGCCCGGCAAGACGGCTATCGAGATGTTTCAAGCGGCTGCCGACGGCGAAATAAAAGCCCTCTGGATTGCATGTACTAACCCCGCGCAAAGCATGCCGGACCAAACCACCGTGCGCCGCGCGCTGGAGCGCGCCGAGTTCGTGGTGTTGCAAGAAGCGTTTGCGACGACGGTATCCGCCCGCTATGCAGACCTGCTGCTGCCCGCCACCACCTGGGGCGAAAAAGACGGCACCGTCACCAACAGTGAACGCCGCATTTCCCGTGTGCGCGCTGCGGTAGCCGCCCCCGGCGCCGCACGCCACGACTGGGCCATCGTGGTGGACTTTGCGCACCGCCTGGAAAAGAATCTGGGCCGCGAAGGACTGTTCCCGTATACGGACGCCGAGTCGATATGGAACGAACACCGTGCATCCACCCGTGGGCGCGATCTTGACATCACCGGCTTGAGCTACGCCATGCTCGCCGCACAAGGCCCACAGCAGTGGCCGCTGCCCGAGGGCCACTCCCACGGCGTGGCCAGACTCTACAGCGATGGCATCTACCCCACCGCCGACGGCAAGGCACGCTTTACCAACACCGTCTACCAACCGGTAGCGGAGCCACGCGAGTCGCGCTATCCGTACTCGCTAACCACCGGGCGCCTGCGCGACCAATGGCACGGCATGAGCCGCACCGGCACCCTAGGCCGCCTGTTCGGCCATGTGCCTGAGCCCCGCATCGACATGAACCCGCAGGACATGGCACGACAGGCACTCAACAATGGCGATTTGGTGCATGTCACCGGCAAACGGGGCGCCATCGTGGTGCCGGTTCAGGCCAGCGACGCGCTGCAGCCGCATCAGACCTTCATGGCCATGCACTGGGGCGAGGAATTTCTGACGGGGCTCAGCAGCACCGGGCAACGCCTGATGGGTGTCAACGCCCTAACGACTTCCGCATACTGCCCCACGTCTAAGCAACCCGAATTTAAGCACGCAGCCATCAAAGTGCTCAAGGCCGAATTGCCCTGGTCCTTGTTGGCGGTGGCGTGGTTTGCAGACGATCAATACCTGCATGCGCGCGAGCAGGTCAAAGAATTGATGGGGCAATTTTCATATGCCAGTTGCACCCCATTTGGACGTGAGCGCAACGGCTTGCTGCTGCGCGCGGCGGGCTACGAAGCCCCCGCAGACGCGGTGTTGGCGGCCATCGAACAACTGTTTGGGTTGCAGGGTGCCGATGTGCTGCGCTACGCCGACAAAAAACGTGGTCAGCGCCGCGCCGTGCAGCTGCAGCGCTTGCCCGCATCTGCAGGCGTGCAGGCCAACGTGCAGCTCAACGCTTTCGTTTTGGCCGGTGACACCAGCGCACAAAAGTGGATCACCACCCTGCTGCAAGACGAATTGCCCGCCCAAGCCTATGGCCGCCTGTTGTTGGTGCCGGGCGCCAAACCACCGGTGGCGGTGCAATCGCGTGGCAAGCAAGTCTGCACCTGCTTCAACATCACCGATGCGGTTATTACCACCCAACTCGCCCAATGCACCGGCTTTGAAAGCCAGCGCCTGGAGCAACTGCAATCCGCCTTGCAATGCGGCACCAACTGCGGCTCTTGCCTGCCCGAAGTGAAGCGCCTGGTGCGAATGTCGATGCCACATGCCCAGACCGTGCTGAATGCCTAAGCACGCGTGACGCAGGAAGTTCACCTGCAGATGGCGCCAATTCGGGGACAATGTACCCATGGGTATTGCACACTACATCAAAGAAATCGGCCGTGGCAAAGATGGTGCGCGTGCGCTCTCCCGCGAGCAGGCCACTGACCTATTCGGCCAGGCGCTGGACGGCAGCATTACCGACCTAGAGATGGGCGCCTTCTGCCTGGCCATGCGTGTCAAAGGCGAAACCGCTGACGAAATGGCGGGTTTTCTGGACGCCACCCACCAGCGTATACCGGCCATACCCGCAGGCGACACGCCACTGGTAATCATCCCCAGCTACAACGGCGCACGCAAACTACCCGGTTTAACGCCGCTGCTGGCGTTGCTGTTGGCGCGCGAAGGTCTGCCCGTGCTGGTGCATGGAACACCCACCGAGTCCAAGCGAATTTTTACGTCAGAAGTGCTGCTAGCCCTCGGCATACCTTCGCAATCCGCTATCACTTCAATAGCAAACGGTAGCGTGGCCTTTATGCCAACTGCGGTGCTGCTGCCGGGTTTGGAGCGCATGCTCGCGGTGCGCCGCACCATTGGGGTGCGCAATTCGGCCCACAGCTTGGTAAAACTCATGGCGCCTTGCGCGGGCAAGAGTCTGCTGGTCACCAGCTACACCCACCCCGAATATGCCGTGTCCATGGCCGAAACCCTGGCCCTGATGGGCAGTAACGCCCTGCTGCTGCGCGGCACCGAGGGCGAGGCCGTGGCCGACCCCCGGCGTACGCCGGTGATGCAAGGCTTTGTGGGCGGACAAGCCGTTGATTTACACACCCACCAAGCAGGCCCCTTAACCACCCTGCCCGATCTTCCCACCGCCATCGACGCGGCCAGCACCGCCGACTACATTCGCCGCGTACTCAGCGGAGCCCAAGCGGTGCCAGCGCCGATCGCTTTGCAAGTGGCCCACATCTTGCGTATGGTGTCATTACTATGACGCACGACCTCTCCAACCCCGCATCGCGCGGCCAAGTCACCTTGGTGGGCGCTGGCCCGGGCGACCCAGAGCTGCTAACCATCAAAGCACTCAAAGCCATTCAAGCCGCCACCGTGCTGCTGGTGGACGATTTGGTCAACGAAGCCATCGTGGCATTGGCACCGTCCACGGCCCGCGTGGTCTATGTGGGCAAGCGCGGAGGCTGCAAGTCCACCCCCCAGTCGTTTATTGAAAAACTCATGCTCACCGCAGCGGCCGAGGGCGAAAACGTGGTGCGCCTCAAGGGCGGCGACCCCTTTATGTTTGGCCGTGGCGGCGAAGAGGTCGAACATTTACAAGCCGCTGGCGTACAGGTAAAAGTCGTCAACGGCATAACCGCAGGCTTGGCGGCGGTTACCTCGCTGAATGTGCCGCTCACCCACCGTGAATACGCCCACGGCGTGGTGTTTGTCACCGGCCACGCCAAGCCGGGTGATACCGGCACCGACTGGCGCGCCTTGGCCGCGACGGCGCACAGCGCCAAACTCACCTTGGTGATTTACATGGGTGTCAGCGGTGCGGCCCATATCCAATACGAGCTGCTGCACGGCCTACCAGCCGACACGCCGGTGGCCATTATTCAAAACGCCAGCCTACCCCAGCAGCGCCACGCAGTGTGCAAACTGGCCGACTTGTATGCCACTATTACCCGCGAAAACCTGGCTAGCCCCAGCGTGATTGTGGTGGGTAATGTCATCCAAGGCGTGGCCGCTGCGCACATCCCGATGCAATGGATGGCATGATGGAGGGCTTTCCTCCTGATGACTGCCTTGCACCATGACCGAATCTACCGCCGCTGACGCCACCAACACCGCCTCTGTAACCAAATCACGCCCCGCCAAGTCGGACGTGATGCCCGTCCTGGAACAACTTGCTGCGCTGTACCCCGCCCTGTTCGGTGCGCAGTTTTTGCCGCTCAAGCGCGGCATTTTTCAAGACCTGCAAGACGCTAACCCCAACATTTTTGAACGCGAAGCCCTCAAAGCGGCACTTTCCTTGCACACCCGCTCTACCCGTTACCTGAGTGCCGTGTCCACTGGCCAGCAGCGCCACGACCTAGAAGGCAAGCCGGTTGAGGCCATGGCGCCTGAGCATGTGCACCACGCCTTGCTAGAAGTGTTTAAACGCCGCCAAGGCCGTGGCGGTGAAGACCTGCGTCCCAAGTTGCGCCAGCGCATGGTCAAAGCTTTTGAGGCATCCGGTTTGAGCGCCCTCGACTACGCCGACCTGGTGCGCAGCAAAGACGACGCCGCCAACGCCCTGCTGGATGAGGCCTTGGCCGAAGCGGTAGAGCGCGGCGCCAAAGCCGAAGCCATGCAGCGCGCTTTCACTTCGAGTGGCAAAACAGTCGATGCATTTGCCGACATGTATGGGCTCGACCCCAAGGCGGTGGCCCGCCTACTGACCCGATAAGGAAATTTGCTAGGGGCGTGGCGCAGTCGTTTGCGTCATGGGTTGTGCTTGCCGCACCATGAAGTCAACGGCAAATTGCGCCATCAACGAATAGCTTCGCCCTTTGAGCGAGACGATGGCCATATCGGCAAACAGCGCAGGCATGTCGACAATTTCCAACCGCACCAAGCGTCCCGCCTGCACATCCTCCACAGAGCCCCCATCGGTGCTGCCGATCACCGTGTCAGTTGTCATGGCCAGTGACTTGAGCAGGGTCAGGTCATCACACTCCACAGCCAGTGGCAGGCGCTGACCCTCTCCCAACCCTAACAATGCCCCCAAACTCACTTGCACAGACTCCGGCAGACGCACACTGGCAATGCCATAGGGTAACAACGCGACACCGTTGATCTGGCCCTGCGCCAGCAGGGGGTGGCCCACACGAACGTAAAACCCCGCCGATAGGCGTGCCACCCGGGTAACGACCAGATCCGCAGACGCAACCACGTTGCGCACATCCGCCATATAGAAGTCCAATTGCTCGGCGCGCAAATGCGCGATCAGATGGTCAGCATTGTTCACCTCCACCTGCACACACACGCCTGGGTGGCGGGTGCGGATTTCCGTCAATAGCGCCGGCACCATGGTGGCAGCCGGGAACGGCCCCACACCAAAGGCCAGATCGCCAATCAAACGCTCACGGTACAGGCTGACGTCACGCTCCAGACAGTGGCTCTCAAACAGCAGCTTTCGTGCGCGTTCGACCACAAAGGCACCCGCATCGGTGCAGCTTGCCTCCACCGTGCCACGGTCGAACAGTTGCAGCCCCAACTCATCCTCTGCGGCCTGGATGCTGCGACTGAAGGCTGACTGCGTCAGGTGGCACTGGGTAGCGGCCCGACCGAAATTGCGGGCGTCCGCGAGGGCTACCAAGTGTTTGAGTCGTTTGATATCCATGCCGATTAAAAGATAGTGGGCACTAATTATGCATCCAGTGCATTGATATTTTGTAATAAATGCATTAGACAGATTGTCAATGGAATTTCACAATACCGCCAAGGACCCAGCATCCGCACGCCGGGCTCTAAAAAAACAGAAGTCAAACCTAGGAGCAAGACCATGGAACCCCACAAGCTGCAAAACGTATTGATCGCATGCCTCATATTTGGCTTCGCACTCATGGAGTGGGTGACACGGCGTTACAAAGACACCGTGACCGCTAACGGCAATGACACCAAGTTGGAGTTGCTCATGTTCATCAGCCTGCTTGCCATCGCGCAACCCATCGCACTCTTGGTGACCGGGAAATTGTGCGCCTGGCTGATTCCCGACATGCGCGGAGCATGGGCAAATTGGCCGGTATGGGCCATGCTAGGGCTGCTGCTGGTGGGAGACGATTTGACCCAATACTTGTGGCACCGTGCATCGCACACGCCTCTGCTGTGGCCATTGCACCGCGCGCACCACTCTGCAGATTACATGAGCATTCGCGTGACCTACCGCAACAACTTTTTTTATTACATGCTGATGCCTGGGCTATGGATTGCAGGTGTTTTTGTGTATCTCGGGTTTGGGATGATCTATGCGGCCTACATCGTCGTCAAAATTGGCGTCATTTTGGGTGCGCATTGCGCGTGGCGTTGGGACGAGCCCTTGTACAAGATTCGCGCCTTACGCCCATTGATGTGGGTGCTAGAGCGGACCATCTCCACACCGGCGACCCATTGGGCCCACCATGCCATCACCAATGACGACGGCATTGGCCACTACAAGGGCAATTTCGGCAATCTGATGTTCATCTGGGATATCTTGCTGGGCACGGCCCACATCACCCGCAAATTTCCGGCCAAGGTAGGGCTGATCGACGACCAACTCTTTGGGCAGGAGCGCTGGTACCACCAGATGTTCTACCCTTTCTTTCAATCGAGTCGTAAAGAAACCGCGTTGAAATTCGGAGGCCGCCCCTACGATGACTCGCAAGCACCCACTTCAACATGATGAACTTACACGGTCAGAACATTCTCATCACCGGCGGTAACGGCGTCTTGGGTCGGGCCGCTGCCCAGTGTGCCAAGTCACTGGGTGCCACTGTGTTTTTACTCGACCTGGCCTTTGCCGAGGAAACGCGTGCGAACTTTTCGTGCCATAGCGTGGATTTGGCTGATGTCAGCGCGGTGACCGACATCGTTGCGGAGCTGCCCCCCATCCATGCATTGCTCAATATCGCCGGTGGTTTTGCCATGGGGGTTATGGGCCATGATCCCGACGATGCCCAATGGGATGCCATGTTTCAGCGCAACGTTGTCACCCTGCGCAGCGTCATCAAAGCGATCGTGCCCGACATGAAGGCACGCAAGGCCGGTTGCATCGTCAACGTGGGAGCCCTGTCGGCACTGCATGGCAGTGCCAGCATGAGCGCTTACACCGCGTCCAAATCCGTAGTGATGAACCTGACAGAAAGCCTGGCTGCAGAACTGGGCCCTTCAGGTATCCGCGTCAATGCGGTGTTGCCGTCCATCATTGATACACCCGCCAACCGACAAGCCATGCCCCATGCCAATCGAGGTGACTGGGTTCAACCCGCCGACATCGCCAACGTGATGTGTTTTCTGGTCAGCACGCAAAGCCGTGCAATACAGGGGGCATTGATACCGGTCACCGGCAGCCCCTGAGCTACACGGCACCCGCCCTACACCAACGGCAGCGCCCGGTGCCGTTTGCCGGTCAGCACAAACAGCGCGTTGGCCACGGCCGGTGCCAAAGGTGGCACACCGGGCTCGCCCACGCCACGGGGTGAGCCGGTGCTGGGCACGATGTAGGTCTCCACCACCGGCGCCTCGGCCAGCTTGACCATGGGGTAGTTTGGGAAGTTGGTCTGCTGCACCACGCCGTCTTTGATGTCAATCTTGCCGTACAGCGCAGCGGTCAAGCCAAAAATCACGCCACTTTCCATCTGCTGCGCCACCGTGTTGGGGTTAATCACCGTGCCACAGTCAATGGCGACCACCACTTTGTGCACGCGGGGCACGCCGTTTTCTACCGACACCTCAACCACTTCGGCCACGATGGAGCCAAAAGACTCGTGCAGCGCTATACCCTGAGCGCGTCCGGCCGGCATGGCTTTGCCCCACTGCGCCTTCTCAGCGGCCAGTTTGAGTACCGCCAGGTGCCGTGGTGCCGCACCCAGAAGGGCTGCGCGAAAAACGAATGGGTCGTGCTGGGTCTCAAACGCCAATTCGTCAATAAAACCTTCGGCAAAAAATGCATTGTGGGAATGCCCGACCGAGCGGAAAAATCCGACTGGAACGCCCATGTGGGTGTAGACATGCGCCATGTGCTGATTGGCAAAACCGTAGGGCAGGTCAAACAAACCCTCTGGCGCCGTCTTGTCCGCTGCCGCCAGGGCGGGCGCAAGGGTGTTGAGCACCGCAAACACCGGGTGCGCACCTTCTTGCGCCACCAAACTACTGCCCGCGACCACCTTGGCGACGGGGGGAAAGCTGCGCAGAATCCAGCGCGTGGCGATGGAGTCGCCCGCCGACTTGATACGCAGGCTGGTGACCGCACCGTGCGCATCCACCGCAGCCTGCATTTGGACCACATGCATGGGGCGGTAGAAGTCGTGCGCCATGTCCTCTTCGCGGCTCCAGATCAGCTGCACGGGCTTGCCCTCACACGCCATGGCCACCTGCACGGCTTGGCCGACATAGTCCACATCCAGTCGACGGCCAAAACCGCCGCCCAGCAGAGTGACGTGCAAGGTGACGTCATCTTCAGAGACGCCGGCAACCTGGGCCGCCATGGTGCGCGATGTGCTGGGTACCTGGGTGGGCGCCCACACTTCTACCTTGCCGTCTTTGACCTGCGCGGTGCAGTTCATCGGCTCCATGGTGGCGTGTGCCAAGTAAGGCGCGCTGTAGTTGGCGGTCACGAGCCGGGTCGCAGCCGCTTCGGCCTTGTCGGCAGAACCTTTGCTGTAGAAAGTCTCACCGGCATGTGCTTTGAGCTGCTCCTGCATATCGGCTTGGATACGCTGGGTATCAAGCGCGCCCTGCGCACGCTGCGCCCATTGCACATCCACCGCCAAAGCGGCTTGCTTGGTGTGCCAGGTAGACAGGCCCACCACGGCAAAACCGGCGGTAGAGCCACCCCAAGAATCGAGCTTGACCAGGCGTTCAACCCCGGGCATAGCCAACGCGGCTTTGCTGTCCATTGATTGGATGGTGCCACCCAACATGGGCGCCATACGCACCGATGCAAACAACATACCCGGTTGGCGCACGTCAATGCCATAACGCGCCGTGCCATTGGTTTTGGCAGGTATATCAACCCGCAAGGCTGGCTGGCCGATCAACGTCCAGTCCTTGCGATCTTTGACGGCGAAGTCTTGGGGTGTCAAACCGGCCGCGCCTTTGGCAAACTCGCCGTAATGCCCCGATTTACCTGAGGGGTGGGACACCACGCCCGCCTTAACCGACAGTTCGGCCACTGGCACACCCCATTGGGTCGCCGCCGAGGCCAACAAACTGGCCCGTGCAATGGCCGCTGCCTGGCGCAGCGGCTCCCACGCATCGGCTACGCTGGACGAGCCACCGGTAATGCTTAAACCCAGTTCGCGCGCGATCTTGCCCAGCATCCACTCTCCGGCTCGCACTTCCAGTGGCTTTTGCGCCCCCTCGGATTCCAACGGATGGAACGGTGAGTTGTTCACAAACATGGCCACGTTGCCAAAGATGGCGCTGGGGCCGGCCTGCTCCAGCCGGGTAGCGCTCAGCGGCACGTCCAGCTCTTCGGCCACCATCATGGACAGCGCGGTGTATATGCCCTGCCCCATTTCGCTCTTGGGCATGGCCAAGGTAACGGTGCCGTCACGGTTGATCTTGATCCAGCCATTGAGCGCGACATCGCCCTCAGTGGGCAGCATCAGGCTGGGTTTACCCAAACGCGAACGTGCGGGAAGCAAGCCCCAGCCCACGGTCAACGCGCCGGTTGCGCCCAAGGCGCTCAGTATCCAGGTACGGCGCTTCATGCGACTACTCCTGCAGTGTTGCCGGCCGCACGGTGAATCGCAGCGCGCACGCGCTGGTAGGTGCCGCAGCGGCAGATGTTGGTCATGGCCTCGTCAATGTCGGCATCGGTGGGCGCAGGTTTGCGTTCCAACAAGGCGGCGGCGGCCATCAGCATGCCGCTTTGGCAGTAACCGCACTGGGGCACCTGCTCGGCAATCCAGGCTTCCTGCAGGCGATGGGGCGCCTCAAGGGTGCCCAGCGATTCAATGGTGCGAATCTGCGTGCCCACCACGGCAGACACCGGCATCACACAGGAGCGCACCGCCTGGCCATCAATGTGCACGGTGCAGGCACCACAGGCAGCAATGCCGCAGCCAAACTTGGTGCCCGTCATGTTGAGTACATCGCGCAGCACCCACAGCAAGGGCATGTTGGGGTCAGCGTCCACTTGAACGCCCTTGCCATTGATAGTCAGTTCCACGATTGCTCCTTCGAATTCTGGCCAAGATGGGCCGAACATCGTAATGGATATTCGACCCCGGCGCTGTCACCTACGCATAGCGTGGTGGGGGGGGGCGCACCCACTACACTGCCACCCATGCATAGTTTTGATGTGGTGATCGTAGGCGCCGGTGCCGCTGGCTTGTTTTGTGCGGGCGTGGCGGGCCAGTTAGGGCTCAAGGTTTTGGTGCTGGACCACAGCGACAAGGTCGCCGAGAAAATCCGTATCTCGGGTGGTGGGCGTTGCAACTTCACCAACCTGGGCACCAGCCCTGCTAACTTTCTGGGCGAGAACCCGCGCTTTTGCCGATCGGCCTTGGCGGGCTACACCCCGGCGCAGTTTTTGGCACTGGTGCAAAAGCACCAGATACCTTTTCACGAGAAGCACAAGGGCCAGCTGTTTTGCGACCGCTCAGCCGAGGACATCATCCAGATGCTGCTGGCCGAGTGCGCTGCGGGTGGTGTTACCCGCTGGCAGCCCTGTAGCGTAAAAAATATACGATATTCGGCCTCTAGCCCTCATGGAACCTGCGCAAGCAGCTATGAAATTGATAGTACCAATGGCACCATCCAGTGTGCGTCCGTGGTGGTGGCAAGCGGCGGATTGTCGATTCCAAAAATTGGCGCCACCGACTGGGGCTACCGGGTTGCACAGCAGTTTGGCCTGCCCGTGGTCGCGCAGCGCCCCGCGCTGGTGCCGCTGACCTTTGACGAGCAGGACTGGGCGCCGTTTGCGCAGTTGTCCGGCCTATCACTGCCGGTGCAGATCGAAACGGGCACGAAAAAAGACAAAGTGGCCTTTCTGGAAGACCTGCTACTCACCCACCGCGGCATCAGCGGCCCCGGTGTGTTGCAGATATCGAGCTACTGGCAGAGCGGCACCGCCATTCGCCTAAATCTGGTGCCCGACACCGACATGGCGCAGTGGCTGCAAAAAGCCAAGGCCACTTCGCGCAAGCTGATTGCCAACGAATTGGCCACCCTACTGCCCGCCCGCTTGGCCGATACCTGGGCAGCGCAGGGTGAGGCACTGGGGCACAACTGGCAAAGGCCGATTAACGAAGCCTCTGACAAAGCCCTTAACGCGTTGGCCGAGCGCCTCTGCCGGTGGGAGCTAACCCCCACCGGCACCGAGGGCTACAAAAAAGCCGAGGTCACCGCCGGGGGCGTGGACACCAAGGCGCTGTCGTCACAAACGCTGGAATCGCGCCAAAGCGGGCTGTATTTCATCGGCGAGGTGGTAGACGTGACCGGCTGGCTGGGTGGTTACAACTTCCAGTGGGCTTGGGCCAGTGCCTGGGCTTGCGCCCAAGGCTTAGCGGCACGAACAAAAACGCTATAATTCAAGGCTATTCTGGCAATCCCCCGTCGGCCAATACTAGTTAAGACGGGGAACACCGCTGAACAAGCCATGTGGGGCTCGATCTCCCCCCGTGGCCACTGGTCAGCACAATTTTGGACAACATTACGTAATGACAACCATCCGTGTAAAAGAAAACGAGCCGTTTGACGTCGCTCTGCGCCGCTTCAAACGCACTATCGAAAAATTGGGTTTGCTCACTGACCTGCGCGCTCGCGAGTTCTATGAGAAGCCTACTTCGGAGCGCAAGCGCAAGAAGGCTGCCGCCGTCAAGCGCAACTACAAGCGTATCCGTAGCATGCAATTGCCCAAGAAGATGTACTAATCCGTCGCCGGATTCAGTGCCTTCACAAGGCCAAAAAGCTCGCTTGGGGACGCTCCAGCGGGCTTTTTTTATTCCCCTTTTTTTCTTTCAGGAACCACCGCAATGTCAGCTCTCAAAGACCAAATCACCGAAGACATGAAAACCGCCATGCGTGCCAAAGACAGCGAGCGCCTGGGCACCATTCGCCTGCTACTGGCAGCGTGCAAGCAAAAAGAAGTGGACGAGCGTGTGGTACTAGACGACACCATGGTGGTCGCCATTGTGGACAAGCTCATCAAGCAGCGCAAAGACAGCATTGAGGCCTTCACCAAGGCCGAGCGCATGGATCTGGCTGACAAAGAATCGTCTGAGCTGACGGTATTGCAGGCCTACCTGCCCCAGCGCATGTCAGCCGATGAAGTGCTGAGCGCCGTCAAAGCCATCGTGGCCGAGCTGGGCGCCGAGCTGGGGCGTGTAGTGGGCCCAGGCGACATGGGCAAGGTGATGGGCGTGGTCAAGGCCAAGCTGGCGGGAAAAGCCGAGATGGGCACCGTATCCGCTGCGGTAAAGACCGCGCTGGCGGGTTAATACGCGTCCGCCTGCCACTCAATGCGCAATGGCAGCGACGCAAAGCCGCTGGCCGGATACACGGCCGTCTGCGGCGCCTGCTCGGGCACCATCTCAAGGCACTGCGTGCGGCGCAGCAACTCTTCCATCAGGATGCACAACTCCAGCCGGGCCAGCGGTGCACCCGGGCAGACATGGATACCTGCGCCGTACAACAGGTTCTGTGACGGATCGCGGTCGAGCCGAAATTCATCCGGGTCGCCAAACACGGCCTCATCGCGATTAGCCGACGCCCACATCAGCGTAATGCGATCGCCCGCCATCAGGGCTTGCCCACCGATTTGGGTCGGTTCGGTGGCAATCCGGCGGTTGCTGAACAGGGGCGGATGGATGCGCAAAATTTCATCAATAGCCGCAGGCAACAAGGCTGGCTCTGTGCGCAGCTGCTGCTGCAGGGCGGGCTGCGCTGCCAGGTAGTGGGCCAGTATCGCCACGCTGGCGGCCATGGTGCCGAGTTCGCCCACGGTCCAGTTGCGCAGAATGCTGACAATGTCATTCTCGCTAAGCTCTTTGCCCGCGATCTTGGTGCGCAACAGGCTGGTGGTGATGTCGTCCGGCGCTGCATCACCGGCATCGCGGCGCACCATCAAGAGCGCCTTGATGTAGCCGTCAAACTCCAGCGCCACCGCGTCCATGGCGGCCTGTTCGCGCGACAGCGTGGCTTGCTGGTTGCGGCGTATCCACTGGCGCAGCGGCTCATGCAAATCAGCCGGCCAGCCCAGAAACGCACATTCGATGCGCAGCACAAAATCTTGTGCAAAAGTGGTCATCTCTACAACACCCTCACTCCCACCCTCGTCCGCAGACAAGGTGCGCAACTGGGCTACCGCAATGTCCCGGCAAGCGGGCGCAAAGTCTTGCATGCGCTGCGCACTGAAGTACGGGTCAATCACCCGCCGGTAGCGGGTGTGTTCGGGTGGGTCCATCCCATTGGGTACTGAAGGGTATCGGGACACTGCGTTGCTGAAAGTGCGGTGGTCACCCAGCACCCGCAGCACATCGTCGTGCCGAAACACCGACCAATGCAGATACCCACTGTGGGCCACCGGGCAGCGTTGGCGCACCGCGTCGTAGGCGGCAATGGGGTCGTTCATTGCCGAATCGGATCTTGGATCCCAGCTATCGTGTTCAGTACGCAAACTCATAGGGGGTGTACCGATTTAGATAAACACAACAAATGCCAGCAGCAGCGCCCAAAACATCAAGCCCGCGCCCAGCACCGTGTGCGTGACGGCAGCAGCCGAAATTTCGTCACGCATTTTGCAAAGCACTTGGACACCGTGGTACACCAGCGTGCACGACAGCGCCAGTGCCAGCGCAGCCAACACGACGTTAAACATCAGACTGGGCACGAACAGACCGAGCGAGGACAGCCACAGCGGGATCGGTGCGATGCCCGCAATGCGGTACGCATCCAGAATGCTCAGGTGTGCCCCGTAAGAGCGCGCAACCGCAGCAATCAACCACCCCATGAGCAGCACCGTGAAAACTTCCGTCAAGAAGAATGCAACCGCCACTTCGCCCCAGGGTTTGCTGGAAAACCCAGGGACCAAGGCATCCCCGTAATGTGTTCCCGCATGGAACAACATGGCGGCGGGCAGCAGCGAAAGCGGGACAATAAAAAACGCGAACAATCGCAGCAGCGGCGGCGCTGCATCACCCAAAGCCTTCCAGCCTTTTTGGGGAGACGTTGCCACCAACATCAATGACATCACATTCATAGGTAACCTCGTATAACGGACTGTCGAACACCACAGCGGTGATACAAAAATTGTATCATGTTGTGATATATTTAATTCGTAAACTATGCCCAAGCACAAGTCAATCGTCCAGGCTGCCCCCATGTCCCAGCGCCCCAACAAACACCCCTTAGTCAAGACCGACTTCGAGGCATTGGCTGCCTTTCGCTACCAGCTGCGGCTTTTTTTGCGCTTCAGTGAGGAGCTGTGCCAAAAGAGCGACGTCACACCGCTGCAATACCAAATGCTGCTGCAAATCAAGGGTTTTCCTGGCCGCGAATGGGCCAGCGTGAGCGAGCTGGCTGAGCGCCTGCAGGCCAAACACCATGGGGTTGTTGCCCTGGTTTCGCGCTGCGAGTCACTGAACCTGGTGCGGCGCCAGACCAGCACAGTCGATCTGCGCCAGGTTGAGGTGCACCTCACTACCCAAGGCCAAGACGTTGTGAATAATCTGGCGCTCCAGCACCGAGACGAGCTACAGACATTTTTGGACTATTGTGGCCACACACTCCTGCCGAAACCCGCCCCAACGGCTTGATCGCTCGCTTCTTTTTTCTTCATTGTTATGCAAAGAACACCCTTGACCCACCTGCGCACACGCGCCGTCCACGCCGGACAAGCACCCGACCCGGCCCATGGCGCCATCGCAACACCCATCCACCAGACCACGGCATTCGGCTACGGCACCCTGGAGCACGGTGCGGCCCTATTTGCGGGCAACGCGAAAGGCTACCGCTACAGCCGCTTTGCCAACCCGACTGTGCATGCACTAGAGGCCAAGATGGCCGATCTGGAAGGCGCCCCAGCGGCATTGGCCCTGAGCAGCGGCACGGCAGCCACATCGGCCATCGTGCTGGGGCTACTCAAGCCCGGCGATGACATCGTGTTTCTGGGGCCTTTGTACGGCGGCACCGAAAGCCTGTTTCGCTCGCTGGCGGCGCGGTTTGGCGTGCATGCCATCAACGCCACAAAGCAGGGGTTGGCCGATAGCCTGACTGCGAACACCCGCATGGTTTGGGTGGAGCCTCTCACCAACCCCACCTTGCACCTGCACGATCTGTCGCAGGTGGCGGCGCTGTGCAAAACACGCGGCATCGTCAGCGTGGCCGACAGCACGTTTTGCACCCCTTGCCTGACGCGCCCGCTAGAGCACGGCATCGACTTGGTTATGCATTCCATGACCAAATATCTGGGCGGTCACGGTGACGCCACGGGCGGCTTGGTTGCCGGTTCGGCGTCTCTGGTTTCCACTATCCGCCAAACCGGTCTGGGTCAGGTCGGCGGCAACCTCGCACCGCAAGAGGCTTTCTTGCTTCTGCGCGGCATCAAAACGCTGCCCCTGCGTATGGCAGCGCACTGCGAAGGCGCGCTGGCGGTAGCCCGTTTTCTGGCGTCGCACCCTGCCGTATCAAGCACCCACTACCCCGGTTTGAGTGAGCACCCCCAGCACGCGCTGGCTGAGCGTCAAATGCAAGGGGGCTACGGCGGCATGGTGTCGTTTGAACTGGCCGGTGGTGGGCGTGCACAAGCCGCTGCCGTGTTGGACCGGCTCACGCTGTTTACCCAAGCGGTATCGTTGGGCGATGTAGACAGCCTGGCCTGCCACCCTGCCAGCACAACGCACAGCTTCATCTCGCCCGAGGCGCGCGCCAAAAATGGCGTCGGTGAAGGCTTGGTACGCCTGAGCGTGGGGATTGAGCACCCCAACGACTTGATTGCCGATCTAGCGCAGGCGCTTAGCTGCCTGCCACTTTCATCCGATTGATCAAAATCGAACCCACGGTTTTGGCACCGTAGTTGTAGGTATCGGCCCCCACCGCCTCCATGCCTCTGAACATGTCTTTCATGTTGCCGGCGATGGTGATCTCGTGCACCGGGTAGGCAATGCGGCCCTTTTCCACCCAAAAACCGCTGGCGCCGCGTGAATAGTCGCCCGTGACGTAGTTCACGCCCTGACCCATCAGCTCGGTCACAAACAGGCCCGTGCCCAGCTTTTGCAGCATGGCGTCCAGGTCGTCGCTCGGCTTGGTCAAGCGCGAGGTGAACACCAGGTTGTGCGAGCCGCCCGCATTACCGGTGGTTTGCATACCCAACTTGCGCGCCGAGTAGCTGCTTAAAAAGTAACCCTGCACACGCCCGGCGTCCACCACCTGGCGGGCCTGCACGCGCACACCTTCATCGTCAAACGGTGAGCTGCCTTTGCCACGCAGCACAAACGGGTCTTCATGCAGGTCAATGTGTTTGGGCAGCACCCGCTTACCCAAGGAGTCCAACAAAAACGAACTTTTGCGGTACAGCGCACCGCCGCTAACGGCCTGCACAAAGGTGCCAACCAAGCCTGCGGCCAAGGGCGACTCAAACAGAACCGGGCATTCCACCGTGGCAATCTTGCGGGCCTTCAAACGGCTTAGGACACGCTCTGCGGCATAACGCCCAACCGCCTGGGGTGAAGCCAGCGCATCAGGGTGGCGCATAGAGCTGTACCAGCTGTCGCGCTGCATGTCTTTGCCCTTACCCGCGATCGGCGAGACCGACATGGAGTGGCGTGAGCTGGCGTAGCCGCCGCTGAATCCGTTTGTATGGGCGCTGAAGAAGTGCGACTGCTGGGCCGACACGCCCGCACCTTCACTGTTGGTAATACGTTTGTGGGTGCCCAGCGCCGCGGCCTCACACTCTAGCGCCAGTTCGGCGGCGTCTTCGCTGGTGATGGCCCAGGGGTGGAACAGGTCCAGGTCGCGCATGCGGTCAGCGCTGGAGGCGATGTCTTTGGGGTCGGGCAAACTGGCAAAAGGGTCTTCGGCAGTGAAGCGGGCAATGTCGTAGGCGGCACGCACCGTCTCTTGAATGGCGGCGGTGGAAAAATCCGACGTACTGGCATTACCCCGGCGCTGGCCGACGTAAACCGTCACGCCCATGGATTTGTCGCGGTTGCGCTCCACGTTTTCCAGCTCGCCGTTGCGCACCGACACACTCAAACCACAGCCTTCCGACACCTCGGCCCCGGCGTCAGTGGCGCCCAGCTTCTTGGCGTGTTTGAGCGCCGTGTCCACCAGCGACTCGAAAAACGGTCGGCTAAACGCAAAGCCGCTGTGGGATGCATTACCCCCACGGTCGCCCACGGTGTGTGGTTCCCTGCCCCCCGTGGGGGCCGCAACCTTGCTTGGGGCGGCCCTGCGCTGCGGTTTTGAGTTGGAATTAAGTGAGGGCATGGAGGAGGAAGATGGTTTGGTCATAGCGGAGGCTATGATACCGGGGCTTATGAGCAAACTAAAAAAAGGCTATTTCGTCAAGGGCAAGTTCGTCGCCGAAGGCAGCGAGCTCGACTTGGAATTAAAACGTGAACTCAAAGGAACGGACGATAAAAGCCGCACTGATTTAAAGCGCGAAAGCACCGAACTGCAAAAGCTGGGTGAAGACCTGCTGACGCTGCGCGCTGACCTGCTGGTGCGCCTGGACCTGCCAGAAAAGCTGCTCGAAGCACTGGCCGAGTACAAACGCATCACCAACTTTGAAGGGCGAAGGCGCCTGCTGCAGTTCATCGGCAAACGCATGCGCCAGCTCACCCCCGAGACGCTGGAGGCCACCCGCACCGCATTGGAAGAGCAGCACACACCGTCTGCACAAGCAACCCTTGCCCTGCACGCAGCCGAGCAGTGGCGCGACCGCCTGATTGCCGATGACGATGCGCTGGGCCAGTGGATGAACATCAGCCCGGCCACCGACAGCCAACAGCTGCGCGCCCTGGTTCGCCAGGCGCGCAAAGACGCCAAGCCCGAAAAGGCCGGCGAAGCCCTGCGCCATGGCCGCCCCTACCGCGATATTTTTCTGCTGGTGCGTGAGCACCTGCAGGGCGGCGGTGATGTGCCAGACCCCTCCGCCGACACCCGCGAGGACCCCCACAACCCCGGAGCCGACGCGTGAGCCAGTTGGCAGACGCGGTCAAGATCGGCATCGTCTCGGTCAGCGACCGCGCCTCTACCGGGGTGTACGAAGACAAGGGTCTGCCCGCCCTGCAAGACTGGCTGACCCGCGCGCTGCACAACCCCATTACCTTTGATGCGCGGCTCATTCCCGACGATCAGGCCACCATCAGCGCCACGCTGATTGCCCTGGTGGACGCGGGCTGCAGCTTGGTGCTAACCACCGGCGGCACTGGCCCTGCGTTGCGCGACGTAACGCCCGAGGCCACCTTGGCGGTGGCACACAAAGAAATGCCGGGGTTTGGTGAGCAAATGCGCCAGATCAGCTTGGCTTTTGTGCCCACTGCCATTTTGTCGCGTCAGGTGGCGGTGATTCGCGGCAGCAGCCTCATCATCAACCTGCCGGGCCAGCCCAAGGCCATTGCAGAGACGTTAGAGGGCCTTAAAGACGCCGAAGGCAAGCAAATGGTCAACGGCATCTTTGCCGCCGTGCCTTACTGCATTGACCTGATTGGCGGGCCCTACCTAGAAACGGTGGACGCAGTGTGCAAGGCGTTTCGACCCAAGAGCGCCATCCGTCCGGAAAAAATATAAGCCACATCGGCCTCTAGCCCTCGCCGAACCTGCGCAAGCAGCTCTCTTATTGATAGCAAAACAATTTTAACCTCGCCGCGTGGCGGCGGGCCAAGTCCGCACAAACGCTACTTGCCAATCAACTGGTTGAGCCGCTCGGCCTCAAAACACTCTTTGCGGGCGGCATCGCCTGGCACGCAAGGTGCGCAATCGGTTCCTGGGCGCTGGGCCGACAGGGTTTCAATCGCCTTCCACAAGAGTGCAATCTGGTGCTCTTGCCCGGAGGCCGAGTCCACCAAGCCACGCAGCGCCTGGCTGACGGGGTCGTCCTCCTGGGTGATGCCATAGGCAGAGAACGTGGGCTGGGTGTCGCTCACGTCGGCGCTCTCCCCGGTCTTGCTGGGGATGATGCGCGCCGGAATACCCACCGCTGTGGCGCCGGGCGGTACCGGCTTGATGACCACGGCGTTAGAACCAATCTTGGCACCGTCGCCCACCAGAAAGCCGCCCAGCACCTTGGCCCCGGCGCTAACCACCACGTCTTTACCCAAGGTCGGGTGGCGTTTAACGCCCTTGTAGAGCGAGGTACCACCCAGGGTCACGCCCTGGTAGATGGTGCAGCCGTCGCCAATCTCCGCGGTTTCACCCACCACCACACCCATGGCGTGGTCAAAAAATACCCGCTCACCGATGATGGCACCGGGGTGGATCTCAATGCCCGTGGCCCAGCGCGCAATATGCGAAATAAAGCGCCCCAGCCACTTGAAGCCGTGGCTCCAGCACCAGTGGGCGCGGCGGTGCAAGATGAGTGCGTGTAGGCCTGGATAACAAGTCAACACCTCCCAGGTGCTGCGCGCAGCGGGGTCGCGGTCAAGAATGCACTGGATGTCGGAGCGTAGGCGAGAAAACATGGCCATAAGTCTATACGAGTAGCGCCCCCACGCTCCACCGCTGTACGGGTCGCTGCCCCCCGTGGGGGCTAATCTATCTAGGGGCGCCCCGGCGGCAGATTGTCCTTTCGCAAAGCGGCTTCATTGGCGGCGGTGGCTTGCTGCAATATCGCCTTGGCAATGCCCCGCAAAATATGGATTTCTTCTTGCGTCACACCCGCACGGTTAAACAGCGCATTAAGCCGGGGCATGAGCTTTTTGGGTGCTGCGGGGTCTAAAAAGCCCAGTGCCACCAGCGATTGCTCCAAATGGCCCAGCATGCCCGCCACCTGCTGCGCATCGGCCAAGGCCGCCATGGGCGCCTCTGCATCGCCCTGCCCTGTGGCGCCCGCAACGCCTGTAACGTCGCCTGCGCTGTCTGCAAACCCGCCCAGCGCCAAGCGCCACTCATAGGCAATCACCTGCACTGCTGCGCCAATGTTGAGCGACGCGAATGCCGGGTTACTGGGAATACTCAGGGCCGCATGGCAACGGTACACGTCTTCGTTGCGCATGCCAAAGCGTTCGCAGCCAAACATAAAACCAATGCCTTGTTGCGGAAAATTGAGTGCCAAATCGCCCTCTAGCCCTCGTGCAGACTGCGCAAGCAGCTCCGATTTTGATAGCGCTTCAAAATGCACCCGGGGCGTAGTCGTGGGCGGACCAAAATCGCGCGGGACCATGGCCGTGGCGCACAGGTGGGTTAGTCCGTCCAAGGCCTCATCCAGGGTTTCGACGATGCGGCATTTGTCCAGCACATCCAGCGCCCCACTGGCGCGCTGAATGGTTTCTTCGCGGCGCAGCACATTGGCCCAGCGCGGCGCGACCAGCACCATGTCATCAAACCCCATAGTCTTCATGGCGCGGGCGGTGGCGCCCACATTGCCGGCGTGGCTGGTGTTGATGAGGATAAATCGGGTTTTCATGGCTTCTGAATGGGTACGCGGCGCTGCAGGCGATAGGTCCGGTAAAATCCCGCTATTGTCGCCGCCCGCATCGCCGTGCGCACCGACCGTTCTTATCCCCAGTGGGGCATCGCTGTTTGAGACGCCCCGCCTACCCACAATTTATATGTCGCTTAATCTGCACCCCATGATCAACGTGGCCGTCAAGGCTGCCCGCGCTGCCGGTTCCATCATCAACCGCGCCGCGCTCGATATCGAATCCGTTCGCGTCTCACAAAAGAACGCCAACGACTTCGTCACCGAGGTAGACCACGCTGCAGAGCAAGCGATCATAGAAACCCTGCTCACCGCCTACCCTGGTCACGGCATCTGGGCCGAAGAATCGGGCCGCGAGCATGGCGCCAAAGACTCTGAGTTCGTCTGGATCATCGACCCGCTGGACGGCACCACCAACTTCATCCACGGCCTGCCGGTGTACTGCGTCAGCATTGCGCTGGCGGTGCGCGGCAAGATTGAGCAAGCCGTCGTGCTGGACCCCACCCGCAACGACTTGTTTACCGCCACCAAAGGGCGCGGTGCGTTCCTCAACGACCGCCGTATCCGCGTCTCCAAACGTATTCAGCTTAAAGATTCGCTCATTTCGACCGGGTTCCCCTTCCGCCCCGGCGACAATTTTTCTAAATACCTGTCCATGATGGGCGAGGTAATGCAGCGCACCGCAGGCCTGCGCCGCCCGGGCGCTGCCGCGCTGGACCTGGCTTATGTGGCTGCGGGCTACACCGAAGGTTTTTTTGAAACCGGTTTGCAGCCCTGGGATGTGGCCGCAGGTTCTTTGCTGGTGACCGAGGCCGGTGGCCTAGTGGGCAACTTCACCGGTGAAGCCGACTTTTTGGACCAGCAAGAATGCCTGGCCGGCACGCCCCGTGTGTACGGTCAGCTCACCAGCATTTTGGGCAAATACAGCAAGTTCGCCAGCGCCGGGGAGAAAGCCGCCCTGCGCCAAAATGCGACGCAGCCCACTGAGCAACCGACGCAAAACGACGACACCAGCGCTGGCGAGCCCTAAGCCCGCACGCCAAAATCCCACGCTGCCGACTTACTCCGTCGGCAGCACCAACTGCTCTACCGGCACCGGGCGGCCAAACAGATAGCCCTGAAAGGCCTTGCAGCCGCTTTCGACCAGAAACGCACGCTGGCCTTCGGTTTCCACGCCTTCGGCCACCACGCCCAGGTCCAGACTTTGGGCCAGCGACAAAATGGTGCGCGCAATCACCGCGTCGTTGGCGTCGGTCAATACATCGCGCACGAACGACTGGTCAATCTTGAGCTGGTCCAGCGGCAAGCGCTTGAGGTACGACAGCGACGAATACCCGGTACCAAAGTCGTCCAACGAAAAGGTGACCCCCGTGGCACGAATCTCGCCCATCTTGGCGACCACCTCTTCAATATCGGTCAGCAACATACTTTCGGTGAGTTCGAGCTTGAGGCGAAACGGGTTGGCGCCACTCACACGCAGCAGTTCCAACAATTGTGCGGTGAAGTCAGGGTGGCGAAACTGCCGTGCGCTGACATTGACCGCCATGGTCAGGTTGCGGGTGTTGGGCGAATGGTTCCAACGCACCAACTGCGCACAGGCGGCCTGCAAAACCCATTGGCCCAGCGGCAAGATCAGCCCCGCCTGCTCGGCCACCGGGATAAATTCGCCCGGCGAGACCAGTCCGCGCTGGGGCTGGCGCCAGCGCACCAGGGCTTCCACGCCGGTGATGGTGCGGCTTACATCCACCACGGGCTGGTAGTACAACAAAAACTCCTGGCGCTCCAACGCCAGGCGCAAGTCCGCCTCCATCACCGCACGGGCCTGCACGGCAGCCTGCATCTCGGGGTCAAAAAATCGCAGGGTGTTACGCCCTGCGGCCTTGGCCTGGTACATCGCCAAGTCGGCGCGTTTGAGCAGTTCGTCGATGTCTTGCAACTGGTCATGGAACAGGGTGATGCCCATGCTCGGTGAGCTGTGGTAGAGCTGCCCACCAAGCTCGTAATGCAGGTTGAGTGCACGCAATATTTTTTGCCCTATCGCGTCGACCTGCGCCGTTGCCTCAGGTGTGTGCAGCGCCAATTCTTCCAGCATGACGACAAACTCGTCACCGCCCAATCGCGCTACCGTGTCAACCGCGCGAACGCAATCTACGAGGCGGGCGGCGACCTGTTGCAACAGCACGTCACCCATATGGTGGCCCAGCGTGTCGTTCAAAACCTTGAAGTTATCCAGATCGATAAACACCAGCGCACCATGGTTTTTGTGACGGGCAGCCGACGCCACCGCCTGGTCAAGCCGATCCAACAGCAAGCGCCGGTTGGGCAGGCCGGTGAGCGCATCGTAAAACGCCAGGCGCTCGATGTCGGCCTCGGCCTGCTTGCGGGCATGGATGTCACGCCCGGTGCCACGGTAGCCGCGAAAAACGCCTTGCGCATCCCAAATAGGTGTACCGCTGATGGACACCCACATCGGACTTCCGTCGGCGCGGGTGCGCAGCAGTTCAAAGTCGTGAAAGCTCTCGTGCGCTTCTAGCGTGGCCCGGTGTACTGCCCACTGCTCGGGGGTCAATCCTTGTGGGCCAGAATCCCAACGCCTGGCGCCAATACGGCTTTCAATAGGCAAGGCATTGGCGTCCACCTGACTGCCATCAACGCGCACCAGGCGGAAGTTTGCGTCCTGCTCCCAATACCAATCCGATGAGAGTTCGGTCAGGCTGCGAAAGCGCGCTTCACTGGCCTGGGTGGCCGCCAATTGGTCGGCCAGCGCCTGCACGGCTTCGCGCTCGGCGGTGATGTCCTGCACGATCGCAAAGTCGGCCTTCACCACACCCTGCTCGACTTGGCGGTGCATACGCATACGCAGCCAGATCCAGGTACCGCTGGGCTGGCGCCAACGGTGCTCCACAATTTCGCCGTCCATCCGTTTGAGGGCACGCTTGACGCACGCCAAGTCATCCGGGTGCACCCGGGCCAAATGCTCACCAATGGGTACCTTACGCACATCACCCAAACGGCCAATGTCGGCATAGCCGGGCGACAGGTGAACCTCGGCTTCACC